>JAHEYU010000079.1 GCA_023251435.1 Bacteroidota bacterium
ATTTCTTTTGGCAAGCCTTCAGGCACCGGGTTGAACGAATAAGCTTTTGCAAGTGGAATAGACTTATAGCTATAGTCGAGATAAGTGTATTCGTGGTAGGAGTTTACCACTTCATATCCTTTTCGAATGGTATTTAAAACATTTTCAGAATCACCTTTCCAAAACTGAACAATGGTTCCTTCTGCAAGTTTTTGCGACAAATCTTTCGTATCCGCATCAGAATGATAATCGTGCAATTTATCCCCTGTAATTTCATTCCAGCCCATCATGCGCTTCCCTTTAGCCTTTAGCATTCCGGAAATATTATTGGTGAAAAACACCAGTAATTCAGAGGGTGTCTTCAATTTGTTTGCTGCCATATAAGTTTTCACTTGTTCGGAGGCATTCCATTGATCGTATCTGGGCTCGTCGCCACCAATGTGTATAATAGGTGATGTGAAAAGGCTGATTACTTCGTCGAACACATCGTTAAAGAAAGTAATGACCCGAGGATCGGCTACATTATAAATATCGTACTGAACTCCGAATTTGCAAGGTACCTTAATTTGGGTGCCGCTTGTCCCAAGCCATGGATAGGCGGCAATGGCAGCGCATGAGTGTCCCGGCATTTCAATCTCGGGCACTACCATGATGTGCCGGTCGGCAGCATACGCAACAATTTCACGAATTTCATCTTGCGAATAATAGCCATTGTGAGGCTTTCCATCATAACGATTGCTGTGAAAATGGTCAATTTCTGTCGAATCCCTGAACGAACCTACTTCCGTTAAGCGCGGATATTTCTTTATTTCGATGCGCCATCCCTGATCGTCGGTCAAATGCCAATGAAAAACGTTCATTTTCAGGAACGCCATTTCGTCCAATAGTTGTTTTACCACTTTCTTGCCTTTAAAATGCCGGGCTTCGTCGAGCATAAATGACCGCCAGGCGAATGCGGGATAATCGGTAATCGTACCGCGCTGAACGACAAACTTTCCCTCCATTTTTTTGATGATCTGACGCAAAGACTGGATTCCATTGAATATTCCAGCATTTGAGCCAGAAGAAATCGTAATTTTCTTCTGGCCAACTTCAAGGTTGTAACCTTCAGGATTTCCGGATTTTAACTTAGGGTCGAGACGAAGTATTATATCTGCTTTATTCTCATTACCTGATCGTTGCATTTCAATGCCTTTCTCTGTCTGAAAATACTCACTTAACATACCGGCTTCTTTTTCCAATTCAGGAGAAAAACAAACCTTTAGTGTTTTATTCAGCTGAACTACACCTAAACCATAGCTAACCGATTGCGGATAGGGAATAATCTGATATTCGGTTGCAGATAACTGGCATGCAATAAAAACAATAAATACCACTGAACTAACTGTTCTATAAAGTCTCATGGGTAAAATTTTGTGTAAGTTTAATTTTATAAATAACATCCTGAATGATTTGATGTAACATCTAAAAATAACGTTTGTAAAGGAAAATTTCAGGCAGTCATACAAAATATGTTTATTCAATATCGATGTTTATCACCGCGCTTCCGAGACCTTCACCTGAAACAGTAAGTTTTACCTTCGCTTTCTTTGCATTTGATTTCACAATCGCCAAAGCCAATCCGTTGAATGCATTTCTCGAAGTTTTGTTCGAATAAGGAGTAAGGTCTGTTTGGAGTCCATTGTCCAAAGCAGCAATTTCAGCGTCGCCTTCCATTTTGAAATTCAGCAAGTTGTTGGCTTTTGGCACCACATTGCCATCTTTGTCCAGGATAGTAACTGTTACAAACGACAAATCTTCGTTATCTGCCTTTATCTTGCGGCGATCGGCAGAAAGCACAATTTTTGCAGGCGCTCCGGCTGTATTTATCACTTTTTCAGCCACCACTTTTCCATCTTTTCTCGATACAGCTTTAAGTGTACCCGGTTCGTATTTCACTGCCCACTGAACATGCAGTTCGTCGCCTTGTTTGGCTTTGATACCGAGTGACTTTCCGTTCAGGGACAATTCAACCTCATCGGCTTTATTGTAGTAAGCCCAAACATCAATTACCTGTCCGTTCTCCCAGTTCCAATGTGGAAAAATATGTAGCACTGTTTCGTTGGTAAATAAACTTTGAAACAGGTAATAGGCATCTTTCGGAAACCCAGCCATATCCACAATTCCGAAATAAGAACTACGTGCCGGAAACGGGTATGGAGTGGGTTCGCCCAGGTAGTCGAAGCCCGTCCATGCGTAAAATCCTGATAAGTAGGGATATTTAAAGACAGGTTTTAGTACTTCTTCGTAAGTTGATGCCCATGGTGCCGAACTGTTGTCGTAGGCCGAAGCAATAAGATTGGGTGTTCCGCCATTCTTTTCTTTGGTAAAACCAGCCCAACGTCTGATTTGGGTCGATGGCATGAGGTATTCGCCCCTTGTTTGCAAAGCCGAATTTGACTCCGCTAAAATAATTGGTTGACCCTGAAACATGGTTGGCAAATTGGGATAATCCTTGTGGTGATAATTGATCCCAATCAGATCAAGCGATTTGGACAGATATAGGTTATTATCAGTACTCACATGATTCAACCCGGCTGTAACCGGACGATTGTCGAGAGAATGTACAATGTTGACCAAATTTCGGGTGATGCTTCTCCCTGTCGTATCTTTTACTCCTCCATATTGCTCCGGAATTTCGTTGCCGATGCTCCACATAAAAACTGAAGGGTGATTTCTGTCGCGCACTACATGATCGGTAATGTCGCGTTTATGCCACTCGTCGAAGTATAGATTGTAATTGAACGGTGTATTTTCTTTGATTGCTTTCCATACATCGAAAGTTTCAGTCATCACGATAAAGCCCATTTTGTCACATAGGTCGAGCCACTCGGGTGCAGCCGGATTGTGCGAAGTACGGATGCCATTAATCCCCATGCTTTTGAGTATTTCCAACTGACGTTCCATGGCCCGGTAATTAACTGCTGCACCCAATGCACCCAAGTCGTGGTGCATACAAACACCAATAATCTTGGTCGGTTTACCGTTTAACGAAAAACCTTTTTCAACATCGAAATTAAAATAGCGCAACCCGAACGTGGTGGTGTATTCGTGCATTTTTTGTTTGCCAACAAAAACCTGGCTGACTGCTTTATAAAGATGTGGCGTTTCCGGCGACCATAGTTGTGGACGGTCGATTTTCAGTTCCTGATCAATGTTCCCAACAGTGCCTCCTGAAATGCTTAATTTAGAGGTAAGTGTTTTAACCAGATTTCCTTTTGGATCAAAAACCATTGTTCTTAGTGCAGGATTAGCACTTTCTGGCAAACTGTTCTTTACTTTGGATTGAATGTTCACCATAGCCGACTCATTCGAAACAGTAGGTGTGGTAATATAGGTTCCCCAATGATCGATATGCACTTTGCCTGTTTTTACCAGCCAAACGTTGCGGTATATGCCGCTTCCGCTGTACCATCGCGAATTGGGCTGCTGATTTTCGACCCTCACCAGCAGTTCGTTTTTTTCGCCGCCATATTTCAGGAACGGAGTCAGTTCATAACGGAACGAAATGTATCCAAACGGACGGGTTCCCAATTTATGCCCATTGATCCAAACGGTGCTGTTCATGTAAACACCATCAAAGTCGATGAAAATATTTTTCCCTATATCTGTTTTATTCAGGGAGAAATAGTTACGGTATAAAGCTGTTCCTCCGCGCAAACTTGCGCCACGATTCCCACTCGGACTGGTTTCGTCGAAATTCAGTTCGATACTCCAGTCGTGTGGAAGCTGAACATTGCGCCATTGCGCTTTGGCTAGACTTTCGTCGTTTGGAGTATTGGCCGAATCGAGTTTGAAATGCCAATTATCATTGAATTTAACGCGTCCGGTTTGCGCCACCAACCGGTAACTAGTTGTTGAAAACAACAATAGGAAAAAACATGAAATTACCTTTCTCATTTTATTTGTTTTTAGGGATAATTAACTTCGTACTACAGATGAATATTGTCGAATTTCGCTTTATTCATTTATCCGGAATCCAATGAAAGTCTGCACTGCACTGCCCTTCACCTTGACAAGAGCGGGAAAGATCAACAAGCGGGTGTAACTTTTCTATCACCTGACTTCAATCTCATCAAAAACCATCCGGGATGCCTGACCTTCACGAACATGTCCGGCCGGGCATATTCCCGGTTTTTCGGCTTCTATTTTTATAAACTTCGCTTTTTCTCCGGAAAACTCGAACTCAATTCCGGTTTTGAAAAAGCCTTTTGAAAAGCTTTCGCCAGCTGCAAATTCCTTTTTTGCAATCTGGCGGAACTCCCGTCCGTTACTGCTCACCGAAATTTTTATTATCCGGGGCAGTTGAACGGCCATGCCATAATTATTCAGGGTATGAACAACAATCATGCTGATCGCTTCCTCTTGTTTCAGTTCAATGGTAAACAAAGCATTCTCATCAAAAAAATCGGCATACTCTCCATCCGAATACTTTTCACTACCTAACAGACCATTGGTTAACAGATTAGCTGTAGCAAACGATGCCCAAACTTTTGCTGCGGCGGCCTGGTGCCAAACGATACGTAGCGGCAGTATCCGGCCTTCACGTTTTCCGTTACGGAAAGTGGCCGCTTTCAGAAAATCGCCGTTTTTTAAAGTTATGACATTGTTGAACTGAGTCGAAATCATCGTTTTAGGTTCGGAACCATCAAGTGTATATCGGATCTCAAGATCGGGACGGATGCACGAAAGTTCAGCGCTTAAAATTCCATTATTGCCAACCACTTTATGCTGAATATTAAACATACTCCGGGCATAATTCAGGCCAAGCAAATCATACCGGGCGGTTAGCTCATCCAGGTTTGCCAAAAACCGCTCCCAATTCTGATTTTCAGGCTTGGTCCAACCGATCTCAGCCAGCGCAGTCAGGCGGGGAAATGCAAGATATTCCACATCCTGATTATTTCTCACAAACTCGGTCCACAGCGATCCCTGAACACCCATCACCATTTGGGCCTGTTCGGACGTCATAGTCTCAAAAGGATTGTATTTATATACATCTTCCAGCGTATTGTTACCAAAGTAAGTGAAAGGCTCAAACCATTGTGGCCCTTGATAACGAATAAGATACAATTTACGGGCCGGAGTCATAATGATCGAATGTCCCTGATCTGCAGCTTTCAGGGCAGCATTGCCCAGTCCTCGCCAACCCATAATGACTGCTCCTTCCGGAATTTGGCTATCGGCAACTTCGTCCCACCCAATCATGATTCTTTTTTTTGTTTTCAGGTATGCATTCACCCGTTTCAGGAAATAGCTTTGCAATTCCTCTTCATTTCTGAGGTTGTTATCCTGAATCCGTTTCTGACAGAGCGGGCATTTCTTCCAGTTTTCTTTCCAGGCTTCATCGCCTCCCAGATGGAAATACCTTGACGGGAAAAGTTCGCAAACTTCGTCAATCACTTCCTGAAGAAAATTAAATACTTCGTCGTTTCCAGCGCAATATATGACTGAAGAGCTATGTCCACCAATCCCTGGCAAAACATTCAGATCATGCTGAATATGAGGACAGGTTAAGCCGGGGTATGCTGCCAGCGAAGAATTGGTATGAGCAGGCATTTCTATTTCAGGAATAACTTCTATTTGCTTCTTTCCGGCATAGGCAATAATTTCACGAATATCGTCCTGGGTATAATAACCGCCTTCAGTTGTAGGTTCTCCACTTATAGGATTTTCACGCATCGAAAAATAGTTTTCCCGATTAACACGGAAAGCGCCAATATCAGTGAGGCGTGGATATTTCTTAATCTCGATCCTCCATCCGTTGTCGTCAACCAAGTGCAAATGCAGGTAATTGATTTTGATCATTGCCAGGTAATCAATCATCTTCAACAAATGATCTTTCGGCAAAAAATAGCGTGAAACGTCGAGCATAAAACCCCGGTAGCCCATGTGGGGAGTATCGGTAATACGCATACAGGAAACCGTCCATTCAGCGGTAACTTTTACTGATCCGTAATATTCGGGCGGTAGCAACTGCTTTAAGGTTTCCAGAGCATAAAAGAAACCCTTTTCTGAAGAGGCCTCAATTAGCAACAGTCTGGGTGTTACTTCCAGCATGTAAGCTTCTACACCGAGCGCTGCATTACTCCTGAAAATTACTGATGCTGTCGGTGTCTTTTTTTCTTGAATGCCCATGGAAAATCCCGACACCACAGTAAACTGCTGCATAAAATCGGCACAGATCGCATGCTGGGTGGCATTTTCGACAGACCAGACCGTTTGGGCAGTGAAACGGAAAACGCCTTCCCGCTTTTCCATAACATTAGGCTGTGGTACAATTCCAAACGCCTTTGCACTAAGCACCGAAATGAGTAAAAAAACAACTATTTTAAAATTCATCATATTTATTCTGTTTTAAAAACCGGCAGCACCTTTGATGCAACACATTCCAAGCCATAATAAAGGACATGAACGCTTTATATCTTCACTCCAGGATCACATCAGTTCAGCCTATTCTGCTTGAGATTTTAAACGAATAGGATCGTTGTATTTTTCCTGCAAAGCCGAAAGTTCAATTTTAAGATTCTTCACGATTTCAGCATATTTCAGACTGGAAATCAGGTTAATCATTTCCATCGGATCTTTCTTTAGGTCATAAAGTTCCCAAGTGTCGCAGTCGTTGTAAAAATGAATCAGCTTGTAGCGATCGGTTCGGATACCGAAGTGGCGGCGTACGGCGTGTTCTCCCGGAAATTCATAAAAATGGTAGTACAACGATTTTCGCCAGTGATCTGGCTTTTCACCTTTCAGCAATGGGAGTAATGATTCTCCCTGAATACCGGAGGGAAACTGAATTCCGGCCAGTTCCAGAAAAGTTGGGGCATAATCAATGTTCTGAACCAACTGGCTGATCTTTCCATGTGCATGATAAGCTTTCGGAAGACGCATCAGAAGCGGGGTACGGAACGATTCTTCGTACATAAACCGTTTGTCGAACCAGCCATGTTCACCCATATAAAAACCCTGGTCAGAAGTATAAACCACCACTGTATTTTCAGCCAGCCCATTGTCGTCAAGGTATTTCAGCAGGCGGGCCACGTTATCGTCGAGCGATTTGACGCAGCTAAGATAATCCTGCATGTACCGGTTGTATTTCCACTCAGTCAGTTCTTTCCCGCTTAAGTTACGAGCCTTAAAATCCTCAATAATCGGATCATACACCACATCCCAGGCCTTACGTTGCTCAACAGTCATACGAGCATATTCACCATTTTGGTAAGCTTTCCTGTATGGTGATTGAATCTCATTTTCTTTATCAAGCATTTTTAGGTCGTATACCAGATCCATATCTTTGATGATGCTCATTTCCTGTTTCCCGGCAGCTGTTCTTCCGGCGTAATCGTCGTAAAAATTTGACGGCAAAGGGAATTTCTGATCTTTAAATAGCTTCAGGTATTTGGTCTCGGGCATCCAAACGCGGTGAACTGCTTTGTGATGCACAAGCAGGCAGAACGGTTTCGACACATCGCGTTGCTTCATCCAGTCGATGCTGAAATCGGTAATCAGGTTAGTCACGTAGCCTTCATTTCGCTTCTTGCCGTTTTTATCAATAAAATCCGGATTGTAGTAATTTCCCTGGTCAGGAAGAATGTTCCAAAAATTAAAACCGGTTGGTTCACTTTTCAGGTGCCATTTCCCAATGATGGCAGTTTGGTAACCCACCTGCTGCAAAAGTTTAGGGAAGGTTTGTTGTGATCCGTCAAACTGGTCGCGATTATCACGAAAACCATTGATATGGCTATGTTTTCCGGTTAGCATACACGCACGGCTTGGCCCGCAAATGGAATTCGCTACAAAGCTGTTGGTGAACAAAACGCCTTCGTCGGCAATACGGTCAATTCCGGGAGTTTTAATAAAACGACGATCGTAAGCGCTCAGTGTTTGGTACGAGTGATCATCGGTCATGATGAAAACGATATTGGGCTGCTTGTGCGGTGCAGTTTTCGGAGCAGCCACTGCTGTGCCGGCAGCACTGGCCGCCATACCGCAAAATAATATCAGATTTGAGTTCATTTATTCAGGTTAATTTCGTTGTCCGTTAAAGTTGATCGGGCCAGTAAACTGGTTTTTGAGTGGCTTTCAGAACAGGGCGTTGGGCATCCACACTACGTAAGTATTTCCCCAGTTTAGAAGCCAGTTCTTTCACTTTCTGCGGGTCACTTAGAACGAGATTATTTTTCTCCCCGATGTCCTTTGCAATGTTGTATAGCTCGAATGTTTGATCCGTGTACCAGTAAATCAATTTCCAGTCCCCACTGCGAATGGTGCTTGTTGTCCCGATACCGGGGCCGGTTGCCCCCCATTTATTCGGATAATGCCAGAAAAGGTCGCGATTGTTGGTGGGTATTACGATTTGAGTCAACATTGGAACAAAACTTTTCCCGTCCACCTTTTGCACTGTTTTGTATTTTTTGATTCCGGCCATTTCCAGAATGCCTGGGAAGAAGTCTTCGATGATCAGGTATTCGTTGCACACCGATGCTGGTTTCACTTTCCCAGGCCATTTCACGATCATGGGCTCACGGATTCCACCTTCGTAGGCTGATCCTTTTCCGCTACGCAACGGGGCATTGTGGGTATGCATTTGGCCTCCACGTGCGCTGGCACTCAATCCCCCATTGTCTGACATAAAAAGAATGATTGTATTTCCGGCAATTCCTTTTTCATCAAGGTAATTCATCAAATCGCCCAGACTTTTGTCCATCGACTCAATCATGGAAGCATAACGGGCTTCAGGCTCAGGCAAACCCATAGCTTTGTATTTCGGGTAAAAGCGATGGTCAGGTTCCAGTGGAACGTGGATGGCATAGTGCGACATATACAGATAGAACGGCTTGCCTGTGGAGTGTGATTTTTCCAGTGCCTGAATGGCTTCGCGGGTCAACGCTTCTGTTAGGTTAATGGTATCACCATGGTATTTTTCCAAACCCGGAATTCCCCAGGGCAGCGTGTAAGATCCTTTCTCTTTGTTGCCGAAATTTTTCTCTCCCAGATAACTTCCTGGTCCGCCGGCCGCATGTCCTGCAATGTTGATGTCGAACCCCAGGTTTCGGGGGTCTGATCCGGGAGTTTGGGTGGCGCCCCAGTGCGCCTTTCCGCAGTGAATGGTAAAATATCCATTGGTTTTGAGAAGCTGTGGTAAGGTGGTGGCATAAACCGACTGGCTGATGGAGTCAACCGGTTGAAGTCCATTTACATTCCATTTAGGGAAATCGAGCGTTTCGTCGGCCATGTCAACTGAGGCATTCCGGTTCAAGGTCCAATTGGTCACTCGGTGTCGGGCTGCGTTCATTCCGGTCATCAAACTGGTCCGGGTAGGCGAACAAACGGCGCAGGAGTATGCCTGGGTAAACTTCATCCCCTGTGCAGCCAGTTGTTCCATATTGGGTGTTTGGTACAACTGGTTAAATGGGGTTCCCGATGTCCAAAACGGAACTGAAGTATCCTGCCAACCCATATCGTCAACCAGGAAAAAGATTATGTTGGGCCTCTGATTGGATTCGGCAAAAGCCTGAGTGACGGCAGTTATCGCTGCCAGCGCAAGTGTACTTTGTAGGAATATGCTAAAGTTCATGGCAATGCCTTTTGTAGTTCAGATTATTTCAATTTGAATTTATAGAAAGATCAAATCCCGAGATTTATTCTGCCACAATCTCATCAGCAAATAACCAACCGGGCTTACCTGCTCCATTATGTCCTGGAGGGCACAGGTTATTCTTTGCGGTTACCTTTACAAATCTTACGCGTCTTGAGGAAAAGTCAGCAACAAAATCGAACAGCGCATTTTTTCGGTTAATTTCTATGGGATTGCTTACGGTTGCAACTTCAGTAAATAAAATTCCATCAACCGAGGTTTCAAAACGAACCGATTGAGGTAAAAAAATCCAGTCGTTGTAGTGTTGCAGACATCCTAAAGCCAGGTGTTGAATCTCTTTTTCTTCTCCCAAATCCACTGTAGCAATTAAATCTTTTGCACTGAATCCATGCCAGTATTTTCCTACAGCATCGGTACCTTTTACCCCGTCTGTTAATGTGTTAGGGCCATCAGCCATATAATATCTGCTCACCGGATTGTTATAAACAACTGGTTGGCCAATAGCTTTGTGTGTAACGAAATTTTGCATAGCAGCCTTTATTCCCATCAAACGGCCATTGACAACAGTAGATGCCTTCAGCATAAAAGATGAGTTAATTATAATTGGCTTTGAATATGGTTTACTTTGCAAGGTTGGTTCTGTTCCATCTGTGGTATAATAAATCTCGCCGTTTACTATTTCAGATGAGAGCGTAACAGTTAATTTTCCATTCTGCGATTCCGGTTTAATATTTACCGTAAAGTTGCCGGGACAAAAGTGTAATCCTTTTTGCTCGTATGACCGGAAATGGCTTTGCAAACGGACATTAAAGCCGACCCAATCTTTTTTTTCTTTCGGAGTCCATAGAACTTCGGCCAAGGCAGGCATCCGGGGCAAAACCATGTATTCCAAATATTCCGGTGTTGTAATATATTCGGTCCAGACATTTCCCTGTGCCCCCAATACATATTTGGCATCTGTTTCGTTTAGTTCCCTGGGGACTGGCTCATAGTCATATACTTTTTTTAGCGTATTGAAGCCTCCAATAGCTAGCGGTTCGCCTTCAGGCCCTGCCTGGTAATGATCGAAATAACAGGGCGAACCAGGCGACATCACTACTTCATGTTTCATCCTGGCAGCTTCAATGCCACCGGCTTCTCCACGCCAGCTCATTACAGCAGCTTCCGGAGCCAGACCTCCCTCGAGAATCTCATCCCATCCAATCATCTTTCGATGTTTACTTACAATGAATTTTTCGATTCGCTTGATGAAATAACTTTGCAATTCGTTTTCATTTTTCAGTCCTTCAGTTTTCATTCTGGCCTGGCATTGCGGACAAATTTTCCATGGTCCTTTATCTACTTCATCGCCACCAATGTGAATGTATTGAGATGGAAACAGGCTGATTACTTCGGATAAAACATTTTCAAGGAATGTAAAAACAGAATCATTTCCTGCACAATAATTGGAGGCCATGTTGGTGTAATTTCCTCCAGTTAAAGGTAACTGTGGTTTTTGTGTGCACGAAAGCTCCGGAAAAGTTGAAACCGCAGAGGCCACATGTCCGGGCATTTCAATTTCAGGAACAATAGTAACGTTTCTGTCGGTAGCATATTTTATGATGTCCTTGATCTGTTCCTGAGTATAGTAACCGCCATAGGTAGGATTTTCTCCGATTTTTGCCTGTGGCCTGCTGCTCCATACCTTATTGGTCTGGTCAACTCTCCAGGCGCCTGTTTCAGTAAGCTTGGGATATTTTTTTATTTCAATACGCCAACCCTGATCATCAACCAAATGCCAATGAAATACATTCATCTTGTAGGCCGCCATCAGATCAATGTATTGTTTGATTATTTCGGGACCGAAAAAATGCCTGCTGACATCAAGATGCATCCCCCTCCATTTAAACCGCGGATAATCGGTAACACTCATACAGGGAACTTCCAATTTGGCGTTGGTCCGTATGGCTGGTAAGGTCTGCATCAACGTTTGCAGGCCATAAAGAATGCCCACCTTTGTATTTGCAGTGAGTTTTATCGATGTAGGTGTTACTTCCAACAAATAACCTTCATCGCCAACGGTCGGATTAAATTCGATCAAAAGGCGAATGTTTTTTGGTCTTTTTTTATTCATTGACAAGGTCTTACCGGAAATTTCTTTTACAGAAGAGGCAAAGAAGCCGACAACTGAAAGTAAATCCTTTTGTTTCTTATTGAATTCAATGTTGGTATTCTCATCAATTACAAAACTGCCATCATTTACCTGAAGAGAAACCGGTTGCGGAATGATTGAAACTGTTTTCTGTGCAAAAAGAAAAAATGTGCAAAGAAAAAAATAAAGAATAAAAGCTAACACTTTCATGATAAACATATTATAATTAGTGTATTTATTTAATTCAGATTAGGTAAATCGGCTTTATCCGAATCGTATAAACTGCTTCAAAACAGCAATCAACACGCATCTGAAAATCAGAGCAACATTTATTTATCAGACTTTTGATAAACCCGTACCCAATCCACTATCATTTGAACGGGCAAATCGCTATCGGTTATGCTTCCAACCCAGTTTCCTCCCAATGCCTGGTTCAGGATAATGTAAAACTCCTGATCAAATGGCCACTGTGCAGAACCTTTTCCTTCCACCCGGGGATATGAAAAAGTTTTTGATCCGTTGATGAAAAAATCCAGTCGGTCGGGGTACCATTCCATGCCAAACAAGTTGTATTCACCTTTTTTATAAGATGCAGTCGAGAAATTTTTAGGATTCTCCTTTTGGTTCAGCACATCAACATATTCTGAATGTACCACCTGGTAAAAAAATGCATCAAAGTTGAGATTTTCCATAATGTCGATTTCGCCGCTTTTGGGCCAGCCGCCGTAAACACTTTTTTCGGGCATCATCCAGATGGCCGGCCACGAGCCTTTGCCTTGGCCCAACATAGCAAAGACTTCGATCTTCCCATATTTGAACGAGAAGTTTCCTTTCGACTGAATTCCCCCTGTTTTATACTTCTCGGTTCCTGAACCGGTTAATTTGCCTTTCAAGAAAAGTTTTCCTGATCTCACAACAGCTGTAGTGGTATCTGCCGCGCAGTATCGATTCCAGTCAGAAGTTCCGCGGCTGGTGAATGTCCATTTGCTTACATCCGGTTTTCCGTCGGTTGAAAACTCATCGGACCAAATCATATCCCATATACCGGAAGTTTCTTTTTCTTTTGATATTTCCGGAGAGCTTTTGCCGCAAGAAATCACAAGCAGAATGAATAATAGCAAATAAATTTTTTTCATAATAATTGTAAAAAAGATCGTGTAAATTCAAGAGGATTTATACTCAGGTTTTTACACGATCTGTAAATTAATTAACGTTTTTTTAAATTGAACTGGGTTATTCTGTTGCTCCGCTATTCGCGGTTAATGGCCATCCCGGATTTTGGTAAATTACTGATGTAGTTAAATCGGATGTATTTGTTGATGTAATAATAAAATGCTGAATTGCAATTGGATCCAGGTAATGCGCTGGCGTCCATTTGTACCCGTTCAGCACAAGATTCGTGGCTGCAATGTTTACACGGTAAGGACGCAGGTAGAGACTTTCCGATTTTTTTGAAACATTGGCTGTCTTTCCTGCAGTACCGGCTTCAATTAATTTTGAAGTACCATTTGTATTTTTATACCAATCTTGCATCGGCCCCCAGAGTTTGAATCCTTCTATGATGTAAGGATTAGTTTTCAACTGATCGAGCGCTCGCCAGCGTTTCAGGTCAAACATCCTCATTCCTTCAGCCATCAATTCACAGCGGCGTTCGCGACGAATGTTGTAGAGGGTTTTATCAGTCAATAATTGTCCTGAAGAATATGCAGCAAAGTCATTTTGAGCTTCTTTGGTCATGTCGGTTGCATTGATGGTTACCATGTAGTCCGGTTCAATGCCAGCCCTGGCACGAATGGCTCTCCAATATTGGGTCGCTTTGGCATCAAGACTTTTGTTTTTCAGGTAACTTGCTTCAATGTAATTCAAGTAAGCTTCAACCGCTCGGAAAACGATGCTTCCGGTCGAACCCATGCTACCTACTACTTGGCTGGAAAGGTACCCCATCCCTTTTTTCAATGCATAACCGGTTACATAGCGGGTCTCTTGCAATCCGATAATATCAGGGAAACCCTCCAATACCGGATCTTTTGTATCTGCTAACCTTAATTCACCGGGAATTTTCATGAAAATTTGAAGGCGGTTGTCACGATCAGTTTTTACCAGCGACAAATCGTCATCGCCTTTATAACCAGAGCCTGAATCATAAATTGGCAGTCCGTTTTTCATCACAAAATTATCAACCAAGCCTCTTGTAAAACCAGTATTACCACCATTTTGATTCACGTAATGATTCACATTATGATTTACACCTACTACAGCATCGTATTTGCGCCAAAGCAGGACTTCAGAAAAACCAGAGAGATCATCACTTGCAAACATTCTATGGTAAGGATTCGCAGAAGAATTATATCCGTTGTCTTTGGTATTATTTACCAAAGCGACAACATCGGCAACCTGTGATGAAGCATCCATAGCCTGTGTAAGGAAATAGGAGATTTCATTATCTATATTGATGCTGAAATTAGCAACTTTACCAGTACCTGGCCAACCTGTTCCACCTGGAACAAAAGCTGTTCCTTTGTGGTAGGTCAACCAACTTGCTTCATACAACGCTACTCTTGATTTGAATAATAGGGCGGCATTTTTGGTGATCCTGTTTTTTCCTCCGACCGGTGCATTGTTCAATAAAGTAATGGCCGAATCAAGGTCAGCCAGAATGAAACGGGCAACTTCATTGCGTGGCCGGCGCTTGGACGCTTCGCTCAGAATATCCATTTTGTCTTCCAGAGTAGTTTTGATGATTGGAAAATCACCAAATACTTGTACCTTCTTGAAGTATTCATAAGCACGCATGAAATAAACCTCGCCAATGTAGTGGTTAACATTCGCATTGATACCTGAAATTTTACCACTTTTCCAACGGGGAACCACAGTATTAATGAAATAATTGTTTTGACGAATAGATGTAAATTCCCAGTTACCTCCGGCTTGAGGAACCCGCCATTCACCCGGAACCCAAATGTTCGAATATGAGCTGGTAACCTGATTATCTGTGTTGTTATCTATGGAGTGAGTACCAGGGCCCCAACCGTCATGGGTAGGGAAACTGTATCGGTTGATTGCATACGAAGCTAAGTCTGATTCACTCCAAAGATAATCATCCGGAGTTACGCTTGAAAGCGGTGCACGGTCGAGATAGTCATTACAGCCAGTAATTGAAAACACAAAAACAGTTAAGAGTATGACCAATAATCTATTTTGAAATTTATTTTTCATTGTCGCAATATTTTAGAAGTTAACACTAAGACCGCATGAATACACTTTGGCCAACGGATAGGTCTTCCCATCGTTCCAACCACTCAATGCTACTGTTTCCGGGTCGAAAATTTTAATCATATTTGTGAAAGTCAGGAGATTATCACCTGAAATGAAGAACCTTGCTCTTGAAATCCCAACTCTTGATGAGATATTGGTTGGAACTGTATATCCGAATTGAAGGTTTTTCAATCTCATATAAGCAGCACTCTGCAAAAAACGTGACTGTGTTTGTTGGTTTTTTCCTGTATTGAAATATGGTTTCGGAAAATATGAGTCAGTATTGATATTGGCCTTACCGGCTTTAACCATTACTGAATTTTCATCACGAAAATAATCCATATGGTCGGTGAAACCTGCAGATTGCCACATTCCGCCTGATGCTCCCCAAAAATAAGGTCCATTAGGCATATAGTCGCGCTTACCAACACCCTGAACAAAAATTCTCAAGTCAAATCCTTTGTAATCAGCTGTAATATCAGCACTATACCGATATCTTGGTGTACTGTTCCCAATAATCGAACGGTCACCGGTGTTGCCTAATACGCCAGCGCCACCATCAATTTTTTTGTCGTCATTCAGGTCGGCATACATGATGTCGCCGGCACCCCATTTACTACTTAATGTGCTTTGACTAACGTTTGCCAGATGGGCATCCATTTCAGCCTGCGTCTTAGCGATGCCAACGGTGGTGTAACCCCAGATTTCTCCGGCTTTACGTCCGCTATACCAGTTGCTGATGTTACCGGTTGGATTTGGATAGTTGGTTACCTCTTGCTGGTCGTCTGACAATACTGCGCGAACAGCGTAATTCAGTTTACCGATTTTATCCTGCCATTTGGCTTCAAGTTCAAATCCGTATGATTTCATATCAGCGTTGTTGATTTGTGGTACACTTGTTCCCAAAGTTACCGGCAGTTCAGGAGCCGGCCCCACCATATCGTAGGTTATACGGTTGAAATAGTCAAAATTCACATTCAGTTTGTTGTTCAGCATGGCAAGGTCGAATCCTACGTTCCAGCTTCTTACACGTTCCCACGTCAGTAAGGAACTGATGAGCCCCGGAGCACTGGAAGTATTTGGCTTTGCACCATTAATAAGCCATGAGCCGTTTGCGATGGAAACCGGCATGGTGGAATAGAACGGATACCAGTTGCCTGTATTCTGGTTGCCCAAGTCTCCGAACGATCCGCGAAGTTTAAATAATTGGATATGATCGCTCCATGTCCAGAAGTTTTCTTTGGCAATGTTCCATCCGGCAGAAAAAGATGGGAAAAGATTCCATCTCTGCTCTTCCATGAAACGTGAAGTTCCGTCGTAACGAGCGTTCACCTCCAATAGATAACGTTCTTTGAAGTTATAGTTAAAACGGCTAAAGAAACCGGCTGTAGCCCAATGCTGATACTGGCCAGAAACTGCTGGTTTGTATGTTGCCGAACCTGCCGCAGTATTTATTGTAGGGAGGCTGGGAGTAATCAGGTTGATGTTGGTAGCGCCTAATGTTCTGTATTTCATCAACTCTGAGTTGAACCCTGCCATAACTTTAAAATAATGACTATCATTTAGTTTGATTTCAAAATCAGAGTAAATGTTCGAGGTGAAGAAGTTATCTTTCCTGTTGTATTCATAAACAGAAGTATAACCTGCAGAATTCGGTCCTACAGCAAGTGGAATAGGTGTGCCATCGACTTTAACAGAGTATGCTGGTAGGTAATCCTGGTGGTAGTTGTTTTGGGTGATTCGGAAGTTTCCATCTGCATATATATTCCAACCCTTTAATGGATTTATAACCAATTGTGCCTGCTGATAAAGATAATCAGTCTGATCATTGGTACGTCCACCCTGCTGAAGCTGTGCGATTTCAGAAGCATCAGTCCAGAAGCCATTCGGTGTTTTTGCTGGTACAGTAGGCCAGCGGCGAGCTATGTTGTGGAAGAATAAATCAGTCTGGTGGGTTGCTTCCTGGTAATCTTCGCGAATGAATTTTGAATTGTATTTAAACTTCACATATTTGCCAACCTGGGCATTGAATTTTGCAGTGAAGGAGTAGCGCTGAAAATTATCTCCGGAGTACCTTGACAAACCATCCTGATCAAGAAAATTTCCTGACAGGTAGAAGTTTGCTGTTTCATTTCCACCATTCATACTGACTGAATGTTCTTTTGAATATGCCGAACTTTTATAATGTTCCTTGAACCAGTCCGTATTGGCATTAGAACCGGTGTACATTTGCCATGTTGTGCCAGTTGCAGCATCTGGGACAGTGGAATAATCAATTTCTCCGTTTTGATATTTTACGATACGGTCAAGAATTTCCTGAGAAAATTTAGCTGCTTCTCCATCGTTTGAAGCAGCCTCGTTCCAGTATAAAGCGAAGGTATGTGAATCCATCATTTTAGGCAATCCCATTGGTGCAGTCCATCTGAAATTGTTGTTATAATTTACAGTTGTCTTTCCTGATTTTCCTGATTTAGTGGTAATAAGGATTACGCCAAACGGAGCACGTGAACCATAGATTGAGGCAGCTGCAGCATCTTTCAGAACAGAAATGCTCTCAATATCCTGTGGATTAAGAGCATTTAGGTTCCCTTCCATACCGTCAATCAATACTAAAGGTGAACTGTTAGAGCCAGCCCCGATCGTACCTGCTCCACGGATGTTGAAACTTAGGTTTTGATTGAGTTCACCACCCAGACCCGCAGTATTAAAGTTCAACCCGGGAACAATACCTTGTAAGGCCTGTCCAACATTTTGCACCGGGCGGGCTTCCAGTACATCTGCATTAACAGTAGAAACGGAGCCTGTAAGGTTAACTTTCTTCTGAGTTCCATAACCAACAACTACGACTTCATCAACACCCACAAATTCTTCCTCAAGAACAACACTATAATTCAATTGTGAACTTATAGCAATCTCCTGGGTTTTCATACCAATAAAAGAAATTACAAGTATCTTCGAATCGGCGGGTACGGGCAGGTTAAACTGACCATTCACATCAGTAATTGTACCAGTTGTAGTGCCTTTAACCACGACAGAAACACCTGGAAGAGGCAGATTATCAGATCCCTTTATTGTTCCTGAAATGTCCTTTTTCTGCTGAGTGTCAGATTTGGAATTCATAACAGGAGGAATTTCTTTCATATTAGGAGAAAGAATAACAATCTGTCGATCGTAAATTTTAAAGGTGTTTTCCGTTCCTTTAAAAAGTTCATTTAATATCGATTCGACATTTTCATCTCTGGCATTAATACTTACTTTACGATTGACATTAAGGTAGTCTTCATTATAGAAGAAAATAAATTCGGTTCTTTCTTCAATTTGGGTAAAGACCGTTTTTAAAGTTGCCTCCTCTAATTTCATGCTTAATTTAGTTTGCTGTGAATAAGTACTTGCAGAAACTGCAAGCATTCCGGCAAAGAAAAATGCAAATAGTAGTTTCATCTTTTTTAACAGATTTCCAGCGCCTCCGTGCCGGAAGCGCAAATTCATAACTTTTTTTTTCATAAATTTGAATGTTTGATTAACGTTGATATTTATTGACGTTTATATTAAGTCCGGAGCATGTTGACCGCATTCTCCGGATCTTTTTTTTACCTCATCGGCAGTAAATTAGTTTTACTATTAACAAATACTTTTTCCTCATTAATTCGAAAGGTGATTGGTGCAGCATCTGAAATTACTATCATAACGACTTCCAATGATTCTTTCAAATCAAGCTTCCCACTTATCTTTTTGTATATTTCTACCTGATCATCAGTGATAAACTGAACATTGTAAAACCTGGAAAGCTTGTCAAATACAGTGATGATACTTTCTTTGTTGAATTCAAGCAAACCGTTTGTCCATGATGTATAGTAATTAACATCAATATTCGATTCAATATTGGTCAGTTTATCTGTTTTGTTATAAACGGCTTTTTGATTTGGACTCATTACAATCTCTTTACTGAACAAGTTTAAGAAGTTAGTTTCTTTGAGACCCACCACTCCTTCAACCAAAACTACTTCCAGATTATTCTCTGATTCGTAATTGTTTACATTAAATTTGGTTCCGTGAACATTTATATTCATTTGATCGGCACCAACAACAAATGGTATATCTTTATTTTTTGAAACCTCAAAATAGGCCTCACCTTTTAAAAATACTTTTCGTTCCTTTCCTTTAAATTTTTGTGGAAAAACCAGAGAAGAGCCTGCATTTAGCCAAACATTTGTGCCGTCAGATAATTGAATCTTAGATCGTTTTCCGTAAGGAACGACTAATTCAGCCATTTGATTTATTTCAGAATCTAGGCTGATAATGCTATCCTGATCAATTTCAAGCTGATCTCCTGATTTATTAAATCGTAAATCCGACTGGCTGTTTGTCAGCAATAACTCATGACCACTAGCAGTTATCAATTTTGCGTCACCAATCCTCAAAGAAGAATCCGTAATTTCAGAAAAATGAACTTTGCTGTGTGTGAAATATAAATATGGTATTGCTGCACCGATAGAAAAAATCATAACAAATAATGCTGCATAACGCAAGAATCTCCTAATCCTAACCGTTCGTTTTGACTTATGGCATATATTATAAAATAAATCAATATTTTTATAGATTTCATAAGTATCCACTTCATCAATATCTTCTGGAGAAAATCTGAGAGCAGAAACGATTTTTCTGGCCAATTTAATGTCTTTAGACATTATCGGATTTTGATTGATGAAATCTTCCCAATCTTTATGTCCATCACCCTTGTGAACCCAGTTTATAAATTTTATATCCTGGGTAAAATCTTCTATTGAATATTTGAGGTATTTTTTGTCCACGATTAAAGCTTTTGACTATTAAGTCCTGAATGATACATTTTGTGGACACAAATAATACATGCTAAAAAACATGTTTATTTGAAAATTGAATCAAGAATAATATCGGAATTTGTAACTGATCACCAATAATTTCCCGCAATTGCTTTACTGCTCTAAAAACTAACTTTCTGGCGGAATCATTCTTCAATTGCATAATATCGCATATCTGGTTATATTGCATCCCACATTCAAAACGCAAATAAATAATTTCCCTTTGGCGATTGCTCAAACCATTTAATGCTTTTAAAAGAGCTATTTCTTTATTTGATGCATTCTCCTTTTCTGATAGCTCTTCTTCAAGTGAAAATCTAGCTTCAAACTTTAATGGAATCAACTCCACCACTTCGACTTTTCTAATTTTTTCCAATTCCTTTAATATGCTATTTTTTAAGGCTTTGAACAAGTAAAATCTGATATTTTCAGTAGAACTAAGGTTTTCGCCAGCTTGTATCAGCTTGAAAAACACATCCTGAATGCAATCTTTTATGAATTCAGGCTCGTCCTTTAATCGTTTACCATATTGGAACATTGCATGAAAATTCTGAAAATAGACATACGAAAGTGCGGACTTATCTCCAGACTTAAAATTTTCCCATATTTCGCGATCAGTTTTCAATAATAATTGTTTATAAGTATTCAATTCAACTATTTTTCTACCCCATCTTATCGGAGAATCCTATCTTTAACTTCTAATATAAAATTATATCAATTTCGAATAATCAAATTGTCTTATGTAGGACAAAACTATAAAATTTTATATAAAGAAATTCACACCAAATAAATAAGTAAATAGTTAATATATTTAATTACTAACAATTAAAACAATAGATAATTGACATATATCGTTGTATATTAGAATAATAAATAATTTACAGTATTTCAAATTAAGAACAATAACACCATGAAGAGTAGCCAAAATTAGTAAATTAGTTTTCATTCCCCTCAAACAATTTGGTTGGTACATGGCATAAGTAAAGTTCTATTCTTGGAAAGTTGAACATTTATCCAATTGTTATTGCAACTTTTTATCACTTAATTTCAGCCATTAATGTATAACTTATTACTTAAGCTTGGTCATTCAAACACCAATTAGCATATAGTCTAAATTGACTGGTTTACTCGTTTGACTGGATCTGTAACACTCGATTATTCTATCACAGATAATACTTTCCTTGCTTTAAAGATATGCCTGTAAATTAAATCATCACTTAGCGCTCCAAAAATTTAGGCGCATAGCGGGTCCCTGAATTTTTCAGACGTTTTTTCAACGGATGGCGCAGGTTCTTTTTTGTCAACTTTTTTTTTGCAAGAAAAAAGTTGTAGTACTCGAAACGAAAAATAATTTTTCCGGATTATTTTTATCTAAAATCCTGAAAATAAGACAATCACAGAATCAAATCCATTTTCGGATTTGATTCTGTGTTAAACCACCCGAGCCTGCCCTAAGCTCGCAGGCAGAAAAAAAGGCAGAAAATGCGGATATATGACGCTCCACACAGCCACACAGTAGCCGCTATTCTGCCATTTACCACGCTCTATTCGGCCAAATAGCAGCCACCATTCTGCCAGTTACCACACTCTGTTCTGCCAGTTAGCAGCCATCACCGAGCCACACGGTATGCACCACGGTGGATGTCAGAATCAGTCCTTACTATACCAATTCAGTCCTGATTCTGGCTGAAATACAGATGCAGTCCTTGGATGCGAAGCACAATAAATGCTCATCAATTTATCAGGATAAATGTTAAATTTTTTTGATCGTATGTAAGGAGAGAAAACAAAATTTAGCAGAAAACGGATGTGTTGATTCCATATAAAATCATATAGCTTATCCGAAGGATGTGCTTTCTGATCGGGGTTTCAATTACTGTGGCAAGTTTTAACGGGTGGGTTGAACTGGGGTTTCGTTTGATAAATCGACCGAACAAATTTGTCATGAACCTGAAATAAATGACCGGAATGACAATGAAGGAAAATGAATGAAGGGATTGGCAAATCGGGTGAGAGAAATGAATCAAACGTTCTTTGTATGTGTCAGTCCTGGGAGAAGAAAAAGTGAGTGTACTGAATGATCGGCTTTTTCAGTCTGATCACTCAGAGATAACAGTGGCAATGAATACTGATTTGTTAACAAGTAAATTAGCTCGGAATATAATTATTGATTGATGGGATAGCGGTCATAAGTCTTTGGCATCTGCTTTAATCTTAACCAAAGTGTGAATCATATAAACTATTCATGAAATTTTGTAATGAGCACCCAATGAACGATAGCGACATTTGTACATACAAGGTGGACTTAAAATTATTGCAACTTTTAAAAGTTAAAGATTATGGGAAATTTACTTTACATTATTGCCTTCATTCTGATAATCGGTTGGCTTATTGGATTTATAGGCTATGGTGTTGGAGGTATCATTCACATTTTACTCGTAATTGCTATTATAGCAGTGCTGATGCAGTTTATACAAGAAAGAAGGTCTATATAAATCATCTTTTATGGTGGAAATAAAATTATTCTTTCGTGTAACTGTTTAATGAATTTTGAGAAGCCGAGGACTAATTTGCAGTATTTTGAAAATTTAATTACAATTTAAAATTTAAATCATGAACACAACAGAATTGAAAGGAAACTGGAATGAGCTGAAAGGAAAGCTCAAAAAAAGCTATGCAGAATTAACTGATAATGACTTGCTGTATGAGGAAGGTCGTGAAGATGAACTATATGGTAGACTTCAACAGAGGCTGGGAAAATCCAAAGAAGAAGTCAAAAAGCTTTTTGAGGATCTCTAAATACTGAAGGATTGTAATTTAAGCCGTTTAACTGAACTTCCGTTAAACGGCTTATTTATTAAATGGAATAATTCATACTTAACCTAACAATTTTCAATTCTTTGGTTTTACTTTTACAATTAGAGTGAACAAACTTTCATTTATTTTCTTCTTAAACCTTTGCAACAAATTCTTTGACTGGTTTACAAGAAGAAATGAAATGTGTAGGAATAGTAACGGTAGCGGAAATGTAAGACACACAAAAAAGCCTTTCGGCTTTCTTGTAAGCCTATCAGCCGGCCGAATACATTCTCTTTGTCCTGATTGTTGACATCCTCCGCTTTTACATTTAGCGTGTAGGTTCTGATTTAAGTGCGGTGATTCGTAAACTCGAATATCATTGATTTCAACGAGTTAGGATCTTTGGAGGGAATCACTCACGCCAAATCGCCGCTTGAAATGATTTACGGACTTTTTACAGACAGGCAGGATTCATCTGATCTATTTAAAAATAAACTGGATTGATCTCTAAACGTTTATTCTTCCTTGTATTTTTATCATATACCTTTGGGTACTTCAAGTGTTTGAAACTCAATTTCCCATTTGATTTCTGATAAACATTAACCCTGGCTACAAAAAAGTCTCGTTTCCCATTAAATATTGAGATTGGATAGTCAATTTCTCCCAGATCAAGTTCACCATGAAAATATTTGCTAAAGACAAAATTGACAGAGTCTTTATCCTCAAATATAAATTTATGGTAGGATTTATTAGTGAAGTCTACCACAGAAACATAAAAACCGTTGCTATTGTTATTCGTAGATTTATCAGTGGAAGGACAAAAGGAGAAACATAAAAAGCAAATAATAAGAAAGAAAAATGGTTTCATATCAATAAGTTGAAAAGTTACATTTTGGTGATTTATTTATTATCATGATTCTCTAACAACTTCTAAATCCCCTCAATTATCAACTTATGATCATCGGTTGCATCTAAGTAAATTTACTGCTTTATACTTATGATCGGATGTTGTTTAGTGACTATAATTAGAAATTCTAATTATAAATTTCTAATTACAAATTAAGGCTAAGAG
>JAHEYU010000133.1 GCA_023251435.1 Bacteroidota bacterium
TGGTTACCATATTTGAACGTTCGTAGGTTAAAAGCGATTGACAGGGAGTTGACACTTCAAGTCCAAACGGAATTTTAAATTGTCCGGCTGAAACTTTAAAATAGTTTTTAGCAGCTTTCAAGGTAAGGAAGGCATCCAGAAGGTATGGCCCTTTTTGAGTTGGGCTTAATTCGCTCATTACATAGTAGGTGAAATTATAAGGAATTGATCCTGTAACACCAATTCGTGCTCTGCGGAATTGAAAACTATTTGTTGAAGCATCGTTGTCTTTAAATTGGGTAATGTTTTCGCCTTGCACATAACCAATAACCTGAGGTCCGGTTGATGTGCCCGAAGCTTCCATACAGCCCTGTGAAAAGGCAGATGAACTTGCCAATGCAAAAATAGTTAAGGAGGTAAATAAGATTTTCTTCATTTAATTATTTTCTGAAATTGATACTATGTGAAACGTTGAAAAATGAAAAGGCCATATTTAAAGTGAAATTGCCTTCATTTGGAAGGCAATTTCACTTTAAAATGGAATAAATATATTACTGATTGGTTACAGTCCAGGCTTTTGGGCCTTTATAGATAGTTTTATTAGCAGTTTTCAGGGTTGAATAAATCATACGGTTTGCCCCGAAACCAATACCTTTTGTTTTATAACCCAGTACGTTCAGCCAGAATGTGGCTACGCTTGATGTTTGGCCAGTCCAGCAATAAACCAAAGTTTCTTTTGTTGGATCGAAAGCTTTGTTTAAGTCGCCAGCCAAAGAAATTACAGGTACATTGAATGCTCCTGAATAATGCCCTAATGTAGTGTAATCGGCAGCCGACCAATAGTTAACAATGTTGAAAGTAGCTGGTGCAGCCAAAACAGCAGCTCCATCGGCAGTAGAAAAACCTGCATTAAGTACAGCCTGCACGCGTTCTTTCAAAATAGCAGCGCCATCAGTCGCGGTTGAAGTTAAGGTTGGCTCTGCAAACGAACCGGTTGCAGGAGCAGCAGAAGTTACCCAATTGGCGTTTCCAATAGCCAGATCGCCGTTAGCAGGAGTTACAAAACCTGAATTGCTTACCCATGGTCCCTGGTAGGTTACATTCCATCCAGCCATACCCCATTTTAATACCTGTGCATTTTTCCAGCCCAGTAAACGCAAAGCCATTACTGCCTGACCTGCAGTTTGACCAGTGTAACAAACAACCAGAATTTTAGCATCTTTGGCAAGTCCAAGGGTTTCGGTTGTGGTTATTACATCTTTTAATACTACGTTTTTAGCATTTTTAATGCGATTAGTAGCAAAATCGGCAGCCGAGCGAATGTCATAAATGGTATATCCGGGAATGGTGCTTGTGGCATCATCAACAATTCCAGGAGGAGTTGATGTTGCTCCAAACGGATCAACGACCCAACCGGCTAATAAAGCTGGTAAATCCAGGTTGTTGGTAGTCATGTAAGTTTTTAAGGTGAGATAAGCATTGTTCGCAGGCGCTGGAGGCGGATCTTCCTTACACGAATGAAGCAATGATACCAGAATAAACATAGCCAAAAGTGCAGCTAATTTAATGTTTTTTTTCATAACAGGTTGAATTTTGTGTTTGTTAAATTGATTTATTAAATTGATTATCAGTAGAATGGTTTCGAATTTTAACTCGTTTCATTCATGAATTCTGTTGTTGCCAAAGCTAATAGGGCAGGTCTGAATAAAATGAAATGGAGACTTGATTTATACTTGGATAAAACCTAATTTCGGTCAGGAAAAAACTGATCTGAAACAACTATTTTTGTGACTGATTACTTATTAATGAATTTCTATGAACCAAATAATTGAATCAAAAGGTATAAGCCACTGTTCTGTTTTTAAATACAGCCATAGCTGGTACGAATTATTAACTGAGGATGAAAAATTATTGATCGACGGACATTCAGTATCCTTGACTTTTAAAAAGGGAGAAACTGTTTGTAAACGAGGCGCTTTTGCTTCTCATATTTATTTTTTGGAAGAAGGGTTAGTAAAAGTGTATCTTGAAGAGAGGAATAAGAACTTAATCCTGATGCTTTCTACGAAAAATAATCTTTTAGGATTGGCTGCCATTTATGATGGAAATAATAAGTTGCCATACACGGTTTCAACTTATACCAATTCGACCATCAGAATGATTGATATTCAAATATTCAGACAACTTCTAAAGCAAAATTCTGAATTCTCTTTTCATATCATTAGCCTGCTGAATGAAAAAACAGCACAGATTTACGGGCGTTTTTTTTCACTGACTCAAAAACAATTGCACGGTCGTCTGGCAGATATTCTGTTGTGTCTTTCCAATCGAATATTTAAAAGCAAATCGTTTGAATTACCACTCTCTCGTGCCGACCTTGGTGATTTAACCGGGATGTCAACCGAAAGCGTTATCCGGATGATGAAAGAGTTTAAAGACGATGGCCTGATTGAAATGAACTGTAAAAGCATTGAATTGCTGGATGTTGCCCGTTTAGAGCGAATTAGCGAATTTGGATGAAGTTAATTGTACTTACCGAAAATACAGCCAGCCGGATCTTTTATGCTGAACATGGTTTGTCGTACCTTATTGAACATGATAATCAGGTTATTTTGTTTGATACCGGGCATAGCGATGTTTTTCTGCGCAATGCTGGTTTACTTGAAATTGATTTAGATAAGGTTGTTGATTTCATTGTATTAAGTCATGGACACTGGGATCATGGAAACGGTTTGCGCTTTATCGGAAATAAAACTCTAATTGCTCATCCGAACGTTTTTATAAAACGTTTTCACCGGAATGGGACAGAAAATATTGGTTTGGAGCTTAATAAGGATTCGGTTGACAAAAGGCTCAAACTTATAACTTCTGCCGGCGCATTTCAGATTTCAGAGAATGTAATTTTTCTTGGCGAGATTCCTCGTACCAATAATTTTGAGTCTCAAACTACCGATTTTGTTGATGAACATGGTGTTGATGACTTTGTACCTGACGACTCAGCATTGGCAATTATTCAGGATAAAAAACTGATAATTATTTCGGGATGCGCTCATTCGGGTATTTGCAATATTTGCGAATATGCAAAAAAGGTGACAGGCATTTCTACAATTTTTGCTGTAATTGGCGGATTCCACTTAAAACAGGCCGACGAACTGACCCGGCAAACCATTGCTTATTTCAGGAACGAGCAAATCAGCAGGATTATTCCGTCGCATTGTACCGAGTTGCCGGCACTTTTTGAACTCTATTCTGAGTTTAAGTTCCGCCAGTTGAAAACCGGGCAAACTCTGACGATTTGATGTTTTTTTTCGACTTTCAATACAAATTGTTAGATTATTGCTGAAATTGGACCATAATTCTGATAATTTGATAGCCTGACAAGTAAATTTGTTGTAATCTTTATTTTTAATGGGCGTGAAATACTTCTTATTTCAATCTTTATAACCTATTTTTACCGCCATTAATTATTAAGAAAATACAATTATGAGTTTCCATAATAATCCGCACACATTTCATATTCCGGTTATGGGACTGGGGTATACCATCGATTCTCCCATAAAAGTTGCCCACTACGGCATTTCATCTGTTATCTCACTGGTTGATGATATTTCGATGGAAAAAATGAGAGAGTTTTATTGTAAAAAATTTAATCTGCCCTATCATCCAATTACTCCAAAAACTGAAGACCATCGTGCCAAGCGCATCACAGCTTATTTAAATACTGTTCAGGAGATTGTGTCGCAGAAGTTTGAGAGCCTTAAAAACTCGATTTCAAATACTGAAGATGAAATCAGAAAATACATCGACATGTTGCCTGAAATGTCTGAAATGAAGCTGAAATTCAATCAGATGATCAATACAGATCAAATGAAACAGAAGCTTTCGGATTGGCTTAACGAAAATCTGGTAACAGGAGAAATCGACGTGAATATCATGTCGAAACTCGACCGTGACAGATTTGAGGACGGCGAGAAATTACCATCGATTTTTAGCGATGCGCAATCGGCTCTTCGTGGTTTTGCACTGAGCGATTTAAGTTCGTCGCTGGTACTATCAGCCGGTATGAACCCTCGTTTGTACAGCTATTTGGAAGAATTCGAAGATTTTTATCCGAACTTGGAAATGGAGCTGAAGAAGAAAGTTATCCTGAAAGTGAGTGATTACCGTTCTGCCATTATTCAGGGCCGTTTCCTTGCAAAGAAAGGTATTTGGGTTTCTGAATACCGCGTTGAGTCGGGACTGAACTGTGGAGGACATGCATTTGCTACCGACGGTTTTTTGCTGGGACCTGTTCTGGAAGAATTCAGGAACAGCAAAGAGCAGTTAATTGAAGCTGTACACGATATTTATGTAAAGGCACTTGCCGAAAAAGGAAAACCAGTTCCGGAGAAGCCTTTTCTTGTGAAAATTACTGCCCAGGGTGGTGTTGGTTCCAACGCCGAACACCAGTTTCTGCTCGATTATTATAATTTGGATTCGATTGGTTGGGGCACCCCGTTTTTACTGGTTCCCGAAGCCTCATCGGTTGATGAGCAAACTCTTGAAGTACTCTGCAATGCCAAAGAAGATGATCTTTATATGAGTGAAGTTTCGCCGTTGGGCGTTATTTTCAACAATGTACGCGGCAATGGCATGGACATCAGGAAAGAAGCACAGAACAAAGCCGGAAAATATGGTTTCCCATGTACTAAAAAATACCTTGCACTTCAGCCAAACGAAGGTAAAGAAACAATTTGTACCGCTTCAAAAGAATATCAGCGCGATAAAATTCAGGAACTAAAAGAGCAGAATTTAAACGAAATGGAGTTTGAGAAGCAACTCCACAAAATTACTGATAAAGCCTGTTTGTGTAATGGTTTAACCGCTTCGACCCTGATGGCTCAAGATTTGGATGTAAAAATGGAAGGTACTGCTGTAAGTATTTGTCCCGGACCAAATCTGGCATATTTTTCGAAACTTTATTCGCTAAAAAGCATGGTTGACCATATTTATGGGCGCACAAATGTGATGGATCGCACCGACCGTCCCAATTTATTTGTGAAGGAATTGAGTATGTATATCGAATATCTGAATGGCAAGATTGAGGAAACTGTAAAACCAATTTCAGACAAGCAAAAGAAATACTACGATACTTTTCAGGATAATCTGGCAAAAGGAGTGGAGTATTATAAGGATCTTTTTCAGAAATACAAAACCCAGTTAGATGACTCTACTTCGAAGAATAACCTGTTACAGGATCTGGAAAATATGAAAATAGAGCTTATGAATTTAAAAGCTAAAATGGTATAAGGGACGAAAACTCCTGTATTCAGGCACCAAATTCAAGTTTTTTTACTTGAGTTTGGTGCCTTTTTCATTCCTCGAATGATATCAAGGCTTGCCGGTTTTTTCCATCCATCAAAATGGTTAGCTCATTTTTGAAACTGACATGCCTGATGAAATCGCCCTGTTCAACTATCTGCATTTTTTTCAATGCATCGATATTGATAATCGCATCGGATGAATTATGGGGAATGGTAAAATAGCCCACATTCATGGATGTTACATTGTGAAAGAAATGCGAACCGAGTGATCCGTCGAGAGGAAATTCGTCGAGGCCCATTTCAACAATGATACGGGCTTTCGAGATATTTGCCCATAAAACAGGGATTCCGGTGAACGGATCGCGCGTTCCCCAGCGCCCCGGTCCGATTAAAATATATTCTTTATTCAGGAATTCCATTTTACGGTTAAAATGGTTTATCTCTGCTGCTATTTCGCGGGTTTTCATTTTGTCAAACCGGTCAGGATCAACAAATATGATGTCGTAGATACCGGTTACTACACCATTGCCCATACCACGTTTGGCATACATAATGGTTTTTTCGGGATCAACAGTTCCAAGATTCACAGTTAATTGCTCATCACGCCTAATCAATGGTTTTATTTGCAATAGGTAGAATGTGGGAAGTTGGTTGTGTCCTTTTTTCAAATCTACTGCGTATTCAATTTCAACAGGCGACCCCATCGCTTCGCGGAATAATTTAAGTAGTAAAGTTAGGGTGTCGGCAAATGGTATGTGTTTGTATTTTAAGATGTTGGCGAAGTCAATTACCCGCAGTCCCGGATTGTCTATCCCCGGATTTAGACAATCGTTTTCATAGTCGTAAACCGATGCGCAATGCTGTAAAACTCCGTCTTTTTCGGCATAAGAAATTTTCATTTTCCTGATGGCCGCACTTTCACCTCCATTTTCCAAATCAAACTGACTGTGATCCATGTCGATGGCATAGAATTCTTTTTGCGAATCGCGTACCAGATCGTGTATGCCGGTGGTATTTATTTCAGGATATTTTGGGCAGAAACGATAGGCACTTTCCCCTCCAACAACGTACATTCCCAATCCAATTGCAGAAACTGCAAATCCATCTTCGGGTTCCATATACGAAACCGGATAGAAATTGTACGACTGTGCTACTCCGCTGATAGATGGATAGTAATGATCATTGTATTGATTGCCAACTACCTCTTGAATGATAACTGCCATTTTTTCTTCCTCTATCTTGTAGTTCACCGCATCGAAATACGACATGGCCGATTCGGTGAAAATGCTGGCATACACCAGTTTAATGGCTGTTTGGAGCTGTTGAAAACGTACTTCAATATCGGGATGATTGTTAGGAATCAAATAGGTTGCATATACTCCCGAAAATGGTTGTGTAAGCGAATCTTCAAATAGTCCTGAAGACCTGATGGCGAGTGGTTTGGTCATTTTTTGGAGGTACAGGTGCAATCGCTCCTGAAGTTCTTCGCTAAACTGCGATTCGAGGAAAATGCTTTTGATATGTTCGTAGTCGTTGCTCGAATATATTTCTTCGAAAAGATCGTTTGTTTCA
>JAHEYU010000080.1 GCA_023251435.1 Bacteroidota bacterium
TATGCTGCCCGAATCAAAACAAACCAAGTCGCAACTCCTGAAAATGGACGATATGCAAGCTGAACTTTGTCAAATTATCTCAAAAAAATTTCAGGGTGTCCCATAGCGGAAAACAGGAAAGCCGCTCCCCATTTCAGGAAAGCGGCTTTTGTATTTTGAGAGAGTGAGTGTTTCACTTGGAGTGAAGCCCTCACTAATCGGATGTATTAAACTACGTAAGTTCTTGAAGTTGTGTCGCCGCCTCTTCCGGTCCAGTTGGTGTGGAAGAATTCGCCGCGAGGTTTGTCAATTCGTTCGTAGGTGTGAGCACCAAAATAGTCGCGCTGTGCCTGCAAAAGATTCGCAGGCAAACGTTCGCTGCGGAATCCATCGAAGTAGCAAAGTGCTGAAGTCAATGCCGGAACAGGGATTCCGTTTGTCAGTGCAGTGGCGCAAACACGGCGCCATCCGGCCTGTGCTTTTTCAACAATTTCTTTGAAGTGTGGATCAAGCAACAGATTGGCCAGATTTGGATTTTTATCGAATGCTTTCTTGATGTCGCCCAGGAATACCGAACGAATAATGCAACCACCACGCCACATCAGAGCAATTCCGCCGTAATTCAGGTTCCATTTGTATTCATTGGCAGCCTCCATCATCAGGTTATAACCTTGAGCATACGAAATAATTTTAGCTCCGAACAACGCGTCTTTCAGGTCAGCAATCATCTGGGTCTTGCCGATGGTTTTATCGACAGCAGGGCCGCTGATTACTTTTGAAGCTTCCACACGCATGTCTTTTTGAGCCGATAAACAACGGGCAAATACTGATTCGCCTATTAACGTCAGCGGAATTCCAAGGTCGAGAGCAGAAACTCCAGTCCATTTTCCGGTACCTTTTTGTCCGGCAGTGTCTAGGATTTTCTCCACCATCGGTTCACCGTCTTCGTCTTTGTAACCCAGAATATCGCGGGTAATTTCAATCAGGTACGAATCCAGGTCGCCTTCATTCCAAACCTTAAATACTTCGTGCATTTCATGGGCGCTCATGCCCAGCATTTCTTTCATGATCTGGTAAGCTTCGCAGATAATTTGCATATCGCCGTACTCGATTCCGTTGTGAACCATTTTTACAAAGTGACCAGCACCACCTTCGCCAACCCAGTCGCAACACGGAGAACCGTCTTCCACTTTGGCCGAAATTGACTGGAAAATATCTTTCACAGCAGGCCATGCAGCAGGTGAACCTCCAGGCATGATCGATGGCCCGAGTAAAGCGCCTTCTTCACCTCCCGAAACACCAGTTCCGATGTACAATAAACCTTTGCTTTCAACGTATTTGGCACGGCGAATGGTGTCAGGAAAATGCGAGTTTCCGCCATCGATGATGATGTCGCCTTCTTCCAAGTGAGGAATAATCAGCTCGATAAAATCATCCACCGGTTTTCCGGCTTTTACGAGCATCATAACTTTGCGTGGACGCTCCAACGAAGCGCACAATTCTTCAATCGAATGAGCTCCGATGAAGTTTTTGCCTTCGCCACGACCAGCCATAAACTCGTCAACGCGTGCGGTGGTGCGGTTAAAAACAGCTACGGTGTAGCCTTTACTTTCCATGTTCAATACCAGGTTTTCGCCCATTACGGCCAAACCGATTAATCCAATGTCTGCTAATTTTTTCATTACTTATTGATTTTGAAATGTTTATTATTTTAAAATGGTCAATGTATCCAATAGTGTTCAACCCTTCCGGGGTTGTATTTCCTAGATTTTTGTTCTCCACGGGTTTCATCCGCGGTTATTCAGATTGAACCCGTTCCTGGTTTCGATTTTCACAAAAAGTCCGAAGGACTTTAATCTGAATAACCTCCGGTGAAACCGGAGGACATAAATGCGAACTGCTCCCAGAACCCTGAAGGGGTTCAATCATTTCAAAGAACAGAGAATCCCAGTTTTTTCAATATTTCTAAAGTTTCTTTACCAATATTCTTCGGAAGTATGGTAAATGCCGGAAACTCTCTCCTTGTTGGGTAATCGCCGCGTAATTGTTCGAATTGGACAGGATCTTTTCTGAAATCACTGTCGTCGTTTCGAATGTCGTAGGTGTGTAAAATGGCTTTGGCAACAATTTCCTGTTCGCTCATTCCGGTTCCGTCCAGTTCAAAAACCGGATTTTCCGGAAGTTCTACTCCTGTAGGTTGCCAGCTTTCCAATCCCAAATTGAAGAATTGGCTGATGGCATGAACACTCATTTGTGTTCCGGTAGCTTTTCCGTCTTTTGAATAACCTGCAATGTGCGGCGTTGCAATTTCGGTCATTGCCAGTAATTCGAGATCAAGATCCGGTTCATTTTCCCAGCAATCACAAATAAATCCTGAAATTTGTCCGTTTTGCAAAGCTGTTTTTACTGAAATTGTATCAACCACTTCGCCTCGGCAGGAATTGATCAGAACAGGGTTCTTTTTCAATCCTGAAAAGAATGCTTCATCGCCTAAATGGAAGGTCGAATCTTCGCCTTTCATATTCAGGGGAACATGCAGGGTAATAAAATCGGCTTCGTCCATTACCTGCTTCAGGCTGACAAAAGCGGCTGAACCTTCAACGCGTTCGCGTGGTGGGTCATTCAGCAAAACTTTCATTCCCAGTAAATTGCAAACACGGGCAACTTTGCTTCCCACATTTCCAACGCCAACCACCCCAATGCAAAGATCTTTCAGGTCCAGATTTTTCCTTTCCGCCAAAACCATGAGCGTGGATGCAATGTATTGTTCCACCGATTTGCTGTTGCAGCCCGGTGCATTTGTCCATTTGATTCCGGAAGCATCACAGTAATCGGTATCGATGTGGTCGTAGCCAATCGTTGCAGTGGCGATGAATTTTACCGCTGAACCGGCAAGCAATATTTCATTGCATATAGTCCGGGTGCGGGTTACAATCGCATCGGCATCTTTCACAACTTCAGGAGTAGTTTTTGAACCGGGTAGGTAAACCACATCGGCAACTCCTTCAAATGTACCGCGGATATACGGTATTTTATCGTCAATTATAATTTTCATAGTTCTCAAATGTTTCGGCAACTGCCTTTTATTCGTTTGTTTTCGTCGTGCTTCGATGTATAGTAATTCTTTACCATTTCATCGAGTACGGCACTTGTTCGGGCGGCAGTCTTTCCGGTACTTACACAATCTTCAACTCCGCGCAATTCGCTCACTACCTGTTGGATAAGATAATGTTGAATGTTTTCAGTATTTTGGAAGCTAAAGCTAACAGTCCCTTCTGGTGTTGTCAGTTTTACATCCCCATGCTGAAAGCTGGAAAAGGTAAGTTTTCCTTTGGTTCCCGAAATTTCGATGATGTCTTCTTCGCTTCCTTTGGCAACCACAAAACACCAGCTTCCTGTGCCAATCACCCCATTTCCAAACAGGAATGTCCCTGATACAGTATCTTCAGCAGGGTAATATCCTGCCTGATTTGCAGCTATTCCATGAACCTGAATGATTGGGCCAAACAAAAAGTCGAGAAAATCGAACTGATGTGAAGCTAAATCGTAAAAATAACCGGCTCCGGCAATCTCCGGATTTACATGCCAGCTTTGAGTTTCAGGTTTTAAATCGCGGTCGGGTACCGATTTATGCAGACGAACATTTACTGTTAATGGGTTCCCAATGATTCCGTTTTCAATGATTTCTTTCACTTTTAAAAAAGCCAGAAGTGTCCTTCGGTAATAAGCTACAAACAGCGGCATCCCGGTTTCTGCCGACACGCGGAGCATTTCTTTACATTCCTGATAATTCCTGGCCATCGGTTTTTCAACGTAAACCGGTTTTCCGGCTTTCATAGCCTGAATGGCATACAAAGCATGCGTATCGGGTGGGGTAGCAATGTAAACTGCATTTACCTCCGGATCGTTGATGAGCTCACTAGCATCGGAATACCACCGGGCAACACCATGCCGCTCTGCATAATCTTGAGCCAAAGCAGCATCTCGACGCATCACTGCCACCAACCTTGAATGTTCCACCTTGTTAAAAGCCGGACCACTCTTTAGTTCGGTCACATTTCCGCAGCCAATAATTCCCCAGTTGATTTCCTGAATTCTATGCATCTTTTGTTGATTAACGATTAACGATTAATGATTTGTGATTAACGATTTTAGGAATTTGGAAGGGCAATAAATCTGCAATCGTTAATCTTCAATCTCTAATCGTTAATCAATACTTAAACCGATCCTTAAATGCCCATAAACCCAATGCAGGATTTGAAATATAGAATATTTCTTCTCCGTCAGCCATTGTGTTATATCCATCGCGCAATTTGGCCGGATCGTATTTGGCAGTCACTTCGTCGATGTCGGCATATTTAAAGCCAACACTTTCGATTTCTGCCTGAGTCAGATTTTCCTTTCCTTTCCCGGGGCAATACGTGATGCTGAAACGACCTTCGGAAGAGCCGTGAATTAGGTGAGCAGCAGCGCTTAGATTGTTACGCAGTTCTTCGTTTTCGTCACAGCATTTCAGCGTGTTTGGAGTTCCGAAGTAACCGTATTTGCGGATTAGGCGATCGATTTCCTTGTCTTCGCCGAATTCTTTCAGGGCAGGAGCCAAAACGATCAGCTCGCCGTCATCGTCAATTGCCATGCGGGTGCGGTAAACCGATTTATTGCCTAGCCATGTGCTTTTAAATTCGGTTGGATCAAGATAAACCACCACTTTTTTCAGCGGTTTTTCAAGCATTTCGAAGTTGACCAGCAAAGCCAGTTTGGCGGCTTTATCGAATACTTCAAAATCGTCGCCGATATACAATCCACGGGTTTTGATTTTGCCATCAGTTTTATCCAGTCCAACCACGGTTTGCACATATACAATTGGCATGTGATTGGTGAATTTATCTGAAGCATAGTTAAAAATGCGGCGGACAGGAGTGTCGGCATGACCCATCATTTTCTCCATTCCATAAGCTGCGCCTACAAAATGGCTTTTATTGATGCCTTCCACACCGCCGGTTCCGACGAAAATATTTTTGTTGTAGTTGGCCATTCCCACTACTTCATGCGGAACAACCTGACCGATTGACAAAATCAGGTCGAAATTGCCTTCAATCAGCAATTTGTTGACTTGTGCAGGCCACGGAAATTCGACCGCTCCGCCCGAAACTTCTTTGACGAAATCGGCAGGAACAGTTCCAACTGTCACCACATCGTTGCGCCAGTCGTGCTCGCGGATAAGTGATGCAGGCATGGAACCGAACATGTGAGAAATCTGATGACTTGTCATTGGGGTATGAGTTCCCAATGCTGGCAAAACATCCGTTAACGCGTCGCCATAAAAATTCCAGGTCATTTCGGTCAACTCACCAGCCCGACTTGGTAAACGGGTATAATCCGGCGGAATGGCGAGCACTTTTTTTCGTGGCCCCATTTTCGAAAACGCCTGATAAAGACCAATCCGAAGATGTTCGGCGGTCAGTTCAAGGTCCGTAGAGCCTATTTCATAATACAGCATTTTATTTACGATTTAATGATTTACAATTTACTATTTGCTTTCAGAATCATTCTTATTCGGATTAATCTTCTTTTTCATGGTATTAATCGAACTCACAATAATCTTGAATAATTCTTCATTCTCTTTGATTAAATCATCAAGTAGATTTGACTTAACCAGACCAGATTCTACAATAAGTTCGAGCCAGTATAAAGTTTCGTCAAGCTCTTCTTCAACCATTTTCAATTTATTCAGGAAATCTTTATCCGATTTGCCAAGGCAGGCAGCCCTGTAATTCGCTCCGGGCGAAGTACCAGAGCGAATGATTTGTTTTCCAAGAGTGATGCCTGTGGTATTATTTGGCAAACTTTCTGAAAGTTTAATAATCCGGAGTGCGAATTTTTTAAGTCTATTCTTCAGATCGTTCGCATTCATAAAATCGTAATTTGTAAATGGTTAAATTGTAAATAGCTCTATCGTTTCACCCTAGCGTTTCCGCCCCAAATGCTCCAAACCATATCTTCGTCGGCTGGTTGGGCATAGTCGGTAAGGAAAGTGGTAGCCAGGGCGCCGGTTGCCCAGCCAAATTGAGGCCATTTTTCAGGTTCCCAACCTTTCAGGATACCATAAAGTAAACCACCCACAAAACCGTCGCCACCACCAATGCGGTCGAGAACTGTGATTTTGCGTGGTTCGATGACCTGCCAGTCGCTGCCTTCGAGCATGATAGCACCCCAAAGGTGTTCGTTGGCGCTGATTACCTGACGCAAAGTGGTAGCAAATACCGATGCATTCGGGAAGGCTTCTTTTACGCGGTTGATCATGCCTTTGAACCCTTCAATTTCGGCTTCAATACCTTTACCACCTGCTTCAGGCCCTTCAATGCCCAAACAAAGCTGGAAATCTTCTTCGTTACCAATCAGGATGTCGGCTACTGAAGCAATTTCAGTAAAGCTTTCCCGCAATTCCTTGTCGCGCCCTTTCCAGAACGAAGCACGGTAATTCAGGTCGAAAGCAATACGAGTGCCGTATTTCTTAGCGGCACGTGCAATTTCAAGACAAAAAGCAGTGGTTTCGGGCGACAAAGCTCCAATCAATCCTGAAAGATGCACAATCTGAACACCTTCTTTGCCAAAAATGCGTTCCAGATCGAAATCTTTCACATTCAAGGTACGGCCAACTTCACCGGCACGGTCGTTTTGTACGCGTGGTCCACGGGTTCCGAAACCGCTGTCGGCAATGTTGAACTGATGGCGGTATCCCCAGGGATCGCCTTGCGCAACTTCTGGTCCTTCATAATCCATATTACGGCTACGAAGGCTACTTTTAATAAACAGTGCAATCGGGCTGTCTTTCACGAAAGTCGTGAGTACTTTTACCGGAAGACCAAGTGAAGAAGATATATTTGCCACGTTAGTTTCGGCGCTGGTGGCCTGCATTTCAAACAGGTTGCTGCTGTGAACCGGCTGTCCGTTAACCGGTGTAATGCGAACACCCATGCTGGTTGGAACCAACAGGGAATATTTACAGTCTTTTTTTAATTCGAAAGCCATATAATTAGATTTTTGATGTTAAACAATAGATGAAAGATTAGTATCAAGTTCAAAACTCCAAGTTCCGGGTATGAACACCAACTTGGAACTTTGAACCTGAAACCTGGAACTCGTTTATACTCCTCCGAAAGCGCTGTATCCACCATCAACCGGGATAATTATACCGGTAATAAAGCTTGAAACATCAGAAAGCAGGAATAACAAAGCGCCGTTCAAATCCTGCGGATCGCCAAATTTACCCATTGGTGTGTTGTTTACGATTTTTTGACCGCGGGCAGAGAAGCCTCCGGTTTTTTCGTCCATCACCAAAAAGCGGTTTTGGTTGGTAATGAAAAATCCGGGAGCAATTGCATTAACGCGAATGCCAACCTTTGCAAGGTGAACGGCCAGCCATTCAGTAAAATTGTTGATGGATGCTTTGGCTGCGGAATAGGCCGGAATTTTGGTCAGTGGTTTGTACGAATTCATTGAAGAGATGTTCAGCACTACGCCTTTTTTAGCTTTCAGCATATCGAGTGTAAAAACCATTGTAGGAAGCAATGTTCCCTTGAAGTTTAAAGCAAATACTTTATCGAATCCGTCCATTTCCAGTCCGTAAAAAGTATCCTCCAGATGATTGATGCTGTCATCGTTCATTTGCTCCACTTTGGTAGTTGCGGTTGGGTGATTACCTCCGGCGCCATTAATCAGGATTTCAATCGGGCCTAATTTTTCGTTGATTTCCTCTTTTGCTTTTTGTAGCGAAGCTTTGTCCAACACATTGGCTTCAACGCCAATAATGGTAGCTCCTGATTCTGCGCTAACTTCTGCGGCCACTTTGTCGGCCACTTCTTTGTTGATATCGGCAATAGCAATTTTAACACCGACCGAAGCCAGCGCTTTTACCATTTCAACACCCAAAACTCCTGCGCCACCAGTAATAACGCACACTTTTCCACTTAAATCTTCAAAACTTATTGGTTTCATTTTTTTTATCGTTTAGTTATTTATAATAATCAAGGTTTTCTTTGGTGATGATATCAATTGAAGTGTAGTTTTCGTTGTTTACCTCTTTTTTCAGAACCAAATGTTCAAAAAGAGTTATAATAGCCTTGTATCCTTGCTCTTCAGGTCGCTGGCAAATCAGGAAATCAACAATCCCTTTCTTTAGGAAATTGATGTTTTCGTTGATTAAGTCATGCCCAATTACACGAATTCCTGAAAGATTGGTTTCCTCAATCAAACGGGCCAGATAATAAACCTGCGAATTGGTGACAAAAACGCCTTTAATGTCGGGATTTGATCTTAGCAGGTCAGTTATTTTATTCTGACAAGTTATATCGGTTGGATCAGTAATTTCAAGAGTTATTAAATTTTTTGTTTCTGAAGTCTGCCTGGTGCCGAAATATTCGTAAAATCCTTTTTCCCTTTGCACCAAATGGTTCATATTGTCTTTTTCTTTGGCAAATTGGAGGATAAGAATGGAGGCATTTTCAGGAATTGAATAATCGAGCAGTTTGGCAGCCAAAGTTCCGGACTGGTAAGAATCCTGACCAATGTAACTTAGCTTTGCGCTGTCTTTGATATTCGAATCGATAAAAACATAAGGAATGGCGCGTTTTTTTAGTTCGGCAATAAATTCCTTCGATTGGCGCGAGAAAAATGGCGCCAGAACCACTCCGTCAGGATTACTTTGAAGTATTTGCCCGGCTTCGGTATTGAATGTGTTCGGATCGGATTGTTTGAAAAGGTGAATGTTGATGTTGACTCCATACTGCTGAATTTCCTGAAAAGCTTTTCTGACGCCCACCATGGGCTTGTTCCAGTATGATTCGGTAGAAATAGGCTCGGGAAAAAGCAATGCAAACGAAAAGATTTTTTTGGAGGCGAGCGTACTGGCCAACAAATTAGGCTGGTACGCCATTTCCTCAATAATCATGAGGATCCGGTCGCGGGTGGCTTTCGATACCTCTCCCCGGTTGTGAATTACACGGTCAACAGTTCCGATCGATACGTTTGCCTTCAGTGCAATATCTTTAATCCGTGTTCGGTTAATTGCTTTGATAATAATTTAGTTTAGATATTAAAATTAACGGCAGGAACAAATCTAAATATTTTTTCTCTTGTGTCGTGTACGAACACGGAAAAAGTATTTAATAACATTTTTAGGCATTTTTTGTTTATCGCCGTTGCAGAATATATTTATTGTGTCTATTTTCGTGTTCGTACACGGAATGTTCAGCGCTTTATTTATGTGTCAGTAAATTAATGCAATATGAAATTAGGAAAATTTAGTTTGGGAATTGGTGACCGGTTTTCGCACCAGGGCGTAGCACAATTGCGGGCAATTGTAAAGGCCAATCAAACCGGATTGGACATTAGTCCTGTTTGGAACAAGTCGAACCGCGAACATATTTACGTTCATTCGCATCCGGCTGATGTAAGGAAAGAGGCTGATGCAGCAGTTGCTACACTGGGTTTCTCCGGAAAATATTTTGTGGATGCCGACCATATTAATATGGGAACAGTGGCTCCATTTGTTGAAACTGCCGATTTTTTCACGCTCGATGTTGCTTCGTTTATCGGAAAAGAAAGTCCGGAAGCTGAAATAGACACTTTTGTGGCTTCGTGCAGTAAATATGTCGGTAAACTTTCTATTCCAGGAATTGATCATCCGATTGAAGTGACTGAAGCGCTTCTCGAAAAAATTGCACATAAATTTCTGGCAGCAACCAAACAAGCTTCAGAAATTTATAACTTCCTGAAAGAAAAGAAAGGGGCAGGTAATTTTATTACTGAAGTTTCGATGGACGAAGTGGAAAGCCCTCAAACTCCAGTCGATTTATTCTTTATACTGAAAATGCTGGCTGATAAAGGAGTTCCAGCACAAACGATAGCCCCAAAATTTACCGGACGTTTTAATAAAGGAGTTGATTATAGCGGAAATGTGGATCAGTTTGCCAGAGAATTTGAAGAAGATGTTTTGGTGATCGACTATGCCGTAAAAGAATTTGGATTGCCCGAAGAACTAAAATTAAGCGTTCACTCCGGAAGCGATAAATTCACGATTTACCCGATAATGGCTGGTATCATCAAGAAATACGATAAAGGGTTGCATGTAAAAACGGCAGGAACAACCTGGCTCGAAGAAGTGATTGGATTGGCTTTGGCCGGTGGTGAAGCTTTGGAAGCTGCTAAATTTATTTATACCGATGCATTGGGTCGAAAGGATGAATTGTGCGCTCCGTATGCCGATGTTATTGACATCGACGATTCGAAACTTCCTTCAGCCGAAGAAGTTGCAGGCTGGAGCAGCGAAAAATTTGCCAACACGCTGCGCCACATTCCGGGACAGCCTGATTACAATCCAAATTTGCGCCAATTAATTCATGTTGGTTATAAAGTCGCTTCCGAAATGGGAACCAAATACACCGACCTGTTGAAAAAACATGCTGATGTTGTTGGAGCCTGTGTGGAAGAAAATATTTACGACCGGCACTTGAAACGGTTGTTCAACCTGTAATTTTAAAATTGACTATTTAAATATTTACGATTGACTATTTCCGGGCTTAACCGGAACAAATCGTAAATTGTAAATTAATAAATCGTAAATCAAAACTTTATGAAACCATTTATGGACGAGAATTTTCTGTTGCAAACCGAAACTGCAAAGAAATTGTACCACGAACATGCCGCCAAAATGCCCATTTTCGATTACCACTGTCACATCAACCCGAAAGATATAGCTGAAGATCGGAAATTCAAAACAATTACAGAAATATGGCTGGCCGGCGATCATTACAAATGGCGCGGAATGCGTACCAATGGAGTCGCCGAAAAATATTGCACCGGTGATGCATCTGACTGGGAAAAGTTCGAAAAGTGGGCAGAAACCGTTCCGCAGACATTGCGCAACCCACTCTATCATTGGACTCATTTAGAACTGAAAAAATTCTTCGGAATCAACGAAGTTTTAAGCCCGAAGAATGCCCGCGAAATTTATGATGCCTGCAATGCAAAACTGCAAACTCCCGAATACAGTTGCCGCAACATTATCCGGATGGCCAACGTGCATACGATTTGCACGACCGACGATCCGGTTGATTCGCTGGAATATCATCAGAAAATTAAAGCCGATGGATTTGAAGTGGCCGTTTTACCGGCATGGCGTCCCGACAAAGCGATGATGGTTGAACAACCTATTACTTACAATCAGTATATCAATCAATTGGCTGCTGTTTCCGAAATGGAAATTAAAACATTCGACGATCTGATGGTTGCCCTGAATAAGCGACACAAATATTTCCACGAAAATGGGTGCCGTTTATCAGATCATGGTCTGGATACTGCTTTTGCCGATGATTACACTGCCGACGAAATTGATGCAATGTTTATAAAGATCCGGGTCGGATACCGTCTCACCTCAAGAGAAATTCAGAAATTTAAATCCTGCATGTTATACGAGTTCGGACGGATGGATCATTCACGCGGATTGACACAGCAATTCCATATCGGGGCATTGCGCAATAACAATACCCGCTTGTTCAATCAACTGGGGCCAGATGTCGGATTCGATTCGATTGGTGACAAACCTGTTGCCGAGCCGCTATCAAAGTTGCTGAATCGTTTGGACATGGAAGATAAATTGAGCAAAACAGTATTGTATAACCTGAATCCGAGAGACAACGAATTGTACGCCACCATGATCGGCAATTTTCAGGATGGAAGCGTTGCCGGAAAAATGCAGTGGGGCTCCGGATGGTGGTTTCTGGATCAGAAAGATGGTATGGAAAAGCAGATTAATGCTTTGTCTAACCTTGGTTTGCTTAGTCGTTTTGTTGGAATGTTGACCGATTCCAGAAGCTTTTTGTCATATACACGTCACGAATATTTCCGTCGTACACTATGTAATATTTTAGGAAATGATGTGGAGAATGGTGAAATTCCGAACGACATGGAATTACTTGGTCAAATGGTTGAAAACATCAGCTTTAACAACGCAAAGAACTATTTTAATTTTTAGAAATAAGTTGTTTTTCCCGCCTTTTGGTACGAATTTGACTTGGTGAAATTGATAAAAATATTAGATTTGCAATCGATTGCACGAAAAAGCTAGCTTAGGGCATGGAGCGAAAAGCATGGGTAAAACTGTAATCCATAACGCATATCCAGGACCAAGTAGCAACAGTCTTAAAATCAGTTACTTTAAATAGTAAATTGTAAATCATTAAATTGTAAATATTAAGAGATGAAAGTAGTTACGTTCGGAGAAATCATGTTGCGTCTGGCAACTCCTGGTTATTTGCGTTTCAACCAAAGTAATAATTTAACAGCCACTTTTGGTGGTGGCGAGGCCAATGTGGCCGTTTCGCTTGCCAACTTTGGCATTCCAGTTGACTTTGTAACCAGGTTACCCAAAAATGATATTGCACAGTCATGTGTTATGGACTTGAGAAAATATGGGGTAGGGGTGGATCAGATTGTTTATGGCGGCGAACGCCTGGGAATTTATTTTCTTGAAACCGGCGCAGTAAGTCGTGGTAGCAAGGTGGTATACGACCGTGCACATTCAGCCATTTCTGAAATTAAATCAGGAATGATCGACTGGGACAAGGTTTTTGAAGGTGTTAACTGGTTTCACTGGACCGGCATTACCCCGGCTATTTCGCAGGGAGCAGCCGATGTTTGCCTGGAAGCCATTCAGAAAGCCAATGAAAAAGGAATCACTGTTTCATGCGATTTGAACTATCGTAAAAACCTGTGGAACTACGGCAAAAAGGCTGGCGAAGTGATGCCTGAACTGGTTGCCGGAACAGATGTGATTTTGGGCAATGAAGAAGATGCCGAAAAAGTATTGGGCATTAAACCTGAAGGTGTTGATGTAACTGGCGGTCATGTGGAAGCTGCTGCCTACGAATCTGTTTCAAAACAGATTATGGCAAAATATCCACGCTGTAAAAAAGTAATTACTACTTTGCGTGGATCAATCAATGCTAATCACAACAGCTGGTCGGGCGTGCTTTGGGATGGAAAAACATTGTTCGAAGCTCCAACTTACCAGATTACTGATATTGTTGACCGTGTTGGTGGTGGAGATTCTTTCATGGGCGGGCTCGTTTATGGTTTACTTACTTATACTGAAGATGACCAGAAAGCACTCAACTTTGCGGTTGCTGCATCCTGTCTGAAACATACCATTTACGGCGATTACAATCAGGTAACTGTTGATGAAGTTGAGAAACTGATGGGTGGCGACGCTTCCGGCAGGGTAGCCAGATAATTTTTAACTTGGATATTGGTTATTGAGTATTGGATATTGAGACTTTATAATATCTAATTTTGAATAACCAATATTCAATATCCAATTTAGCAATATTGAATAACCAATTTCCTTGTTCAAGGCTAACTTGAAACCTGGAACTTTTAACTTGAAACTTTTTGAAATGGCACGTTTTACAAGAATAGAAGTAGCAATAAAAATGAAAGAAACCGGCATGGTTCCGGTTTTCTACCACAAAGACGCCAGCGTTTGCAAACAAGTTGTAAAAGCCTGTTATGATGGTGGCGTTCGTGTTTTCGAATTTACCAACCGGGGCGATTTCGCTCACGAAGTATTTGCTGAAATCTCGAAATGGACTGTCAAAGAAACTCCGGAAATGATTTTGGGAGTTGGTTCGGTGATTGATAGTGCAACCGCTGCATTATACATTCAGTTAGGCTCTAATTTCATCGTTTCTCCATTGATTGATGAAGATACTGCGCGTTTCTGCAACCGTCGCAAAATTGCCTGGAGTCCTGGTTGTGGTTCGGTAACCGAGATCAACCGTGCACACGAATTGGGTGCCGAAGTGGTAAAAGTATTTCCAGGATCATCTGTAGGCGGTCCTGATTTTATTTCAGGAGTTAAAGGCCCGATGCCGTGGGCAAGCATAATGCCAACAGGCGGCGTTTCACCCGATGAAGCCAATTTAAAAGGCTGGTTTAAAGCTGGTGTACATTGTGTTGGAATGGGCTCGCAATTGTTCCCGAAAGAGGTTATTGAATCAGGAAATTACCAGGCTATCACAGAAAAATGCAAAGAAGCATTGGCAATAATCAAAAAGCTTAAAACATAATAGAACAAGTATAAACCTAAAAAAGCAGCGGATGAAACAACTCGAAAAAATCGGAAATTACCGGTGGACAATCTGTGCACTTGTATTCTTCGCAACAACAATCAACTATTTGGATCGTCAGGTTATCAGTTTGTTAAAGCCTTATCTGGAAGCAGATGGCGTATTTGGAACTGATCCCTCTCATTATGAATCAATTTATGCAAATCTCGTAATTGCTTTCCAGGTGGCTTATGCCGCAGGTATGCTTTTGATGGGCGGAATTATTGATCGCTTCGGTACAAAAATAGGCTATGCATTGTCCTTATTTGGCTGGAGCTTAGCCGCTATTGGCCATGCATTTGCAAAAAGCCCGTTTGGGTTTGGAGTAGCCCGCGCTGCTTTGGGTGTTCCTGAAGCCGGTAATTTTCCTGCAGCAATTAAGACCACAGCCGAATGGTTTCCGAAGAAAGAGCGTGCCCTTGCAACAGGTATTTTTAATTCAGGAACCAATGTCGGAGCTATTGTTGCTCCAATTGTAGTTCCGTTAATTGCCATCACGCTTGGCTGGCAGATGGCGTTTATTATTACCGGTGCGGTTGGTTTGATTTGGTTGTTTTTCTGGCAAGTCATGTATGATACTCCTGAAAAAAAGTTGGCAAAAGGTCAATTAAAGCAGAGCGAATATGATCATATTATGAGCGACAAAGAAGAAACCGTTGCTGCTGATGGTAAAGAATTTAAAAAGGTTAGCTGGTTGAAATTGCTGAAATACAAACAAACATGGGCTTTTTTCCTGGGTAAATTGCTTACCGACCCGGTTTGGTGGTTCTTCCTTTTCTGGTTGCCTGCTTTCCTTAAAGAACAATATGGGCTGACAGGTACACAAGTTAGTTTCCCTATTGCACTAGTTTATACGATGACGACTTTCGGTAGTATTCTTGGAGGATGGTTGCCAAAATATTTCATCGAACACGGAATGGATGCCAACAGAGCCCGTAAAAAATCGATGTTTATTTACGCATTGTTCCCATTGTTGGTGCTTTCGGCCCAATATCTTGGAAGTTTCAATATGTGGTTCGCAGTTATTATTATTGGTATTGCAGCTTCAGCCCATCAGGCATGGTCTGCCAACATTTTCACCACCGTTTCTGATATGTTCCCCAAACGTGCCATCGCTTCGGTAACTGGTATCGGTGGCATGGCTGGCGCAGTTGGTGGTATCATGATTGCAAAAGCTGCTGGTATGCTATTCGACCATTACAAAGCAATGGGCGATATCAGGATTGGTTACGGAATCATGTTTATGATTTGCGCTACAGCTTATATTATTGCATGGGTGGTAATGCACTTATTGGTTCCTAAATTCAAAAAAATTGAACTGGATTAATTTTTCAGTTTTAAAATAGAAGAAAGCAAAAAAGCAGGTCGTTTGGCCTGCTTTTTTATTATAGTCAGATTGTATTAACAACCTTTATGAATAATAATTGTTTGAACCTCATTGCGGCCTCGTTGGTGTCTCGTTTTTTACTTACTATTGCACTTGTATGGAATTATTAAAGAAGATTATATTTTTTGTCGTGTTTTTTGTTGCAATATCCCAGTCATTTGGGAATTCAAATCTTCGGTTTGAGGAGAAATTTACAATTGAAAATCATGAAAATGAGCAGCCTGCTCCTGTAAACGAAAATATTTCACTCGAATATGACGATTTACAAGATCAATATTCGGTGAGCAATTATATATTTTGCATTTGTGCTTCAATGCTTGAAGAAAGCATTCGCTATAAAATATGCAATTTTCAAACATCGTTAATCTTATCTTTTTGGCAACCGCCGCAAATTGCTATTGTAAACTTCACCTAATAAGGAGCTGACAAAGTTTACCGCTTTGTTTAGTGATTGAAATTCTGTTTAAATCTTAGTTTGATTGTTGACTGATTAATAGCTTGATAGGCAAGTTAATAATCTTCAAAAGTTATCATGTAAATTCAAAAATGGATTTACTATTTGTTTCGTTTGTGTATTTGAAGAAATTGTTAGATCGAAGGAGTTGAAATTATGACGACATATAAAAAATTAACCGTGTTGAACCGTTATTACCGGATAACGAAATTTTATGGATTTTTGAAAGATACCGCAATTAAAGGAGGAATAGTAATCGTGCTGTTTGTTGCGATATTACTTGCACTGGAGTATTTTTTTCTTGATTTTAATTCGTTGCTCAATACCTTGGTTGAAAGCTTTTCGGCAGCCTCAATCTTTGGGGTTTTCCTGATTTCTGAAACAGTACTGGGCTTGCTTCCTCCTGAAATATTTATTGCGTGGAGTTCTAAATCAGCTACTCCGTGGTTGTTCCTGTTTATTATTGCAAGCTTGTCGTATATTGGCGGAATTATTGCTTACTTCATTGGTAATCAGTTAAACCGTATTCCGTCAATCCGAAATCATATAGAGCATAAAATTGCAACGCACATTAATAATTTGCGAAAATGGGGTGGTTTTTTTGTTTTAGTTGGCGCGATGCTGCCATTGCCTCATTCTATGGTAAGTCTGGCTTGCGGATTAATAAAGTACGATTTAAAGCATTATTTGGCCTGGGCAATTTTCAGGTATTTACGTTTTGGACTTTATGCCCTTGTTATTTTTAGGGTATTCTAAAATTTATTAAGCCCTCTGCAAAATGCTATTTTGTTTTGCAGAGGGCTTGGTATTTTTCTCAGTCTTATCTGGATTTGGCGAGTTCTTTTACTCTTTCCCAGATACCTTCGTCAACCGGAATGCCCATTTCCATATTTTCAAGTCTGGTTTTGAGCGATTGTTCGCCCGGATAAAATATTTCGCCGTTTTCATTCGCCGGAACTGCTGTTTTTAGTTGTTCCAAAGTACCGTTTAATGCCTGATCGATAAATTCCTGTGTATTAATTTTTAACGGGTCAATAGCAATAAAGACCTGGCAACAGCTTCCGCAGCTTCCTTTTCCATATTTGTCGATTCCGGCAGTGGTTAAGCCTCCTGAAAGTAGCGTCGAAAAAAGATCCAGCATCACAGCAAAACCAGAGCCTTTCCAATAACCCATTGGCAAAATTCTTCTGGTTTCTTCTATTACGCCTGGTTCATCGGTAAGATTTCCATCCTGATCAAATCCTCCTGCGAATGGAAGTTTTTCGTTTTTCAGGCGTGTAACCTGTAATTTTCCATACGAAAATTGCGACATCGCCATATCCAGCACAATATGTCCCTCTTTTCGCGGAATTGCCATTATAAAAGGATTGTTTCCGATACATGTTGATTTAGTGCCCCAGGCCGGCATACACGATTCTGTGTTTGTCCAGCATATTCCAAGAAAACCTTTTTCTGCCGCCTGCCATCCATAAGCTCCGCCACGCATCCAATGGGTTGTATTGTTCAGGGTAACTAAACCCAGCCCTTGTATTGCTGCAATTTCGGTAGCACGGTTCATTGCGTATATTGCGTTGGTAATTCCCGGGCCAAGGTTGCCGTTGTAAATTTCTATTGTACCAAGGTTTGCTTCAATTGTGGGTGACGCATTTACATCAACCCAACCTTTATTGATATAGTCAACAAACCGCTCCACACGGTTCAACCCATGCGAATAAACGCCATCTCTGCTCGATTCTGTATGAATTTCAGCGCAAATTCCGGCTTTTTCTTCCGGCATTCCGGCATTCAAAAAAGCCAGTTTAATGGTGGCTTTCATTTCGTCAAATTGAATTCGGGTCATTGAGATTTATAATGTCTGTTAGTGGTTCGTTCTCTTTTCTGTTTATTATTTCCTTCTTACAAAGTCAAAAATTGCTCCGATTGCAACACCTATCGCGAGTCCAAAAGCAATGCTTTGGGAAACGTTTCCTGATTTATAACCGTAAGCTGCTCCAAATGCAACTCCAAGTGCTGCTCCAATACCAGTACCATTTCCGACATTTCTCTTCTTGTTTTCTGTCATAGTTATTTTGTTTTTAGCTTTGTTCTTATAGTAACTTTTTTTCAAATTTGAATTGTTTTTCGTGCGATTGCAATGACTGCCAAATTAAAAAGTTCAGGACAAAGAATGGCTGAAAGTCATGCACCGGCAGATATCAGGAAGACAAGTGCAGCAATAGAAGCGCCAATTATGGGCCCAAGAATGGGTACCCAGGAGTACTTCCAGTCGCTGTTGCGTTTTCCGGGAATTGGAAGGATAAAATGAATGAATCGTGGACCCAGATCACGTGCTGGATTAATAGCGTATCCGGTTGGCCCGCCAATCGAAAGTCCGAGACCAAGTACAACAAGCGCAACTGGTAAAGCATTCAACGAACCAAGTCCTACTTCTGGAACTGCCATGTATAAAACAGCAATTGTAAGTACGAAAGTCCCGATGGCCTCGGTTAGTAAATTATACCCATAGCTCCGGATGCTCGGGGAAGTGCAAAATATAGCCATTTTTGCATCGGAATCATTGGTAACTTCAAAATGCTTTTTGTAGGCAAACCAAACCAGTAATGAACCGAACATGGCTCCTAAAATCTGTGCGCAGATATATGCAGGTAAAAGTGAAACAGAGAATTTATTTACCAAAACAAGGGCAATGGTGACTGCCGGATTTAAATGGGCTCCGCTATATGGAGCAGCAATTAGCACGCCTGTAAACACTCCGACTGCCCATCCAAATGTAATAACAATCCAGCCACTATTGTTTCCTTTGGTTTGATTTAAAACGACGTTTGATACTACGCCGGATCCGAAAATAAGAACCATGGCAGTACCCAGAAATTCAGCAAAAAATGCACTCATTTTGTTGGTTGTTTTGTCTTATAAACTTATTCATTGTCGTCGGCCCAGGCGTGTGATGCTTTGATGGCGCGATGCCAGCCTTTAATTAGCGAAACTGTTTTGTCGGGTTCCATTTCCGGAGAAAACGTGCGTCCTGTTTGCCAGTGTTGTTTAATCTCATTTATACCGTCCCAGTAATTAATGGCAAGTCCGGCAAAATAAGCAGCGCCCAAAGCAGTGGTTTCGGTGTATTGTGGCCGAACCACTTTGGTTTGAAGCAGTTCTGCCTGAAATTGCATTAGTTTGTTGTTTACTGATGCTCCTCCATCAACACGCAATTCGCGAATTTCTATTTTCGAATCGTTTTGCATGGCCAGCAACACATCGTAGGTTTGATAGGCGATGCTGTCGAGGGAGGCACGGGCAATATGTGCGGCTGAAGAACCCCTTGTAAGGCCGACAAGGATTCCACGGGCATATTGGTTCCAGTGCGGAGCACCCATTCCGGCAAAAGCTGGTACGAAATACACACCACCGCTGTCGGCCACTTTTGCTGCAAGTCGTTCAACATCAATCGATTTTCTGATGATTCCCAGTCCGTCGCGAAGCCATTGTACCACAGCTCCGGCAATAAAAATACTTCCTTCGAGTGCGTAAGTTGTTTCGTTACCAATTTTCCAGGCAATGGTAGTGAGCAGGTTGTTTTTCGAAACTATTGGTTCATTGCCAATGTTCATCATCATGAAACATCCGGTTCCATAAGTGTTTTTTACCATTCCTGGCTCAATACACATTTGGCCAAATAATGCGGCCTGCTGATCGCCAGCTAAACCTGAAATTGTGATTCCGGGTGCAAGATGTCCGGCTGTCTGACCATAAATTTCGCTTGATGTTCTGATCTCGGGCAGCATATTTGCCGGGATATCGAACAGTCGCAGTAAATCCTCGTCCCATTGTAATGTATGGATATTGAACAGCATGGTTCTCGAAGCGTTCGAAACATCGGTGATGTGCAGTTTTCCGCGGCTTAGGTTCCAAACCAGCCACGAGTCGATGGTGCCAAAAGCCAATTGTCCTTTTTCTGCCTGTTGGCGGGCGCCCTTCACATTGTCGAGTATCCATCTGATTTTTGTTGCCGAAAAGTAGGAATCAATGATCAATCCGGTTTTTGCGAGTATTTGCGGGCTTAGCCCATCTTTTATCAATTCGCTGCAAAAATCGGCAGTACGCCGGTCTTGCCAAACTATTGCATTATAAACAGGTTTGCCTGTTTTTCGATTCCAAACTACTGTGGTCTCCCGTTGATTGGTGATGCCGATGGCTGCAATATTATCTATTTCGAGACCAGCTTTGGTAATGGCTTCGACAGCCACACCAGCCTGGGTTGACCATATTTCATCAGCATTGTGTTCTACCCAGCCCGACTTTGGATAATGTTGCGTAAATTCCTTTTGAGTGGTCGAAAGCTGATGGCCATGCCTGTCGAAAACCATTGCCCGGGAACTGGTGGTCCCCTGATCTAAGGCAAGAATGTATTGCTTCATTTTTAATTTACGCCTTTTACATTCATTTTCAAGGTGTAAACCGAAGTGCGTGCGGTAACGAAAAGAGTGTTCCGCTTTTTGCCGCCAAAGCACACATTCGAAGGTGTTTCCGGAACTTCAATTGAGGCGATTTTTTTTCCTGTTTTGTCGAATACTGAAACCGCTTTATTGGTGAGATATACATTTCCCTTATTGTCGATCGACATTCCATCTGATCCTTCAGGAGCAAAAAACGTTTTGTTTGAAAGCGTTCCGTCAGCCTGAATATCGTATTTCCAGATCTTACGGTCGTTGATGTCGCTCACATACAGCGTTTTTCCATCCGGAGTGCCAATTAAACCGTTGGGTTGCTTGTAGTCGTCGATTACCCGGATAACTTTTCCTTCAGGAGTGAGATAATATACACCACGTTTATCCTGAACTTCCTTGCGGCCGGATTCCCAGTATTCGCGATGGTAATACGGATCGGAAAAATAGATGCCGCCATTGGGGGCAATCCAAAGGTCGTTGGGAGCATTAAGCGGTTGACCGTCGAAATTTTCGGCGATGGTTTTCATCTGTTTATCCATCGTTATAATTACCAGTCGGTTGTGTAAATCGGCGCAGGCTACCAACTCACCTTTTTTATTGAAATAGGTTCCATTCGAGCGGTCGCAGGGTTGCATAAATGTACTGATTCCATTTTTTTCGCTCCAGACATCGATTTTGTCGTTTGGCTGATCAGTAAAAAATACCCGGCCATCGGGTGCCACCGAAGGTCCTTCAGTAAATTTATAGTCGCCGCCCACTTTGGTCACTTTTGCCCCTTTGGCAATCAAATCATGGTTGGTTTTGCTTTCCTGCGAAATAACGTTGAATCCTAAAAATATCAGGCTTAAGAGTATTGAAAATTTGGTCATAAAGTAGTTTGTTTTATAGTTTGTATAAAATCGGTATATTAAATTTCCCAGCCTTTTCGGTACTCGCGCGACAAGTATTTATTGGCTTCCGGAATGTTAGTTATTTGCCTGTTAACAGCATCATATTTCAATATTCGACCAGCCCGAAGTGCAACGGCATATAAATTAACAGCTTCGGTAATATGGCTGGCTTCGGTGAAACTTCCGGGGCATTGTTTTCCAGCTTTTACTGCATCCATAAATTGTTTAAATCCTGAAGTTCTTTCTCTTTTGGGAGGTTCAGGAATGGTGAGCCCGGCCATTCGTTTTTCAGGAATAAGTCGCGGATTGTTCACGTGGAATCCTGCCAGAATCTTTCCTTTGTCGCCAACGAACATCATTCCTTCAGCGGGCAATTCCTTGTTGTCTTCATACAATTCTTCCGGAACCGGTGGGCGCATTCCTCCATCGTGCCATATTAAATCGACCGCCGGACGCGAACCTTTGGCCGGATATTTAAACCTGACAGAACTGGCGAATGGGAACGAAAAATCGTTTTGAACCTTAAATGCGGTTGAATCGCGCAGGCCGCAAACATGACTGAAATTGGGTTCGATGATCGTTGGATTTTCAAGTTCGAGCGCTTTAAATACTGTCCATAAACTGTAATGTCCCATGTCGGCCATCGACCCTCCGCCAAAGTCGTACCAACCCCTGAAAACCATATTTGTGTAATGCGGGTGATAGGGGCGTTCGGCTTCAGGACCCAGCCATAAATCCCAATCCATTCCGGCGGGAACGAGTGGTGTGTCGGTTGGAACGGTAGGATATTGCGGCCAAACCGGACGGTTCGACCAGTTGTGAACTTCTTTCAGAGTTCCGATGGCTCCCTCATTAATCCAGCTCATTACCTGATCCATTGACCCGTTTGAGTCCCAGGCAATCAGATGAGTGGTTACTTTCGATTTTCCGGCCATTTCTATTACCTGTTGTCCTTCTTCCAGTCGGTTGGAAATGGGTTTGTGTGTAGTGACACCAATTCCCCTTTTCATGGCAGCAATCGCAATAATTCCGTGAAGATGGTCTGGTGTCATTATTTTAACAGCGTTCAGGTCTTTTTCTTTCGCGAATAATTCGCGGAAATCGGCATAAGCCCGGCAACTTCGAACCTTTTGATCGCTCCTGAATTTAGAATAATATGTATCAACGATTTCTTTGGCATTGTCGAGGCCTCCGGGGATGGTATTGTCGCCACCAGATTTCCAGTTTGGATTCTGAAGTGCTGAACGGATTTCGTCGCGGAGTCCGTTTTTCCCCCAATCGAAATAACCGGTGGCATATTTTTGAGGGTCGCACACAGCCACAATTTGCAATTCAGGAATTGATAAAAGCGGCAGCAATTCACGAAGTCCTTGTGTTCCGGCGCCAATATATGCAAGTGTGATTTTATCGCTGGGGGCAACATATCCGGCTCCGCCGAGTACTTGCCTTGGCACAATTGTTAAACCTACCGCGGCAGTTGCCATTCCACCGATAAACTTGCGGCGGTTGAGCGTGTTTATACCGGAGGCTTCTTCTGCAGATGTATTTGTATTGTCCGGGGGAGTGGAGTTTTGTCTGATCATGATAATTAGAGTTAGTTTGGTTTGTTTTCAGAAAAAAGTACGCAAAAGATACTGATTTTTCATTAGATTTAACTCGTTAATGTAAAAATGAATTATCCAACTATAAACCAAAAGAATCAATATTGAAAATTATGGAAAAAAATTATTCACGAAGAGTTTTTCTTCAAAGAAGTCTAATTGCTGGTGTAGGTCTTTCACTGATCGACCCGTTTTCGGCGTTGGCTGCGACAAAAAAATCAGGAATGAAAATGGGTTTGGTAACCTATCAGTGGGCAAAAGACTGGGATTTGCCAACTCTGATTGCCAATTGTGAAAAAACCGGTTTGCTGGGTGTTGAGTTGCGCACCGAACATGCACACAAAGTAGAGTCTAATCTTTCTGCTATCCAGCGTGCTGAAGTGAAAAAACGATTCGCAGACAGTTCTGTAACTTGTTTGGGCTACGGCGCCAATTTTGAATATCATAGCCCTGATAAA
>JAHEYU010000081.1 GCA_023251435.1 Bacteroidota bacterium
CTCGAAAGGCGTTCCGTAGCGCGGACCAATAATATCTTCACACTTGATCGGGTTTTTACCGGGATGATCTAGGTCGTTTCCGCCGTACATCCAGTCGGGCCGGCTGGGGTCGAGACGTTTTCCGGCAGTAATCACTTCGCAGATGTTGAATCCACGACCACTTTCATTTCCGGCACTCCAAAATAGGATGCTCGGGTGATTGCGGTCGCGGAGAACCATTTTTTCGGCTCGTTCGACATACGATTTAGTCCACAGCGCGTCTTCCGAGATAAATTCGGTAGCATGAGCTTCCACTCCAGCTTCGTCCACGATATAAATGCCAATTTCGTCGGCCAGTTCGAGGTATTCTTTTACAGGCGGATAATGGCAGGTTCGTACACAGTTGATGTTGAATTGCTTCATCAGATAAAAATCTTTTCGAATTGTTTCAACATCCATTGTGTGTCCCAAATCGGGGTGCTGCATGTGGCTGTTCACACCGTTCAGCTTTACCGGTACGCCATTCACATAAAATACCTGATGCCTGACTTCTACTTCCTTAAAACCAATTCGTTCAGCCAAAGCTTCAGTCGTTTTTCCTGAAGCATCCACCAGTTCGAAGCCAATTCGGTACAAATTGGGCTTTTCGTCTGACCATTTTAGGGGCGATTTGACTGTTGCATTCAAACGAATCGTCTTTTTTTTGCCTGCCCCAAGTGTTATTTTTTCTGAAGTGAGGTTCTCTAAAACTATCCGGTTCTGCGTGTCGAACAGGCAAACTTTCACTTGGTAATCCTGAATCGGGGAGGCTGAATAATTCTGGATTTCAGCCTCCACTTTCAGGGTGGCATCTTCGTATTTCTCATCCAAATCGGTGCTCACGTAATAATCGCGGATGTGAACTTTTGGGGTAGCCATCAAATATACACTCCTGAAAATACCGCCCAGACGCCACATGTCCTGATCTTCGTTGTAAATGCCATCGGAATACTGAAAAACCATCACTGAAACTGTGTTCTTTCCGGGTTTTACCAGTTTAGTCACGTCGAATTCGGCAGGTTCGTTGGCTCCCTGATTGTAGCCAACTTCCTGACCATTGACCCACAAGAAATATGCTGAAGCCACACCTTCGAAATGCAGAAAAAGTTGCTTGTTTTTAAAACCTGAAGGAACAGTAAACGTTTTGCGGTAAGAACCAACAGGATTGTAATCTCTCGGAATTTTAGGGGGATCAGATTTAAACGGTTGCGCTACATTGCGGAAAATTTTCTCGCCCCAACCCTGCATCTGCCACATTCCCGGAACGGTAATTTCAGCCATTCCTTTTTCGCTAAAATCGTTCCTGAAAAAGTTTTTATTGATGCCATCAGGATTTACTGTATAGAGAAACTTCCATTTGCCATCGAGTGATAGAAAACCGGAAGACTGCGCTTTTTCGCGCGTAAAAGCTTTATCCAAATTAGTGTATGGCAAAAGCGGAACATGTCCTTCTTCCTGATTGAGCCCGATCATCTGCGGGTTTTCGATGTAATCGTACAAGTTTTCGAGGAAAGGTTTGTGCTGGGCAAGCAAAGATTGCAGAGTTAAAACCAGCAAAAAGGCAAGCGTGAAAATTCTGATTCGGTTCATAGGTTTGGGTTAAGTGTCAGTGCTACAATTATAGGAAATTTGAGGGGAGATTGCAAGTAAAAATGAAATTCTGTCCATGTCCACTTCAGGATAAATGCAATCGGACAACAGTAAAACCTTTCATTCAGATTTTTCATTTTGTATCAGTTTTTTAAACTCAAATACCTTACCTTTGCCGCACAATAATAATAAATCCAAAATGGACGATTATCATTCGACACAGTCAATTAAGTTACTAATCCGGTAAACAGAGCCCGTCATAGTCTCTGTTTGTCGCAAAAACGGAGCAACTATGATTACATATTGGGAAACCGGTAATTCCTTTACTCGTCTGAATGAATTCCAGCCAAATTGCTGGATCAACTCCCAGGAACTTACCAACGAAGAAGTAGAAATTTTAATCGGCGAATACAACGTACCGCGCGATTTTGTTATGGACGTTTTAGATACCGACGAACGTTCTCGTATTGAAGTTGAGGAAGATAAAGTGCTGATCATCCTTCGGGTTCCGCTCAACAATCAAAACAACGGCATTCCTTTCATAACCGTCCCTTTGGGAATCATTGTTTCCGGCAAACAGATTATCACCATCTGTTCGCGTAAAACCGAAATTATTCCGTCGCTCATAAAGGCAGTAAACGACAACAAGATTACCGTGAGCAACCAGTTCGACTATGTTTTGCGCATATTCCTGATTTCGGCGGTTTGGTTCCTTCAATTCCTGAAAGAGATAAACGTGCAAACTGCACTGATTGAAAAGGATTTGGAGAATGCTACCAAAAACAAGGAATTGCACCGTCTGTTAAGGATGGAAAAATGCCTTGTGTTTTTCATTACTTCGCTGAAATCGAACGAAATGGTTTTGGCAAAAATGCGAAACGGCAGGAATATGAATGGAATTGAACACGATGAAGATTTAATGGAAGACGTAGTGATCGAAACCAAACAGGCTCTCGAAATGGCAAATGTGTACAGCGATATTCAGAGCGGAATGATGGATGCCTTTGCTTCGGTGATTTCGAACAACCTGAATGTGATCATGAAGCAACTCACCTCAGTAACCATTATCCTGATGATCCCGACTTTGGTTGCCAGTTTATACGGAATGAATGTTCCAAACGGTTTCGAGACTTCGCCCTTTGCTTTTACTTATGTAATAGCCATTTCAGTTGGATTGGTATTGGTTGGAATATTTCTGTTTAAATTGAAAAACTGGTTTTAATACTGGAAGATTGCCGGGATTACCAAAACTTCGGAATCTGCAACGAAAACTGGAGAAAAACAACTGCAGCCACCAGCAAATACAGGAACAACTCGCCCCAAAATTGTCGTTTCATGAAAATAAAATAATTCGAAATCAGGTAAGTTAACGGAAGTGCCAGAACTACAATTATTTCCTGCGAAACAGCTGGATTGGCACCAATGAGCACAATCGAAATCAGGAAAATCCAGAAAAACACTTTAAAGAATTTTCGGGAGCTGATCCTTTTATCGTCGTACTGCGACAAAAGGAAAAAACTACCCAGCAATGTCAGCAAAAATAAAAACCCGATATAAATCTGAATAGCAAGATTATCCCTCAAAAAAGTCTGTCTGGAGGTGAAATTCATTTGAAGGGTATGCCACAATTCATCCTCCTGACCGGCAATAAAAAAATAGGTAAGGGCGGCCATCCAGGGCAAAACAAATCCGATGGTGCTTAAAATATACTCGCGCCAGTTAACTTTTTGTTTTATAATGATGAAGCCAAACCATAGAATCGGGAAAAAGAAGATCAGATTGAGGTAAAACAATGAACCGATTGCCAAAAATACACCAGCATCGAACGCATTTGAATGAATGATTTCCTTGTCGAATGAGTTAAAAATACGGTCGATCGTCAGTACCAGAAACAATGTCGCCGGATAAACCGGATGCATGGCATGAAGATCGGGCATTCCGCTGGTAATCAATATGAAAATACACGGAGGAAGGAAAGTTCGTAACTTAATAAATGCATACTGAACATTCAGTTTTAAAATCAGGAATGCCAGAAGAATTGTGAATATAAAGGCAGTAATGTGGTTTAGCAGAAGGCTTTTACCCAGCAAAATACTCAATGGTTTGTAGAGAATCATCATGTCTTCGCCAGCGTAAAACGGAAATGCTTCGACTTGCACGAATGACCTGATCCACAATGCCAATGCAAATATAGGGATCAATAAAAAATGATAAGGCTGATTCGATTTTAATGCTTTAAGCAGCATATTTAATTGCTAATTTATATTTCACTCACCTCAAATCGAAACCCAGATCTTTCCGGTAATATTTTCCTTCGAAATCGATTCGCTGAGCGTTTTTAAATGAGTTAGAAAGGGCTTCGTCCATCGAATTACCATACGAACTAATGGCAATTACACGTCCGCCATCGGTAAAAACATCACCGTTTTTAAGACTTGTTCCGGCATGAAATGCAAAACTGTTTTCTACCTTTTCCAATCCGCTGATAACTTTTCCCTTTTCGTAAGGTCCAGGATATCCGCCAGAAACCAGCATCACCGCAACGGCGTTTCTTTCGTCTATTTCGATTGTTTTTTCAGCAAGCGTGCCATCTGCAGCGCCAATCAGCAAATCAACGAAGTCTGATTTAATCCGCAGCATCACTGCTTCTGTTTCAGGATCTCCCATCCTAACATTGTACTCGATTACCATTGGCTCGTCATCGCAGCTGATTAAACCGAAAAATATAAATCCGTTGTATGGAATCCGATCTTTTTTAAGTCCTTCAACTGTTGGCCGGATAATCCGGTCTTCCACTTTTTGCATGAATACCTCGTCGGCGAACGGAACAGGCGAAATCGCCCCCATTCCACCAGTATTCAGACCCGAATCTCCTTCGCCGATACGTTTGTAATCTTTGGCAACCGGAAGTATTTTATAGTCGGCACCGTCGGTAATTGCAAACACAGAACATTCAATTCCGCTTAGAAATTCCTCGACCACCACTTTTTTGCTTGCTGCGCCAAACTGTCCGTCGAGCATTTCTTTCAGCGATTTTTCGGCTTCGGCAAGATCGTCGATTATAAGAACACCTTTCCCGGCAGCCAGTCCATCGGCTTTTAGAACGTACGGCGCTTTCATGGTTTTCAGGAAGGCCAGTCCTTCGGAAAGTGTACCGGCTGTGACCGAACAATATTTTGCAGTCGGAATCTGGTGGCGAATCATGAATTCCTTGGCGAAATCCTTGCTGCCTTCGAGTTGGGCTCCGAACTTTTGAGGTCCTACAACTTTTATATTTTGGAGGCTGCTGTCAGCTAGAAAATAATCGTGCAATCCTTCGCACAGCGGAACTTCAGGTCCCACCAGCACAAGGTCAATCTGATTTTCAATCGCGGCTGTTTTCAACCCCTCAAAGTCTGAAACCCCCACCGGAATGTTGGTTCCAAGCAGCGAAGTTCCGGCATTTCCCGGAGCAATAAACAGTTGGTTCAGTTTTGGCGATTGCTTAATTTTCCATGCCATCGCATGTTCTCTTCCTCCCGACCCGACAATTAAAATATTCATCATTCTTCTTTAAATTTTTGCTTATACGGAATAGCTTCAAAACGGTAGCCCTGTTCTTTCATCCATTTGATGGAAAGTGGCAGTGCTTTTCTTAGGTTATTTTCGGCTTTTATCGAATCGTGAAATGTAATAATTGACCCGGGCCTTACAAAACCAGTCACATTTTTCAGCACTTTTTCGGGTTTTATCCGACGGTCGTAATCGCACGAAATTAAATCCCACATAATAATCCTGAATTTCTTCTTCAGGTAATTGTATTGCGATACTTTGAGCCAACCATGCGGAGGCCTGAAAAGATCGGAATCGATATATTTACCAGCCAGTTCAATGTTCCTGAAAAAATCCTCATCATCCCTTTTCAATCCTTGAAAGTGGTTGAAAGTATGATTCCCGACCGAATGCCCGTTCTCTAAAATCTGCCTGTACACTTCAGGATATTTCTGCACATTTTCGCCGACACAAAAGAAAGTGGCCTTTATCTCTTCTTTTTCAAGCAGTTCAAGAACCCACGGAGTTACTTCCGGAATTGGCCCGTCGTCGAAAGTGAGGTAAACAATCCGGTCGTTTTCATTAAATCTCCAAACAGCGCTTTCAAACAGAGAAGTAAAAAATCCCGGCAATCGTACCCTCGGATCGTAACATCTCATTATTTGAGAGAACCGTATCTTTCTATGTAATTGTTAAATGAAGTAGAAACCTCTTTCAGCAATTCCGGTTGGTCGTTTCTTGAACTTATCATACTCATTTCGCGCATGAAGTAAAGAATTCGCTGAATTTCGTCGTCAACCGAATTTCTCATCGGCCTTTTCAGTTTGAAAAAGTAATCCAGTTGCTCTTCGTAGCTGTCCATGATGGTCGTGATAATTTCCTTTCCTTTTTGAGCCTGACCCGCCTTAAAGTAGGTTTCGGCCATCATCATCGAAAAGTAATTGTACGGAACTGTTTTGTGTGGAATTAATTCAATACAACGATCCAGAACTTTTGCTGCTTTTGTATTATCACCTTCAGCCACCAGCGAACTTGCCAAACGGTCGAAAGTGTTGCGGATATTCTGCATCATCCGGCCATTATTTTCGTCGATGTAAACCTTCGGATCGTTCATGTTTCCCCATTTGAAGTTTTCCATGACATTCGCATACATCAAACGCGTATTAACCTTTCCGAACGCGATACCATCTGAAGGTGTTTTTATCGGAACAAGTTTATAAGCAAGCCCTTCAAGCTGGAAATAATCCTGAAGGTTCAGGTATTTTTCGCGGCCGATGGTAATTGCAAAATAGATCGGACGTTCCCAATTGTTATTGGCAATCATATCCAGCACCATCAGCTCGTCTTTGGTGATGTAATGTTTGCTGCTGAAATCGATCGTGATGGTATCTACAATTTTGTCGTAATCCTGCGGTTCGACCACTTTATTTTTGATAACGGCAGCTTTATCAACCACATAAAATAATTTTTTAGATGGAATATAGGCTGCATTGTCGGCCTGTTCAAGTTTTGTGCGGGGGTTGTCGTCTTTTACAAATTCGAGGGCTTTTTTAAGCTCTACCGATCCCTTGAGACGCGGATCTTCCATCAGGTAAACTACATCGCGGTTACCCTGAACGTATTGATCATGTGTGAAACTGATTGGTAGCGGGTCGGATTCATAAGCCTTGCTCTTCATTTGGTCGATATACCAGTCGGTCTGGAAGTAACTCAGGTTACAAACCCTTACATCGGTTCTTACGCCTTCCACTTCCTGATTATACCAAAGCGGGAAAGTATCGTTGTCGCCATTGGTAAATATGATTGCATTCGGTGCACACGTATTCAGGTAGTTGGCCCCAAAATCTCGGGCAGTATAACGATTGGAACGATCGTGGTCGTCCCAGTTCTCGGCTGCCAGTAAAACAGGTACCAACAGAAGCGACAAAACGGTTGCAACGCCTGCGCTGGCAGTATCGGGCACAAATCTTTTCAGTCCTTCGTACAGGGCCAGAACACCAATTCCAATCCAGATTGTAAATGCGTAGAACGATCCTGCATACGCATAATCGCGTTCACGCGGCTGAAGCGGCGTCTGGTTTAGGTAAAGCACAATGGCCAGACCTGTCATTAAAAACAGCAGAGATACTACCCATAAATCTTTTCGCCCTTCAGCACCCCGGTTGTACATGAAAACAATGCCGATAATTCCGAGGATAAAAGGAAGTAAATAGTAGGTATTGTGTGCTTTATTGTTTTTAAATTCAGCAGGAAGCGTTTTCTGGTCGCCCAATCTCGAAGAATCAATAAAGTTAATTCCCGTGAGCCAGTTGCCGTTCATTAATTCACCCTGGCTCTGAATATCGTTTTGACGCCCTGAAAAATTCCACATGAAATACCTGAAATACATTTGCCCTACCTGATATCTGAAAAAGAAGGTAAGGTTTTCACCAAAAGTTGGGATTTGTATCGTTTTTGACTGACCCTCTTCGTCGGTAATCTGAACTTTTCGACCTTTAACACTACCCCATTGCTTATAAGCTTCAATGTGACCATCCTCGCGGCTGTACATGCGAGGTAAAAGCGTACTGAATCTCGAATCGAAAACCGGTTTTTGCCGCATATCAGCGATCACATATTTGCCGTTTTTCTGTATATAATAAGGTTTGTCGTCAACATAAGGAGTTTGCTTGTCGAGCGGAGTGTTGTAATAGCGGCCATAAACCAGAGGGCGGTCGCCATATTGTTCACGGTTCAGATATCCGAGCAGCGAGAAAACATTGTCGGGACTGTTCTGATCCATTGGCGGATTGGCCGATGACCGGATTACAATCATCGCAAAAGATGAATAACCAATCAGTATAACAACAACGCCTAACAAAACGGTATTCCAGAGAATCAGTTTCTTACGCACTGTATAAAGAATCCCGTAACCAATTCCTGCTATCAGTAAAATTGCATATATAATTACTCCAGTGTCGAATGGAAGCCCAAGTCCGTTTACAAACATCAGTTCGAACCAGGTGGCAATTGTTATTACACCCGGAATAATTCCATACATAATCACCCCAAGAATTACAAACGACACACCCAGACTTAACAGAATGCCATTGCGGGTAACTTTATATTTGCGGAAATAATAGACAAACACAATGGCTGGAATAGCCAAAAGGTTCAAAAGGTGGACTCCGATTGAAAGTCCCATCAGATAGGCAATCAGTATAATCCAGCGGTTAGCGTGCGGTTCGTCGGCCGAATCTTCCCATTTCAGTATTGCCCAGAATACAAGGGCTGTGAACAGCGATGATGAAGCATAAACTTCGCCTTCGACTGCCGAAAACCAGAATGTATCAGAAAAAGTATATGCCAGGGCGCCAACAAAACCGGCACCAAGAATAGCGATGGTTTGTCCGGTAGTATATTCGCCGTCAGTCTTAATTAGCTTTTTTGCAAGATGGGTGATGGTCCAGAAGAGGAACAAGATTGTAAATGCACTGGCCAGTGCCGACACGGAATTAATCATCACAGCAGCATTTGCCGGACTACCGCCAAGAATAGTAAAAAACCGTCCCAAAATCATAAAGAACGGTGCACCAGGCGGATGGCCGACTTCCAGTTTAAACGAAGTAGTTATAAACTCACCACAGTCCCAAAAGCTGGCTGTTGGCTCAATTGTTAACAGATACGTAACGGCGGCGATCAGAAAAGCGACCCAGCCAACAACATTGTTCAGTAACTTAAAGTTTTTCATTTCGAGGGCATTTTAACGCTTGCGAAGATAGTACATTCTTTCAAATCAGGATGAACGATATTAACAAAAAAGCCCTCCGAAAACGGAAGGCTTTTGTATTGTGTAAATTCCAGTTCCCGGCTATTCGCCAAGATTGAAACGTACAAACGAAGTAACCGTAAGGTCTTTGTCGGTACTTTTCAGGAAATCTTTAACAGTTTGTTTGCTTTCTTTAATGAAAGCCTGATTGAGCAAAGTGCTTTCTTTGAAGAATTTCTCCAAAGCGCCTTGCGAAATTTTGTCGAGCATAGCTTCCGGTTTGCCTTCCTGACGGAATTTTTCTTTGGCAATTTCCAGTTCTTTCTCAACAACTTCAGCAGGAACGAAATCTTTGTCAACAGCTACAGGGTTCATAGCGGCTACTTGCATTGCAATGTCTTTAGCCACCTGAATTTCAACACCGTCTTTGTTAAAGCCAACCAAAGTTGACAATTTATTTCCGGGGTGAATATATGCTACAACTGTTTCTGCATCAAGTTTAGCGTAGAATGGCAAATCAAGTTTTTCGCCAATCACACCAGTCTGTTCAATTACGTGGTTTTCAACAGTACGACCGTCAAGAACGATTGCTTTTACTGCATCCAAATCAGCGGCATTGTTTGCAATGGCTGCGTCCAGAATTCTTTCGGCAAAAGCCACAAACGCATCATTTTTAGCTACGAAATCAGTTTCGCAGTTCAAAACGATGAGCGCGCCCATTTTTCTTGATTCATTTATTTTTGCAAGAACTACTCCTTCAGTAGCTTCTCTGTCAGCTCTTTTGCTTGCAACCAGTTTTCCTTTTTCACGGATGATATCGGTGGCGCGGCTAAAATCGCCTCCTGCTTCAGCCAGGGCTGTTTTGCAATCCATCATGCCAGCTCCGGTTGCTTTACGCAACTTCATTACATCTGCTGCACTAATTTCCATAGTATTTTCTATTTAATAATTGTTGAACGATTACTCATCAATTTCTTCATCCAGATCTTCATCCTCGTCGTCAGAATCTTCTTCATCTAATTCTTCTTCGATGACTGGTGAATCATATTCGTCAGCAACTTTTGTTCTTTTTCCTTTTACTTTAACTTCTTTTTCGTCGCCTTCTTTGTCGCGGTCAACTTTGCGTTCCGAAAGTCCTTCCTGAATTGCGTCAGTCATTACTTTTACAATCAGGCTGATCGACTGTGAAGCATCGTCGTTTGCAGGGATTACGAAATCAATTCCTTCAGGCTGCGAGTTGGTATCTACCATTGCGAAAACCGGAATACCCAAACGTTTTGCTTCGGCAACTGCGATTTTTTCTTTCAGTACGTCAACAATGAAAAGCGCAGCGGGAAGACGGGTCAGGTCGGAAATACTTCCAAGCATTTTCTCGAGTTTTGCACGCTGACGGCTAATCTGAAGTTTTTCGCGTTTTGAAAGAACATCCCATGCGCTGTCTTTGGTCATCTTGTCGATGGAGATCATTTTCTTCACTGCTTTCCTGATAGTCGGAAAGTTGGTGAGCATACCACCGGGCCAACGTTCAGTAACGTAAGGCATGTTAACGCCACCAACCAATTCAGCAACAATTTCTTTGGCTTGTTTTTTTGTGGCTACGAATAAAATTTTGCGGCCCGATTTTGCAATTTGTTTAATCGCATCGGCTGCTTCGTCAATCTTAACGATTGTTTTTTGAAGATCGATAATGTGGATTCCGTTTTTCTCCATAAAAATATACGGAGCCATGTTTGGATTCCACTTTCTTCTCAGGTGACCGAAGTGTACACCTGCATCCAATAAATCTTGAAAATTTGTTCTTGACATCTTTTTACTTTTTTTAAAAATAATCTCTTAAAAAGCAATCGCTAAGTAGCCCCAACCCTTTGTAAGGGCGGGAGTCTGAGCAATTTAGATCTAAAAGCAGAATATTTTTTGTAATAAAAATACTAACGTTTTGAGAACTGGAATCTTTTACGTGCTTTTGGCTGTCCTGGCTTTTTACGTTCAACCTCACGTGGATCTCTGGTCAGGAATCCGGCAGCTTTTAATGCGCCTCTTGATTCAGGATTGATTTCGATCAATGCACGTGAAATACCTAAACGCAATGCTTCTGCCTGTCCGGTGATACCACCACCATCGAGGTTTACATTGATGTCGTACTGGCCTGCTACACCTATCAGATTCAACGGTTGCAAAACAACATACTGCAGGATTCCGGTTGGAAAATAGTCATTCAACTCTCTGTTATTGATGGTTATTTTTCCTTTGCCGTCGCTTACATAAACTCTGGCAACCGCAGATTTCCTACGACCTAACGTGTTTACTACTTCCATTAGTTACTATTTAATTGTATTTAAATCAATTAATTTTGGGTTCTGGGCTTCCTGTTTGTGTGTCGATCCAACATACACTTTCAGGTTTCCGTAGATTTTACTTCCCAGACGGTTTTTGGGTAACATCCCTTTTACTGCTTTTTCAATCAGTCTTTCGGGGTATTTGGCCAACAACTCCGATGGAGTTTGTACTCTTTGTCCTCCGGGATAGCCTGAATAACTCAAATAAATTTTGTCATTCAGTTTATTTCCTGTCAGACGCACTTTTTCTGCGTTGATGATAACAACGTTATCACCACAATCAACATGAGGGGTGAAACTTGGTTTGTTTTTTCCTCTCAGAATTTTGGCAACTTTACTGGCCAAACGACCGAGAACCACATCAGTGGCATCAACAAGAACCCACTCTTTTGTTACCGTTGCTCTGTTGGCTGATACGGTTTTATAACTTAGTGTATCCACTTGCTTTTTTTTAATAAATTAAACACTAACTCGCATTAAATCAAATTTCATTCTTTTTGAGTACCGTTATTTATCAACCCGGAATTGTTGATAAGATCTGCACACTCAACATTTTCAGTTATTTACATGAACTGCAAGTAAGGACTATAATCGGGACTGCAAAAGTATTTTCTTTTTTTTAATTTGCAAGCACTAATTGCAGTGAATCTGGATTTTGAGACAAAGATTTTTCAAAATTTAATACTGAAAGCTACTGCGAAAGAGGATAATCTTTTATATTCATCTCCTGAAATTTTTACCGGCACCCATGATTAACCGCCTTGCACCTGATTTTTTTCTTCGCGATGTACTCGAAGTTGCTCCTGAACTGATTGGGAAAAAACTGGTACGCCAGTTTCAGGATGGAAGAATAGAAAAGTTCAAAATTATAGAAACCGAAGCCTATCGAGGAACCGAAGATTTGGCCTGCCATGCCAGCAAAGGCCTTACGCCGCGCACCGAAGTGATGTTTGGCGAAGGCGGAACTGTTTACGTTTACCTGATTTACGGTCAGTATTGGTTACTGAACCTGGTGACCGGCCCGGAGAGCGATGCTTCGGCAGTGCTGATTCGTGGTATCGAAGGTTTTCCCGGACCGGGACGCGTAGGTCGTGAGCTTCAACTCGACCGCTCCTTTTATGGCGAAAGCCTGTTCACTTCGCAACGAATCTGGGTGGAAGATGCAGAAGCTGTCTCAGAAATCCGCACCTCGAAGCGTATTGGGATTGATTATGCAGGCGAATGGAAAGATAAATTGTGGAGATTCTATATCTGATCAGCAAAACCTCTTCAGCAAAAAATCCTGATTGACAACAGATAGTTACCAACAGAATAGGAAAATATCGTGTTCTGGAAGTCGTAAAAGCTTCGTTGAAAGAAAGTTGCCAGCATACATTTTTGTATGATACAAATTTGTATGATGCAAAATTGTATCATATATTTGTATCAAAATCCGAACACATGGAAAATACACCTTTTATTTTCGGGAAATTGGCTACTCAGATCGAATTTACCGATCGTGAAAAAGAAACTGCACATCTTGCTTCTAATTTCAGCGCTTTGGTAAATACCATTATTTTATCACCTCGCCGGTGGGGGAAAACTTCTCTCGTTAACAAGGTCTCCGAATTGCTTGGCAGCAAAGAACCCGATTTAAAAATCTGTCAGATCGATTTATTCAATGTACGAACCGAAGAAGGTTTTTATATTGCTTTGGCAACTGAAATAATAAAAGCAACATCAACCAAATGGGAAGAACGTGCGCAAAATGCAAAGGAATTTTTAGCTCAGCTCTTGCCACGAATTTCGTTTTCACCTGATGATAAAAGCGAAATTTCTTTTGGGGTAAGTTGGGAAGAACTGCAAAGAAAGCCTGATGAGATTCTTAATCTGGCTGAAACGATTGCAGTTGAAAGAGGCTTGAAGATAGTTGTTTGTATCGACGAATTTCAGGGAATCAGCGAATTTCAGGATCCGCTGGCATTTCAACGTAAATTGCGTTCGCACTGGCAAAGGCACACCCATGTTTCGTATTGCCTGTATGGAAGTAAAAGACACATGTTGCTCGATGTTTTTTCAAACCCATCCATGCCATTTTACAAATTTGGTGATTTAATATTTCTTGAAAAAATAGCTACAAAAAGCTGGGTTGAGTTTATTAGAAAACGATTCTCTGAAACAGGCAAAGAAATTAAGGAAGAAGAAGCAATCCTGATTGCTGAACTGGCCGAAACCCATTCGTATTACGTTCAGCAACTTGCACAACAATCGTGGCTCCGCACAGATAGTATTTGCACGGTTCCGATTGTTAACGCGGCTTTTCAGAGTATAATCAATCAGTTAAGTCTGTTGTTCACCAATATCACTGAGTCATTATCAACCTCACAGTTAAATCTGCTAAAAGCAATTCTGTCGGGTGAAAAACAATTAAGTTCAAAAGGCACAATTCAAAAGTATAATCTGGGAACTTCAGGAAACATAAACCGGCTTAAACAATCACTACTGGCACGCGAAATAATTGATATTTCTGCCGACCAAATTGATCTTCAGGATCCTGTTTACAAGTATTGGTTAAAAAAGGAATACTTCAAGATTTAGGACGTTGAAAACGGATCACTGGGTTTTCGGAACAATTAAAGGCATCCTGCGAGCGCTCGTTTCTTCGCCCCGGATTTAGGTGCCTGAAATGGTTAATAGGGTGGATTTAGCGGTCCGAATGGGTTTTTGTTCCTTTCAATACGGTCGATAAGATAGCGAACTTTTTGAGTGAGCGTGTTGAAAAATTTGAACGATTCTTTTTGCGCCCCACCGCTAATGAGCGTTGATTTTTGAATTGCATTGCTAATCCATTTCATCGATTCGTTGCAGAAATCGGGATTGGTTGTAGCCATGCTGTTGATCGTGTACAACTTAATAAGGCAGGTAGTTGCTCCATCCTGCCTGGTGACCACAAAATTATTTTCAAGCTCTATGCCGCACAGGTACAAGCTGTAACCAACTTTCTGTTCTGATAGATCATCCTTAAGTCCCCGGTTCGACCAGCTTTTAATCCGTTCAATCATCTCAAGCAATTGCGAACAAAGCAACAAAGCTTCGTTGGCAGAAGTAAAATGACCACTTTCGAAATAATAGTCGATCAATCGTAAAATGGCATCAAAAGTACCTTCTGTCCAAATTTCAACCGAAGGTATTTCGGAGTAAGCCGTCGTCAGTTCCTTGTAAATACCGATCAGTTCGTCATCTTTCATCCTGTTACAAAAATCACCGAAGTTGCCTGCAAATGCTCCGGTTCTGTTCGACCATGCGAAAACCTTGAACAAGGTAAGTTCTGTAAATGGCAGAAAGTGAAACATCGGAATGTCGATAGCGGCAAAAAAGACTTCTTTTTCATTTGCTTTTGCCAGGTTTGAAAACACCTTAAGATAATGTTTCATGTACTGCCGGTAAACTTCGGTATTATCAAGGGCGAGCGGAACGTAACTAAATTGCAGGCCTGACTGCCTGAACCCAGCAAGCGTGTCGAACGAAATATTAATATGCGTGCAAATTTTAGATAATTCATCAATGTCGAGTCGTTTCTCGCCCCTCATCCGCCGATATACCGCGTCGTTACTAATGTTCAGCAAATCAGAAAGTGTATCGACCAGGTTTGTTTTGCTAATTGCCCGATTTTTAAGTTGATTGAACAGTAAGGGTTGTAAATCAGTGATATTTTTTTCGTCCATAGTAAGAATTCTCAGGAAAAGATTAGCGGGAATCAACAATTATATGATAACACCGGACGAAATTAGTAAAAAATACAAAATGAACGAGTGATTTGATTGTATTTGCCCAATAATTTGCGGAAAACAAGAAAGATCGAAAAATCGTTGTTCGAATTCAATTTTCATAAGAATTCAGGCGCGTTACTTTTGAGATGTAAATGTCATCTTCCCGGTTTTTCATTCACCCTCGTTGCCTCCACCCGGGCAACAAGGAGTGAGAAAAGCTGAAAAGGCTGATTTGCAACTCACACATTTAAAACCAACACTATGAACGTATTCAAAAAATCACTTTTCTGGCTCCTGCTCTTTGTGGGCGGCTACAGTTGCTTTGCCCAGGAAATTAGCATCCGAGGCGGGCTAAACTTGTCACAATTCAACCATAAAGTTGGAGATTTGGTTGTTGACAAGGAGGGAACCAAACTTCTACCAGGTTTTAATTTAGGGCCGATTCTTGAAATTCCGATTAAAAACATCTTATCCTTTGAAACGGGAATTCTTTTCACCTCAAAAGGACATAAATTAGCTGGAGATTTTATAGGGGTTCAAGACTATTTGTTTGTTAAAAATCTATATTATTTGGAAATCCCGGCGTTATTAAAAGTAACAATCCCCATCAGAAAAGTTAAAATACTAGCACTTGCAGGCACTTATGCAGGAAATGCAATATTCGGAAATACAATAGCCGAAGGAGTGGAAAACTCTGTCAAAAATAGATATAAATATAAAATTCAATGGGGCAACGAACTAAACGAATATGATCGTTTTGATTATGGAGTAAAATTCGGGATTGGAACTAAAATAAAACGATACCAAATTGGGGCATTATATAGTGTTGGCTTAAAAGACTTCTCGAATGATGACACTTTTGAACGAAGGAATCGTGTGATGGAATTTTATATCCAATACCAATTCGCAAATCTAAAAACTACCAAAAAGCAAGATTAATGATGGGGCTTCAACAGAAGTAGGGATTTATCTGGGTTTTACCCGAGGCAACTATATGTCCTGCTTTTACAAAAGCTTTTTAATATTTTGCAAATCAAATTTTGGCTTTATTACTTGTCATTCACTAAAATCTACACTATGAACGTATTCAAAAAATCACTTTTCTCGCTCCTTCTTTTTGTGGGCGGCTACAGTTGCTTTGCTCAGGAAATAAGCATCCGGGGCGGACTAAATCTATCTAAAGTTCTTCAAATCGTTGATGGGGAGGATATTACCGATGATTCAAAGCTGAAGCCGGGTTTTCATTTTGGCCCAATCTTAAATATGGGTATTAGCAATACGTTCTCATTTGAGACTGGGTTGTTGTATTCGGTAAAAGGACTGATAAGCAAAGGCCAGCATGGCGAAAATCGAACTTACCTGTCTAAATTTAATATTGCTTATTTGGATATTCCGTTAAAGTTAAAAGCAGTCTTTCCATTAAAACATTTCATGATTTTTGGAACCGGTGGTGGTTATGTAGCATCAGGATTGTATGGAAGTTTAATCGAACGTGCCGATTTATCTAGCAATCAGGGTGTATGGGAAAAACTTCAGTGGAATGGTAACGGGACTTCAATAAAGCGTATTGATTATGGATTAGATCTTGGTTGCGGGATCAAGCATAAAACCAAAGAATTTGGAATTAATTATCAAATCGGAATCCATGATCTAAATAACTCCGGGACTAATATTGCCGGTTTCAATCGGAATCTTGAGTTTTATGTAAGTCATGAATTTTAAAATAAAATCTGGCGATTACCTTGTTGAATTCACTAAAATCTATACTATGACCGTATTCAAAAAATCACTTTTCTTGCTCCTGTTTTTTGTGAGCAGCTACAGTTGCTTTGCCCAGGAAATAAGCATCTGGGGCGGGCTAAATTTGTCACAATTCAATCATCAATTTGGAGATACGATGTGATTATTCACCTTCCGGTAGAGTTTCCGTTTTCGCCCGATGGCCATCGTCCGGTAAAAGAGAAGTTCAGGGAAGAATCGGAAAAACTTTTACTGCAAACATATAATGCATTGAACATACAACCATTGGTCGTTTCGGGTAAATTGGAGCAGCGCTTACAACTCATTGCCGAAACATTGAATTTACCACAGCAAATGAGCCTGCGGAAAGCCATTGAGTTGGCTACCGATATCAGGATAAAACCCTGTTCGTTTTCATGATTATCAAAACCTCTTCAGTAAAAAATCCTGGTTGATAACCAGATAGTAGCCAAAAGCGAATGAAAATCTGGAGCTCAGGAAATCGTACAGCGCCTCGCCCTGAAACGCAAATTCGATGTCTTTTAGAATGTGCTGTTTCATCATGTAATTGAAAGCAACTTGTGAGCGGTCCTGCTGCGAAAGGGCAATATTGCGGTCGGAAATCGACATGTAAATTCGTTTTCCGTAGGGTGCAATAAACTGGTATGCATTCCAGTAGTCGAACGAGAATTTTCCGAACCGGGTGTCTCCACCCACAGTTACCGAATAACCATGCCCGTTTTTGTAACCATAAGGTGCAGGGCCATCGGGACATTCGTAACCAATCCAATGAAGGTTTAAATCAAGATTTTTCAGAAACCCGTCGCCCACGGTAAACTGCGTTTCGAGACCAGTTGCGTAGTTTAAATCGGTAATTACTCCCAGCGGACTTGAATCGATTTCGCCCCCTCGGTGATACACCAGCAATTGAATGGGAATGTGAATTTTAAGCCCTGAATTTGGAAGAATCTGTCCTCTCCCGCTTAGCCCGAAAGTGAAATGTTCCTGATACGGGTCGCCGCGTAAAATAAACTGTTCCCAGCCCATCCAGTTTTGCATTTGAAAGTATTTCGACTCGTACAAAAACTGAACACCTTCACGCGGGGCGTCGGTCATCATTCGTTCGGGTTCCCAAAGTTGTTTTACCAGTCCCTGATTTCGATTCACATTCAGGTTCCCAAAAATAGCTTTCATTTTCGGAAACATCTGGTATTGGGCCGAAAACCAGGGACGGACAACGGTAAAATCGTCGCGGCTATGGTATCGCAGAAAGTGACCACCCACATCGAGTTTAAGTTTTTCAGAAAAAGTGTAACTAAGCTTTGGCCGCAGCCAGGCGCCGGTCCAGGTATAGCCATCCACAATATCGCCCATGTATTCGGTATTGTGGAAAAAGCTCATGCTCTCAATCCTGAAATTCAATTCCTTCACCTCATTGGTATCAAGGTTTTTGTAATGATTGTTCAGATCGATCAGCGTTTGACCGTTCAGTTGGGTAATTGCCAAAATCAGGCAAAAAAAGAAGAATAGTTTTTTCATTTTTTCATTTTCAATAATTCTATTCCTTGCCTGCGGCTGGCAGGCGTCTGTAAATAAGGATAACACATTGAAAAAATCCAGCGCGTACGAATTCTTGCCATTTTATTTCGACCGTTGGCATAAGCCAAGGGCGAAGGATGTTATCTCTTTGTATATCAATTACATTTGATCAATGAAAGATATCCTTTGCCGTTCACTTCAGTGAACGGGATTGTATTATTTATTTTTCGGCAGAATAAACCGGTCGTACAAAAATAAGAGAACTACCGCGCTTAAAGCCATTGAACTAAAAATAATCCAGACTGATTGCGGGTGGTAACTGCTCCACAGAAAATCGGTTAATTGCTGCTGGCTGAAACTCATTTGCCTCGCCGCCTCGTTGAAATAGTCGGTTTTGGTAAACGAATCGCCTATTTCGGGAACAGATAAACCACGTTTGGCGACTTCGGCCTTCAGGAGAAAAAGCTTATCAGCTACTTTTTCGTAGGGAGCCCCCGATATAAATCCGGCAATCTGATGCCCAAGTGCAATGGGCAAAAACGATGAACCCATGTACAGCGCTTTTTTATCGGGAGGTGCAATACTGCCAACATATTCGGTATATTTTGGAGAGCTGCTCATTTCACCCAATCCAAAAACAAGTATCCCGAAAAGAACAACCCAGCCGCTTTGAAAAGCAAACATCAGAAAAAGGCCGGCAGCCAATACAAAAATACCGCCCATCATGGCATTCAGGGGGCGAAAGCGCATCACAAAAGCCGAAACTGCAATCTGAAAAGCAATAATGAAAAATGAATCCATGCTACTCAAAGTTACTGCAGAAATGGTTCCTGACTGGGTTCCGATCAGTTGCGCGAATCCCGGAAATACGGAATAGATACCATTGTAAAGTGTTGCCGTGTTCACCCAATCATCGACAAAATTCGGGAACGTATAATACAGTTGGTTAAAGGCTGCCCAAAATACCGACATGATCAGTAAAAATAATGCGTATCGCCAGTTGGTAAGGGTTACAAAAATATTACGGAAAGCCTGTTGTATCGATTCCAATATTCCTGAAGAGGTACTTTCCTTTGCAGGTTCTTTAAAAAAGAGAAGTGTGATAAGTATGTTAATGGCAATGGCCACAATCGACAGCATAAATACGAAATTCCATCCTTTACCCAGCACAATTCCGGCGACGAAAGGGCCGATAAATCCGCCGATATTTACCATCGTGTAAAAAATTCCAAATCCGATGGAAGCTGTTTCTTCGTTGGTGGTTTTGGATATCGTCGCCGAAATTACAGGTTTAAAAAATGCTCCGCCCACGCAAATCCATATAAAAGAAAAGAAAACCATTCCGAAACTGTCGAAGTGCTGGATCATGTAAAATCCCGATCCATAAATCAGAAATGCGAGAAGCAATACCCTTTTGTACCCAATTTTATCGGCAATAGCACCGGTTATAATGGGCAGAAAATAAAGCAACATAGAGCCGGTTCCCATAATGATGCCCTTTTGCTCAGGCGAAAAACCCATCGCACTGGTTTCTTTCGACCCCACCAGGAAAAGTCCAAAGCCCATGTAGAAACCATACCAGGCATAGCGCTCAAATAATTCGATAATGTTGGCGACCCAAAACAGAGAGGGGTATTTCTTGAAAATGCTAAGTTTTGACATTGAATCAGGCTTAAAATAAGAGTGCACAAAATAGTGAAAAAAGTTCAGTTAAGAATATTTAACGAATTAGACCAAACCCGCGGGCAACAAAAACAAAGCTTTTACTACTTTTGTTATCTATAAAAATTAACAACAAGTTAGAAATGAAACTCTCCAAAACAAAAAAAGCAGGGATAGTGGTTGTTGGGATTTTAGTTTTTGCCATTGGCTTTTACAGCTTTAAACAAGACGATAAAAATTTCCAGATAGCCAAGAACCTTGATATTTATTACACACTCTTCAGAGAACTCAATCTGTTTTATGTCGACGATGTGAACCCGAACAAACTGGTAAAAACCAGTATCGACAAAATGCTCGAATCGCTCGATCCGTACACCAATTTCATATCGGAAGACGATGTGGAAGATTTCAGGTTTATGACAACGGGTGAATATGCCGGAATCGGCGCTCTCATCAGCAAACAAAAGGGTAAAATTGTAATTTCAGAACCGTATGAAGGATTTCCGGCGCAGAAAAGCGGGCTGAAAGCAGGCGATATTTTACTCGAAGTAGCCGGAAAATCGACCGAAAAGCTTTCGACCGACGATGTGAGTAGCCTTTTGAAAGGACCTGCCGGGAAAACGGTACTGGTAAAAGTTGAGCGCTACGGACAGAAAAAACCGATGGACATTGAGATTGTCCGCGAAAAAATTCATATCGACCCGGTTCCCTACTATGGAATGCTGGACAAGGAAACCGGCTACATTCGGTTGTCGAATTTCACAGTCGATTGCACCGAAAGGGTAAAAATGGCCTTCATAGAACTGAAAGAAAAACAAGGTGCCAAATCGCTCGTGCTTGATTTACGCTCAAATCCGGGAGGTTTACTGGTTGAAGCGGTGCGTATTTCAAATCTTTTCATCCCCAAAGGGCAGGAAATTGTAAGCACAAAAGGGAAAGTGAAACAATGGGACAAAGTTTATACAGCCACCGAAAACCCACTCGACACCATAATGCCGATAGCTGTTCTGGTTAACCGCGGATCGGCTTCTGCTTCAGAAATTGTAGCGGGCGCCATTCAGGATTTAGATCGTGGAATGATTATCGGAACACGTACTTTCGGGAAAGGACTCGTACAGACAACACGCGATTTGAGCTACAATGCCAAACTTAAAATTACCACTGCCAAATATTATATTCCGAGCGGGCGCTGCATTCAGGCATTGGATTATACCCACCGCAACGAAGATGGCAGCGTGGGCGAAATTCCCGACTCGCTGATAACAAAATACACCACTAAAAAAGGAAGAATCGTGTTCGACGGTGGTGGAGTTGTACCCGACATAACTGTTGAAGATGAGGTTTTAAGCAATTTGGCAGCCAATTTAATCACGCAGTCGGTTGTTTTCGACTACGCTACCTATTTCAACAGTAAAACCGAAAAAGTTCCGGCTCCCGAAGATTTTGCCATTACTCCTGAAATGTACGCAGATTTTGTGCAGTACGTAAAAAAACAGGATTTGAAATACGAATCGAGAACAGAGACTCAGCTTGAAAAACTACTCGAAATTGCCAAACGCGAGAAATATTACGATCTGTCGAAAGACGAATTTGAAACCCTGAAAACAAAGCTGGGACACAATATTGATCAGGATCTCGAACATTTTAAAGAAGAAATACACGAAATACTGACCGACGAAATTGTCTCAAGGTATTATTACCAGAAAGGGGCAATAAAAGCCGCACTGAAAGACGATCGGGATGTTGAAAAAGCTCTGGAGATATTACACAAGCCCGATGCTTATGCCACCATATTCGATGCAGGTCGCATCATCAAACCGAACTAAAAAAAGAACCCGGACAGAAAGCTGCGCCGGGTTTTATTTTTTAGGTTATTGAATTTTAGAACCCAAAGACATCCGGATATTTGATGGCAAGGAAAAGAGTAATAAGAATGAGCAGTGCAAGTCCGATAAAGAACAGTATTACCCCAACTTTGTAACGTTTATTAGATTTCACCAGTTCGGTAACAGAATTGATCTTATTGATTTTATTGACCATTTTCTGAAGCGCCATCTGATCTTTCACAATATAATCGTAAGCTCCGTATTTCATGCTGTTGATTGCAATATCAATGCTGTCCTGCCCCGACAAAAAGATAAACTCAACATTTGGATTGGTCTTTTTTGCTTTAATTAGTACCTCAATTCCAGTCATTCCTTCCAATAAATAATCCTGAATAACAATGTCAGGATTCTTATGCATGTTATTAAGTGCATCTTCGCCTGTCAGGTATGATTCAACCCTTGTAAATTTGTTGGTTTTTAGATAGCTAGCCACCAGCTTATTGTAAATCTGGTTGTCTTCTACGACAAATATCAGGGGACTTTTGGAATTTTGCATAATGCTAAATATTGCGTTTAACTAATTGGATACAGGTACAATTAAGTATCAATCCCAGCTCATATTTTTAAAGATATTCAACAGGATTACCGAAAAATCAAATTTAGGTAAAAAAAATTGATATAATCAATAGTTCTTTTAGAACGATTGTTTTCGAATTTTGGTGTTTTCTAAAACATTTATTTGCATCTTTAAAATCTAATTTTTCTGAAATGATTTTAGCGATTGATATTGGAAATACAAACATTGTTTTCGGTGTAGCCCTGAAAAATGATTGGCAGAAAATATGGCGGATACAGACTGACAAATCGAAAACTGCCGACGAATTCGAAGTAATTTTCATATCACTGTTTATGAGTTCTGAAATTAGCATTGCAGAGATCGACCGGACAGTATTGAGCAGTGTGGTTCCCAGCCTGATAAGGCCTTTCCGCGAAATGCTAAATAACTTGTTTGACCATTTTCCACTTTTAGTCGAACCCCCGATTTACAGTAAATTGCCTGTCGAAGTTTTAAATCCGTATGAAATTGGAGCCGATTTGGTTGCCGATGCTACTGGTGCATTCACAAAATACAAAATGCCCTGTATGGTAATCGATTTTGGAACAGCACTCACTTTTACAACCATTAGTAAATCTGGCGAAATTCTCGGTGTTGCCATTGCTCCAGGGTTACAAACTGCGCTTAAATCACTTACCGGAAATACTGCCCAGTTGCCCGATGTACAGCTTATTTCGCCTCCATCAGTTCTTGGACGAAATACCATTCACGCCATTCAATCGGGATTGGTGTTGGGCTTTGCGGGTTTGGTCGATTCAATCATCAGCAGAACCGAAAAAGAACTGGGCGAAACTCTTACAATTGTTGCCACAGGCGGTCTGGCGGAAGTATTGCTTTCGGTTTCAGAAAGAATTGAAACCATTGATCAAAACCTTACGCTCGACGGGCTGAAATATATTGCTGAAGTTCTCTGATCCCAAATTATCGGGAAGCTTTGCTGCCCCCGAATCCTAAACTGCCAACACCAATGAGGAATCCGAAAGTGTACCATCCGCCATTGTTGTTAACTGCCCAAA
>JAHEYU010000017.1:0-18982 GCA_023251435.1 Bacteroidota bacterium
TAAAGCGTAATATTCCTGAACTGATGGTTCCAGGTTACGATGTTATAAACCCCTTTGTTGATCCAGTCGTAATAAACCATCGCGCTAAGATTGTCGTTCAGGCTAAGCGGATAGTTGAGTGAAAGGGTGGAAAAAACAAACGGATCGTTGATGCGGAAAGGTTTTTCATCGTACGCAAACAGCAACTGTTCATAAATGACATTCAGTCCGTTACCTATTCCAAAAGTGTAATCGGTTCCAACGCTTAGGGATGTTTGATTGGTGAAATCGCCCACGTTTTTTGATTTATTGAGCCAGACTGCTTCGAACCAAAGCCCAACGCCCACATCCCATTTACCATCCAGACCGATGCGGTTTTCAGGAATAAGATCGTTTAAGGTCACCAATGTATCCAGACTATTCGTGTCGGATAAACGGTGATGGTACGAAATCCCCATTTCACCCTTGGGAACAGGCATTTGGAATCGACCACCAAATTCGGGCTGGCGCTGACTGGTGTTGCCGATTTCCCAGGTTTTCGGATTTTCGTTTCCGTAAAGAACCCACAGCCAAAGGTTGGCATTGTTCAGAAAATAGTAACGTCCCAAAACACCCCAAACGCCATCGGTTAATTGCAATGGGTCTCGCGGATCGAGTTGATCGAACCACATGAGCGAGCGGATCATCGATGCCGAACCAAAGTTGATTTTCTGCAACCCAGCCCTGATTTCCAGTTGTTCGGTGGAATAACGGGCCCATAAACGGTAAGGCTTAATGCTTCTATCGGTGTAATTTGTTTCGAAAGGAAGGGTGCTCAAAGTTCCGTTCAGATTCGCAGATGCTTCAAAATCGAATAGACTTTTCGAGGGCTCTCCAAGCTTAAAATTGAATTGGGGAAGATAACGCGCCCCACCCCAAAGTTGCAAATCATTGGATGGGTTGAAGTTGGCCCATGCCGATACTTGCCCTTTAAAATCAAGGTTTTGTGCGTTCAGGTTTTGAACCACGACAACACAGAATACCAATAATATGTATCGGAATGAAACCATGTAATTATTCGTGGGGCGAAATTCCGTAAGCCGAAAACCGGGTCAGTTCCATAATCAAATCCTGTGGATTTGGATACATTTTGTTTAGATACGGATCATTCAGTAAGTCGCTGTATTTCTGGGTGAAATAAACGAAGAATTCGATATTCAGGTCTTTGCGTAAAATTCCACGTTCTTGTGCCAACTTGAAATCGCCAATCATTTCGGCCCAAACTGTTCGGGTTTTTTCTTCGATGTAATCTTTCAATCCCAATTCGGGGTTGGTATAAAAATCGGTGATAAACTCTTTACTGATTTCGTGAATTCCCTCTTTTTTCATTTGCAGCATTTGGCCAATCAACTCCGATGCAGAGGTAGTTTCATGTAAAACAGTTTTAAATGTTGATACAGAATCATCTACTACAAAGTCGAATACAGCTTTGGCTAGCTCCAGTTTATTGGCAAAAAATTTATAGAAGGTCATTTTGCTGGTTTTGGCTTCCCGGCAAATCTCCTCGATTGACACCCGTTTGAAACCGTGTTTCCAAAACAACCTGCGCGCAGCCTGAATGATGTCGAGGTATTTCTTGTTTTGTGAGATTTCTTCCATGTTCTGCTTTTTACAAAAATCGAAACAAATATACGTTTTTGATCTAAATTGTCAAAATTCGTAAGTTTAATTTTTAAATGTATATTAATCTAAATTCTTATTGCGTAACTTGGGTTAATTCTTTCAAATCCTGGTGCAGCGAGTAAAAAAAATAATTGACGATGATATTAATATCTTTGCTATCATTTTGTGTTATGAAAGTAAAAGCAATTATAGAAAGAGGTAACGACGGTAGTTACGGAATTTATGTCGATTTAGACGATAATTCGTTGAATTACGGAATTTTAGGAGATGGAAAAACTGTTGGAGAAGCGATAGCGGATTTTAATAATTCATATAACGAAATGAGGGATTTATACGCCAGTGAAAACAGGCTTTTCGAGGAAGCTGAGTTTGAGTTCAGCTACGATACTGCTTCGTTTCTGGCCTATTACTCCAACGTTTTGTCGTTGGCAGGGTTAGGACGGTTAACTGGCGTTGCCCAAGGGCAGTTAAGTCACTATGTGACAGGAAAGCGCAAACCAAGCAAAAAGACGGTACGTAAAATAGAGAAATCGCTTCATGACTTTGCTGCGGAAATTAGCCGGGTGCAGCTGATTTAGCAGATTGTAATGTTTGACCGACCTTTCCTACACTGTTCTATAAGTTAAATCGGAAACCGGTAATAACTACCCATTTTTAAAGTTTAGCTGAAAGTTTTCGAATTTACTTAACCAATATTTATACAGTTTTTCACTGGCAATTAAGAAAATTCAACCCAAATCCCTTGCTACCACTCACCCTATTGATTTTTTTGTGCTTCCTATAGGTTCGGGTCACCGTCCTGTAGCGATTTATCAGTTCCCTGTGGGTTGGGAAAGCCGTCCTGCTACTATTGAAGGGTGTCCTGTATAAAAAGCTCATCGTCCTGTTCTACAAGGCAGGTACAAACAGTAACAGGACGATCAAAAAACCTACAGGCCATCATAAAAACCTAACTGGGCCCTTAAAAATTCAACAGGACAGCTCCGGTGACCAAATGTTTAACTGAATTTAAGAGCATGGATTCTGCCTACACAAAAAATACTGGTGAATAATTCAATTTTTTTTACATTTTCTGCAAACGTTTGCAATGCGGTATTTTTATCCAAAATCCGCTGTTACGCCTGATAAATAGGGAGTTTGCACAACTAATAGATTTGGAATTCTCAAAAAACCTTCGTTATATTTGTGCAGTTAATTCCGTTTTTCGTTAATTCCACTTTACGACTTCATTAGGTTTCCCGGGAATGCCCGGTGCAAACCGTTATTAATCCCAAACATTTGAGAATGTTTTATTTTGTTGGATGGTGAGCATCTGAGTGATGTTTATTTCCTTCAGCAATAATTTGTACTTTGTTCAATCAAAGTATCCGAACATTCACTCAAATAAACCGATTAAAACACTATTAAAATGAAGAAAAAACCTGCACTAAGTTTTTGGCAAATCTGGAACATGAGTTTTGGCTTTTTGGGCATTCAATTTGGCTTTGCGCTGCAAAATGCAAATGTCAGCCGAATTTTCGAAACGCTCGGCGCCAATGTTGACGATATTCCCATTCTTTGGATTGCCGCTCCGGTAACCGGATTGGTAGTACAACCAATTATTGGCTATTTGAGCGATAAAACCTGGGGACGGTTCGGAAGACGCCGCCCGTATTTTATGGCCGGTGCTATTTTGGCCTCACTTGCCCTGATCATCATGCCCAACTCCCCTACCCTTTGGATTGCCGCCGGAATGCTCTGGATGATGGATGCATCGATCAACATTTCGATGGAACCTTTCCGCGCATTTGTGGGCGATATGCTTCCCGGCAACCAGCGAACCAACGGATTTGCCATGCAGAGTTTTTTCATCGGGACAGGTGCAGTCGTTGCATCGGCCTTGCCTTACGCTTTAACCAATTGGTTTGGAATTTCGAATGTGGCCGAGGCTGGCGAAAAAATTCCGGAATCGGTAAAACTTTCGTTTTATCTCGGTGGCGCAGTATTCCTGCTGGCTGTTCTATGGACGGTTTTTTCAACCAAAGAATATTCTCCGGAAGAACTCACTGAATTTGAGGCCGAACATCGCAAATCAGTAAAAACAACCGAACCTGTTCGCGAAACCGCCAAAAGTTTATTACCTGGCTTTATCCGGAATGGCCTGATTTTGCTTATCGTTGGACTCCTTGGCAGTCTGTTGATTCAACAGATGGGCTGGGAGAAAGAACTTTACATCTTGTCGTTTGGCTTAGGCGTATTTGGCCTGATTTTGCTCATTTCGGCCTGGTACACACGCCAGGGAATGGTGCACATCGGGTTTGTTGAAGTGATTACCGACCTGATGAACATGCCCAAAACCATGAAACAACTGGCTATTGTTCAGTTCTTCTCATGGTTCGCACTGTTCGCCATGTGGATTTATTCCACATCGGCTGTTACCAGCCACATTTACGGAACCAGCGACACTGCCTCAAAACTTTACAACGATGGCGCCGACTGGGTGGGAATCCTGTTTTCGGTTTATAACGGATTTGCAGCGATAGTAGCTTTCGGGCTTCCCTGGCTGGCTAAATGGACGAGCCGAAAAATGGCTCATGCCATTGCTCTAGTGTGCGGCGGAATTGGATTGGCCTCGTTTTACGTGGTGAAAGACCCGAACCTGCTCGTTGTTTCGATGCTGGGGGTCGGGATTGCCTGGGCAAGTATTTTATCGATGCCCTATGCCATCTTAACAGGTTCGCTTCCGGCCCAGAAAATGGGAACTTACATGGGAATTTTCAACTTTTTCATTGTCATTCCGCAAATTCTGGCAGCCAGTATTCTTGGCTTTTTCACCAAAACACTGTTTCACGGACACGCCATTTATGCGCTCCTGTTAGGCGGTGCATCCTTGCTGATCGCCGCTGCCAGTGTGCTATTTGTAGATGATGTGGATCAAAAATAAAAAGTGATCAGTCTCAGTTTTCAGTAAAAGGAAAGCCGAAGTACGAATTGGGTTATACCCTGAAAGGGTTATATATAAATAGCCCAGGGTAAGTGAGGAACGAACGCCACCCTGGGAATGAATGAGGGAAAGAAAAACGTCAGCGAGATGAAAAGCATCAAAAAGATAATCGTTTTTCGGACGGAATGGAGATTTCCTAAAAAATGAACTAAAACAAATTATTACGTGACGACAATAAAAGCTTGCATATTCGACCTTGATGGGGTGATTGTTGATACCGCCAAATACCATTTCATTGCCTGGAAAGCTTTGGCCGAAGAACTTGGTTTCGTATTTACGGTTGAAGACAACGAACGGCTCAAAGGAGTCAGTCGGATGGCGTCGCTTGAAATTCTGCTCGAAATTGGCGGATTACAATTTTCGGAGCCAGAAAAACTGGCGATGGCCGAAAAGAAAAACACGCTCTATGTGACTTACATCGAGGAAATGACTCCAGAAGAAATTCTTCCGGGAGTTCCTCATTTTCTTCAGGAATTAAAAAATAACGAGATCAAAATCGCGCTCGGTTCGGCCAGTAAAAACTCACCAATGATTTTGGAACGAATTCACCTTACTGAAATGTTTGATGCGGTGGTCGATGGCAATTCCATCACCGAAGCGAAACCCAATCCTGAAGTTTTTCTGAAAGGTGCAGAATGGCTGGGGGTCTTGCCTGAAAACTGTGTGGTATTTGAAGATGCCATTGCCGGAATCGAAGCAGCCCGAAATGCCGGAATGCGCTGTGTCGGAATCGGAGAACCTGAAACACTCGGACTTGCAGATTTTGTAATTCCAGGTTTTGATGGATTTACTATCAGTAAATTTAAAAGTGCATTTGGAGACACAACAATTGAAAACCACATAGACACATAGAACACAATAGAAAAAACCACAAACCTATGTGGCCTATGTGCCTATGTGGTTATTAACAACTTGTAGAACTTCGATTGAAATTATAATATATGAAAAACTACATCAAACACGACGAGTGGAAGATTATCGAAGAAGGATTTCATCGGGAAGAAAACCGCATTACCGAGAGTTTGCTAAGTATTGGCAACGGCCGAAGCGGACAGCGGGCCAACTTCGAAGAAAAATACAGCGGAGACAGCCTTCAGGGCAGTTACGTGGCCGGTGTTTATTATCCCGACAAAACACGCGTTGGCTGGTGGAAAAACGGCTATCCCGAATATTTTGCCAAAATCCTGAATGCCACCAACTGGATCGGAATCAACATTTCGTTTGATGGTGAAGAGTTGGATTTGTCCAAAGCTGAGATCCTTACGTTTTACCGCGATCTGGACATGAAATCGGGTTTGCTTTCGCGCAGCTTTGTAGCAAAGTTGTCGTCGGGAAAAGAGGTGGAGGTAAAATCCAAACGATTTTTGAGCATTGCCGACCAGGAAATTGGCGCCATTCGATACACTGTAAAAGCCTTGAATTTTTCAGGCAAAATTACAGCGACACCATACATCGATGGAAATGTGGTGAACGAGGATTCGAATTACGACGAAAATTTCTGGATCGAAAAAGCCACCCAAATAAATGGTTCTGTAGGCTTTGTTTACATGGAAACAAAAAAAACAGCTTTTCAGGTTTGCACAGGAATGAGTTTCAGGGCTTGCCTGAACGGAACACGAATTGAACCTCAACTTTCATCCGACCAAAAAGAAAAATACATTTCTTCTGAATTTACAGTTGAAGTAAAAAATGGAGATGAGTTGTGCATCGAAAAATATGCAGCCATCATTTCTACGCTTTACTACCCCGAAACCAAACTTCAGAATGCCACCGAAAAAGCGTTGAAACGTGCATCAGAAAAGGGTTTCGACAAACTTTTTGCTGATCAGGAAAAAGCATGGGCTAAACGTTGGGAAACGAGCGACATCCGTATTGAAGGCGATGTGGCGGCCCAACAAGGAATCCGGTTCAATATATTTCAGCTGAACCAAACATATCTGGGCGACGATGAACGCCTGAACATCGGGCCAAAAGGTTTTACGGGTGAAAAATATGGCGGCGTAACTTATTGGGATACTGAGGCTTATTGTTTGCCGTTCGAGCTTGGTACTTCACCACAAATGGTGTCGAAAAACCTGCTTTTGTACCGCTACAAGCATTTGCCAAAAGCCATCGAAAATGCCGAAAAACTGGGTTTTACTGATGGTGCGGCACTTTATCCGATGGTGACCATCAATGGCGAAGAATGCCACAACGAATGGGAAATTACCTTCGAAGAAATTCACCGAAATGGCGCAATTGCTTATGCCATTTACAATTACATCAATTATACCGGCGATCAGGATTATCTCGCGCCTTATGGTTTCGAGGTTTTGCTTGCCTTGTCGCGCTTCTGGAGCCAGCGCATCAACTGGTCTGAAGAAAAAAAGAAATTCGTACTGCTCGGTGTAACCGGCCCAAACGAGTACGAAAACAATGTGAACAACAATTTCCACACCAGCTACATGGCGGTTTGGACTTTAAAATATACGCTTAAAGCAATTGATTATCTGAAGAGAGAGCATCCGCTTTTGTATGAGGATCTGGTTAAAAAGCTCAAGCTGAAAGAGCTGAAAGAAACTTCGCGCTGGAAGAAAATTATAAAGGACATGTATTTCCCGTACGATTTTGGACGTAAAATTTACCTTCAGCAAGATGGATTTCTTGACAAAGAACTGATTCCGGTAAGTCAGTTAAAACCCGAAGACCGGCCAATTAACCAGAAATGGTCGTGGGACCGCATTTTGCGATCGCCATACATCAAACAGGCTGATACACTGCAAAGTATATTCTGGTTCGAGGATGAATTCGACAAGGAAAGTATCGAACGGCATTTCGATTTCTACGAACCGCTTACCGTGCACGAATCATCGCTGTCGAGCTGTATTCATGCTATTTTGGCTGCCTCAATTGGTCGTCAGGAGAAAGCCTACGAAATGTATTTACGCACAGCCCGGCTGGATTTGGACGATTACAACAACGACACCTGCGACGGGCTTCACATCACCAGCATGGGTGGAACGTGGATGGCTTTTGTGCAGGGTTTTGGCGGAATGCGTGTGCGAAACGGCCAGTTAAATTTTACGCCGTTTATTCCTGAAGGCTGGAACTCGTATTCTTTCCGTCTGAATTTCCGTGAAGCACATCTGGAATTTAAGATGGACAAAAAGCAATTCAGCGTTTACAACCATTCGAAGGTAAATATGGATTTGGTCGTTCATGGGCAGCAATACCATTTGCCCGCCAGAAAGGAGTTGACAATTAAATAATAAACACATGGGCACATAGAACACATAGAGAAAAAAACTATGTGACCTATGTGTCTATGTGGTAAAAACATCAAACATGAGAAAACTATATTTATTCATTATCGGTATCGCGTTCAGCATTAACATTTTTGCATTGAATGTCGACCGCGTTGAACCCACTTTTTGGTGGGTAGGCATGAAAAACCCGACCGTTCAGCTGATGGTTCACGGACAGGAAATTAACGGAGCCGAAATCACACTGAACTATCCGGGAGTAAAAATCAAGACAATTAGCCGGTTGGAAAATCCCAACTATGTGTTTATCGATCTCCTTATTTCTCCTGAAGCTAAAGCCGGAACGTTCCCGATAGAATTCAGGAAAAGCAAGAAGGAAGTAGTTACTTTCAATTATGAGTTGAAAAACCGCGAACCGAATTCAGCCAACCGCAAAGGTTTCGACGGTTCGGATGTGATTTACCTGATTACCCCCGACCGTTTCGTAAACGGAAATCCGGCCAACGACGCGGTTGCGGGAATGAAAGAATTGCCCAATCGTACAAACATGAATGGCCGTCATGGCGGCGATATTCAGGGAATAAAAAATAGTCTCGATTACCTGTCGAAACTTGGATTTACCTCTGTTTGGCTCAACCCGGTTTTGGAAAACAACATGACACAGGTTTCATACCACGGCTATTCGACCACCGATTTTTACAAGGTCGATGCCCGATACGGAACCAACGAAGAATACCGCGAACTTGGAAAAGCGGTACATCAGAAAGGGATGAAACTGATGATGGACATGATTTTCAACCACATCGGTTCCGAACACTGGTGGATGGACGACATGCCTTCAGCCGACTGGCTCAATTTTTACCCTGAATACAAAATTACCAGCCACCGGCGAACAGTTAATCAGGATCCGTACGCTTCGGAATCCGATAAACGGTTGATGGCAGACGGTTGGTTTGTGCCGTCGATGCCCGACCTGAACCAGCGCAATCCATTCGTGTCAAATTACCTGATTCAGAATAGTATCTGGTGGACGGAATATTTAGGACTGGATGGAATTAGAATGGACACTTATCCGTATCCCGATAAATTCGCGATGGCCGACTGGACAAAACGAATAATGGACGAATACCCCGATTTTTACATTGTTGGCGAGGAATGGACGACCAATCCGGCGGTTGTTTCGTACTGGCAAAAAGGTAAAATCAACCAGGATGGCTACATTTCATATCTTCCGGGATTGATGGATTTTCCGCTGAACAACGCGGTAATTCAAAGTTTGAAGAATGCCGAGAGTTGGGGTGGCGGCCTGGTAACTTTGTACGAAGCGCTGGCCAACGACTTTTTGTATGCCAACCCGAACGATCTGGTTATTTTCCCGGATAACCACGATATGTCGCGGTTTTATACGCAGTTGGGAGAAAACTTCGATTTGCTGAAAATGGGTATCGCGTATTATGCCACCACCCGCGGAATTCCGCAAATTTTCTACGGAACGGAAATCCTGATGTCGAATCCGGGAACCGAAGAACACGGTGTGATCCGTTCTGATTTTCCGGGAGGATGGAACGGGGATCAGGTGAATGCTTTTACCGGTGCAGGTTTGACCACACAACAAAAACAAGCGCAGGATTTCTTCAGCAAAATACTGAACTGGCGCAAAACCAGTGAAGTTATTCATTCAGGCAAACTAAAACATTTTGCTCCTGAAAATGGAGTTTACGTGTATTTCCGCTACAATCAGAATCAAAAAGTAATGGTTGTGATGAATAAAAATTCGCAGGAAAAAACCATTGAAACCAATCGTTTCAACGAAATAATGGCCAATAGTACTTCAGGAAAAGAAGTGATTTCGGGAACAACAATTACCGACCTGAAAAACCTGAAAGTACCGGCCATGACTGCGATGATTATTCAGTTGAAATAGCTAATCTGTTGCGAGATACGAGTTGCGAGCAAAAACCCGTAACCCGCATCACGTAACTCGCAACGTTTGAAAATAACGACAACATTCAAAAACATCTTACTATGAATAAATTTAAAAAACTGTTTTTCATTCCTTTGTTGGCTTTGGCGATTTTCGCGTGCCAGCCTGCAGTAAAAACCACTACAGTAACCACCGGCATTCCGGAGTGGACAAAAAATTCGGTGCTGTACGAAGTCAATATTCGCCAATATACGCCCGAAGGAACTTTCAAGGCTTTCGAAACTCATCTTCCACGCCTGAAAGAACTGGGAGTTGATATACTGTGGATCATGCCCATTCATCCGATTTCTGAGAAAAACCGCAAAGGCAGTTTGGGTTCGTACTACGCCGTTAAGGATTACAAGGGAATTAATCCTGAATTTGGCTCGATGGAGGATTTTAAAGGTCTGGTTAATAAAGCGCACGAAATGGGTTTTAAAGTGATTATCGACTGGGTCGCCAACCACACGGGCTGGGACAATCAGTGGATTACCGATCATCCGGAATGGTACACCAAAGATTCGCTGGGCAATATCATTCCTCCGAATCCTGATTGGTCGGATATTGCCGATCTGAACTTTGATTCGCAACCGATGCGCAGCGCCATGATTGACGCGATGGATTTTTGGGTTCGCGAAACCAACATCGACGGTTTCCGCTGCGATGTGGCCTGGGGAGTTCCGCAGGATTTCTGGGAAGCAGCAACCGCTTCTCTCGACTCAATTAAACCGGTTTACATGCTGGCCGAAGACGAAGATCATCCTGCGCTTCTGGAAAAGGCTTTCGAATCGAACTATGCATGGAAACTGCACCACATTTTGAATGAGGTTGCCAAAGGCAAGAAAACTGCTGCCGATATTCAGAAATATTACATGGATTCGGTTAGCATATACGCGCCCGGATCGTTTCCGATGCAGTTTATTACCAACCACGACGAAAACAGCTGGCAGGGTACTGAATACGAACGCATGGGCGAGGCCGTGAAAACTTTTGCTGCGCTAACATTTACCATCGAAGGAATTCCGTTGCTATACAGCGGACAAGAAGCCGGTTTAAGCAAGCGGTTACTATTCTTCGAAAAAGATACGATCAACTGGAGCAATCTGGAAATGCAGAAATATTATCAATCGCTTATCAACCTGAAAAAGAGCAATGCTGCCCTTTGGAACGGTGAAGCAGGAGCGCCAAAAGTGTTTGTTGAAACTTCGGCTCCGCAAAATGTACTTGCTTTTACCCGCGAAAAAGATGACAATCAGGTTTTGGCAGTCTTCAACTTATCAGCAGAACCGGTAGAGGCAAGCTTGAAACTTACAAAAGGAGGCGATTATCAGGAATATTTTTCAGGAGAAACAAAAACTCTTGAAAATGGTACGACCGTAAAACTTGACAAATGGGGCTACCAGATATTTGTCAGGAAATAAAGATTTAGGTTTAGGGGTTTATGGTTTTTAGTTAGTTTAAAGCTTGTCCGCAAGGGCAGGCTTTTTTTTGTACAGAAATGCGATAATTCAGAGTTTACAATTACCTAAAAACGACAGATTGTAATTAAGAATCAGTAAAAACTATCCAATCGTCGGTTTTTATTCTTGAAACTTTGAAAAATATCTTTAGTTTTACTCGCCTTTTTAAGAAAGATATGTACAAATCACCTTTATACGGTAAAGAATGGAACTGGCGTAACATTAAAATGGAAACGCGAGAATTACATATTGATTTGCGGTCGTAAAGACCGGGAAAAGGGATTTTCTGCGTTTATGCAGTAAGTCCCTTTTCTTGTTTTGAGCAGAAATAAAATTAAAACCAATAAATAATAACATCATGGCCAGACAAAAAAAGATTTACCTCGACGAATCGGAAATGCCAAAACAATGGTACAACATTGCTCCCGATCTACCCACACCACTTAACCCGCCACTCGGCCCCGACGGAAAGCCGATTAACCCGCAAATGCTGGCTCCTGTTTTCCCGATGAACCTCATCGAACAGGAAGTTTCGCAGGACCGCTGGATAGACATTCCCGAAGAAATTCGCCAGATTCTGTTTCAATGGAGACCAAGTCCGCTGATTCGTGCTTACGAACTGGAGGCTGCCCTTGGAACTCCTGCAAAAATATATTACAAAAACGAAGGCGTTTCACCTGCCGGAAGCCACAAACCCAATACGGCAGTACCTCAGGCTTGGTACAACAAGCAATTTGGCATCAAAAAACTGGTGACCGAAACCGGCGCCGGACAATGGGGATCGGCACTTTCGTATGCCTGCGCACAAATTGGCGGCATCGAGTGTAAAGTTTATATGGTGCGTGTGAGTTTCGATCAGAAACCTTTCCGCAAAATGCTGATGCAAACATGGGGTGGCAAATGCGTTGCCAGTCCAAGCATGGACACTCAGGCAGGACGCGATATTCTGGCTGAATATCCGGATACCCCCGGAAGTTTGGGAATCGCGATTTCTGAAGCCATTGAAGAAGCTGTTAGCGACCCAAGCGGAAAAACGCGCTATGCACTTGGTTCTGTGCTGAATCACGTAATGATTCATCAATCGATTATTGGATTGGAAGCAAAAAAACAGCTTGCAAAAGTTGGCATTAGTAAGCCTGATATCGTGATTGGCTGTTGTGGTGGCGGTAGTAATTTCGCCGGAATTGCCTTTCCTTTCATGTACGACAAAATTCATGGAAGCGATATTCAGATCATTGGCGCCGAACCATTCTCCTGCCCAACCCTCACAAAAGCACCTTTCATATACGACCACGGCGATGTTGCAAAAATGACCCCGCTCATGGCAATGCACAGTTTGGGACACAACTTTGTTCCTGCCCCAATCCATGCCGGAGGATTACGTTATCATGGAATGGCGCCATTGGTTAGCGCTTCGCTGCGCGACGGATTGATGGAAGCTCAGGCCATTCACCAGAGCGAATGTTTCGAAGCCGGTTTGCTGTTCACAAAGACTGAAGGAATCATTCCAGCTCCTGAAACTACCCATGCCATTGCAGCTACCATTCGCGAGGCATTAAAAGCCAAGGAAGAGGGCAAAGAAAAAGTAATCCTTTTCAACTTCAGCGGACATGGTTTGATGGATTTGGTTGGCTATGACAAATACATGACTGGCCAGTTATCAGATTACGAATATCCGGAGCACGAAATCGAGAGAAATCTGGCAAAACTGGTTGGTTACCCAATGCCGAGATAGAGTAGAATTTGTAATGATTTAAATCCCGGCAAGTGTTTACACCAGCCGGGTTGATATATAAAAGAGAGGTTGTCTGATTCGTGACAACCTCTCTTTTTGATTTTAATAATCTGAACTCGAAATAAATCTCATATTAATAATCTGTAAATAAGCTAATAAGGTTATTGTCGTGATGGCTTGGATTTCTCTTATGTAACTACTTTTTTAACGACCAATGCTGTTTCGTCCGAAAATTGGCTAAAGCCTTGTTCTGCGATTTCGCGCGGACGACTATCATCATCTATTTCTTCTTTCTATAAATATTTTGCTCCTCTGGAGCAGGAACCAATCAGGTGTTTCGTTTGGTCAGGGCGAATAAGTGCCTGAGGCACAAAATATTTGTAGAACAAAGATAAGTACCAAAGGCTGGAGTGCCGTAGGTACGCTACATTTTGGATTTCCATTTTTGTCGGACACAAATTATTTTGTAAATATATGTGCCAGGATTTCATTTCCTCGATTTCTAACTATTCTCCCCTACTATACACAAACTCGCCTTTCACGACTGTTTTCAGAACATTTCCCCTCAAAATCGCATCGTCGCAACAATTCATCAGATCGGTATCGAGCACTACAAAATCGGCCGATTTGCCCGGTTCAATGCTCCCTTTTTTCTGTTCCTCGAAACTTGCTTTTGCAGCCCACGACGTAATTGAGTGTAAAGCCTGTTCACGTGTCAGCGCATTTTCCATCTGAAAGCCCTCAACCGGCAAACCATCTGTGTTCTTGCGGCAAACCGAAGCAAAGAAAGTTTTTAAAGGACTGATATCCTCAATCGGGAAATCGGTTCCGTTGGGCAACCAGCCGTTTTGAGCAAGTAATTGCTGATAGGTATATGCTGACTTAACCCGATCGGCGCCCAGCCGCTCATCAGCCCAAAACATATCCGAAGTCGCATGTGTTGCCTGGATAGAAGGGATCACCGAATATTTTGCAAACACCGTCAGATCTTCGGGATCCACTATCTGTGCATGTTCAATACGCCAGCGACGATCGTTCGACCCTTGCAGAAATTTACCATACAAATTCAGGACAAAGCGGTTGGCACCATCGCCAATACAGTGGGTAGCCACCTGAAAATTGGCCTCGAAAGCCTTTTGGCAAATCGCTTCGAAAAACGAGACTTCGTTCATCAGCAAACCGCGATTGCCCGGACTATCCGAATAGTCTTCCAAAAGATAAGCACCGCGCGAACCCAAGGCCCCATCGGCGTATAATTTTATCGTATTTACCTGCAAGCGATCGGTTACGTATGGTGCGTTTTTCAGGAAATACTCCATATTTTCTTCACTGGGATCCATCATGGCATTGATACACATTTTCAATTCGTCCTTTTTTTGCAGCGAATCCATCAGCAAAATGGTTTCTTTCGGAAGTCCGCAATCGGTAACAGAAGTCAGCCCAACCGCAAAGCAATTATTCTGTGCAGCCATCAAAGCTTTTGCTTTCAATTCGTCTGAAGGAGCAGGAATATGGTTAAAAACGAGCTCCTTCGCGTTGTCGATCAGCACACCGGTAGGTCTGCCGTTTTTAAGCAGCACCTCTCCCCCATCCACTTTTGTATTGGCAGTAATTCCGGCCAGTTCAAGCGCTTTGGCATTGCACCAGGCCGCGTGTCCATCCACACGAATAAGGTAAACCGGCACATCAGGGAATAATTCATTCAGGCGTTTATTATCCGGAAATTCCTTTTCTGTCCATAAATTCTGATCCCATCCCCGTCCAAGTAACCACTCTCCCCCAGCCTTTTGCTGTTGTTCCTGAAGCTTCAGGTAAATGCTTTCCTGATCCGAAATTCCTGACAGGTCGGCATATTGCATTAAATTCATGCCATATCCGAAGAAATGGCAATGTGCATCGATAAAGCCCGGGTAAACTACTTTTCCTTCGTAATTCTCCAATTTATCGGAAGTATATTTTGCAGCAATTTCGTCGTTGGTTCCTACTGCCAGAAATTCACCATTCTTAACGGCAAAACTTTCGGCAACGGCAAACGAATCGTTCACAGTGTAAACCACGGCGTTGGTTACAATCAGATCAACTTTCATTTTGGGCGAATTACAGGATAAAAGAAAAAAAGCAGGAATAAGGAAAAAGAAGCAGTTCATAAAATTTCAGGTTTAAGGAATGAGTAAAGATTTCTCTGCGTCGTCTCTATGGTAAAAAATGGGTTAAACGCATAGGATCGAAAAAGTAAGATGCTAAATCAGACTTGAATGCCGAAGCATAATTATTTTGCTCATTTTTTCCAGATTTTGGGATCACGGTGGGTGCAAATGATACCAAGAATTACAATACGTTTCCTTTCTTCTTCAACAACAAAATGAACCAGGTACGGAAATTTTTGTAAAGGCAGGCATCTAACATCTTCATAACGTATTTGAAAGTAAGGATTTACCCGGATTGTTTTATATACCTTTTGAATGGCCTGATAGAATCTTTTCCCAAGTCCTTTGGTTTGTTTTTCGTACCATTCAATGCCATTGAATGTATCAATAAAGGCACTTGGAGTTATTACGATTTTAAAAACCATATTTTTCCTCAATTTCTTTTCGAACGATCTCCCAATCCAGCAAATTATCCGGATTCCCCCGGTATTCCTCTAACCTTTTCAGTACAATTTCTTTATGCCAGTCAGGAACTTCAAACGATTGTTTTTCTTCACGATCAATCTCTTTGTATTTATTTTTCAGGTACTCCCAATCATGTATAGGAATGAAAACTCCTGTTGTTTTGCCCTTATTGTCTGAAATATATTGCAAGTTCATTTTCTTGGTATTTACAAATTTCAAAACAAAGATAAAAAAATAAAAACTACCCTTTTTTTAATTATTCAAAATACCGAAACTCCTTAACCAGCAGGCGGTACAGCTCTTCGCGGACTTTTTTGGTTAAATCCTGAATCTCGGAAAACAGATCGTGAATATCTTTCAGTCCTTACTCGCTCATCGGGATATGCACAAATCAGCACCAGCCATGTGCAATAAAGTACCATACAAATCGTTCCACAAAATGAACTTATGTAGCAATAGTTTTTTTAAATCTTTTCAGATAATTGAAATACATTAGTCCAACAATAACCAGATTTAAAAGGATTATCAACGCTCCAATAAATAGAAGCTTTGCGGCAGCGAAATTAAATGTTGGAAACTCACTAAACTCTGAAAGCAGAGCCAAAATCATGTACAGGTTGATTAATGCAAACAAATTGGCAAGCATAATACCAGTAATAACATTTTTGAAAATCAGTTGCAATGAAACTACAGCAGCTATTATAAATGCCAATGGGTGGAGTGAAAATGGTGGAGTGAAACCTGTGAAAAGCACTACAAAAATGATGTAACTTTCAGGTAAGAAATATAAAAGTTTGGAAGGTATTTTCATAATAGACTGGTTAACGAATTATTTAACGGATAGTTGTCACCTTTTAATATATTAGATGAAAAGTATTATAAAACAATTGGTATATATGCCAAAAATAATAGATGAAAGCATTTGACTCGAAACCGGTAAAGATTCATAGGGTATAAGTAACAAAATACACCACCCAATAAGCACCTTTTAAACTATTCAAAAGACCGAAATTCCTCTTCCAAAGACGGTAGACTTTCTTGGTTAAATCGTCATAATCAAGGCCATTTGGAGCTTATTTTTTGTGCCAAGTTTTGAAATACAAATTGAGTAAAGAGCTAGTTTCAGTGAGGATAGTCAGGATCTCACTTTGAGTGAGACTCTGACTTGTGAATCCACTTGATAATCCAACTTTTATTTCTTCACACAATACAACTTTTTAACTCCTTTAAAAATGTAGGCATCTTCGGTAATTGCAACCGAAGCCCAGAATTTATCGTCGAGCTTGTTTTGCGAGAGTGCCTTAAATTCTTTTCCAGCCTGAATAACTTGTGTTACCCCCCGTTCGTCGTAAAAATAGATCTGGTCGCCCGAAGCCCACGGAGAAGCCAAGCACGCAGCAACTTTCTCGATTTTTTCGAGATATATTAATTCGCCGGTTGCCGCATCCATACAACGCAGTTCGCCGCCTCTTCCGCTAAGCAGGTAAAGAAGGCCGTTATAAAGCAAAGGCGAAGGATTTGAAATACCTGCATCTCTAACAGTCCACTCAACTCCATTGCTCACCAATCCGCTGTCGGCCGGAGTAATATCGCCTTTGGCACCTGCCTTAATCGAATATAAAATTCCGGGCTCATCGCGTCCTCCGGAGTTTCCGAGATAAATATGTTCGATGCTGTAAACAGGCGAAGGAATTGACATTTGACCTTCCATTTTCAGTTCCCAAATCAGTTTGCCGGTAACGGGATCATAAGAACGGGCAGTTTTTCCGGTGGTTACCAGCTCCGTTCTCACCTTGTTTTTCCAGATAACCGGTGTACTGTAATTGGTTTTTTCATCGCGATCGACCCTCCATTTTTCATTTCCGGTGGCAGCATCGAGGGCCACCATAAACGAACTTTCTTCGTTATCAACCTGAATATAGAGTTGATCGTTGTAAACAACGGGCGACGAACCTGTTCCCCAACTGTTAAGCGTTGTAAAATCGCCCAGGTCTTTCTGCCAAAGCAAATTTCCGCTCAAATCGTAACAATAAACACCGGTCATCCCGAAATAGGTATAAACACGTTTGCCATCGGTAACAGGAGTTTCGCAGGCATAAGTACTTCCGGCATGTTTTTTAATGCGGGGGCTTCCGGTATGAGCCACTTGCTTCCAAAGTTCTTTCCCTGTTTTCAGGTCATAACAAATCAGTTCCCAGCGGTAAACTTCCTGAAGGTAAGTGCTGTCTTCGGCTGGTGGCGGCGGTGTTCCCTGTGTCGGATTTGGTTGTGCAACAGGTTCTTTGGCCGGAGCCGCTTTTTCCTGAAAGGCTGAAGTGATAAAAATCTGATCGTCCACCACAATGGGCGACGACCATCCGGCACCAGTCAATTCAGCCGACCACAGCACGTTCAGGCTATCATTCCATTCGGTAGCATAATCAGTACCCGCAGCAATCATGTTGTTTTCGGCACCTCTGAACTGGGGCCAGCCTGTAGTTTTGGGTTTGCAGGAGTAAATTGCAAGTGCGCAGCAGATTATAAACAATCCGGAATAAACATTCACAATGGGTTTCATAAAGGTTATTTTTTAGGTTTGTTAAATATATCAATTTTTTATACCGGTTGTACATCCATAAAAATCAACCCACTGAAATGAAAAAAAACAGCTACCCCAAAAGGAGCAACCGTTTTTGACATTAACTATTTTTCGAAATATTTTTAATGTGAGTTCTACTTCACCACCACCGTTTTTATATTTACAAATTCGCGGATTCCAACAACCGATAATTCGCGCCCGTAGCCACTTTCCTTAATTCCCCCGAAAGGTAAACGTGGGTCCGATTTCACAAAGTCGTTCACGAATACACAACCGGCTTCCAAGCCTTTTTCGGCCAGCTCTTTTCCCTTTTCGATGTTGGATGTAAATACTCCCGCACCCAATCCAAACACGGTATCGTTGGCAATCCGGATGGCTTCTTCTTCGGAATTTGCGCGGAATAAAACAGCTATCGGTCCAAACAATTCTTCGTGATAAGCGGGCATTCCCGCAACCACATTTTCCAAAACTGTTGGCGGATAAAAGGGGGCTCCTCCTTCAGGAATATACCCGCCAAGTAAAATGGTAGCGCCCATTTCAACACTTTTCACAACTTGTTGGTGCAGTTCGTCGCGCAAATCGGTGCGGGCCAGCGGACCAATGGTCGATTGCGGATCGAGCGGATCACCGAATTTTGCTTCACTCATCAACCTTACAAATTCGGTTTTAAAAGCTTCGTAAACCGAATCAACAATAATAAACCGTTTGGCGCCAATACAACTTTGTCCGGCATTGAGCAAACGACTGGTTACACATAATCTTGCAGCC
>JAHEYU010000017.1:18992-83346 GCA_023251435.1 Bacteroidota bacterium
CTTTTTAATGTCGGCATCTTCCAGAATCAGATAAGGGTCGCTCCCACCCAATTCGAGCACCGATTTTTTCAGCACCGACCCGGCAACCGAAGCCACCGATTTGCCTGCCTGAGTGCTTCCGGTGAGAGTTACCGCTTTAATCAGCGGATTTTCAATCACTGCTTTTACCACGTTAGAACCTATCAGCAAGCTGCGAAAAACATTATCGGGGAAACCAGCTTCGCGAACCAATTGCTCAATGGCCAAAGCACAGCCTGAAACATTCGAAGCATGTTTCAAAACGCCAGTATTGCCCGCCATCAGTGCCGGAGCCAGAAACCGAAAAACCTGCCAGAACGGGAAATTCCAGGGCATCACAGCCAAAACGGTTCCAATGGGTTGGTAGGAAATATACGATTCGGAAGCTTCCGTTTTAATGGATTCATTCTTCAGAAACGACCCGGCATTTTCGGCATAGAAATTACAAACCCAGGCGCATTTTTCCACTTCGCCAATCGCTTCGCGTTTTACTTTTCCCATTTCAGCGACCATAATTCCGGCCAATTCCTCCTTCTTTTCGAGCAACTTTGCCTGAAGGTTTTTCATGCAAACCGCACGCAGCTCAAAACTCGTCAGTTTCCACGACTGAAAAGCACGGTCAACTTTAAGTATGATTTCCTCCACTTCGGAGGATGAAAATTCACGGTATTCTTGAATGATTTGGCCGGTAAATGGATTGATGGATTGCATAACTTCAGGATTTTTACCAAAAATAAAAAAATAAGATAAAAAGAATGCCGATTTGGTAACCCTTTCAGAAATTTATCGAATTAGCAATTACAGATAAGATTAAAACAGAACGCCATGGACGAAAACCTCACAACACTCGCTTCATTACCTTATTCACAGGCAGAAATACTGCGGTCGCTTTTATCTTCGGAAGGTATTGATTGTTTTATCGAACATGTTGATTTTCTTCAGGATGCCATAGATACCGGCGTTCGAATCCGAATTCACGAAAAGGACGCTTCGCATGCTTTCCCCATTCTTGAAAGAATGCTGGGAAATGTAACAATCGATAAGGTAAAGCGTGAGAACTATGTTTTGGTTCCAATCGATTTTTCAAGCTACTCTTTAAGGGCCGCAGTGGTTGGATTTGACATCGCCGAAAAGCTGGGTTCGAAAATGGTATTGTACCATTCGAGTCAGCGCCCCGAATTTTTAACCATTCCTTACTCCGATGTAATTGTTTATGATTCGGCACTTTTCCTGAATTACGAAATGACAGAAAAAGCGACCAATGAGAAATTCGAGGACTTCCTGATCAAACTGACAGGATTGATTGATTATGAGCGCTGGAAAGCTGCAAAACCTGAATACATTGTGAAAGTGGGCGAAGCCGAAGATGACATTCTGGCCTACACGAATATTCATCCGCCAAGACTGGTGGTAATGGGTATTCGGGGCGGAGATGCACAGTCTGACGACCTGATCGGCTCAACGACTGCCAGCGTCATTTTTAACGCCAGAGTTCCCGTGTTAACTATTCCTGAAAAGGCGCCGGACAATTGGATACAGAATTTCAAAACTGTTGTTTACGCCACCAATTTCGAAGCGGTTGATTTTATTGCGCTTGACAGGCTGCTGAAACTGGTAAAACCTTTCGAAACTAAAGTGATTTGTTTACATGTTAATCAGGGAAATAACGGAAAATTAGACGAAGCAATGCTTGAAGGAATGAGAGAGGCGCTGTGCGAAAAATATCCATATACCGGCTTCGATTGCAGCCTGGTGCATAGCAAGAATCTGCCTGAAGCAATTGATACTTTTATTCAGGAAAATCACATTGATGTACTTGCCCTCACCACTCATCGCCGAAATGTACTGACCCGGCTGTTCAATCCGGGAATTGCGCGCAAACTGGTTCTACATACGAAAACACCTTTGCTTATTTTTCATGCCTGAAAGTGAATTGGAAGCTGAAAAAGTTAGAATTGAAGCATTAACGCCGAAGGTTCTCTAAAGGATTTTGCCTGGTATCGAAAATTCTGTTTATATAAACCTTTGTCTTGTCAAAACCCAACCTGTAGGTTATTTTTGAGTATCCAACTATTAGTTTTCTATATTCAAAATTTAAGTGATTAAAATCAGTATCGACCGAACCGATTTCAGTTAAGCGTTTGTCTTTTAATAACTCAATTTTTTCAACGATTTTTTTAATGATTGCAAATGACTTTTCTTCGCCATAGATTACACTATTGAAATCGTATGCTTTTCGCAAATCGTTCAAAGCTCGCTTTGTCCAAATTATTTCCCGGAGGTTTTCCAAGTTAAAATCTCCTGTTTAACTAATTGATGGGATAAAATATCTCCTTCCTGTATTTCGTTTTCCGAATCTTCAAGCATCTTATCCAATTCTATCTGGCTCAATTTCTTCAAACCCGATTTTACTGCTTTCTCCTTTTCTAACCAAAGCAATTTTTCCAATTTCAAGATAATCTTTTCATCGGCCAGCCTGATATATGCTTCAATAAACTCTAATTTTCTGGCTTGCAAGTCCATAATGTTTAATATTTTACTCCAAAATTAGTGATTAAAATTAAATCATCTGTAATCCATTAGAATTTACTTCGCAATCCACTCTTCGGGATTGAGCTTCACGTTTTCCTTCCAGATTTGGAATTTAAGGACTGTTTTATCACCGTCTTCGGTACCGATTGTACCGATTGGTTGCTTTACATTTACTTTATCGCCTGATTTTACCAGCACATTTACAAGGTTCGAATAAACCGAAAGGTATTTTCCATGACGGATAATTACAGCCATATTGCCACCGGTTACCACAAATACCCTACTCACTTCGCCGGCAAATACAGACCTTGCCATTGCACCCTGTGCAGTCGAAATGTCAACACCATTGTTCTTTACCTGAATATTCTTCAATACCGGGTGATCGTGAATACCAAAATGGTCGGTAATCACTCCCCGCTCAACCGGCCAGGGGATGCGCCGCTTGTTCTGTTCGAACTGCCCCGAAACCAGCTTTTGCTCGGGTGTCATTTCAAAACCAGCCTTGCCACTTTGCTTGGCTTTGTTAACCTCTTCGTCAATAATCCGTTGTATTTCGCGGCTTAACTGCGCCTCAATCCTTTGCTGTTCACGCAGTTTCTTCTCAAATTCTTTTTGTTGACGCTGTAGTTTAGTCAGGTTTTGTCCCTGTTGTTTCTTCTCAACGTTTAGCTGGTCGGCTTCTTTCTTTTTACTCTGAAGAAGCGTTTCCTTTTCTGTTTTTTGCCGCTCCAGATTCTTCACTTTTACCTGAACCAAATCACGGATCCATTGAATCAGTTCTGCCTGTTTTTTGCGGTATTCGGTGTATTGACGAAGGTACATCAGGCGTTTATAGGCCTGATTAAAGCTGTTGGCTGAAAGGATAAACAGAATTTTACTGTAATTGGTCTGATTCTTCTGAGCGAATAAAATCATGTTGGCGTATTCCTTCTTCAACTCTTCCAAATCAGTATTTAAAGAACTCACCAGCCATGCATTCTGATCGATAAACTCACCCAAAACATTCACTTCCGAATTAATTCCGGTTATAAGATTGGTTCGTAATTCAATCTGTTTGTTCAGGATTTTATATTTGTTCAGCGTTTGTTTTTCGCTCTTTTTAGCCTCTTCGAGCAGTCGGTTGGTGTACTTGATTTCTTCGTTTGTTTTTTCCTTTTTTTTACGCAATTCGTCCAGCGACTGGCCATTTAATGTAAATGTCAGAAGCGCCATCAGTATAAATATCAGGAAACTAACAGTTTTATTCATGGCCTATCTGCGTAAATTTTTCAGGTACTTTAAAGCGAACGCCCTTTTCTTCATTCATCGAAAAGTTGCTCATATTAATCTGCAATTGAATATTATTTTCGGGACTCAAAATATGAAGAAATATGTCGGCAGGATACAATTGTTTACCGACCTCGGTAAAACCAGTGAATTCTACATTCACGCTGCGCGAGTTTGCTGCATCTTCCATTTTGATTTTCCGAAGCTTAAACGAAACCGGATCGACATATAAACTTTGTCTGACAGGACCACTTGTCAATAATTTTCCATTGCCCGCCGGAGTCTTTTTAGTTTTTCGTTTCTGATCTGCAAGCACTGATTTCAAGTTTTTAACCGACTGAAGCAAATACATGCCCGATTCTGTTGAAGACTCGTAATCGCGGTTATCCTTGTCTCTCTTTTCGTCGCCAAGAGAGAAGAAATCATTCGATATAATGGCATTCACTGTTTGAAAACTAAGATCCATTCCAAACATGGAACTTAGCTGGCTGTAATCGTCGAGAAGATAATTATTTTCAAGGTAGTTAATGAATTTAACGCTGTCGGGAGTTAGCCATAGCCGGCCGACCGGAATGTTTAATTTAGTGAGCATCACAATTATCTGCTTGTCCTTTTCGGCCTGAATACTGGCCCTGAACGAAGTTTTTGATTTTCCGTTATCGAACTGGCAGCTAATTTTTTTAACAGATAAATGTTTGTAGTCGAACGCATTGTTTTCGATATTCCTGATCAGCTTGGTGGTGCTCATCGGTTTAATAATATCGGCTGATGCAGGAATAACACGAGCTGTTTTACACGAGGACAAGCCAAGTAAAACAAAAAAAACAATCCATAAATATAACTTTCCGTTCACCGTAATTCTTCTCACTTTAATCTATTTATCGATGTAGCGCTGCTGCTTTATTTTTTCATTTAAAAATTCGGAAAAATCGCCTGTTTCGAGGGCTTTTTTCCACTGCTCCAATGCTTTGGGGGTTTCACCAAGCATGAATAAAATATCGCCGTAATGCTCAATAATCACCCCGCTTTTCTCGCCTCCGTTTTTCATGGCAGTTTCCATGTAAAACCTAGCAAGCGAATAATCTTTCCGCATAAACAAAACCCACGCATAAGTGTCGAGATAGGTCGGATTTTCGGGATTGGCTCTTACCGCTTTTCCGCTTAATTGCTCGGCCTTTTCAAGGTTTTCGTTCCGGAGCGAAAGATAATAGGCATAATTGTTCATTGCCAGCCAGTTATCCGGATCAAGACTAATCACTTCGTCAAAAGATTTGAACGCCTCCGCTACCCTATCCAGCTTATAATTGGCCTCGGCTTTATACAATTCAAACTGAATTTTGAGTGGTTTATTATCCAGCAGATACGTTTCGCCCTCTTTAAGAATCTCAATCGCTTCGGTATATTTTTCGAGTTGAAGACAGGCAACAGCTTTCAAAGCATACAAAACGGGTTGATTGGGAAATAAATCAACAGCCTTCGCGGCATCACTGTAAACAGTGTTAAAATCCAGTAAATCATTGCTGATCAATATCATTCGTTCCCAAATCAGGTAATTGTCTTTTTGCGTTTCGAGTACCTTCCGAAGCTGAGTGCGTGCTTCGGCCAACTGACCTTTCCGGATAAGATATTCGGCATAAACCGTATAAACCCGATAGTCGTCTCCATTGGTTTTCACCAGAATATCAACCAGTTCGTTTATCTGATCAGTAGTAAAAAAAGGGTCATCCTGGTCGGCTGTCATCATCAGGTAATACTGAATCTTTGTTTCAACTTCAACAGATTTATTCAGAAAACCTTTCCGTGCATATTCCCAGGCTTTTTCCTTGTCGTCTTTTTCGCGGTAAAACGAGGTGAGCGAAAACAAAACGAAGCCATTATCGGGATCTATTTCAAGTATTTTAAGATAATATTTCAGCGCATTGGCTTCATCCTTTTCCGACAGGTAATAATCGGCCATCAAACCATAATAGCGTGGCTCTTTCGGATTATTATCAATTAGTTTCTGAAGTTCGGCGAGCGCTTCCTTTTTCTTTCCGGCGGCCTGGTAAATTTGTTGTTTCTCGACCGAAATCTGATCGTTGATCCCTATTTTCTTTTCGAGCTCATTGTATGCATCAATTGATAAATCGTACTTCTCTGCTGATGAAAGCAAAGCGGCGTTCATGTATAGATATTCAAGATTTTCAGGATCAATTTTGTGCAGTTGCTGGTAGAGATCGGCAGCCTTTTTATACTGTTTTCCCTGCTGATAAATCTGGGCTAGCAATATTTTGTACCATTTATTTTCAGGATCGATATTGATAGCTTTTTCGAGCAACAACGAAGAGCTGGTCTGGTCGCCATTACTGCTGTGAATTTTAGCCAGTTCGAACATGGCCGAAGACGAATTCGGATTGATTTCAAGGCACTTCGAAAATAAAGAGATGGCAGCCTGTTGGTTGCCGATCATCTTTTGTTTCAATGCATCGATGAAAGTATATTCAAATTCATTTTTTTCATCGTCCGAAATGGTTTGTTCGGGCATTTCAGATTTGGCCTGAATGTCGGTTTTTGCTTGCTTTTGTGCTGTTTTGCACGAAGTGGCCAAAACTGAAACAATGGCTATTAGCACTAAGTATTTATTCATTTGCTGTTTAATTTTTGCCGGTGTGTCCAAAACCACCAGCTCCGCGTTCTGTTTCCTCCAATATTTCAACCTGCTCCCAGCCAATGTGTTCGTGCCGGGCAATTACCATCTGGCAAATGCGCTCGCCATGTTGGATTACAAATTCCTCGCCCGACAAATTAATCAGGATCGCACATATTTCGCCGCGATAATCGGCATCAATTGTTCCGGGCGAATTTAATACAGTAATCCCTTTTTTAATTGCCAATCCACTCCTCGGGCGTATCTGAGCTTCGTAACCAACCGGTAATTCGATGAACAAACCCGTTGGCACAAGTGCTCTTTCAAGCGGTTTTAATACAATCGGTTCGGTGAGATTGGCGCGTATATCCATGCCTGCAGAATGAATGGTACTATATTCTGGCAGCGGATTATTGGATTGATTTACAATTTTTACGATCATTTTACGATGGTTCTGGTTCACTAAATAAAAAAATTTAAAGTCGCTAAGATATGGATTTATACCCGGAATGAAACATCCGACCGATGCAATTAACAATATTTAGCAGGATTCAACTACCATAAAATCAGCCATTATTTTGTCTGAAATAAACAATCCTTCAGGACTTAAGCGAACTGTTCCCGAGGTATTTATTATATGACCTGAATGTGAATATTTCTCTGTCAATTTCTGAAAATGTGAGTAATACTTTACCGAAAATTCAGCCTGAACAGCCGTTTCGGAAATACCCCATATTGTTCGCAAACCGGTAATGATAAAATCGTTGTATCGATCCTGTTCTGTTAAAAACTCGGTTTCAGAATAAGCCTGGTTGTTCTCCAGTCCATCGAGATATTTGGCAATGGAGGAAACATTCCAGCGACGGCTTGCCAGATCGTAAGAATGTGCTGACGGGCCAATTCCGAGGTATTTTTTGCTTTTCCAATACGACGAATTGTGCTGCGAATAAAGTCCCGGCTTGCTGAAATTTGAAATTTCGTAATGCTCGAATCCTGCTTCTTTCAGTATTTTAATAAGCATCTCAAATTGCTGAACACTAAGTTCATCGGACAATTCTTTCAGGATTCCTTTTTTGAGCTGCTCGTAAAATACAGTTCCTTCGTGGTAAGTGAGGTTATAGGCCGAAATATGCTGAACATCCAGCTCAACTGCAATGCGCACATTCCGCTCCCATTCGTCGATGGTTTGATTGGGCAAACCGTAAATAAGATCGATGCTGATATTCGAAAAGCCGGCCCTTTTTGCCCATTTGACAGATTGAAGTGCCTGCATAACGCCATGACGGCGGTTCATAAGTTTCAGGTCGGACTCGGAAAATGACTGAACTCCCATACTAAGCCGGTTGAAACCAATTTGTTTTAAAGCCGAAAATATGGCCTGGGTGAGATCATCGGGATTTGCTTCGAGTGTTATCTCAGCATTTTCAGCAACCCGATAATGTTTTCTAATCGTATCCAGAAGATCTTTTAACTCATCAATAAGCAGAACAGAGGGTGTTCCACCGCCAAAATAGATTGTATTTATTTCTTCGGAAATCAATTCTGATGCCCTGCTTTGCAATTCCTTTTTTAATCCGGCCAATAACCTTGATTTCTGGCTCAGATCGGTCGATTTAAAGAAATCGCAATAATGGCAACGCTTTCGGCAAAATGGGATGTGAATGTAGATTCCGGCCAAAATAATGAAGGATTAAAGTCTTATAAGGTCTTCCAATCCATCCATGTCGCCCAGAATTTCTTCGATCGAGGTATCTTTATAGAATTGCATTAATTGAGCGCGAATCGGTCCAAAACGACTATGAACCGGACATGGCTTTTCATTGTTTTCGTGCGTTGAGCATGGCTGTAAACCAATCAGGCAATTCCTGAAAAAGTCTTCTCCATCAACAATTCTCACAATATCGTAAAGCGATATATCGCTTGGTTTTCTGCCCAACCCAAAACCGCCATTTGGACCCTTGGTCGAAACTAAAATCTTCTGTTTAACCAGGTTTTGCAAAATTTTTCCCAAAAAGGGTGTTGGAATTAATAAATCGGCTGAAATTTTTTTGATACCAATTTTAGTTCCTTCTTCTGAAAATTTTCCCAGATAGATGAGCGCTCTTACCGCATATTTACACGTATTGGATAGCATAGGTTTTATTTTTTATTGGTCCATTGTTTACTAAAAGACTGATCGGCCAATTTAGGAAGCTGTTTCATTTCTCCCAGCGCATTGGCTCCAAACAAAGCAAGTGTATTTTTTGTTTTTCCTCCCAGCAAATCCAATCGGTTTCGCTTCGAAAAGGCATATTGATAGGCTTTCATTCCCTGGCTCCATAAAAATCCGCCAGCTCCTGACCTCACCGCATCGCGGCGATTAATAAGCAACATGTGGTGCAACGGAATTTTCACCGGGCAAACTTCGGTGCATTTTCCACATACCGAACAGGCCGAACTCAGGTGATTGTATTCCTTTAAACCTTTGAAAAAAGGAGTGATTACCGAGCCGATTGGCCCGCTGTAAGTTGCATCGTAAGTGTATCCACCAATATTTTTATAGATAGGGCAGGCATTCAAACATGCACCACAGCGGATACACTTTAAAGCTTCGTACTGGTCATCGTTCTGATAAAGCGCAGATCGCTTGTTGTCCATAAGAATTACGAACATTTTTTCAGGGCCGTCGGTCTCTCCTGGCTTCTTGGGGCCTGTAATCAATGAATTGTAAACCGAAATTTGCTGTCCTGTTCCGTGCGCTGCCAAAATCGGCCACATCAAACCCAGATCCTTCATGCGGGGTATTACTTTTTCAATTCCGGCAATCACAATGTGGATTTTTGGAAATGAAACAGTCATCAGTGCATTTCCTTCATTCTCGGTTAAGCAAATTCCACCGACATCGGCCACCAAAAAGTTGGCTCCGGTAATTCCCACATCGGCCAAAGTAAACTTTTCGCGCAGTTTTTTCCTGACAAAATCAGTCAGGTATTCAGGCGAACTACCTTCAGGAGTATTAAATTTTTCGGTGAAAAGTTCGGCAATATCGTGCCGCGATTTGTGCATACAGGGAGTTACAATGTGGTATGGTTTTTCGCCCGCCAACTGAACAATGTACTCCCCCAGATCGGTTTCAAGCGACTCAACGCCAATCTCTTCCAGATGTTCATTCAATTCAATTTCCTCGGTAGTCATCGACTTGCTTTTAACCACCGTTTTCGAATTGTTTTCGATCAGTATTTTCTTAATCTCGTTAATGGCTTCGCCCTCATCTTCCGCCCAAATTACCGAAGCGCCATTCGCTGTAATATTTTTCTCAAACTCAAGTAAATAGTCATGCAAATTATTGATTGCCTTTGATTTGATGTAGGAAGCACGGGTTTTTGCCAAATCAAGATTTGAATATCTTTTCATACCGCGATCGACTGCCGCATCGTATTTAGAGATATTAAATCTGATGGTTGCCCGGTGCTTTAAATCGAAAGCAATTTCTTCGGATTTTTGCAGGAATATTTCTTTTTGTTTCGACATTTCTAACAGGGTATCTTGTTGATTCTATTTTGGTGACGACCACCTTCGAAATCTGTAGTCAAAAAGATCTTTACAATTTCAATGGCCTGTTCGTCGGTAATATAACGGGCCGGAAGCGCACAAATATTGGCATCGTTGTGTAATCTTGCCAACTCAGCAATTTCGGGCATCCAGCAAATTGCGGAACGTATTCCCTGGTGTTTATTGGCCGTCATGTTAATGCCATTTCCGCTACCGCACAAGGTAATCCCCAAATCGAATTCACCTTTACTTACCGCATCGGCCAGAGGATGTGCATAGTCTGGATAATCACTGCTTTCAGAAGAAAACGCGCCAAAATCCTTGAATTCTATTCCTTGTTCCTGAAGGTATTTCAGCACGGTTTGCTTTCTTTCAAATCCGGCATGATCGCTCGCAACACCAATTTTAATCTTCGTCATAATTCATTGAATAATTTTCAAAAATAATACTAAAAAGTATTTTACTCTAATTTCGTTTAATAAAACTTTGTATCTCTTTTTTTTCAGCAAAAAATACTACCACCAGAAACGCAGTAAACAAGCTGATATTAAGTCCATATTTCAATATTTCAGACGAAATATTTATTGTTCCGGAGATAAAATATAAACCTACTGCGGCAGTAAAATAGAGCAGAATCCGTTTCTGGTCGTAGTCAACCCGGTAGTATTTTTGACCAACTATGTATGAAATCAAAGTCATCAGCACAAAACAAATCAGTACTGCATAAGCCGAACCCATATAACCCATTATTGGGATGAGCCAAATATTGAAACCAATTGTTAAAACCGCGCCAATTCCGCCAATAACCGCCCCCATCCAGGTTTTATCTGATAGTTTATACCAGAGCGAAAGATTAAAATAAATTCCAAGGAAAAGGTTGGCCATTAAAACTGCCGGAACCACTTTTAATCCTGAATGATATTCGGGACCGATTACAATTTTAAATACATCGATAAACAGCGTAATTCCTAAAAAAATCAGCAATCCAAAAATGATGAAATACTTCATTATCTGTGCATAAATCAGGCGCGAATCGCTGCTTTTCTGATGGCTGAAAAAGAACGGTTCGAATGAGTACCTGAACGCCTGGATGAACATATTCATCAATACTGCCAGCTTGTAATTTGCTCCGTAAATTCCTAATTGTTCCATTGGTTTTTGGTGGGCAGGTATCAGTTCCGGCATCAAAATTTTATCGATGTTTTGGTTTACCATTCCGGCAATTCCAACGAGTAGGATAGGGAAGGAGTACCAAAACATTTCGCGGAAGAGACCCCAATCGAAAATCGGTTTTATTTTCCTGATTTCGGGAATAAGCATTAAAAGCGTGATTACAGAAGCCAGTAAATTTGAAATAAACACGTAACCAACGCCAAACTGCGGATTATAAATGTATTGGATAAAACTGTCGGGATTTGATTTCAGAAAATACGGACAGGCAGAAAGGAAAAACAAATTAAAGAAAATGTTGAAAAAGATATTGACCATTTTTAGCGTGGCAAACCTGACCGGTTTTCCTTCGAGCCTTAAATTTGCAAACGGAATGGCAGTTGCTGCATCGAGCGCAACAATTACAGCCAGTAATTTAATGTATTCCTGGCTATTGGGATAGTCGAGAAAACCGGCAAAACTTCCGGAGAAAATAAAGGCGATGGCCACAAAAAGCAGCGAACTACCGAACAACGAAAATGCGCTGGTAGAGTAAATTTTATCTTTTTGTTCGGTTTTGTTGGCAAACCTGAAAAACCCGGTTTCCATTCCAAAGGTGAGAATGACCAGCAAAAAAGCGATGTACGAATATAAATTGGTTACAACTCCATACTCTTCAGGAAGAAAAATACGTGAATAGTAAGGAACCAGCCACCAGTTAAGGAAACGCCCAACGATACTGCTCATGCCATAAATAGCAGTTTCGCCGGCAAGTTTTTTTAATGCGCCCACAATCTTAAATTTTTGTCCAAAGATATAAACCTATTCTTTTGGCTGGCCTCAAAAATGATGTTGAAAGCCAATTTGTTTTATATTTGAAGCCAGTTTTATAACTGTAATTAAATTCTCCGGATGAATCTCAGACTATTCGCCAGTTTTATAGTGATTGCAATGTTTATAAGTTCATTTTCGTGTTCAAATAAGTCAAATCGTTCGCGAAAACCTGCGGTTCAGATTACGGTTGAATCTGTACATAAAAAAATCATTTTTGGTGATGATATTAATATTGGTATTTCTGTAAAACTGAAGGATGGTGATCTGCAGGAAACCAAAATTTTTATGGATTCAGTTTTGGTAACCAGTAGTAATAAAGAAGAATTTACCCACACTATTAAAAAATTTAAAAACCTCGGAAAATATACTCTAAAAGTAGTCTCAATAAAAACTGATGGAGTAGAGGGTGTCTATTATAAAACATTTGAAGTGCTGTCGGATATCGTTCCTGAACAAAACGGATTTGAGCTGATTCAATCGTATCCTCACAACAAAGAATTTTTCACACAAGGGCTTGAAATTAATAATGGTTATTTATACGAAGGAACCGGAGAAAACGGCCATTCAGGGCTTTATAAAACCAACTTAAAAACCGGTAAAACATTGCAATCGGTTAAACTTGCCGATCGCTATTTTGGTGAAGGAATTACTATTTTTAATAATCGTATTTTTCAGCTCACTTATAAACACAAAACAGCATTTGTTTACGAACTCGAAAATATGGCTTTGGTCGATAGTTTCAAATATGCATCGGCCGAAGGTTGGGGATTGACACACGATGAGCAACACCTCATTATGAGCGACGGAACAAATATTCTAACTTATATCGATCCGGTAAGCTATAAACCGGTTAAAAAAATTCAGGTTTACGACGATAATAATCCTGTTCTATATCTCAATGAACTTGAATATTCGGATGGTTTTATTTATGCCAATATTTGGGGAACCAATCTGATTGTTAAGATTGAACCGACAACAGGCAGAACAATTGCTAAAATAAACCTGGATGGAATTTTAACCATGACAAACCCCGATAAACAGGTTGATGTACTGAATGGAATAGCAATAGATCCGGTTACAAAAAAAATGTATGTTACCGGAAAATTTTATCCAAAATTATTTGAAATTAAGCCGGTTAAAAAAGAGTAGGGGAGTCACCGTAATGTATTTTTCCGAGGTGTTTATAAGCTAACTCTGTAACTTCTCTTCCGCGTGGAGTTCGTTTTAAAAAGCCTTCCATAATCAGGAAAGGTTCATAAACTTCTTCAATGGTTCCAGTATCTTCGCCAACAGCTGTGGCAATTGTAGATAATCCAACAGGTCCACCCTTGAATTTGTCGATAATGGTTGTTAAAATCTTATTGTCCATTTCATCCAAACCATATTTATCGATGTTCAGCGCATCTAAAGCGTACAAAGTAATATCGATATCAATTTCACCATTGCCCTTTACCTGTGCAAAATCTCTTACACGGCGCAACAATGCATTTACAATTCGTGGCGTTCCGCGGCTACGCGATGCGATAGAAACGGCAGCCTGATCTTCAATTTTTACATTCAGTATTTGAGCCGAGCGTTTTACAATTTTGGTAAGTATATCAACGTCGTAGTATTCGAGATGCGATTTGATACCGAAACGGGCGCGCAGGGGACTTGTTAATAAACCCGACCGTGTAGTTGCGCCAATTAAGGTAAAAGGGTTTAATTCGAGCTGAATGGATCGTGCACTGGGACCTTTGTCAATCATGATGTCGATTTTGTAATCTTCCATCGCAGAATACAGGTATTCTTCAACAATAGGGCTCAGGCGGTGAATTTCGTCGATGAACAAAACAGAATTGGGTTCCAGATTTGTTAATAAACCAGCTAAATCGCCAGGCTTATCCAATACCGGTCCAGATGTTAGTTTAAGTGGGACACCCAGCTCGTTGGCAATAATGTTCGAAAGTGTGGTTTTTCCCAATCCCGGAGGACCGTGCAGTAAAACATGATCCAAAGCTTCGCCGCGCATTTTTGCAGCCTTGACAAATATTTTAAGATTTTCTACAATTTTACTCTGCCCACTAAAATCATCAAATTCGAGTGGCCTTAATTGTTTGTCAAAATCTTTGTCGTTATCCGGAATTAATTCTTCTCTGAAGTCGAAATGTTCGTTCATTCTTAGCTTTTAATCAGGCCAAATGTAAACAAATAAAGCTTGACGGAGTAGATACGCAACAGATAAAATTACCCTGTTATATTCAATTCGCTGAAGATCTCGTGAAGTTTTTCAATATCAAATGGCTTCGACATAAAATCATCCATTCCATAAGAAATGCATGTATCACGATCATTATCCATTGTATTTGCAGTAATTGCTATTATTGGAATTCGTTTGTACGAATTATTTAATTCTTCTTCTTCCCTTATTTTAACAGTTGCCTCCAGTCCATCCATTACAGGCATCATCAAATCCATTAAAATAACATCAAATTTATGGTCACGAAACAACTGAACTGCCTCCAAACCGTTGTTGGCAATAGTTACCTCGTGATTATACTTTTTTAAACTAAACGTTACAACACGCTGGTTTAAAAGATTATCCTCTACTAATAAAATTTTTAGACTCTCTCTCATCGCAATTCTTCCTAAACAACTACAGTACTTAATTCCCAAAAATAGCAAAAGGATACCCAGTGTTTTTATTTTTTATACATTATTATTATAATTTTTAAATATAAATAAATAAAAAATGAATATAAATATGTCCTGTTAGTAACCTTGATATCTTTTTTATTGATTGCTTGCTTTTTAAAAATTCATGTTTTTATATTCTTTTTTAAACCTGTTATTAACATGTTAAAATGATGAAAATAAGTTAAGTAATAATTATAATAACAATTGTTAGTTAGTTAAGGTTTTAATAAAAAGAGATATTATTTCAGGCTGATTTTTGTTGATTGAGTATGCAATTAGTTTTCGTTAATTTTTGTTGTCTTTTCCTTAAAAATATCTAATACAAATATCAATGAATATCTTTGCCATAAGTTTTTGATATTTTATTTTGAACTTATAAACATTGAATTTGAATTCTTGTTTAAAAGTTGATATTTTATCTGGTTATAAATGAATGGATTATACTGATGGATAAAAACTATAAACAGTTTGTTGATAAGCTAAATTCTTACATTCGTAAGTTTTACCTTTATCAGTTAATAAGGGGTTTAATGCTTTTTATCCTGATAGTTATTGCTTATTCGGGTGTTGTTTCTTTGCTCGAATACTTTAGTTATTTCGATCCGAAAGTAAAATTGAGCATAGCTATTTTTACAGTTTTACTCATATTATTTGTATTTATCTATTTTATAATCAGGCCTTTTATTAAATTATTTGGCATTGGTAAATTACTTACTTTCTACGATGTTTCAGAACTTTTAAGTAAAAAGTATCCTGAAATTAAAGACCGTTTAATCAATATTATTGAGCTTTCCGGAGAATCGCATTCTAATTATTCGAGTGAATTAACAAAAGCAAGTATCAATCAAAAAATTGATGAGTTAAAAGTTTTTTCCTTTTCTGATGCCATCAGGTTAAAGGATTTAAAAGCCGTATTTATTATTTTTTCAGGTGTAATACTTTTTTTTTCTGTATGGTTTATAAGTTTTCCTGATTTGTTTCAGGATAGTTCAGTGCGTCTTATCAGGTATCAGCAAAAGTTTGAAAAACCTGCTCCATTTACCTTCAATCTTAAAAGTACCGATCTTGAAGTGGTGATTGGAGAATCTATAAAATTAGAACTTGTTTGTGAAGGAAAAGAAATTCCGGCAATGATGTATGTTAATATTGGCGGAAATAACTATTTAATGGCCAGTGAAGATGGTGTATTTCAATACACAATTGAAAATGTAAATAGTTCGTTTTCAATATATTTTACCGATAAAAAGTATATTTCAGAAGATTTTAAAATATCAGTAATTAGTAAACCTTTTATTTCAGAATTTACTGTTGATGTGCAGGCTCCTTTTTATACTGGCTTGCAAACAGAAACACTTCAAAATATTGGTGATTTAAAAATTGCTTCTGGAACAATTGTTAAATGGAAGTTTAAAACTGTTGATACCGACAGCCTTGAAATACTATTTAGTGACAGTTCTAAAATTTCGGGAATTAGAGATGGAAATGTATTTGAGGTAAAAAAGACATTTTTGCAAAATACAGAATACCGTATTTCAATTAAAAATTCGAGACTGAAAGATGAAAACAGTCTTGTTTATAAAGTTCAGGTTGTTCCTGATTTATTTCCTGAAATAAAAGTTGTCCAGGTTCGCGATACGATTGATTTCAGGAGGTTTCATTTTAAAGGAAATATTATTGATGATTATGGATTTCACCAACTTGCTTTTATTATTGCAGTTGAGGGAAAAGACAGTTTAATCAGTATTCCGGTAACTCCGTTTTTTCTGAATCAGGATTTTTATTATTCGTTTGATTTTGAAACGGTTAAAAATTTTGGAAAATCTTTTAAATATTATTTCGCTGTTTCTGATAATGATTTTATTCATCATTTTAAACAGACGATAAGCGAAACTTTCACTTTCAGTTTTCCTGATTATCAGGAAATACTTGCCAAAGAGAATGCTGATATGAATTCGATTGATCAGCTATTAAAAAAGAGTTCGAAACTAACAGAGGAGATTCAGCAGGAGTTCGAGAATTTTAAGATGAAACAAATTAATTCGAATATGTCTGATTATGAAAAATTTCAGACTGTTAAGGATATTGTGAATAAGAAAAATGAGCTTGAGAATGTGTTGGAGCAGATTGCTCAACAAAATAAGGATGCTAATAATTTCCTCAATTCGTTTTCAGAGGATAAGGCCGAGTTGCTGAAAAAACAGCAGCAAATTGATGAATTGTTGAATGAGGTTTTTAGCGATGAATTGAAAAAGTTGTTTGAGGAATTCAACGAACTTGCCAAACAATTTGATCCGAAAAAGTTTGATCAGTTGTCGAAGGAGATGAATACCGGTTTGGACGATCTTTCGAAACAACTGGATAAAAATATGCAGTTGCTGAAGAAATTAAAGGTTGAACAGAAAGTTGAACGGGTTTTGGATGAGTTGAAAAAGTTGGCTATTTCAGAAAAACAGATTCAGGAAGAAATAAAGGAAAAGGATAATTTAAGCAACGCTGCTGAATCTGAAAAGAATAATTCGGATCATCTAGAAAAAATTGAAAAGGATTATAAGGATGCTATTGATTTTAATAGCACGCTCGAAAAACCCATGAATTTGTTTAAGCTCGATACTGAATTCAAGAATATTAAAGAGAATTACAAGGATATTTTAGAAGAGGTTGAAAAGAAAAACAGAAAGAAAGCTTCTGATAAAATAGGGGAGAATTCAAAAGCTTTGGAAGAGTTGGCTTTTTCTATGGATCAAATGTTGAAGAGTAATAAGAAGAAAGAGAACAAAGTTACTATAGAGGATTTAAAACAAATTCTTGATAATTTGATTCTGGTTTCTTTTGATCAGGAGAAGCTTTTAAATACGCTTGCCAAAGTTGATTACAATAATCCGCTAATTAACCAATTGAAGATCAATCAAAAGAATATGTATTCGCAGATTAGTTTTATTAAGGATTCGCTTTATTCTTTGTCAAAGCGGACTCCCGAAATTAGTACTGTGATTAATACTGAATTATTGGCCTTAGAGAACAATGTGGTTTCTTCGTTCGATAATCTTGAATCGGGAAATATAGGTGGCGCAAGAATGTACCAGCAATATGTGATTACAGCAGCCAATAATTTAGCCTTATTTTTAAGTGAAGCGCTTGAAAATATTAAAAAACAGGAAGAAGCTTCGGGAAGTGGTGATGAGGATTGTGATAAACCTGGTGGAAAGGGATCGAAACCGAGTATGAGCAGTTTAAAGGAAAGTCAAAATTCTATTAAGGAGCAACTGCAAAAAATGATTGACCAAATGAAAAGTGGAGATATGGGAAAATTAAGCAAAAGTATTGGTCAAACCATTGCACAACAGGAGATTATGCAGCAGCTTATCCGCGATATGCTTAGTGGTGCTACTATGGGAAAAGAAGCAAAAGGACAGTTGCAGGCGGTTGAGCAGTTATTGGAACAATCGAGGAAAGATTTGATAAATAAAAACATTAGTAATGAGTTAATTAACCGTCAAAACCTTATTTTATCGAAATTACTCGAAGCTGAAAAATCAGAATTTGAACGCGATTTTGATGAGAAGCGCGAGTCGAAAACAGCTATTGAAATTAAGAAAGCAAACCCTGAAGGTTATTTCGAGTATAATAACAAAACCAAAAATGAAAATGAGATTTTAAAAAGAAGCAATTATCAATTGCGGAATTTTTACGATCAGAAATACAACAACTTTTTGAACCAGATTAAAAATTAAATTTGGAACGCGTTTTAGTCATATCATCTGAATTAATTAGTATAAACAAAGTAAGAGTGTTTCTGAAGGATGTTTATAATGACTTTTCATTGAACATGATTTCTTTCAATCATGTTTTTTTAGGACTTAGTGAAGCTGTTAACAACGCAATTTTACATGGTAATAAGCTGAATCCTGAAAAAAAAGTTATTATAAAAACAATTCTTTTGGGAAATCAAATGCATATTGATGTGGAAGACGATGGTGATGGATTTTGTGATACAATCTTGTTTGATCCCACGTTGCCTGAAAATATAAAATGTGAAAACGGGCGTGGAATTTTTATAATTCATCATCTCGCTGATGAAGTTTCTTTTAAGGAGAATGGCAGAAAGTTGCATATCATATTTACCATACCCGAATGAGTATTCATTATTGTAACGAAGATGTTTCTGTTCCCAAATTTCAGAAGCGAAAGATTAGTTGCTGGATAAAGGAAACAATCATTTCAGAAGGAAAAGTACCTGGAGATATTTCCTTTATTTTTTGTTCAGATAATTATTTGCTGGAAGTCAATAAGCAATATCTGAATCATGACTATTTTACTGATATTATTACTTTTGATTACGTTGATAATAGCATTATTTCAGGAGATATTTTTATAAGTTGTGATAGGGTAAAAGAGAATGCCAGGGAATTTAACACGGAATTTTTAAATGAATTATCGAGAATTATAATTCATGGTGTTTTACACCTATGCGGATATAAAGATAAAAGTAAAAAAGACAAATTATTGATGACTCAAAAGGAGGATTTTTACCTCAATTTGTTATCAAATAGTTGATTAATAAATAAATACAGATAGATGTTACCGTTTTACGATGTTATTGTTGTTGGAGGAGGACATGCAGGGTGTGAAGCAGCTGTTGCAGCTGCAAATTTGGGTTCAAAAACATTGCTGATTACAATGGATATGACAAAATATGCACAGATGTCGTGTAATCCGGCAATGGGTGGAATTGCAAAAGGTCAGATAATTCGTGAAATAGATGCTTTGGGTGGATATTCAGGAATTGTAACAGACATGTCAAGCATTCAGTTTAGAATGTTGAATCAATCGAAAGGACCTGCTATGTGGAGTCCTCGTTCGCAGTGCGACAGGGTTCGTTTTACTGAATTATGGCGACATGTTTTGGAGAATACTGCTAACCTTGATTTGTGGCAGGATGCAGTTACTTCGTTGTACATAAAAGATAATGTTGTTGCAGGTGTTAAAACGAAGATTGGTGTTGATTTTTATTCAAAATCTGTTGTTTTAACAAACGGTACTTTTCTTAATGGATTGATGCATATTGGCAAAGCCCAGATGGAAGGTGGAAGGATAGGAGAGAGTGCATCGTATCATATTTCGGAACAGTTGCTTAATGTTGGATTTAAAACCGGCCGCTTAAAAACTGGTACACCTGTTAGAATTGACGGTCGATCAGTTGATTTTTCCAAGCTTTCTGAACAGGGCGGTGATGAGATTATTCGTAAATTTTCATTTTTGCCTGAAGTTGAATCTCGTTTGAAGCAAAAAAGTTGTTGGATTACCTATACGAACGAAGAAGTTCACAGTATATTAGAAGAAGGATTTGCTGATTCTCCGATGTACAATGGAACTATACAGGGTACAGGACCGCGATATTGTCCTAGTATTGAATCCAAGATTGTCACTTTCGCAGAGCGCACTTCACATCAGCTTTTCCTAGAGCCGGAAGGGGAGAATACAATTGAGTATTATCTTAATGGTTTTTCTTCTTCGTTGCCCTGCGATGTTCAGTTACGCGCTTTGAAAAGGGTTCCCGGATTAGAAAATGTTCGTATTTTCCGTCCAGGATATGCGATTGAATACGATTATTTTGATCCTACTCAATTGCTTCATTCGCTCGAAACAAAGCTGGTTAAAAATTTATTTTTCGCCGGGCAGATAAATGGTACCACTGGTTACGAAGAGGCCGCAGCTCAGGGTTTGGTTGCTGGAATTAATGCACATCAAAAAGTAAACGGATTGGATGCTTTTATTCTGAAACGAGATGAAGCTTATATCGGCGTATTAGTTGATGATTTGGTTACAAAAGGTGTTGACGAGCCTTATCGCATGTTTACTTCAAGAGCAGAATACCGCATTCTCCTGAGGCAGGATAATGCTGATTTCAGATTAACTTCCCTGTCTTATAATATTGGATTGGCCAAAAAGGAACGGTACGATTTGCTTGTTGAAAAGAAAATTGCCGTTGATAAAATCATAGAATTTGTTTCTGATTTTTCAATAAAACCTAAATATGTAGATGCAATTTTAACAGCAAAAGGTTCTTCACCTTTGAAACAGGGAGTTAAGTTGATCGATGTACTTCTTCGTCCACAGATTTCTATTTTTGATTTAATTGAAGATATTGCGCCTTTTAAGTCATTTATTAAGTTTCTGCCTGTTGATCGTTTTACTGAAATTTTAGAATCAGCTGAGATCGCAATCAAATATGCGGGGTATATTGATCGCGAAAAATTGGTAGCTGATAAATTTAGGAGACTTGAAAATATTAACATTACCGGAAGGTTTGATTATAGCAGTATGCATACAATTAGCACTGAGGCCAGACAAAAACTTACAGAAATTCAACCGGAAACTATTGGTCAGGCTAGTCGTATTTCCGGGGTTAATCCGTCGGATATTAATGTTTTACTTGTGCTATTAGGTCGTTAATGTTCCACGTGGAACTTTTAAAATTGAAATATGGAGCTTAAAAATTTTGTTCGTTCGATTGAAAATTATCCTATTGAGGGTATAAGTTTTAAGGATATTACCACTTTATTGAAAGAACCTGTGGCATTCAAACAGGTAGTTGATGAGATATCAACTTATTTTAAAGACAAAGGAATTACAAAAATTGTATCGCTCGAATCACGAGGATTTATTGTTGGCGGAGCAGTTGCATATTGCATTAATGCCGGTTTTGTGCCAATTCGAAAAAAAGGAAAATTGCCTTCTGAACTCATTAGCGAATCGTATGAATTGGAATATGGAGTAGATTCTATCGAGATGCATCTTGATGCATTGACCGAAGATGACATTGTTCTAATTCACGATGATTTATTGGCCACAGGTGGAACTGCTCTGGCAGCACTCAATCTGGTAAAACAAATGAATGTGAAAAAAATCTATTTCTCGTTTATCATCGATCTTACTTTTATTGAAACAGAAAAGAAAATAGAATTGGCCAATTACGAATCTCATTCTGTTATTCAGTATTAATTTAATGGATATCCGAGCTTTTTCCCAGCGTCATAAAAGTCATTCAATTGTCATTTGTTAGTCATTAAGTTGCCGGAACACGACAACAGAATGACAACAAATGACTGATGAAAAATGCCAAAAAGGTATAAAAACGTACAGTCATATAAATTTATCTTCCCCAAAAATCCTTCTGATGGTATTGAAAAATGCTGAATATCTTAAATCGTTGGTTTCGGTACTTCCTGACCAGCCTGGAATATATCAGTATTTTGACCAAGGTGGAAAGATTATTTATGTCGGAAAAGCGAAGAATTTAAAGAAGAGGGTTACTTCGTATTTTGTAAAAAATCATCAGAATCGAAAAACAGAGCTTCTTGTCAGGAGTATTTCAGACATCAAACACATGGTGGTTGAAACCGAACAGGATGCCCTTTTGCTCGAAAATAACCTGATCAAAAAGTATCAGCCGCGATACAATATCCGCCTGAAAGACGACAAAACTTACCCGTGGATCGTCATCAAAAACGAACGGTTTCCCAGAGTATTTCAAACCCGGAATGTGATCAGGGATGGATCAACTTATTTTGGTCCGTACACTTCCATTTTTACGGTTCGCATGTTGCTCGATTTTTTCCGTAAAACCTACAAACTTCGCAATTGCAAATTGAATCTTTCGGAGGAGAATATCCACCTTAAAAAGTTTAAAGTCTGTCTGGAATATCACATCGGAAATTGTCTTGGTCCTTGTGTGGGGAAACTGGAGCCCGATCAGTACATGAAAAGTATCGATCAGATAAAGGAGATATTGAAAGGGAATATTTCCGGAGTAATTAAATATCTCAAGGATTTGATGAATCAATTTTCATCAGAATATAAGTTTGAAGAAGCTGCTTTGATCAAAGATAAGCTTGAATTGCTCGAAAAATTTCAATCCAAATCAACGGTGGTGAGTAATTCAATTAGTGATGTCGATGTTTTTACGATCGATCAGGACGAAGATTTTGCATATATCAATTACCTGAAAATTATTCAGGGTGCCATCATGCAAACCTATACTTTGGAGCTTAAAAAGGTGTTGGACGAATCACCCAACGAATTACTGGAATTGGCAATCGTGGATATCCGGCAGAAAATATTCAGCAATGCAAAAGAAATTCTCGTTCCTTTTAAATTGGATTTTGAATTGGAAGGCGTGAAATTTCTGGTTCCCAAACAAGGTGACAAGAAAAAATTGCTTGACTTATCAGAACGGAATGCAAAATATTACCGGATAGAAAAGCAAAAGCATATATCTGTGCCGAAGACGGAAAAGAATGCGAACCGTATTTTGGAAACCATGCAAAAGGATCTTCAGTTGAAATCACAGCCGATCCACATCGAGTGTTTTGACAATAGTAATCTTCAGGGAACAAATCCGGTGGCTTCGTGTGTGGTTTTCAGAAATACAAGACCTTCAAAAAAGGACTATCGCCACTACAATGTAAAAACGGTTGTAGGTCCTGACGATTTTGCTTCGATGGAGGAAATTGTTTTCCGAAGATACCGGCGTTTGATTGACGAAGAAAAATCGCTGCCACAGTTAATTGTTGTTGACGGAGGAAAGGGTCAACTTGGTGCTGCGTTAACCGCGCTTGAAAAATTGGATCTGCGTGGCAAAATTGCAATTATCGGAATTGCGAAAAGACTGGAAGAAATTTATTTCCCCGGAGATTCGGTTCCATTGTATCTTGATAAAAATTCGGAGACGCTGAAAATTATTCAGCAGCTGCGTGACGAAGCCCACCGTTTTGGAATTACATTTCACCGCAACAAACGATCGGGTGAATTTATAAAATCGGAACTCGAAAATATTTCAGGAATAGGAGAGAAGACCATAACCGCGGTTTTAAAGCGTTTTAAGAGCGTCGAGAATCTAAAAAAACAAGGCTACCGTGTAGTTGCCGACGAAATAGGCGATTCTAAAGCACGTATAATCTTCGATTTTTACAAGCTAAACTATTGAAATAAAAATGCTTAAACCGTGAAAGTTTAAGCATTTTTTGTGTCGTATTTTTGTATGAACCAGATCAGTTTCGGTACTTATCTTCCGAATTTAGCAGTCCAACGTAAGTATCGTACCTGCTTTCGGCAATTTGCCCATCTGACACCGCTTTTTTTACTGCGCACCCGGGTTCATGGGTATGGGTGCAATTGTAATATTGACATCCGTCCAGAAGTTGAAACATTTCAGGAAAATAATGTGAGATTTCTTCTTTTACCATTTCAAGCAGTCCAAAACCTTTTATGCCTGGAGTGTCGATAATAAATCCTCCAAAGTCCAGATCGATCATTTCGGAATAGGTGGTGGTGTGTTTACCCGAGTGATGTGAATCAGAAATAATTCCTGTTTTTAACATTAATCCCGGCTGGATGGAATTGATGATGGTTGATTTGCCAACTCCTGAATGTCCGGAGAGTACATTCGTTTTATCTTTGATCATCAGTTTTAATTCTTCGATACCGATATTTTTTTTCGCTGAAATTTGTAAACAATGGTAGCCTGCAGCTTCATAAATATCAATTAATGAATTCATTAACGCAGTTTGCTCTTCGTCGTACAGGTCAATTTTATTGAAAATAATGCGGCAGGGAATTCGGTAAGCTTCGGCCGAAACCAGAAAACGATCGATAAAAGTGGTGGTGGTAATCGGATGTTTAATGGTTACAATCAGGAAAGCCTGATCGATGTTGGCTGCAATGATGTGCGATTCTTTTGAAAGGTTGGGCGATTTACGGATAATGTAATTTTTTCTTTCGATTATGTTTGTTATAAGTCCGATAACTACCCCTTCCGAATTGTTATCTTCCTTCTGTTCAGTTATTTCTACGTGGTCGCCAACAGCAATTGGGTTGGTACTCCTGATTCCTTTTAACCTGAAATTTCCTTTAATTCTACATTCAATTGAGTTTCCATCGTCGGTTTTTACGGTGTACCAACTTCCGGTCGATTTTATTACTATACCTTTTTTCAATTGTTGTTTAAATTAAAAGCTTTCCCAAAGTTTTTTTTAATTTTATATAAACTTTGGGAAAGCTAAGTTTATTTCAAGTTAAATATGAACCAAAAGTAACAAAAATTGTGAAAAGGATTTTAAGCTACAATGTGAACGGAATTAGATCGGCTATTAGCAAAGGATTGCTTGAATGGTTGCCGGAAGTTAACGCGGATGTGGTTTGTATTCAGGAAACAAAAGCGCAGCCTGGACAGATGCACGAAGCTGATTTTGCAGAGATGGGCTATCATTGTTATGCTCATTCAGCAGTTAAAAAAGGATATAGCGGAGTGGCCATTTTTTGTAAACAAATTCCCGACCATGTTGAGTATGGAATGAATCATTCAAAATACGATGCTGAAGGAAGGGTAATCAGGGCCGATTTTGGCGATCTTTCAGTAATAAATGTGTATTTCCCATCCGGTACTACCGGTGAGCTGCGACAGGCCGTTAAAATGGATTTTCTGGCCGATTTTCATTCTTACCTGAACGAGTTGCGGCAAGTCAGAAAAAATCTGATCATTTCAGGAGATTATAACATTTGCCGCTTGTGGATCGACATTCACAATCCGTCGCAACAGCAAAATACTTCAGGATTTTTACCTGAAGAGCGCGAATGGTTTGCCGGATTTGTGGAAGATGGATATGTTGACAGTTTCAGGAAAATAAATTCGGAACCGCATCAGTATTCGTGGTGGAGTTATCGTGCCGGTTCTCGGGCGAATAATAAAGGCTGGCGCATCGATTATAACTTGGTAACCAGCAATTTGGAAGATAAAATATTGAATGCAATGATTTTGCCAGCTGTTGTGCATTCCGATCATTGTCCGGTAGCAGTCGATCTTGATTTTTAGCCGATGAGAGCAATTTTGTCGTTCGTTTTTATTGTTTTTACTGTTTCTGCTTCCGGAAAATCCTTCACGGACTTTCTGCTTACGAAGAAGGACTCCAACTATATCGAAAGTTATTTTAATGATTTAATTATCAATGCTTATTCAGTTGAAAAAACGCATTCTCTCACGCTAAGCGATTTAAATAATCCCGCCCGGCTTCAGTATTTGCCAAACGGGCATTTTAATATGGGTGTGGGCGTTAACTTTCGTTCTTTTGGATTGAGTCTCGCCACCCGAATTCCTTTTCTTCAGCGCGATGAATACCGGCTGGGCGAAACAAAGCGGTTCGGAATTCAGAGTTATATTTATACCGGTAAATATTCGGTCGATTTATTGACTTCGTTTTCAAAGGGTTATTATTTAAAAAATTCTGATCAGCATTTAGGTACGTTTACAAAATATCGTGAATATCAGCGGCCGGATATTTCGTCGGCCAATATCGGAGTGAGTGTCAACTATATTTTCAATAACTCGAAATTTTCGTATAAAGCAGCCTTTAGTGAAACAGAAAGGCAAAAGCGTAACGCGGGTTCATTCATTGCCGGAGGTAGTATCCTTTCGTACCGAACGACGGCCGATTCTGCTTTTGTTCCACGTGGAATCGACAATTCGTTTTTTCAGAAATCCAGAGATGTCAATAAATCAGCTGTTTTTGCTTTCAACATAAATGGTGGTTATGCTTATTCGCTGGTATTTTTGAGAAATGGAATCGTAACAGTGTCGTATATCGTTGGTAGCGGAATTCAGGATAACAAATACGATAAAACAATCCAACCTGAAGTTAACAACTGGAGGTTTAGCTTCAATCATACCGGAAGGTTTGGCATTGGTTATCGTTTTAAAAGGTACTATGCCAGGGTTGCGGTTATTCGCTCTACTCAATTTACCCGATTGAATTATAATGATTTAAGGATTGCGAATGATACCGATTTTTTTCAGTTATCGCTGGCAAGGCGCTTTTCATTGGATTAAAAAAACAATTTTTTTTATATCCGGCTTCAGCCAACAGACATTGAGAAAATAAAAAAGCTTCCTCCAACGGACATGATCCCCCAATATAAAACACTACTCAACCATAAATATTTTTCGGATTACTATTTTTTCTGCTAACTATTTGTTAAATTAGTTCAGACTTTTTTTATTATTCAGCACAAACGCACATCCGGCAGAATACCTTCGTTGTTTCCAGGTCGATAATAGCAAAGAAAAAAGCGTTGCAAATTGCAGAACCCTGAAATCAATTCCGGGGAAGCATCTGCAAAATGCAGAACCTTCAACCGGCGACAGTAGAGCCTTGTGCAAAATGCGGAAGTTATATCCGGCGTCAGGAGAACCTTCCGCATAATGCGAAAGTCTCTAACGGGGACCGGAGAAGCTTCCACAAAATGCAGAAGCTCCAACGCGATAAAAGTGGATAAAAACGAAGTCGAATAACCACATATTGTTGAACTTAAAAACCAAGAAGTATGCAAACAAATGAGTTTAGACCTGTGCATTTAAATCACCTTAGCATCGACAATCTGTTTTCGCTGTGTAAATCGACCATCGAGTATGCCAACCCTGTAAAGGAAAGCATCGGCAAAGTGCCCAAAGCAATCCTTGACCAGCTCGAAACCGACAACAACGCCATGGGCGTGCAAATGAACAAGGCATTGAAGAGCACTTTGACCGCACAAGTGACCGAACTGGATCTCGATTGCGACGACCGTTTTGCTGAAGTTAAACGCAACGTAAGCACCAACCTGCGAGGCCGTAACCCCGAAAAGAAAGCAGCAGCAGAGGAACTGAAAATTTTTCTCAACCCGTATTGGGACACCGACTCGAAACCACTGAATACGCAGACCAGTCTTTTGACGGAGATGTTTGGCAAGTTAAATGCCAGTGAAAAGCTGAAAACACTCGCTGCAACCATTGGAATTACCGACATGATGACCGGTCTTGAAACCGCGAATACCGCCCTGGCAGCCTTGTACCAAACGCGCAACGAGCAGGGCGCTGCCGTTGAAGGCCCATCGGCCAGCAGCCTGCGATCGGCCACAGCCAAAAGCTACGAACAGTTTTGCACAGCCATTGAGCAGGCAGCCAATTTCACTCCATCAGAAGTTCTCAGCACCCTGTTCAATCAAATGGACGAACTGCGCAAAACCTACGCCCGCCTGAACCGCAAAAAAGAAGGGGAAGAAGTAACAAGCCCTGATGTAGCCGGGCAGTAAAGCGAGCAATCTAGTTTACAGTTTCCCGGCAGGTTAACCCCTGTCGGGAATCTGAATAACCAAATTTCTGTTGAAATCGACGAAGACGAAAACAATAAGCGGCACACTGAACCTGCTTTCATAGAGCAAGAAACTGTTCACATAGCTGATACGATCAGCGAAATTCGTACGGGAAACCCGGAACGACATAAGGGCACAAATCCTGAAATCGCCGCCAAAATGTTTATAAATATAGTTTCGGTAAACGATAAAAACATGAGTTCCTGAAAAAAGGCAGAAATAAGTCAGCCAATCGTTTTGATTTGGTAACATAACTATCTACTTTTAAAACTTTAAAATGATTAACAATAGCGGGCCGGAAGAACCCGGATTACAAAAAAGTACTGTAAACTTTCCGCAATTCACTAGTTAACGCCAAGGTTAAGAGCGCTCACCATTGACAATTAAATTAAAAGAATGGAACAACTATCTGACATAAATAGCACACAAGTAATTCTTCTTATCAAGGAGACAAGTCTTGCTTCGACAAGCATTTCCCAAGGTTTGACCGCACTTAGAAAAGCGAACTTTGGACAAAAAGGACTTTATTATCAAGCATTCTTTCTGTTGACAATCGGAATTGAAAGAATTTTAAAGCTTACAATAATCGTTAAAAGCCTAGTTGAGAATGATGAATTCCCAGATAATAAGGAACTCAAAAAATATAGTCACAACCTGAAAGACCTTTTCGTTCACGTTTCTTCATCTCTTAGACCAGATGAAAATTTCTTAATTCAGAATGAGTTGTTTTTACCAATTTTAGAATTTCTTTCAAATTATGCTTCAAATAGTCGGTATTACAATCTTGACACATTGAGTGGAAAGACACATTTTATTGATCCTCTTCATCAGTGGCACAATATTCAGAAAATAATAAGGAACAAATACTGCAAAACAACTATAAATGAGACAGATAAATTGATTATCGAAAGTCTGGAGGGAAATTCAATTTTTATGTATAGAGACGAAGGTGACAACCCGATAACAGATCCAACGATGTATATTACAGAAGCAAAATATTCTGACGAAGTACAAGGCTTTTCAGTTCTTCTAATCTATAAAATCGTTGACTATTTAATACTTTTATTGACAGAATGTGCATCTAAAAAGCGAATGCTTCCAGCATACAATGAGTTCTTCCCATTATTCCAAAGTGAATATATGACTGACTTGTTGATTAGAAGGAAAAAAGATTGGAACAAATTATAAGGAAATGAACCCTGGCGTTAACTTCAGCTACCCGTCAAGTGCGGCAGCAGTGGTTTTCGGTGTGCATCTTTCCGCTCGGGCTGCTTTTCGGCTTGATCCCAATACATCGGGACAATCCGCCCCTGCGTTTAGCTTCCTCCGTTGTGGGCAAACATTGTTCACGAGGCTGCAAAAAAAGTAAATTAAAATTTGTGCAATTTATAATAGGAGTTTTTATGAATACAAATACAAATAAAAAAGTATTATTTACTTATTTGGTATTAGGACTTATTTTCTCTAGTATCATTAGAATAAAGTTTAATTTTCATAATGGTTTTGAGTTTCATAATTTCTGGATAACCTTTCCTTTGCCACTTTTTAGTATGGCATCTGATTTTAATAGAGATTTGGCTTTAACTTCAACAATTATTGGGTACTTTTTTTATGCTGGATTTGGAATTGCATTGATTACCGATATTAACAGTTTAATAAGAAAGTATGCTTCTTCTTTTGTTTTTTTATTAATACTACTTGTTTCTTTTAGTGTTGAATTGATATTGTTGATACAAGGCATAATATCATATCCTTTTGATTATCACGCACGAGTTGGTCCAACATTATTTCTAATTGGATTATATATTTTTTTCAAGAGATTTGTGTTTATAAAATAAAACCCAAACTTTGGATTCGTAGGTAGTGTTTGACTTGTATGATTTGGACACATAATGCTTGATTTATAACCATTCGGGTTAGGAATTGATTTACAGGCAGTGCGCGTATGGTTTGATTGATTTGTGATTTTGCCAAACATACATATTGATTGATTAAAGACGTTTTTCATAGCTTGACTAGCGCAAGATTTGGACTTGCGTCGGTTGATTTAAAACCATTCGGGGCTTGTATTTTGATTTGCTTACGTAACAAGCGCATTCTGATTGACTTTATTTATCAATAATTCTGATTAAAACTCTACATTGATTCAAGTAATTGAATAAATTTGGATGTTTGATTGAAAAGCGCTTTTTTGAAGAGCGATTAACGGACAGAAAATATAATAAATGTCAGCCCATAACATTTAGCTGAATAGCCGAAATCCCTCCTATAAAAAATCCCATTACCGGAAAATGCTAATGGGATTTTGGTCTATTCTCTGTTCAGCAGCAGCTACCCGGCAAGTTCGGCAGCAGTGGTTTTCGGTGTGTATCTTTCCGCTCGGCCCCGGTTAACCGGGATTGATTTCGAAACATCGGGACAATCCACCCCTGTGCGTGGCTTCCTACATTATGGCGCATAATAAAAGACGCTACATATCAGAGATTTAAAAAAAATATTTTTGGCTTTTAGAAAAGAGATGTTATCTTTGGGGATAACTTTTTCAGGTGGCGAGACAGATAATATTTCACGGAGACTACTTCACTGACTTTTATAATGGGTTAGACCGGAAAGTTAAAGTAAAGGTGACGAATGTACTTGAGCTAATCAAGCAAGTTGACAGAGTACCTGATAAATTTCTTTCTCCAATGACTGGTTATGAGGGACTTTTTGAAGTCAAAATTGAGTACGAGTCAAATATTTATCGAGTTTTCTGCTGTTTTGACGAAGGGAGACTAGTTGTCCTGTTTAATGGTTTTCAGAAAAAAACACAGAAAACACCAAAGAATGAGATTGAAAAGGCTATGAGATTAAAGAAAGAATATTTTGAACTTAAAAAACAACGACATGACTGATTATAAAGGAATAAAAACATTTGATGAACTCATCGAAAGAGAGTACGGCAAAATTGGGACCGACAGCCGAAATGAATATGAAGAAAGTGCCCAAATGTTCATTGTGAGTGAAATGCTAAAAGTGGCTAGAAAGACAGCGAACCTGACACAAGAACAACTTGCTATTAAGGCAGGGACTAAAAAAAGTTATATTTCAAAAATTGAGAATGCTAAGGGTAATATTCAACTATCGACATTGATTCGGATTTTCGAGAAAGGACTCAATAAAAAAGTTGGACTGACTTTCTTATAACTTAGATAATCAGCAATGTATACTAGCTGAAATCCCGGTCATAAAAAATCCCATTATCCTTTTCGGGTAATGGGATTTTGGTCAATTCCCGGTTCGGCGAAACCTGTTGAAAAGAGCTTTTTGCAGAACGAGAGAATGTCAATCCCAGTTCAATATTATTTTACCGCAATTACCAGCTTCCATAATGTCGAAAGCTTCCTGAAAATTGTCAGCAGGAAAGCGATGTGTAATTACAGGCAAGATATTTAATCCGGTTGACAGCATCATTTCCATCTGGTACCAGGTTTCGTACATCTCGCGGCCGTAGATGCCTTTTAGTGTGAGACCTTTGAAAATCAGTTTGCTCCAGTTTAGTTGTGTGTTTGAAGGCAGCAATCCAAGCAACGAAATTTTGCCGCCGTTGTACATGTTTTCAACCATATCGTTAAAAGCAACGGGCGATCCGCTGCATTCCAAACCAATATCGAAACCGCCCACCATTCCAAGCGATTTCATTGCGTCTTTAACACTTTCAACCCTTGGATCGATTACTTTGGTTGCACCCATTTTAAGGGCCAGATTGCGGCGATATTCGCTTAAGTCGGTTCCAACTATGTTGCGCGCTCCGGCGAACTTGCAAACTGCTGCAGCCATCGAACCAATTGGTCCGCCAATACCGGTGATTAAAACATCTTCGCCCAATAACGGGAAGGAGAGTGCGGTGTGCGTTGCGTTTCCAAGCGGATCCATTACCGACATTAATTCGTCTGAAATACGGTCATCAACTTTCAGTACGTTTGAAGCCGGTACCGAAATATATTCGGCAAAACCACCATCGCGGTTTACCCCGATTCCCACGGTGTGATCGCAGATGTGCTGGCGGCCACGGCGGCAATTGCGACAAAAACCGCACGAAATATGGCCTTCAACGGTTACGCGCTCGCCAATATAAACACGACTGACTTCGGAGCCTTTTTCGACTACCGTGCCCATGTATTCGTGCCCGATTACCAATGGTGTTTTAATTGTATTTTGCGCCCATTCGTCCCATTTGTAAATATGAAGATCGGTTCCGCAGATAGCCGATTTACTTATTTTTATCAGAACATCGTTGTGTCCAACCGTTGGCATCGGGACATCCGTCATCCAAATTCCTTTTTCCGGTTTGATTTTTACAATTGCTTTCATGGTGAATGATTAAATGATAAGTTCTGCAATATTAAACTGATCGCTATTCAAAATAAAGAATGAAAATCATGTTTGCCGGGTTCTTTTCATAAAAAAAGGCCGCAGATAATTGATTATGATTGTCGGTTTACATACCTATTTGGCATTTTATGTCAGTCATTTGTGGTCATTTAATTGTCATTTGGTAGTCATTAGTTGTAACTCAAATGACTACTAAGTAATTGGATAAATATAATGTCGTATTACAGAAAAGAATAGAACGCGGATTCCCGCGGATTAAGCGGATAAACGCTGAAAATAATTTTAACGGATTGAAGACTGATTTATATTCATGCAAGCATGAATGATAAGAACATAAATATCTGAAAATCATTCCGACTTGTCGGAATTGAAATCCGTTCTAAATCCGCTATATCAGCGGAAATCCGCGTTCCATTTTTAATCGTTCAAATTCAATTATACGACATCTAATTGTTCTCATTACTTAATGTCTATAAATGACTATGTTTTTCAAAGTGAAAAGCTCATTAGGTACAGATAAGGATATTCAGTTTTATTTTTCGGCCTGCCAGATCGATTTCATTGGATATACCTCAAGTTTCTCAACCAGAACTTCACCGCCAATATTGAAGAGATAAATTCCGTTTGCCTTTTCGGTTGAAGTAATTGACGAGCTCATTGCCACTTTGCCGTCGTTTGCAAATATTTCGAGCGAGGCGCGATCGAGAAGTACTTCAAGTTTAACAACTCCGTCAACGGGCTCAACAACAGCTGATTTGCCCATGCAAATAAGTGTTTTGCTTTTTACATTGTACATGATTTCAACTCCGTTATTCGTTTTGTCGAGGCGAACCACGAAACCAAAGCTGTCGGCTGTTTTTACCTTGAAACTTCCAATGATGTGGAAACAATCTCCTTTAATGCCGTTCAATAAGTTTTTGTTGATGCCCGGAATGAGGTTTTTGTTTTCATATACTTCGCCTTTCTCATGCAGAAGTTCAATTTCTTTTATTGGTTTTCTGGTCAGTTTAATTCCTTCAAGGTATTTTTTCAGCGATAATTCACATGGAAATGTCATTTGTCCGTTGAAAGGCATTTCCGGAAATTCAGCGCCTTTCATCCAGGCAATCTGAATGGTGCGTCCGTCGGCTTCCGGAATGTTACTCCATGTTTGGGTGGCATAATAATTCTGACCGAAATCGCTTTGTAATTTAGGCGTTTCGGTAACAAAATTTTCACCGTCAAAAAGGCCAATCACATAGCTTCCGTCGCCGTCAAAAAGTACCCATTTTTTGTCGTCGGCTCTTCTGTTAACAGGTAATTCAACCAAATCAGGACATTCATAAAATCCGACGACATGATTTTTAAACTCCCAGTCGAGCAGGTTTTTTGAGGTGTAGAATGAAATCCCTTTTTGTTTGTCGTTATTGTTTGGGCGGCGGTAAAGAACCATAACGTACTGTTTGCTGGGTTCGTGCCATAAGACTTTCGGATCGCGGGCATCGTCGGTTTCGTTGTAAGCGACGATTGGATTTTTGTCGTATTTCAACCATGTTCGTCCTTTGTCGTTGCTGTAAGCCAGTCGCTGTCCGCATTTCTTGCTGGTGTAGAACAGCAGAATGGTTTTTTTATCGCCTTTCTGGAGGCCGGTTAAATTATTGTGATCGACAATCGCGCTTCCCGAATAGGCAGTGCAGGAATCTTTGTCTTTCGAATCATTATCAGGATAAAGGGCAATTGGCAGATGTTCCCAGCGAACCAGATCGGTGCTTACCGCATGGCCCCAGTGCATGTATCCCCATTCGTTTCCAAAAGGATTGTGCTGATAAAAAAGGTGGTATTCGCCATCATAATAAACCAACCCATTCGGATCGTTCATCCAGTTTTTTTCGGGGCTGAAGTGAAACTGTGGCCGGTGCAGCTCGTTAAATATTTTTACAGGTTTTTCGGCAAATACAGTTATTGACGCTAAAAAAAAAGAGAGGATTATAAGAGGAAATTTCATAGGTCGATTGTTAATATGCTTGTTATATGGGCAAATATAGATTAAAAATTGTGATTATTTATTTTACTTTTGATTTCGGATTTATCTAAAAAACTGCTTTTTACCACTAAATAATCCAATTGATAGCTTTGCTGATAATACAGAATTTGGTAGTAATTATGTGTATTTATAAGGTTTTAAAAGATTAGGAAAAATGAGGGGAAGATTGGTTTTGGCTCTGTTGGTGGTGTCGGTTCATGCCGGCTTTGGACAGAATGCGTGGAAGAAGTCGGGAATAATTATTGAGCCTCCTGTTTGTTATGCTTCAGATGAAATACATTCGTCGTTTGTAGGTCCTCCGCGTGAATATTATGAAAGGTTAAAATCGGCATCGTCCCAAAAGGCGACCATCGAAGTTACTTATTCCGGGTTTTCGAACGAAGCAATGCAGGCTTTTCAATATGCTGTTGGCATCTGGGAAAGTCTCATTTTTTCTCCGGTTCCGATCAGAATTAAAGCGAATTTTACGAGTCTGGCAAAGGGAACGCTGGGAAGTTGCGGGCCTACGATTTACTACAAAAACTTTAATTCAACTCAAAAAATCAACACCTATTATCCGGTTGCTTTGGTCGAGAAAATGCTTGGCGAAGAGGTAAACGGTGTTGGTCAATTCGATATTGTCGGCAATTTTAACAAAGATTTTACCAACTGGTATTTTGGTACCGATGGCAAAACGCCACCGCTGAAATACGATTTTGTTTCGACCGTATTACACGAATTGGCTCACGGACTTGGCTTTGCCGGAAATTTAGATTCTCAGAGCGGCAAAGGTGGTTATTCTTACAATTCTGAAATGCTTCCGGGTGTTTTCGACAGTTTTATTACTGATAGAAATGGTAATAAACTGGTAAAAACCAGCATTTACCCGAATCCTTCAATTGCCTTGCACCAGAGTCTGACTTCAGGTTTTCTGGAATTTAGCACCAAACTGGTTGGGAATCAATTGCCCAGACTTTACGCTCCGGCCTCCTGGGATGGTGGTTCGAGTATTTATCATCTCGACGAAACGACTTATGCCGCAAGCGATACCAATTCGATGATGACTCCTTTTGCGGCCTCTGGTGAAGCTGTTCACACACCCGGCCCCAATTCGCTTGCAATTATGTACGAAATGGGATGGAAATCGATCTCAATTAAGCACAAGCAACTAAAAGACATCGAATTTGTTTCGGGCCCAATTGTTTTTAATGCGGTAATTAAAAGCGATTACGACCTCGATTCAACGAAATTATACCTGGTTTATTCAGGCAACAGGTTTCTGAAATCGGATTCTGTTCTGCTGAAACCAACCGATATTACAGCGAATTTTTCGGCTAAACTTTCAAACATACAGTCGGGTAGCGTGAGTTATTTCTTTTCGGCGACCGATGTTATGAACCGAAGGTTTGTCTATCCGTCGAATGCCCCTGCAAACAACCTGTTGTTCAAAATTGGTATCGACAAGTTGCCGCCCGTGGTCACGCACGAAGCCATAAAATACATGCTTGAAAGCGAAACTTCAGTAAAAATTAATGCTGAAGTGACTGATAATATCGGCATCAAATCGGCGAAGATCGAATATTTTATCAATGGGGGAGGCATTCAGACAGTTTTGATGCTGAATGAAGCAGACGATACATATACCGGAAACCTGGCTTTTCCTTCAGGAACAATAAAAGATGGCGATAAGATTAGCTACCGGATTATAGCCACCGACGCTTCGTCGCAAAGCAATATCGGGAGAAGTCCGGAGTCGGGCTTTAATATCTTCTTTATTCAGGGAATAAAGCCTCCGGTTGAGAGATATGTGAATAATTTCGATACTGAAACCAACGATTTTATAGGTTCCGATTTTAATATTTCGAAGGTGACCGGCTTTGACAGTCCGGCTTTGAATTCGGCGCATCCGTATTTAAGTCCGAATACCGACGATACGTACTTTAATTTTATTTCTATCCTGAAGTATCCGATTATCCTGAAAACGGGTGGAAAGATGAGTTTCGACGAGGTCGTGCTGGTTGAACCGGGAGAACCCGGAACTGTATATGGCGACGAAGAATTTTGGGATTACGTGATTGTTGAAGGGTCTAAAGATGGAGGCACAAACTGGAAACCTTTGATAAACGGGTATGACAGCAATTCGTATAAATCGTGGTATCTGTTGTTTATCAATTCAACTTCGGGGCAAAACAGTACCGCGGTTCCTACCAAAAGCCTTTTTATAAAGCGTGAATTCGAGCTGCTTGCCAATGGTAATTTTCAGGCAGGCGATACCATTCAGGTGCGGTTCCGCCTGTTTTCCGATCCATATTCGCATGGCTGGGGATGGATTATCGACAACCTGGCGATTCAGGACTACAAAACAGATGCGAATTCGCTGGCAATTTCTGAAGGAGAAGTGAACTTATTCCCGAATCCGGCTTCCGATCGGCTGAACTTGCAGCTTCAGACAAAAAACAGCATCGGAAAGTTATCTCTGAAAGTCTTTAATTCGTCAGGGAAACAAGTTTTTATAAAACAATTTACAGTGGGGTCAAACAGTTTTCAGACCGAAATTGATTTGAGTAATTTTACTCCCGGACTATTCCTTTTTGCGGTTGAACCCGAAAACGGGAATATCGTAACCCGAAAAATTCTGGTCAGGTAAGTTTGAATTGTAAATTAAAAACCTATATTTGCCGTCAAATTGTAAGCAAAATGAAGCTATTCAGTAACAACAGCTATTTTTATTGGTTTTATTACTTCTGTTCTCAAACCGGGATCGGCAGGTAATCTATTGTTGTTACAAAAGATATTCTACAGATGGGTCCCGTGTTGCACGAGGCCCATTTTTTTTGAGCCCCCTTCCCGTTCCCCCAAATGGGGGAAGGCCAGGAGATAGCCGCAAACTTTGTATTTGCCCTGAAAGGGCAGAATATGAATAGCCCGGGGTAAAACGACGAAGGAGTGACGCCCCGGGTAGGAAAGAACGATAGAAAGCCGTCCACGCAATACGGTTTTTCATGGTAGAAACTTTATTTTGGACGGAACAGAATTGACCTTCAAAAATGAAGGTGTTTAAGAGCGAGAAATTTGAAATAGTAATATATATGAAACTTGCAGTAATAGGTTTGGGGCTGATTGGCGGTTCGATGGCGAAAGACCTTCGGAAAGCCGGATTTGCCAACGAAATTATAGGAGTTGATGCGAGTCCTGAAAATGCGCATGAAGCGCTTCGGCTGGGAATTATCGACCGGATTGAAACGCTCGAAACGGCTGTTTCGGTGGCTGATATGGTAATTATTGCCATTCCGGTTGACAAGGTTTTGAATTCGCTGACCAAAGTGCTCGATCTGGTTTCGGACCAAACAACGGTGATTGACGTTGGATCGACCAAAAAACTAATTGCTGCCGCGGTCGAAAACCATCCGAAGCGAAGAAATTACATTCCCGCGCATCCGATGTCGGGTACCGAAAATTCAGGCCCTTCAGCAGCGCTCGAAGGCCTTTTCGAAGGAAAAATCAACATTATTTGCGATCAGGAGAAATGCGGGCCGCAGCACCTGGCATTTGCCGAAAAAATGTTTCAGGTACTCGGAATGGACATTGCCTACATGACCGCCGACGACCAGGACCACAGTACCGCTTTTATTTCGCATTTGCCCCACGCCGCAGCTTTCGCGCTGGCAAACGCTGTGCTCGACAAGGAAGACCGCGAAATTATTTTCGATCTGGCAAGCGGCGGTTTCAACTCAACAGTGCGTCTGGCCAAAAGTTCTCCTGAAATGTGGGGACCTATTTTTCAACAAAACAAGCAGTATGTTGTTGAATCGCTCGATGTTTACATCAAACACCTGAAAGCTTTCAGGAAAAGTATTGAGGGCGATCCGGAACAGATGATGGCGCTGATGAAAAATGCCAACCGGATTCGTGGAATCCTTGCCGGACAAAACGATTCGCTGGTAAAAAATGAAAAGACAATTGTTAAATTATATACCAAATAATCATGGGATTAGAACTAGAAATTAACCCGATCAAGCACTGGTTGCCACAAATAAACAACCCGCTGATCATTGCCGGTCCATGCAGTCTCGAAACCGAGGAGCAGGCGATGGCAACTGCAAAATTAATTGCTAAAGATCATCGTGTATTCGTATATCGCGGTGGCGTTTGGAAACCACGTACCCGCCCCGGAAGTTTCGAAGGTGTTGGAAGCATTGGTTTGAAATGGTTGCAGATGGTACGCGAAGAAACCGGAATGCCCGTTGGAACCGAAGTAGCGAACGCGCAGCATACCGAAGAGGCACTGAAAGCCGGTTTGGACGTTCTCTGGATTGGAGCCCGGTCAACCGCCAGCCCGTTTGTTGTTCAGGAAATTGCCGATGTGGTGAAAGGAACCGATGCGGTGGTAATGGTGAAAAATCCCGTCAATCCTGATGTACAGCTTTGGCTGGGCGCCTTCGAGCGGCTTAGTCAGGCCGGAATTAAAAACATGGTAGCCATTCACCGCGGATTTACGCCTTTCCGCGAAACAGAGTACCGCAACTACCCCAACTGGAAAACAGTGATCGAATTGCGCCGTTTGATGCCCAATTTGCCGATTATTTGCGATCCGAGCCACATTGGAGGCAAGCGTGAGTATTTGTTCGATATTTCGCAGAAAGCGTTCGATATGGGCCTCGAAGGGCTGATGATCGAATCGCACATCGACCCTTCGTGTGCGCTGAGCGACAAGGAACAGCAGTTAACCCCGGCCGATCTGGCCAAATTGCTCGACCGGCTGATCATCCGTAATGCAACTACCGACAACAAACTGTTCGAAAATCAGCTCGAATTGTTGCGTAACCGCATCGACTCGCTCGACCGCGAATTGCTTGAAACCCTGTCGTCGCGCATGAAAATTGCCCGCCAGATTGGTCAGTATAAAAAAGATAACAATGTTACCGCCCTGCAGATTGGCCGTTTTGCCGAACTGATGGAAAAACGCGTGAAACTGGGCGAAAGCCTGAACCTGAACGGACATCTGGTTCAGCAGTTGTTCCAGCATATCCACGAAGATTCGGTGCGCATGCAAACCGAAATCATGGACAAAGAATAGACGAAACCGTAGGGTCAACCCTATGTGGTTGACCCACTGAAATAAAAACATATAAGCCGGTTGGGATTGATTTCCCGACCGGCTTTTTTTAGTCCTGAAGGGACGTTTTCCCTGGAATTGAGATACGACGAAAAATTGTTCGGAGCTGCAGCAGCGCGGAGTTTGGAGTAATGTAGCAATTAACTTCCTAATACGATCTGATTTTAAACCTGGCGCAAATTGAAAAGAAAAGTTCTATCTCCGTATAACTAGGTTGTAATCAATATTTCCCTCTCTTTTCAAATTAAATATCTGCTTAACAACTTGGTTATCTCATTATATAAACTTTACTTTAGGGAAACATTTAATAGGAGGCTAAGACATTGAGCATCATTCTGAAAACGACAACAATTGACAACAATCACTAATTTTGGCGAATTATGAAAAAGATAATGGATAACAATCAGAGAAAGCAAATAATTGAAAACGCAAAGACATTTTTCAGAAATGAAATCGTTCAAAGTCACATTGACGGAGCTTGTAAACGAGCAAGTAAATTGTCTGAATATAATGTAAACCCATTCTTGTTTAAATATTTAGCAAACTTCTTAACAGGGAATGACGATTCAGAAAGTATCGCCAGAGCCTTGGTGCTTCCAAGGATTTTAGGGTCTTCGATTAGCACTTCATTTGGTATGAAAATTCAAAGCCTTATAAGTTCTCTTTTTCAAGGATTAGGCTCTACGACACAAGGAATTGACATTGAGTTTATTGATGCGATTGATGGAAGAAAAAAATATTGTCAATTAAAAGCAGGTCCAAATACAATAAACCACGATGATGTTACGACCATAATTAATCATTTTAATGGAGTTCGAACTCTAGCAAGAACAAACAATCTTAATGTTGGAATAAATGATATGATTGTTGGTGTTGTCTATGGCGACGAAGCCGAACTAAGTTCTCATTACAAAAGAATTGGAAATACTTATCCTGTAATTATTGGCAAGGATTTTTGGCATAGACTTACGGGTAAAGATGACTTTTATTTTGAATTAATTGATGCCATTGGAGAGGTTGCTTTAGAGGTAGATGCCAGCAAGGTCGTAGAACAGACGATTAAGACTTTAGCAATAGAAATTGAAGAAAAATATAAGTAGCCTTTTATTTTCGGATAGTTTGAGAATAGTATTGGTTCAAAAATTTCACAATTGAATAACCGACTTCTGTTCCTAAATTCACAGGAACTGCATTTCCAATTTGTTTATATTGTTGAGCCATTGAACCCTCAAATTTCCAATCATCTGGAAACGTTTGAATCCTAGCATATTCACGGACTGTAAACGGACGGGTTTCGTCAGGATGGCAACGTTCTGTTTGCTTTTGCGCCGGACTACAAGTTAAAGTTAAACAAGGTTCGTCCCAACCAATTCTTCGAGCCATGCCAGTTTTTCCACCACCGAGATAAAAACTTCCGCCCATAAATTGTTTTTGAATTTCGATTGGCAAATCGCGCCAATACCCTTTGGGTGGCACTAAATCTAGGACATCCACCTTGCTTTTTGGATATTTAGCACCATCAGATTTTGGAACATTATTTTCAAATAAATCTCCCTTTTTTAAAGCATCTTTTAGAGTGTATATTTTCTTATGTGGTTTTGGATATTCATATTTTAAATTAATATCCTTTCGTATTCCCACTAAAATTAAACGTTCCCTTTTTTGCGGAACTCTATAATTTATAGCTTTTAAGACTTGAAAAGGAACAACATTATATCCAATCTCATCTAAAATCGAAATCATGCCTTGCAATGTCCTTCCATTTTCATGGCTCAATAAACCTCTTACATTTTCGCCAATACAAATGGGTGGGTTAACTTCTTTGACAACTCTTGCAAATTCATAGAATAGTGTTCCTCTGGCATCAGCTAGACCCAATTTTTTGCCAGCATAACTAAATGCTTGACACGGAAAACCACCTGCAACAACATCAACTCTATCAAGATATTCTGAAAAATCAAAATTCTTTATATCGCCTTCCATCACTTTCCAGTTTGGTCTATTTTTACGCAAAGTTTGACAAGCCCATTTGTCAATGTCATTTAAGGCAACACAATTTAAACCGGCTTTCTCCATGCCAACGGCCAAACCACCAGCACCAGCAAATAATTCTAAAACCGTATAATCATTTTCAGGTTCAACATAATTTGAAGTTATATCTTTTGTATCTTTATCCAGAAAATCTATAAATAATGTTTGAACTTCGACTTTATTATAGACTCGGTAATTGCTTATTGGCTCCCGGACAGCAGACAATTTGCCTTCCCTGTCCCAACGTCTTAAAGTTTCTTTACTTTTACCAATGAGTTCAGAAGCTTCTGAGAGTGTTAGATATTCATTCATAACCACATAGTTTAACCTTATACAATGGTTACAAATTTATAATTTTAATTGACAAAACCAACAAGGCCAGAAAAAAAAGAACGAACCGCTAACATTTAGCTGAATAGCCGAAATCCGGTGCAAAAAACATCTCATTACCGGAAATAGATAATGGAATTTAAGTCTTTTCAGCAGCAGCAGTTTGCGGTGTGCATCTTTCCGCTCAGTCCCGGGTAATTGGGACAATCCGCCTCTGCGTAGCTTCCTTCGTTAAGGATAAATCTACTTTTAGATTTTAACAAATAATAGAGACAAAATATGAAACATGAATGGAAAAAAAGCGAGAAGCAATTCTTTTTGCCTAAAAACAAACCCGAATTGATAAATATCCCGAAATTCAAATTTTTCACAATAATTGGAAACGGAAATCCTAATGATGACTTTTTTGCTGAATATATAGGAGTTTTATATTCTTTGTCGTATGGAATTAAGATGAGTCCTAAAAAAGGAATTGCACCCAATGGATATTTTGATTACACAGTTTACCCACTTGAAGGAGTTTGGGATTTAAATGAAAAGGCAAAGCAATCATTTGATGGAACAATAAATAAGAATGACTTAGTTTTTAAATTAATGATACGTCAACCTGATTTTGTGGATAATAATTTTGCTATACGGATACTTGAAGAGACAAAAAAGAAAAAGCCACATGATTTATTAGAACAAGTCAGATTTGAAGAAATAATTGAAGGCGATTGTATTCAGATGTTGCATTTAGGTAGTTATGACGACGAACCAACGAGTTTTAGAATGATGGAATGTTATGCCGAACAAGAAAATTATATTCGAAAAACAAAAACTCACAGGGAAATTTATCTTACTGATGCACGAAAAGTTACCCCCGACAAATTAAAGACTATATTGAGATTTAGTATTGAAAAAAAATAAAGTAATAAAAGCACGAACCGCCAACAGGCGGTATAAAATATTTGTCTGAAAACGTTCATTTTTAACTTGATCCAGTATGAAAAATTTATTAGCACTCTTATTGGTATTATTGGTCTTCGGCTGTAACCATAAATCCGAGAAAGCAGAATTAGTGTCAAAAATTGAATCGTTGACAACTGAAAAAGATAGCTTAGTTGTTATTAAGAATCAATTGGAAATTGAAATTGATTCAATAAACAGAGAATCAAATTTCTGGTATCAGAATGAAATTCAAGGGAAACAATTTTTGGAAATGGGAATTAAAAATCCCAGGGAATATATTACCAATTCATTGCTCCACAAACCTGAATTAATTCCTTTAAAACCAATTATGGGTGGTCAAATGAAATTTCTGCAAGTTGAACTTTTAGGGAAAGAATGTTTGATTGCTTATTATGAAGATGGACATATAAGTGGTAGAGCAATTTATAGTTATGAATTAAAAAATGGCAGTTTAGACTTCAAATTAATAGCATCGTATTTAGAATAAAAACAAGTACTACGCCTTAACACATAAAACAAGAACTCTCACATGGCAGAAAACAAAACAAAACCAACATCCTCAAGCGTTGAAGAGTTTATCAACAGCATTAAGGACGAACAAAAGCGAAATGACAGTTTTGTGCTTTTGGAAATGATGAAAAAAGCAACTGGTGAAGAGCCAAAAATGTGGGGAAGTTCGCTCATAGGTTTTGGTCAGGTAAGGCTAAAAAGCCCTAATACCGGTAGGGAAGTAGATTGGCTGCGGCTCGGATTTTCTCCCCGAAAAGCAAATCTTTCATTGTACATCAGCGGCGATATTAATCATCAGCACGCTGAAGCGCTTAAAAAGCTGGGCAAACATAAAACAGGCGTCGGCTGCCTCTACATCAACAAGCTGGAGGATGTTGATATGAAAATTCTGAAGGGAATGATAGAAACATCATTAACCATCGAATACTTTTCCTAACTATACCAAATTCAATTAATGAAAATAACCAATCTTATCTTACTGTTTGTCATGGGTTTTGGGCTTTCATTCTGTACTCCCGATACTATAAAACCTGAGCCGGTCAACCACGAATTGGGTTGGTTTCCTGCGGCTCCCCTCAACATCAGCGATTTAAACACTGTATACGACGATTACAACAGCAATATAAATATTACAGGGAAACGGATTTATCTTTATTACTCGACCAATAAAGAAACCAAAGGCGGCAATTTTGATATATCCAGCCGGTGTATCGACGCGTTTCTTAATTTGGATTCGGATGTTTTTCATTTTTCTGTGGCAAACGATTATCCGCACTATTCCTATAAGTTGCTGCCTCTAATCAATACCGGAGCTGACGAGTACGGACCTTTTTCATTTTACAGCGATACCCTGACAAATTCCTATACCTTGTGGTATTTTTTGTATGCCAGCAATCAAAATGGAGATTTCGATATTCGTTTTGCCTTTACAAAATTAGGTGATTGGGGTCATTATCAATCGAGCCAGCAGATCCTTGGACCTTTCGAGGCCAAGGTTTTAAACTCAGGAAAAGATGATTTCTATCCTACCATTAATGCCAGTTATTCGAAAATGTATTTTTCATCTAACCGCGGTCAAAACTATGATATTTACGAGATTGATATGGATTTTAAGAATATCGTGAATTGGCTGAAAAATGGTTCAGATAAACCAGTAAAAAATGATTTACTTTCGGGTGCTAATGACGATAAATGTCCGTACATCAAAGGAAATCTGATGGTCTTTGCCTCGAATAATACTGCTGGTTTTGGCGGTTTCGATTTATGGTATTCGGTTTTTGAAAACGGGAAATGGAACAAACCAGAAAACTTTGGGCCTGAAATCAATACAAAATTCGATGAATACCGACCTGTAATCGAATATTTTCCCGATTCAGAAAATGATTTAATGATTTTTTCGTCGAACCGGCCAGGTGGAAAAGGTGGTTATGATCTGTATTATACCGGGATTTCGAAAATGATAAAAACTAACAAAAAATAGAAATAAAACTATTAAAGATATGAAAACTGTTAAAATTTACCTGATCATTGTTTTTATCATGTCGTCGAAGATGTTGTTTAGCCAACAGATCGATTCTTTTCTGCAGGATTATCACTTTTACAAGTTACTTCATCCCGAAAAAGCAAATGAGTACACTGGCATTCAGGGAAATCCATATCTGAACAGCGAATTTGCCGAAGGAGTGTTTTTCCTGAAGGATACTTCGAAGGTTAAATTGCCGGTTCGGTACAACATTTACTCCGACGAAATGGAATATCAGCAAAAAGGGATAAATTTTGTGGTCGGAAATCCTGAATCTCTGAACAGGATATTGCTTGGGGAATCGGTTTTTGTTTATCTGCCGTTTATTCAGAAGGGCGGATATTTCGAATTGTTCGAATCGGGTAAATGCTTTCTGGTTCAGAAGAGAAGGGTGAAGTTTAAACCTGCCGAGGGACCAAAACCCGTTGAAGGATTTGCTATTCCGGCCAAATTTGTGAAAGAACCTGATATCTTTTATATCGTGGTTAATCATTCGGAAGCAATTAAAATAGCGAATATGAAGTCGGTATTAGATGCTTTGAAGGATCAGAAACCAAAAATTGAAAGCTTCATCAAACAGGAAAAAATTAAAAATACAAGGCAGGATAATCTCATTAAAATTGTGAAATACTACAACAGCCTTTAAGCAGAAAAAGAAGTAGTGATCAAAAATGATTGTTTGGTTTATTTACCTATTTGCTTTTCTTAACAGTCAATGGTTGTCATTCATAGTCATTCATAGTCATTCTGTTGATATTTATCGTTTCAGTGCAACTTAATGACAACCAATGACAACCAAATGACTTTTAATGGCCAACCATAAATTTGCAGATATTCATAAAATCAAAATACGAGGTGCCTCTGTACTCAAAGTTTTGCCAATAGCTTTTTAAACGCCGAAATCATGCTTTTTTCGATCTGAGCAAATTCGGCAATGTCTTTGCCGATATAAACGAACATGACGGCTAAATGAAGCTCTTTTGCGGTTATTTCGGCGTAGAATGTAGGTTTGTGCAGGCGATATGCTTCGCGCATTCGTCTTTTCAGCAGGTTTCGTTTTACGGCGCGTTTAAAGTTCCGCTTCGAAACCGTAAAAGCAGCCAGAACAGGGTAGGGTTGGGGCAGTTCGGTTTTCAGAAAAACAACTTTGAGCGGATACGACAGAAAGGATTCGCCGGAAGTGAATAAATCTTCGATCATTTTCTGGCTGCAAAGCCGTTCTTCTTTATGTAATGTGAATCCTTCCATAAACCGAAAGTACAACAAAAAAGGGGAAAATCGATTTCCCCTTTTTTGTAAGTATTTGTTTGTTTTGGCAATTAACCTTTGTTGTGCTTTTTGATGTATTGCTCCAGAGCCATTGTCATCGAAGGGGCTTCAACTGTTGGCGCTTCAATGTCGAGGCGGAGTCCTGCTTCAATTACGGCTTTGGCAGTTGCAGGTCCAAAGCAGGCAATCTTAGTACTGTCCTGTTCAAACGTTGGAAAATTCTGCATCAGCGACTGAATTCCTGAAGGACTGAAAAACACCAGGATATCGTAATTTACGTCTTTCAGGTCGGATAAATCGCTGCTGACGGTTTTGTAGAAAATAGCCTTGGTGTATTTGTATGCAGCTTTGTCTATCAGCGATGTAATTTCGGGTTGATTGACTTGCGAAACAGGCAAAAGGAATTTCTCTTCCTTGTGTTTTTTCATCACTTCAATCAAATCAGCAAATCTTCCGGCGCCATAAAATATTTTCCGTTTGCGGTAAACAATGTATTTCTGCAGATAGAAAGCGGTGGCTTCCGAAATGCAAAAGTATTTCATTGTGTCGGGAATGGTTAAACGCATTTCGGCGCTCATTCTGAAGTAGTGATCAATACCAGTTCTGCTTGTAAAAATCACGGCTGAATGTTCCAGAATTTGCACCCTGGTTTGCCTGAACTCTTTGGCAGATACACCTTCAACCTGAATGAAGGGACGGAAGTCAACCTGTATATTGTTTTTTTCAGCCAGATCAAAATAAGGCGATTTGGCTGTTTCAGGCTTTGGCTGCGAAACTAAAATTTTCTTGATCTTCAAAGTAAATGCTTTTAAATTTAATTTTTTTCCACCTAAATCAACAAAATATTGTAGATCAGTATCAATGGTAAAAATTCAAGGGTACAAAGGTATAAAATCAAATATGAAATTGAGAAATGTTTTTTCAAGAATATTTTAGCTCCTCTCATGAGCGATAAAAAATAGAATATCACTATGATTCCTAATCCAATGAATAGCAGCGGTTCGGGCTGGTAGAGCGGAACAAAGGCGATAATGGCAGTTAATGGCAGCAGGAATAAACCCAGCACACGGTTGTAAACGGTTATACTGAAAAGGTATTCCTGAACTTCCTGCCGGCTCTCGGTGAGGATTCCGATGATCGAATAAATCAGTTTTTTCGCCGTAAAATATCCGATAAGCATCCCAATGCAGACCAGATACATATAGTATGATTTTGTGAACCCCAGATTAATCTTGAATGCACTAAGAAATTGGTATCCAAACAATGGCAATATCATGGTAAAGACTAAATCGAGCCTGAATGATGCATGGAAAAGATTAAAGTAGCGCTCGCGCAATGCCCGGTTAAAGGTCGAATAATTGATGGTTGCCTGTAACAGCTGGCTCAGATACTTGTTGAAAATCAGACGAACGGTGGCAAACAGAAAAAAAGCAAGTACCAGCACGCCAACCAGCCAGTCGGGATTAGTACGTGTCATTTTTTTACCCGGAAATACAACTTCCACTTTATCCAAAACGGTATGCAGCGAGTCGTAGGGAATGGGTTCAAGTAAATTTTTCTGGTAGTCGTAAAAATTGTCGTACGCTTTCCTGAATTGCGACCATTCAGGTCTGTAGGCAAAATATATTACACTATCTGGCGCTATGTAATTGGCATTCAGAGAGTCAAGCAAGGTTGAGTCGAGCATATTTATTGTGCCCGATTCTACTTGTGATTTAAAATAATTGGTTTTAAAAGCAGGCTCGTTCAAATTCAGGTTTGAGGTTATAGTATCTGATTTGAATTGAATGGATTGCATACCGACTGGCAAATGTATAAGTTTGTGGCCGCAAAAGTAGTGATTAATAGTTTTTATCCGATCACTTCATCAGGCAAATCATTTTAAATTTTGTACACATGGCTCCAAAACCGGAAATTATATACCAGGCACCTTTGCAGGGATTTACTGATTTTACCTACCGAAATGTATATCAGGAAGTTTACGATGGTATTTCGAAATACTTTATACCTTACCTTTCGTATATCAGAGGAAAAGAAATTAAAAAATCGCTTTTAAAAGAAATTCTTCCTGAAAATAACAAAGCATTGCCTGCAGTTCCTCAGGTATTATTTTCCGATACTACCGAGCTGTTCGAATTGGTTTCTATACTGGTTGACAACGGTTATAATGAGATTAATCTTAATTTGGGCTGTCCGTACCCAATGGCTACCAACCGCGGACGCGGTGCGGCCTGGCTCGAAAAACCGGAAGATTTGAACGAAACGCTTCAGCAGCTTTTCGCAAAAGAATTTCCAACAAAATTTTCGGTTAAGATGCGGGCCGGAATGAAGAACAATCAGGAATTTAAACCTGTGCTCGAAATTTTAAACCAGTTTTCGCTCGAAGAAATCATCTTTCATCCGCGAACTGCTAACCAGATGTACGACGGGAAAGCCGATCCTTCACTTTTTGCAGAGGCACTTTCGCTCACAAAACACCCTCTGGTTTACAATGGCGATATTTTTTCGGTAACCGATTTTCAGGTATTAAAAACCATTTTACCCCAACAAAATAGCTGGATGACCGGACGCGGTTTGTTGATGGATCCATCGCTGGCTATGCGCCTGAACGGAGAGGAGATGGAAGCGAAACAACGAAAACTGAAATTGAAAGAATTTCACGACCGGCTGTTTCTTGAATACTCGGATCGTTTGCAGGGAAGCGGCCATTTACTTACAAAAATGACGCAATTCTGGAGCTATTTCTGCGAATCGTTTGAAAATCCGCACAAAGCCATGAAATTGGTTAAAAAATCGGGCAACGTACTGAAATACAATGCAGCAGTGGTTGAAATTTTCAGGAACTTTTGATGAATTAAATAAACTGAAGGATTGAAGTAATTCATTGTAGTTGCTGACTGTGACTGAACACTGACCACTTCTTCAGGAGCAGTTCTCTTCCTCGTATTCTGCCATTAAATACATGAGTTTTTCGAGCTCGTCGGCTTCCTCGGTATCTTCAGGCGCGTCGCAGATTTCCAAAAACCTTTTCAGCGCCTCCCGGTAATCATCCTCTGTGTAAAGTGTTTCCATCATCCGGCCATCTTTTGTTCCTGACTAGTAAAATGCAGATTATAAGATGACTAAATGGATGTCTTCACTTAAAAGATATTCAAAAACCAATATTCAATAACGAATATCCAAATTTCGGGCAAACTTGGAACTTGGAACCTGAAACTTTGAACGTTTAGTGTGCATCCAGCCAGTTATCTCCTGCATTTATTTCAACAGTCAGCGGCACGCCAATGTTTACAGCATTCTCCATTTCATGTTTTACAATGGTTTTCACCTGTTCGAGTTCCGAGATCAAAGCATCAAAATTCAACTCATCGTGTACCTGAAGGATCATTTTCGATTGAAGTCGCTGTTTCTTCAGTTCTTTCCAAATGTTGATCATTGCAATTTTAATCACATCGGCAGCAGATCCCTGAATGGGCGCATTGATGGCATTTCGTTCAGCCATTCCACGAACCATCGAATTGGCCGAATTGATGTCGGTCAGGTAGCGTTTCCGTCCTTTGATGGTTTCTACATAACCAACATTACGGGCGTTTTCAATACTTTTATCCATGTAATTTTTAACATCAGGAAAGTTTTCGAAATATCCGTCAATCAATTCCTTGGCTTCTGTACGCGAAATGTTCAGCCTTGCCGATAAACCGAAAGCCGAAATTCCGTAAATGATTCCGAAGTTGGCTGTTTTGGCTTTCCGGCGCATGTCCGAAGTAACTTCTTCGAGCGGTATTTTGTAAATTTTGGAAGCGGTGATAGCGTGAATATCCTGGTTGTTGCTGAATGCTTCGATCATTTGTTTGTCCTGACTCAAAGCTGCCATGATGCGCAGTTCAATTTGCGAGTAGTCGGCAGAAAGGAAAGTATGAAGTGAATCAGACGGAATAAACGCCTTGCGCAGTTCACGGCCATTTTCGTCGCGAATCGGAATGTTCTGCAAATTCGGGTTGGTCGAACTTAGTCGTCCGGTAGCAGCAATTGCCTGATTGTATGACGTATGAAGTTTTCCTGTATTCGGATTGATCAACAAAGGCAGCGCTTCCACATAAGTCGAAAGCAGTTTTTTCAGGCCTCTGAATTCGAGTATTTTGCCAATGATCGGGTGTTTGTCCGCTAGTTTTTCAAGTGTTTCTTCGGCAGTTGAGTATTGCTTTGTCTTGGTCATTTTTGCATTCGGATCAATTTTCAGCTTTTCGAACAGGATGACGCCAAGTTGTTTGGGCGACGAAACATTAAATTCCTCGCCGGCCATTTCAATTATTTCCTTTTCAATGTCAATGAGTTGGGTACGCAAAACTTCGGCATACACTTTTAATTCGCCGGTGTTCAGGTTCACTCCGGCGCGTTCCATGTCGGCCAAAACGTAAATCAGCGGCATTTCAATTTCATCGAAAAGTTTGCGTGTTCTGCTTTCGTTCAGGTCTTTTTCGATGGCTATTTTCAGTTGCAAAGTCAGGTCGGCATCTTCGCAGGCATAATCGCGCAATTGCTCGGGTTTTGCATCGCGCATTGTCTTTTGAAACAATCCTTTTCCCCCAATAAGTGTGTCAGTGGTTATTTTCTGATAATTCAGGTATAATTCGCACAAATAATCCAGGTTGTGGCGCAAATCAGGCTGAATAAGGTAATGCGCAATCATGGTATCGAACAGCGGTCCTTTCAGTTCAACGCCGTAATTCAACAACATCGAAAGATCATATTTGATGTTCTGACCGATTTTGGTAATGTTTTCATCGCCAAAAACAAGCCTGAATTCCTGCACAATTTCGGTCGCTTTCTGCCGGTCGGCTGGCAAAGCTACACAATATGCTTCGTGGCTGCGGAAAGCAAACGACATGCAAACCAATTCTGAAGTTAGCGTATCGAGGCCTGTTGTTTCCGTATCGAAACAAAATTCTTTCTGAACCGACAATTCAGCGCGCAGGCTGGCGCGTTGTTCAGCCGTTTCGATGAGATAATACTGATGAGGAACGGTCGAAAAAGTATTCAGATTGGTTACTTCAGCAGTTTTAACTTCAGGAGCAGAAACGGGCCCACCAAACAAAGTTCCCTGCTGAAACAATGAATCAGAAACCGACTGCGGTTGTGGTTTTGCTTCCTGTTTTTTAATCAGTTGCCTGAATTCCAGATCAGAATAAATTTCATTCAGCTTCTTTATGTCGGGATCTTCCATTACGAGTTTGGTTTCGTCAAAATCAACAGGAACATCCAGAATAATTTTGGCCAGTTCACGCGACATGCGCACCTGCTGCTCAAATTCAACAAGGTTTTCCTTCAGTTTTCCCTTTTGTGAGTCAATATTCTGGTAAAGTCCTTCAACCGATTTAAATTCTGAAACCAATTTCATGGCTGTTTTCGGACCTACACCTGGACAGCCAGGAATATTGTCGGATGTGTCGCCCATCAGGCCAAGCACATCAATTACCTGCCACGGTTCGTCCACCATAAAGTTTTCCTGAACTTCGGGAATTCCCCATATTTCAGGAGCTTCGCCGCCGCGCGAAGGTTTGTACATGAAAATATTTTCGGAAACCAACTGTGCGTAATCCTTGTCGGGCGTCATCATGTAGGTGGTATAGCCCATCGTTTCAGCCTTTTTGGCCAGTGTACCGATCACATCGTCGGCTTCGAAACCAGCTTTTTCCAAAATTGGAATGTGGTAAGCTTCGATGATATTCCGGATATAAGGTATTGATTTGCGCAAATCTTCGGGCATTTCATCGCGGTTTGCTTTGTACGCGTCAAACATTTCGTGCCTGAAAGTGGGAATATTCAGATCGAAAACCACTGCAATATGCGTGGGTTTTTGTTCCCGCAGCAATTGCTCCAGAATATTTACGAAACCCAGCATGGCCGAGGTGTTTAGTCCTTTTGAGTTGAAACGCGGGTTTTTAATAAATGCAAAATACGATCTGTAAATCAGCGCATAGGCGTCTAACAGGAAAAGCCGTTTATCGGGAATGTTGTTTTCTAACATGGTAGATTGTATTTTTCTTTAAAATTAACGATTAACGAACATCGATTTGATGATTAACGATTTCTTGGAAGGAGTTAATCTGCAATCGTTAATCAATTGTCTTCCGCGTACCATTCGGCAAACGAATTGGCTGTTTCGTATAAACGAACACTAAAAAGTTCGGTATGTTCAGGTAAAAGAAGTTTTACTTTTTCGGCGATATAGACCACCATATTTTCGGAAGTTGGCTGAAACGGAACAACCTGGTGCCGTTCGTACATCTGCCCAAGTGCGTTCAGTTTTTCGATATCTGCGTTTTCATTGATCATCAGTGAATGATCTAAATGCTTGACAATCTGATCCTGAATGAGTTTTTTCAGGATACTGAAGTCAATCACCATTCCATCTTTCGGACTTCCGCTCGATTGAATGGGTTCGCCAAGCACAGTAATTTGCAGTTTGTAGGAATGGCCGTGAATATTGCGGCAAAGCCCGTCGTAGTTGAGCAATGCATGCGACATTTCGAAGCCGAATTGTTTGGTAATACGAATTTTTGTCATGTACGAATTTATTCGCAGGTGCAGCGCTGCAAACAATCAATAATCTGGCTCAGGATGTCGTGTTTCAGATAGTAGGAGGTGTTTTTTCCTTCACGACGAGAGCAGAGTACACCTTTGTCTTTTAAAATACCCAAATGATGAGAAGTGGTAGATTGCTCAATACCGAGCAATTCATGTATTTCGGTTACTGTAAGTTTTTTACCTCCCTCCAGATGCTTTAAAATGGCAATCCGCATTGGGTGAGCAATGGCTTTTAGCATGTTGGCCGCCATTTCCAGACGGTCGGTATCCAATTCCTGAATATTAATCATGGCTGATGATTTTAACAGATGCAAATATATAAATATTTGACATTCAGTGAGTGAAAATTTTCGGTTAATATTTTGTTTAGAAAGATTACAGATAGAAAGAAATTCAAGCCTTATCTTTCGTAGTTTTAGAAAAGTTCAATTCTTTTTCGTAGCAAAAAAAGTAATTTAATTTTCTATTTTTGAAACTCTTTAAAAATGTCTGAATGACCTCTTTGGAAATCATCAAATTGCCCATACAGGAAGAACTGAAAAGCTTTGAAAAGTACTTCAAAGAAGCCATTAAAAGCGATGTTCCATTTCTTCAAATCATAATTCGTTATATCCTGAAAAAGAAAGGGAAGCAAATGCGTCCGATGTTTGTTTTTCTATCGGCCAAAATGTGCGGCGAATTTAACGGTACTACCTATCTGGCAGCCTCTTCCATCGAATTATTGCACACTGCTACTTTATTGCACGACGATGTTGTGGACGAATCGTACGAGCGTCGGGGCAGTTTTTCCATCAATGCGCTCTGGAAAAACAAAATAGCCGTTTTGGTTGGTGATTTTATTCTTGGCCGTGGAATGCTCAATACGCTCGATCACAAGGAGTACCGTTTTTTGCATCTGATTTCGCGTGCGGTAAAAGATATGAGCGAAGGTGAAATTCTGCAAATGCGAAAAAGCAGAAAACTTGATATTGACAATGAAATTTATTTCGAAATTATCAGGAAGAAAACGGCTTCGTTAATTGCCACCAGCATGGCAATGGGGGCTGCTTCGGTTACAAAAGACGATGAAATTGTTGAGAAAATGTTTCAGATCGGGCTGGATGTTGGTATTGCCTTTCAGATAAAGGACGATATTTTCGACTATCAAAGCAAGGGAATACTCGGGAAACCTACCGGAAACGACATCAAAGAGAAAAAAATTACGCTACCGTTGCTTTATGTTCTGAATAATTGCAAATCAGGAGAAAGAAGCAGAATTCTTCAGTTAATCAAACGTAAAAATAAAAATCAGGCCAAAGTAAAAGAGCTGGTCGATTTGGTGGTGAGTCGCGGCGGATTGGAATATGCTGCCGAAAAAATGAATGAATTCCGCGAAAGAGCCATTGCCGGAATCATGCAATTTCCTGAAAGTGAATCCAGAACAGCCCTCATTGAATTAGTAGATTATTCGACTACACGAAAGAAATAACTACTTTTATTTAACCTTCCGAAACACCTTTTGCGAGAAATAATTGGGCAAGGTTTCGTCAGTATTGATTACAATTCCGCCAAGAATGTAAACCGGAAAATCTGCCTGTAAAACTTTGTTGTTTATAATCAACTTCAATATTTCATTTTCAATTTCGTCGTAAACCAAATGGGTAGTTTTCAGGATTGGAACTTTTGCCTTTCTAATTTCTTCGGCCATTGGTAACAACCGAAGGGCAAGAAATTCTGGTTGAAACTCTGAATAATCAGCCGGATCGATCTGATGAATGGAAGAAGATAAAATATGATTCTGTACCATCATCAATGCTCCGCAGGTATTGGTATGCCGGTGCTGTCCAACACGTTTTATCTTACCAACCTCGCCGGTTCTGGAAATGCCGATGTGGGAGCCAAATATAAACAGGGCTGCGCCGCCATCAGGAATATGGTCGGCAAAAGCGGACAGCCCTATATCGCCAACGAACGGATAACCTGCCAATCCGCCCATGATAAAAGTTCCTTGTGGTGAATGCAGATTCATTTTTGTCTGCTGATGATTCAGTTCGTCGAAACAAAAGGAAGTTGCCACTATAATCCGGTTCATTTCAATGCCTTCGCGTTCGGCAATTTTTAGCACTGCAGAGTGCGAAGCTTCCGACATGGTCGAAAATTTATTAAAATACTGACTGATAATTTTTTGCATAAGTGTTTAATTATAAATGAAATGTCCGTTTTTACGTTGGTGCAATTTGTTATCCGGTTGAACCCAGTGCATTAGCTACAGCATTGATAGTTTTTAATAAAATAATATTCTGACGATTGACAACAACAGGATCTTCCGAATCTTTTTCATTTCGCCAGTGGCGTAGCGTGTTTACCTGCACCTGATGCATTAAATCCAATGCCACAGCCCTTAGCCGGGTCGAAAAATAATGATTTTTTCTTCTTTCCTCAAACGGCTTTTCGAGTAATTCAGCTAACAGGCTTTTCGTAAGTTGAAACTCGGATAAAATCATTGGCAAAATGTCATTCCTGATTTGGTCTTCTTCAATCAATGAAGCATAAAGTTCAATAATTTCAGGATCGGTTGCTGCCAGGCCCGAATCGACATTGGTTAAAATATACCGAAGCAATGGATGCGAAATTAGTAATTGTTTTAGCAAAGCATATTTTTCAGGATACTGTTCTTTCAGGAGTTGTAATGTACTGCCAACTCCATACCAGCTGGTAATATTTACGCGGCTTTGCGTCCAGCTAAAAACCCAGGGAATGGCGCGCAAATCGTTCAGGGTGCGCTGATTCGTCCGGCGCGATGGGCGGGATCCAATTTTGCTGATTTCAATCACGTCAATGGGCGTTGCCTGTTCAAAAAACCGGATAAAACTGGGGTGTCGTGTAAGTGCATTGTAAGATGTAAAACTTTCGTGTGCCATAAACCCAACCAATTCAAACAATTCAGGATCGTGGTTGTGTGTGTTTAACAGGGTATTGCGCAACGTTCCTGAAGTTAGTAATTCCAGATTAAACGCAGCGTTCACCTTGTTGGCATATTTTCGTTCGATGGTTTCACCTTGCTCGGTGAGCCGCAGTTTGCCGCACAACGATTCCGGCGGAAGGCTTTTCAAAAACCAGTGAATAGGGCCGGCGCCACGACTGATACTGCCTCCTTTTCCGTGGAAAAAACGAATGTCAACGCCGTGTTTTCGTCCAATTTTGGCCAATTCGTGTTGCGCTTCGTAGAGGTGCCAGAGACTCGACAGAATTCCGCCGTCTTTGTTGCTGTCGCTGTAACCAATCATTACTTCGCACACTGGTCGCGAATACCCTTTTCGCTGTGCTTGCAACTGTAGCGTATTTTGGGTGACCGGATGCGCCAAAAATTCATCCAGAATGGCTGGTGCTTGATGTAAATCGTCGATGGTTTCAAACAGCGGCACAACCGGCAACTGACAGGCCGGTCCTGACTCTGTTTTTACATACAAACCGGCTTCGCGGGCAAGCAGGTAAAAGGTAAATAAATCATCCACTTTTTTGGTCATGCTAACAATCATGGAGCCCAGTGCATTGGGGCCGTATTTTCGGATGTGTCCGTCCAAAACACCTAAATAACCCAAAGCAATAGTCGTTTCAGGAATATTTCCGGAGTAGTTATGGGTAAAAGGACGGTAAAGATTTAATTCCTGAAGCAGAAACTTTTTATCTACCGATCCTTCATCATTTATTGAATAATTGGTATCGTCGATATCTTCCAGAAGTCCGATAATGGCTTTCCGGTAAAATTCGCTGTTTTGGCGGATATCCAGATGTGCCAGGTGAAAACCAAAATGCTGTACAAAACGCAGCGCCTTGTTTACTTCGTTGATGGCCAGCATGGGTGCGCCCCAGGTGGAAAGTGCCCGAAGCAGCATTTCCAGATCGCTAATTAACTGGCCGGAATTTGAATAAATCCAATCTCCCTTAGAAAAATCGATAATCCCTGAATTGGTTTGCTTTACCGGAAGTTTTTCAATCAGAAGAATAACAAACTGTTTAAATGGTTCTCTCGACGCAGAAGTGAATTGCAGGTGCTCCGAAATTCCCGGAATTTGATTTTTAAGCAGTACTATTAATTCCTGAAATTCATCAGTTAAAGTACTTTTTGAAGTGTAAATACTCAGGCTATCAGCAAGGGTGTGCAGTCGTTTTCCAACCAAATTCAGTGCCTCTGTCCGCAACCGTTCCAAAGTGTATTTTGTAATTTCAGGAGTCACCAATGGATGCCCGTCACGGTCGCCACCAACCCACGAACCCAGACTAATTTTGGGCATCGACCGGTAGTTTTGCAACGATTCGGGTTGGAATCCTGCTTCATTCCAGGCTTGTATCAAGGTCCGGTCGTGCAGTTCAAACACATCGGGAAAAACTTTGGTGAGGTAGTGCAAAACATTTTCGAGTTCGGTTTCCACCTGCGGTTTTTCGAGGTAAATATCGTCGATAAACCAAAGCCGGGTTAGCAATTCCTTGATACCCGACCGGATCTGAACGCGTTCAAAAGTCGTGTAAACCGGATTTTCGAGCATAACCAGTTGTAGGTACAGTTCGCGGTAATATTTCAGCACTACCGTCCTTTTGGCCTCGGTCGGATGCGCAGTCATTACTGGTTCAATTTCGAGTTGAGAAAGCGCTGCAACAATTTCTGCTTGCGGAATACCTGATTTTTTCAATTCCGAAAAAGTATGTGCCCAGCTTCCGTTAACACTTTGGGAACCTTGCCGTTGTTGTTTTCCTCGTCGGCTTTGAACAGCCCAGTTTACTTCGCATAAATTTAGCAACTGAAAACAAATGGAATACAGGTGAATGGTCTTCTGCTCGTGTTCAGGTTTAGGAGTAGAAACCTGTGTATTGAGCCAGGGAATATAGGTTACAAGTTCTGTTTCGTTATTGGCTTCGAGAACTTCGGCAAAACATTGCAGTAAAAAATGAAGGTCGGAATAAGGTTTGCCTATTTCCTGAATATTTTCCTTTAGAACAGGGTGCATATCAACAGTTTTTTACTTAAACAGTCAGGATGAAATTATTGTTGAGGAAAGTATGATAACAGCGAGTTAAAATTCGTTGCGATTCTACTCCGAGCTTTCAGGGATTTGTCTGATTTTCTTAGCATTTAGCGGTGAAACGATGCTTTTCCCAATATTTGCTTCAATCTCTTTGCGGGTATTGCCAACAATTGAACCTCCACGCGCCGCGACTTTTCTGTTTTCTTCCGGGGTTTTGGGCTGATGTTGTTTCGAAATCTCGGTTGTCGTAGCTTCTGCAAGCGTATTAAGCGCCAATTCGAGGTTCGTCATATTGTCCCGAAGGCTTTCTTTTTTTAGGCTTTTCAGTTGTTTGTATTGTTTGGTGGTTAATCCCGACCAGCCATGGGTAATAATATCGGTTAAGGTCGCATATTCCTGACCTTGTTTTACTCCCCGATGCTCCCATTCGTCCGTCAGCTCCTTGCGGACTTCAATACTTTTAAGCCGTTGATTGATCCAGTTGGTTGAATAACCTTTCCGATGGTAATATTCCAGCATCCGGTCGATTCCAAGTTCAGGATCGTCCATTTCGTCTAACCGCTCGCGGGCTACTTCGGCCAACCACAGTTTGAACGGTTCAGCTTTTGGCGATGGAATGGATTGGATTAGCCTGAAAAGTTGCTCCACATCAGCAACATCGGTTTTATAGAACTTCCCGTCTGCGGATTGCATTTTCAGTTGACTACAATTTGTAGCCAACTGACTTCCTTCCTTTTTGAGTCGTGTTTTTAATACACTCCAATATTTGCGGGCGTTAGGGCTATCCGTTAGTATTTCAATGACATCAATGATGGACAAAAACCATTTTTCCTGTTCTCCATCCCAAATGGTGCGAACTTTTTTATCTTCAAATAGCTTTAATGCGTCTTTCCGGGTCATTTTGATTTGATTTTAATCAGACTGATTATTTCAAATATAGCAATCTTTCAGGAATTTATGGACACAAAAAAAGCTGTCTGCATCAGGCAAACAGCTTTCTGAAATGTCGTATGTTTTTCGTTCTATTTCAACGAAGCTAAAGCTGCATCGTAATTGGGTTCGTCAACAATTTCAGGAACTTGCTGACTGTAAACAACCTGATGATTTTCATCCAATACAACTACCGAACGTGAGTGCAAATTGGCCAACGGACCGGTTGAAATTTCCAACTGATAATCTTTACCGAATTTGCCAGTTGCGAAATCCGAAACAGTGATGGCATTTGTGATGCCTTCAGTTCCGCAGAAACGAGCCTGGGCAAAAGGTAAATCGCGCGAAATACAAAGCACTTTGGTATTTTCCAGATCGGCAGCCAGTTTGTTGAACTGACGAACAGAAGCCGCGCAAGTTCCGGTATCCAGACTTGGAAAAATATTCAGAACAAGTCGTTGTCCGGTGAAATCTTTAAGCGAAACTTTTGATAAGTCGTTTTTAATCAATTCGAATTCAGGAGCTTTTGTTCCTTTTGCAGGCAGTTCACCTATGGTTTGAATTGCATTTCCTTTGAGCGTAATATTTGCCATAATTAATTGTTTTAATGAAAATTGATTTTTGATTCTTAAAACAGCTTTAAACTAAAAATGTTTTACCGGACTGCCTGTAATTTTTTCGAGCAGGTTATTGGCCAAACGGCTGGCTCCGATGCGGAAGAGTTCGGGCGTTAGCCATTCATTTCCCAGAATTTCCTGAACAATAGTAAGATAGAGGATCGCATCTTCAGGCGTAACAATCCCACCGGCTGGTTTAAACCCGATTTTCTGATCGGTTTCCTCAAAATGCTGTTTGATGGCCAGACACATCACAAATGCAGCTTCAGGACTGGCAGCCTGTGGCAATTTGCCGGTTGAAGTTTTGATGAAATTGGCTCCGGCAGAGATGGCCAGCATGGATGCCTGCCAGATTTGATCAACATTCAGCACTCCGGTTTCCAGAATCACTTTCAGGTGGGCATCGCCAATGACTTTTTTAATGGCTGAAATTTCGTTGGTACAGGTTTCGAAATGGCCTTCAAGAAAAGCCCACAATGGTAAAACGATGTCGATTTCGTTTGCACCGGCAACAACCGCCAGTTGAGCTTCTTCGATTTTAAGTTTTGTAAATGTCATTGATGACGGAAACCCTCCGGCAACAGCGGCGATTTTAACATTCGGAACGTTTAGCGTGCTCTTTACTGTGTGAGCCATGTTAGGGTAAACACAAAGGGCAGCCACATTTTTAATTCCGGGAAATTCCGCAGGAAAGCTGTTCACTTTTTCAGTGAATGCAGTTACCGAACTGACGGTATCAGTTGAATTCAGGGTAGTGAGGTCGATGCAGGAAAGCGCCTTTTCGAACATTTCTTTGGTTAAATTTTTTGAGGCGTTTTCGCGGATTGCTTCCAGTTCAGATTGGATATCTGAAAGGGACAATGGGCAGGTTTCGATGGACATATAAAATGAGTTTAAAGTTTGACGTTCAATGTTTAAAGTTTTATCTAATCAGCAGTTTTGTATCAGATTCAAGGCTCAACTTTGAACTTTAAACCTATAACTTTAAACTGTTCACTTGAGTTTTTCATTGTTCTGATGCCGGTCTTTGTCGCGGGTGGTTTTTTTCTCCATGTTTTTCAGGAATGCCTCGTTCAGATCGACACCGGTTTGATTGGCAAGACAAATCAGAACCCACAGCACATCGGCCATTTCGTCTCCTAAGTCTTTTCCTTCGTCCGATTTTTTAAACGACTGATCGCCGTATGTTCTGGCCATAATTCGCGCCAGTTCGCCCACTTCTTCAGTCAGGATGGCCAGGTTGGTCAACTCGCTGAAATAGCGCACTCCGATGGTTTTTATCCACTGATCCACCATTTCCTGGGCTTCGGATAGGGTGATTTTATTTGTTTGCATGAATTTTAATTTTTGTTTAATTATGAATTGATGATTCTACGTTTTTGATGTTTTTCCAGACCTGATAAATTTTCCAGTTAAAATTCCAAAATAATAGAATGCTTACAAAAAGAACGGGAATCTTGAAGTAATCCCAATAAAGCTTATTTTTTGGAAAAACGCCATGATCAGCAAAAAACATTAGCATTCCTGTTGTCATAATAATAACAGTCGGAATAATAATCCAATAGGGTTTAAACCGGTGATAATTTAAATCATTGATCTGCATTTTTAATGTATTATTCAATTGATTGTTAAATGAAAAATCGGAATTCAGTAAATTTTTACGATGTTTTGAAAGTAAAAAATCAATAGAAGAGAAATGTGCACCAAGGGATATTGTCATAGTCATAAAAGCAAAAAAGGCAGATTTTGACCACCTGCTCCCATAACTGCTAAAATCCAGCAAGGCCAAAATGGTTATGAGAATTAAAAAAATCAGAACAAAATTTGCTAATGAATAACTAAAAATACCAAAAATGCGAGTCGATTTTATTCGCTTTTCAAGTGATTGGTCTGCCTTTCCGGTAGTTGTTTTCAAAGACTTTATAATCTCAATCCTTTCTTCAATTTGTGAATTCATGACTTGTATTTTTTTTATTAATTTAGGCAATTCCCTTCAATATGCAATCGCCAAAACTTTCCCCCATTTGGGGGAATTAGAAGGGGGCTTTAGAATCCAAAATAATCGTCACCGGTCCGTCATTCACGAGCGAAACTTCCATGTGAGCGCCGAAAACTCCTGTCCCGATTGGTTTGCCGAGCGTTTTGCTGAATTCGGAAACCAGTTGTTCGTATAGCGGAATGGCAGTTTCTGGTCGGGCTGCACGAATGTACGATGGCCGGTTTCCTTTTTTGGTTGAGGCGTGCAATGTAAACTGGCTGACCACGATCATTTCGCCTGAAACATCCTGAACAGAAAGGTTCATCACGCCTTCTGAATCGCCGAATATTCGCAACTGACAAACTTTTTTCACCAGCCAGTCAATATCTTCTTCAGAATCAGCATCTTCAATTCCGGCCAGAATCAGCAAGCCGTTTCTAATTTCAGAAACAATTGAACCGTCAACCTTCACCGAGGCCGAACTTACCCGTTGAATCACCAATCTCATAGAATCAATTTTCAGACAATATTATAAAAAACAAACGGTACGGTTAAACTTTGGCAGGGTTATCTTGTTTAACTCTGAAAAAATAACTTTAAACAAAATCGCTTTTAAACATGCAGACAATGAAGAATATATTATTTATTGGAATAGTTCTGTTAACATCTTGTATTTCGCAGAAGCCCACTGACGAAGCTAAACAGGAAATGCGTTCCAATCAGGATGCAACCGCTTTTCCGATTACCATCGAAGTTTCAAAAGGAGCAGCATTTAACTACCCCACATTCGCTTTTTGGGTCGAAGATTTGGAAGGAAATTATATTGAAACACTTTTTGTGACCAATTTTATTGCCAAAGGGATTTTTAAACATGGCGAAATTGCTCCCGGAAAATGGAGTTCAATACCCGGGGCAGTCCGTCGTCCGGCTGCATTGCCTTACTGGTCGCACAAACGAAACATTAAGGCCGCCGACGGTTTGTATATCCCTTCACCCGAAACGGCTGTGCCAGATGCCATTTCAGGAGCAACACCCCAAACAGGTTTTGTTCTTAAAACTTCGCTTTCGAAAAAGCCTTCAGGAAAATTCAGGATACTTCTGGAAGTAAATCAGGCATGGGATTCCAATCAATTTTGGACCAATAACAAATTTCAGGGAGATATGAATTACTTTGCATCGCTTCAGCCATCACTTGTTTATGCGGCTGCCATCGATCCTGAAAATATGGGTGAACCGGTTTTTCTGAATCCAATCGGACATGGAGAACCATCAGGAAAAAATGGCAATTTATTTACCGATTTGAGTACACTTACAACAGCCAAAGAAATATTTTTAACCATTCGTACAGCAAAAAATTAGAATCATGATACAACGAATATTTATCACATTTACTCTTGTAATATCCATACTGTCGGGTCTTTGGGCCCAACAAGCGGCATTAAAAGGCCGTGTTTTTGATGCGGTAAACAACGAACCGCTGCCATTTGTAAATGTCATCGTTTCGGGAACCACCATTGGTGCCATTTCTGATATTGACGGTAATTTTCAATTGGTTGGTCTCTCCCCCGGATTTGTTCGGATCCAGGCTTCGTTTGTAGGTTATCAGAATGCGCTTTCGGCTCAGATTGAGGTAAGCAATGCTAAAGTTGCCTTTCTCGAAATAAGGATGGAGCAAATGGATACCAAAATTGAAGAAGTAACAGTGAGTGCTTCGCCCTACCGTAAAACCGAGGAAAGCCCGGTTTCGCTGAAAACCATCGGCATTGCCGAGATTGAAAAAAGCCCTGGCGCAAACCGCGATATTTCAAAGGTTATTCAGTCGTTTGCAGGAGTGCTTTCATCGCCTTCGTTCAGGAACGATATTATCATTCGTGGCGGCGGTCCTTCCGAAAGCCGGTTTTATCTGGATGGCGTTGAGGTTCCGAATATCAACCATTTTGCCACACAGGGCGCGTCGGGCGGACCGGTTGGTATTTTGAACGCTGACTTTCTGCGCGAAGTAAACTATTATTCCGGGGCATTTCCTTCGAACCGTGGAAATGCACTAAGCGGAGTTTTTGAGTTTGCCCAGGTGGATGGAAATGCCGACAAGCTGAAATTCAGGGGAACTTTGGGTGCTTCTGAAGTTTCGGCCACATTCGACGGACCTGCAGGCGATAAAACAACCTATATTGTTTCGGCCAGAAGATCTTATCTGAAACTGCTTTTCAGCGCGCTCGAACTGCCATTTCTACCCACTTTTAATGACATGCAGTTTAAAGTACGCAACCGGATTGATGCCAAAAATGAACTTACGTTCATTGGCCTTGGAGCCATCGATTTGTTCGACCTGAACAGAGACATTAAAAACCCGGATGATCAGCAGAAATTCATTCTGAGCCAGATCCCGAAAAACGAACAATGGAGTTATACTGCCGGAGTTGTTTACAAACATTTCAGGGAAAGTAGTTACCAAACGATTGTGCTAAGCCGCAGTCATCTGAATAACTCGATAGTTAAGTATTTTGAGAACGATGAAAGTTCGGAAAGCAATAAAATTCTGGATTACAGCTCGGAGGAAATCGAAAATAAAATAAGGTTCGAAAACAATGTCAGGGTTAATTATTTCAAGCTGAATTATGGTGCGAATATCGATTTTTCGACCTACACAAACAGCACTCTTCAGCGCCGGTTTTACAATGGCGAAATTCTGCCGGTAAATTACAGTACCGACCTGAATATCATGAAATATGGCATTTTTGGTCAGGCCAGTCATACTTTTCTTGACGAACGTCTCATTGTTTCTGCAGGCTTCAGAGCCGACGCCAATAATTATTCATCGTCAATGAATAATCCTCTGAAACAGTTATCACCCAGGATTTCTGCCTCCTACCGGCTGACAGAAAAATGGAGTCTGAACATGAATACTGGTCGTTATTTCCAGCTTCCGGCCTACACTGCCCTCGGATACAAGGAAAACAACGTGTTTGTTAACAAAAATAATAATCTTAAATATATTTCGGTTGATCATTACATTAGCGGAGTTGAATTTAAACCTGCAAACAGTATTCAGTTTTCTGCTGAAGGATTTTTCAAGAACTACCGTCACTATCCTTTCTCAGTAAAAGATAAAATTTCGATTGCCAATAAAGGAGCCGATTTTGGAGTGGTTGGAGATGAGGCATTGACTTCCACTTCAAAAGGAAGAGCCTTTGGTGCTGAATTTCAGGCCAGGGTCAGTTCGTCGAAAGGATATACCATGAATTTATCATACACCCTTGTGCGCAGTGAGTTTCAGGATGGAAACAACCAGTACATTGTTTCGGCCTGGGACAGCAAA
>JAHEYU010000018.1 GCA_023251435.1 Bacteroidota bacterium
TCGTTCTAGCCCTTTATCTCAGGGGAGTTGACAGCAAACAGGGTTACGGACTCGAGTTGCCAAATAAAAAGAGATAATTTCGGTATCTCAAAATATTACAAACCTGCATTCGTTTTAATGGATGCAGGTTTTTTTATTGTTCTATTTCAGAAACAAACTACAGGGATTAATTGTACTTTTATACCGATTGAAGAAATGTAACAGTCCAATCTTCGCACACTCGATTGGCCTTGACATTTTCTAATCATCGGCATTATACCAAAATGGTGTTTGGACTGATTTAGAGCTGAATTTGGTATTTTAAGCTGAATTTTAAAAGGAATTTCATTTTAAAAATAACTATATGAGCAACGAAATCTCAAAATTAACTCCCGGCGAAGTTTGGGAAAATTTCTACCAGTTGACGCGGATTCCGCGTCCATCACATCACGAAGACCAGATCAGGCAATATGTCGCCGATTTTGGTCGGAATCTCGGATTAGAAACCATTCAGGATGCAGTGGGCAATGTCATCATTCGCAAACCTGCCACTCCTGGAATGGAAAAACGAAAAGGCGTCATTCTGCAGGGACACCTCGACATGGTTCCGTAAAAAAACAGCGACAAAGATCACGACTTTGCCAAAGACCCGATTGAAACCATTATTGATGGCGAATGGGTGCGTGCCAACGGAACAACGCTTGGTGCCGACAATGGTATCGGAGTTGCTGCTGCAATGGCTGTGCTGGCTTCGAAAGACCTGGTACACGGGCCTGTTGAGGCTCTTTTTACCGCAACCGAAGAAACTGGTATGGACGGAGCTAACGGCCTCGGCCCTGGTATTCTGAAAGGTGATATTCTCATCAACATGGATTCGGAAGACGAAGGCGAATTGTACGTTGGCTGTGCCGGTGGCGAAGATGCCAATGTCACGTTTACTTATGCTGAAGTTCCGGTTCCTGCCGAATCAATTAGTTTCAAGCTGAATGTAACCGGATTAAAAGGCGGGCATTCGGGATTGGACATCAACCTTGGCCGCGGAAATGCCAATAAAATTTTCTTCCGCTTGCTGAAAGAAGCTCACAAAGTTTGTGGCTTGCGTTTATCCTCCATCAACGGCGGAAGTTTGAGAAACGCCATTCCGCGAGAGGCTTTTGGAATCGTTACTGTTCCTTATGCCACTGCCGATAAACTGGTTGGATTGATTGCCGGAATGACCACTGTTATCAAACGTGAACTGGCGGCTACCGAACCTACCTTGAAAATAGAGCTCTCGAAAACAGAAATGCCTGCTTCGTTAATCGACGAAACAACGCAAATAAACCTTACTCATGCCGTTGTGGCCTGCCCTAATGGAGTAATCCGCATGAGCGACAGTATGGCTGGTTTGGTTGAAACATCGACCAACCTGGCCATTGTAAAATCCGACAGCGAGGCAAAAACTGTTAAAATTTCCTGTCTGATGCGCAGTTCTGTTGATTCAGCCCGTGCACAATTAGCTTCGCGTATGGATTCGGTATTTACTTTGGCTAGTGCAAAAGTGATTATGAAAGGCGGTTATCCTGGATGGAAACCCAATTTGGATTCTCCTATCCTGAAAACGATGCAACAGGTTTACAACTCCAAATTTGGACGTATTCCTGAAATCAAGGCTATTCATGCCGGATTGGAATGTGGTATTTTGGGCGGAACTTATCCGAACTGGGATATGATTTCATTTGGTCCAACCATTCGTTTCCCGCACTCTCCTGATGAAAAAGTCAATATCGAGTCGGTTGCTAAATTCTGGGATTATTTGGTGGAAACGCTGAAAAGTATTCCGGCGAAATAAATACTTCTGATTTTTATCCCGTAATTCGCATAAAAAAGGGGATTCCATCTTTTAGAATAGATGAAATCCCCTTTCGTAATTAGAGAGAATGCAAACTGCGACTATTTGAACAGCTCTTTATTCGGTTGCGCACCCATCGTAAATTCGAGTGTTCCTCCATCCATTATTTCCTGATGGGTAATGTAGGTGCGGCCAAGAGCCTGTCCGTTCAGCTTCACTTCCTGAATGTATTTATTCTCTTTTGAAGCCAATGGTGCTTTCATCGTAAAGAATTTCCCATTATCAACTTCAATTTTTGCTTCCTGGACAAGTGGCGAGCCAAGCTGATAGGCTAACTCCGATGGATTAACCGGGTAGAATCCCATAGCACTGAAAACATACCAGGCTGACATTTGTCCGCAATCTTCGTTGCCGCACAATCCATCAGGCTTATTGGTGTACATTTCGGTCTGAATCTGGCGGTTCAGTTCCTGAGTGCGCCAGGCCCATCCGGCATAATTAAACAGGAAGGTGGTATGATGTCCGGGTTCGTTACCATGTGCATAAGCGCCAATTAATCCGGAGATATCGTTCGAGGCTTCTTCGCCTTTAACACCTTCTTCAACTTTAAACAACTGGTCAAGCTTAGCTGCAAATGGCTCTTTGCCTCCCAGCAACTCAATCAACCCATTGACATCGTGCGGGGCCAGCCATAAATATTGCCACCCGTTTCCTTCAGTGTAATCACTTCCTTCGTGTTTTGAATAAGCCGGGTCGAAAGGCGTAGTCCATTGTCCGTTGGTCAGTTTTCCACGCATAAACCCAGTTTCTTTATCGAAGTAGTTTCGGTAATTCAATGCGCGTTTGGCAAAATAAGCTGCATCTTCAGTTTTTCCCAACTTCTTTGCTACTGCTGCTACAGCCCAGTCGTCAATGCAAACTTCTTCTGCTTTGGCTACCGATTGCTGAATTTTATCCGCCGGGATATAGCCTAGCTTGTCGTGATAACCCATTCCATCGCGATCGTGCATCGAGGTTACTTTCATGGCTTCAAAAGCCAACTGCTGATCAAAATCACCAATTCCTTTCAGGATTGCTTCGGCAATTACTGAAATAGAATGATTCCCGACCATGCACCAGGTTTCGTTTCCTTCGAGTTCCCATACGGGCAATAATCCGGTTTGCCTGTAATGATCGAGCATCGATTTAACCATGTCGTTTACTTTCGGTTGCTGTGTTAACGTAAAGAGCGGATGCAAGGCCCTGTAGGTATCCCACAGAGAAAAAACGGTATAACGGTTGTATCCGGTTGCCTTTTGTAAATCACCATTTACGCCTTTGAAATCGCCATTTAAATCGGAGAATAACGATGGCGCCACCATGGTGTGATACAGCGAAGTATAAAAAATAGTCTTTTGAGCAGAGTCGCTGGATTGAATCCTGATTTTTGAAAGTTCTTTTTCCCAGGCGTCAGAGGCGGCTTGCGCTGTAGCTTCAAAATCCCAGCCAGCGAGTGACGAATCTAAATTAGCCAGCGCATTTTCGATACTTACCGAAGAGATACCAACTTTGGCCATCACTTGTTTTTGTCCGAATCTTAGTACGCCAACAGTCCGGCCTTCACCGCCTACATTTTCGGTAATCGATTTGGTGATAGGTGTTGAAAAACGGGCTGCAAAATATACATGCTGATCTTTTGCCCAACCGTTCGATAAGCGCGAACCGGTTACCAGCATACTATCCACAACATTCAGTGATGTTTGGTAGGGTTTGTCCCAGTTAATGGCAAATCCAAGATTAATAATCAGGTTGTTTTCACCTCCTTCAGGAAACGAATAGCGGTGCAGTCCGGCTCTTTCGGTAACTGTAAATTCAGCTTTGATATTGCTGTTTTTTAACGTCACCGCATAATATCCTGCTTTTGCCGTTTCCTGATCGTGACTGTATTTTCCGGAGTAACGGGCCACAAAATCGGCGTTTTTTTCACCTTCCTGAAAAGTTACCTCCGAAGAAACCGGTAAAAATGAGATGTCAGCCAGGTCGCCGATCCCGGTTCCGCTCAGGTGGAGGTGACTGAAGCCAGCCAGAATACTATCGGAATAATGATAGCCGGAACACCAGTCCCAGCCCTGAGTTCCATTATCGGGACTCAACTGGATTTGTCCGAAAGGAAAAGCTGCCCCCGGATAGGTGTGCCCGTGATATGCAGTTCCGATAAACGGATCGACAAAATCGGTTAGGCGATCTTCCTGTGTTTGTTTTGGTGAATTTGCCGTGCAGGCTGTCAAAAGCAATAAAGCTCCTGAAATGATGGTCGTAAATTTAGTCATTGGTAGATTTTTCAATTTGGGTGTAAAACTACACAATTGAAAAAAGTTAGCAAGCGGATAAGGGATCAATTCAATTTTTGATGGGAAAGCAAAATGACATACTGGGGGTGATGGTGTTTTTGTCCTCAAGCCGGACGGGCTCTTCCTTTTCCAAACGATGAAAAGGAAGCAAAAATCTTGTCAAAACGAACCCTCGGCCGGGCGTTTTGACGGCCCACGCACTCGCTTCGAACAAGTCAAACGCAAACAGACAGGACAAACCACCGCAACGCAATGCCCTGAACCGCCTAAGGAGAAAAAGCGTTAAAAAAAATTGAAGACGTGGGCGTTAAGAAAATTTCCCTGTTTGACGACCAAAGGGAGGAGTTTGGAAATTTTTAGCCGAACGGATTCGGTTTTTAGTTTTTTATCCTTCAGCGGCGGCGCTTTTTGGTTACTTTTTCCAGCTGTAGGGAAAAAGTAACAGCCCGTCCGGCTGGAGGACAAGGTAAAAGAAGGTAAGGTTTTTTTAACGTGCTTAAATCAGAAATTAATAATATAAAATGCCCACAATTATGTCATCTGATCCCCATTAATTAGGGGGATGTTGTGCAAGTAGCAAAAACAAAAAAAAACCGCAACTGATTGAATATCAATTGCGGATTTATTTTTATTGTGGGCGATGACGGATTCGAACCGCCGACCCTCTGGGTGTAAACCAGATGCTCTGAACCAGCTGAGCTAATCGCCCTTTTTGTGTTTGATGAACGCGCTTTGTTTTTTAAAGCGTTGCAAAGATATACCCATTTTTGAAATGTGCAAACAAAATATATAGAAAATCTTATAAAATTTCGGCCACCACAAAAGTGCTGCCACCAACGAAAACAAGGTCGTTTTCACCCGCATTTGCAAGTGCAGAAGAAAGTGCCTGACGAACAGTTGGATAACAATCGCCTTTTAACCCGAAACAACTTGCTTTGGCTGAAAGTTCTTCAGGTTCGGTTGCGCGGGGAATTTCAGCTTTTGTAAAATAATATTGTGCATTGGCCGGTAGAAGCACCAAAACTTCGTTCTGATCTTTGTCGTTTACCATTCCGATTACGATGTGCAGTTTTTTCCATGCAGTTTGATTGATTTGTTCGACCACCAGTTTTATACCAGCCTCATTGTGTCCGGTATCGCAAATTGTGAGCGGATTATGCCCGATAATTTGCCAGCGTCCCATTAGTCCGGTATTTCGTATCGTATTTGCCAATCCACGTCTGACAGAATCTTCCGTCAGATTCCATCCTTTTGTGTTTAGAATATCAATTGATTTCAGCACCGTCGGAACATTGTGCCTTTGATAAATTCCAAGTAAATCGACCAGCAAATCAGGAAAAACCAACTTGCCGTTGCTTTGTATATTCATGCTTTGCTTTCCACCGATGGTTAGCATGGAGTAATTCGTTTGGTATTCCTGATCGGCAAACGAAATTGGAGCATTTAGCCTTTCGGCAAATTCAATAAAAACTGGGCTGGTTTCAGGATTTGTTTCCCCAATTACGACCGGAATTCCGGATTTGATGATTCCGGCCTTTTCCGCAGCAATTTTGGGCAGGGTTTTCCCGAGCAAAGCGATATGGTCGAAACTTATATTGGTAATTACCGAAACTTCAGGAGTAATAATATTGGTCGAATCGAGCCTTCCGCCTAGCCCAACCTCAATTACCGCCACATCAACCTGCATTGTCCGAAAATAATCGAAAGCCATCGAAACAGTCAGTTCGAAAAATGAAGGCTCCATTTTCTCTTTTTCATTTTTTGCCTGAAACGATTCGGTGAACTGAACCACCGCGTCTTCAGTAATCATCTCGCCGTTTACGCGGATGCGCTCTCTGAAATCTTTCAGATGTGGTGAAGTATATAGTCCGGTTTTGTAGCCTGCTTCCTGCAAAACAGAGGCGAGAATATGAGAAACTGATCCTTTTCCGTTTGTTCCGGCCACATGAATACTCCTGAAAGAGCGGTGCGGATGATCAAACATTTCGTCCAGTCTGATGGTATTGTCGAGGTTATCTTTATAGGCTGCCGGGCCAGTACGCTGAAACATTGGTAATTGGCTGTACAGATAATCGAGAATCTCCTGATAGGTCTTCATGCTGCGTTTCGGTTAATTATTAACAATGCAAAGTTGAGAAATAAAAGCGCTGCGAACAGTTGTTCCGGCTGAATTTTTCTAATTTTATAGAAACCATAAAGCAAAACGGGATGGCAGCTAAAAAACAAACCAAGATTTTCGTGCTCGACACCAACGTGATTTTGCACGACCATACCTGCATTTATCAATTTCAGGATAACGACATTGTGATACCAATTACGGTATTGGAAGAACTCGACAAGTTTAAGCGAGGCAACGATCCAATTAACTTTCAGGCACGCGAATTTGTGCGCGAACTCGATGAAATAATAGGTGACAAGCTTTTTAACGGAGGAATTTCGCTCGGTCAAAATAAGGGGAAGCTGATAGTTGAAACCGGTAAACCATTTTCGGACGAACTCAAACAATCGTTCCGCGAAGATATTCCCGATCACCGTATTCTGGCCATAACCATGCACATTGCTCAGAAATTCGCAACCCGCCAATGTATTCTGGTTACCAAGGATATCAATCTGCGGATGAAGGCGAAATCGTTAAAAATTCAGGCTGAAGACTACTATAACGACAAGGTAAAAGACATCCAGATTTTCAATAAGGGCGTTGCCGAACTGGAGAATTTTGATGATAGCCTGATAGAGAAATTTTACAGCGATAATACGCTTCCGGTTGAATTGATGGGGCTTGGAAGGATTCCTGACATCAACGAATATTTCATAATGAAGTCGATAAAGGCCAGTGTTTTGGGGCGTTACGATGGTGGATTGAAAAAAATGGCCAGAGTGGAGAAGAGAACAGCTTACGGAATTAAACCCCGTAATGCGGAACAAACTTTTAGTCTCGACGCACTTTTTAATCCTGAAATTAAACTGGTGGCACTTACCGGGAAAGCAGGAACAGGTAAAACCCTGCTTGCACTGGCTGCTGCCCTCGAACAACACAAAAATTTCGGACAAATATTGCTCGCCCGTCCGATTGTGGCTTTAAGTAACCGCGATTTGGGATATCTGCCCGGTGATGCGCAGGAAAAGATCAATCCATATATGCAGCCGCTTTTCGATAACCTTTCGGTAATTAAACACAGTTACAATGCCCGAAGCATGGAATATCAGAAAATTGAAGAACTCCTGAAAGATGAAAAGCTGATAATTACGCCTTTGGCCTATATTCGTGGCCGAAGTTTGTCGAATTCGTATTTTATTATCGACGAAGCTCAAAACCTGACACCGCACGAAATTAAAACCATTATTACCAGAGCCGGCGAAGGCACCAAACTCGTATTTACCGGCGACCTTCAGCAAATCGACTCACCTTACCTCGATATGAAATCGAATGGTTTGGCTTATATGACCGAAAAAATGCGAAACCACGAAATTTTTGCCCATGTGAACCTCATCAAAGGCGAACGCAGCTACCTGGCCGAACTGGCAAGCGACTTATTGTAGATGCCACAAAGGCACTAAGAATCAAAGAAATACTATAAAGTGGTTTGTAAAAGGGAAATTTGAAATGGATTTTCAGACTTTATCTCCAGAAATAGAGCAAATAGGGAAAGATATTGTACATGCAGCGTACAAAGTTCATTTGGCTTTAGGTCCAGGCTTACTAGAAAAAATATATGAAGTCTGTCTCGCACATGAACTTAAAAAACTTGGGCATGAAGTCTTACGACAAGTAGATATTCCCTTTGTTTATGATGGAATCTTTTTTGACGAAGGTCTTAGGATGGATTTATTGGTCGATAACCTTGTAATAGTTGAGTTGAAAGCGGTTGAAATGATTAATCCATTATGGAAAGCCCAAATTATTAGCCATTTAAAGCTTACAGAATTACCGCTTGGTTATTTGATAAATTTTAATGTTCCACTTATAAAACAAGGAATTAATCGTTTCAGAATCTAACAAACTAAATAGTCTTTGTGACTTTGTGACTTTGTGGCTGATTTCATTTTTTTCGTACTTTTGCCGCCTGATGGAAAGGATTTTAATGGATTATTCAGGCAAAAGGGCATCATTCTATACACTGGGCTGCAAACTAAATTTTTCGGAAACATCAAGCATTGCAAGACGTTTTGAAGATGTCGGCTTCCAAAGGATCGACTTTTCGGAGCAAGCCGATGTGGTTGTAATCAACTCGTGTTCGGTGACTGCCGAAGGTGACAAAAAGACCCGCAATATTATCAGACAAGCCATACGCCGGAATCCTGATTCTGTGATTGTTGTAACAGGTTGCTATGCGCAGCTTCAACCCGAAACCATACAGAAAATCGTCGGTGTTGACCTGATAGTTGGTTCTGCCGAAAAATTAAGCATCCCTGAATATTTGGGTGATTTAAGCAAAAAAGCACAAACTGAAATTCATATTCATGCGCCAAAACAAATCAAAAACTATTTTCATGCCTATTCGTTTGGCGACCGCACCCGAAGTTTCCTGAAAGTTCAGGATGGGTGCGATTATTATTGTACCTATTGCACCATCCCATTAGCGCGTGGACGAAGCCGCAACGATAGCATTGCCAATACGGTGGCCGAAGCCCGCGAAATAGTGGCCAAAGGAACGCTCGAAATTATCCTGACCGGCGTAAATATTGGCGATTTCGGAAAATCAACAGATGAAAATTTTATCGATCTGCTGAAAGAACTCGATCAGGTTGAGAACCTGCAACGTATCCGCATCTCGTCGGTCGAGCCCAATTTGCTAACGGATGAGGTCATTGAATTTGTAGCCCGCTCGCAACGCATCATGCCGCATTTTCATCTGCCGCTTCAATCGGGGTCGAACGATGTTTTGGCGTTGATGAAGCGCAAATACAAGCGAGAAGTATTCGAAAGCCGGGTCGAAAAGATCAAAAAAGAGCTTCCGTCGGCATTTATCGGGGTTGATGTAATTGCCGGAACCAACGGCGAAACCGATGAATTCTTTCGCGATTCGTACCGTTTCATTGCCGATCTTGACGTTTCACAGTTACACGCTTTCCCTTATTCAGAGCGCCCAGGAACCAAAGCGTTGGAAATAAAGCCTGTAATTCCGGTTGAGGAACGAAAACAGAGGACGCAGCGACTAATTGCACTTTCGGAAAGAAAAACCGCTTACTTTTACCAACAGCAGTTAGGTACCGTGCATGAAGTTCTCTTTGAAGAACAAAAGGACAAGAAAACTATTTCAGGATTTACAGAAAATTATATTCGTGTTGAAACCGATTACCGTGAAGATCTTGAAAACAGGATTGTTTCGGTTAAACTCGAAAACATATTGCCCAATGGAAACGTTTGGGGTAGAATTGTGGAACCAGAAAATAGTTAAAAAATATCCGGACTCACCCCACGTCCGCGAGCGGACGTTCCCTTCAAAAAAGAGAGGGGGGAAGGCATCGCAGATGTCTGGGGGTGAGTCCGGATAAAAGCACAAATAAGACTATGGGATTATTAAAAAACATACTATTTCGCACCGACAGAAAATGCCTTTACAAATTCGTGGTAAACATGGGTATCAAAGGTTCTATGTCGTTTGCACGGTTTCAGAAAAGGCAAAAGAAAGGCGAATTTTTTCCGGCTTTTAATTTCATTTCGGTAACCGACGATTGCAATCTGAATTGTCAGGGCTGCTGGGTAATGGGGAAAGAAAAAAACAGCCGGTTGAAACCGGAGCAGGTTGACCGAATCATCGACGAAACCAAAAAATCAGGGTCGTATTTCTTCGGGATTTTGGGTGGCGAGCCCTTGTTATACAAACCACTTCCTGAAATATTCAAAAAGCATTCTGATTGCTATTTCCAGTTGTTTACCAACGGAACGCTCCTAACTCCTGAAGTGGCTGAAACGCTTCGCCAGTGTGCCAATGTTACACCGCTTATCAGTTTCGAAGGCGACCAAGAGGTGGCAGATGTTCGTCGTGGTGGGAAAAATGTGTTTCAATCAGCCAGTCAGGGTATCGAGAACTGCACAAAAGCAGGACTGGTTACCGGTGTTGCTATCAGTGTTTGCAAGTCGAACCTCGAAATGGCCATGTCGTCCGAGTTTATTAATGGCTTGATCGACAAAGGAGTGGCTTATCTGTGGTATTATATTTTTCGTCCGGTAGGGCCAAACCCGGAATACCAGTTAGCGCTAAGTCCTGACGAAATCAGGCTGCTTAGGCAGCACATTGTAGATGCCCGCCTGAATTACAGCATTGCCATTATCGATACCTACTGGGATGCCGACGGAAAAGGGATGTGCCCGGCTGCTGAAGGTTTGAGCCATCACATCAACGCTTCCGGATATGTGGAACCTTGCCCGATTATTCAGTTCGCTGCCGATCATGTTGACGAAAAACCGATGAGTCAATTGTATGCAGAATCCATTTTCTTGCGCGATTTCAGAACACAGATTCAACAAAAAACCAATGGTTGCGTTGTGATGGAAGATCCGCGCTGGCTGGCTGATTTTGTCACCAAATACGATGCGAAGAATACTTCAGGAAGAAGCGGAGAATTAGAACGTTTGAAATTGGCGCCCGAAACTTTCAGTCATGGTTCGTGTGAAGTGATTCCGGAGAAAAGCTGGATTTACCGATTTGCCAAACGGCGGGCTTTTTTCGGGCTGGGGGCCTACGGTTGATTTACAATTTTACAATTGACTATTTACGATTTATGGAGAACACACTAGTTAATCGTAAATGTATAAATAGTCATTAGTTTCGTGTCACTGTCACTAATTCGTTCAAACCGGAATTGGTTCTTGCTCCTGCGGAGCAAAATATTTATAGAAAAGTGAAATAGATGAGGTTAGTCGTCCGCGGGAAATTGTAGAACAAGACTTTGCCTACTTACGGACGAAACACAATTGGCCTTTTGAAATTTAGTATCCCAAATAATTTAGCCGGTCGCAGAATGATAAATATTAATTGATTTGAAATTAAAAGAAAACATATTGCAGGTTCCGGAGAAGGCTTTAACGCGAAACCGGTTGAGAAAAGCGGCCCGCGAACTGGTTGCCGGAAGGGGAATTTTGCCTCCTGCCGATTTTTTGCTCATTAGCGAACTTGCCAACGAAATCATTGCAAAAACTGGAACAGAAAGCCACTTCACTGAATTCGCTATGGTGGTGTGCGGCAACGAAATATGGAGGCCAGTGGTGGCTGCAACGCCATATAAACGCAGGCTTTTGCTCTTGCCGCAATGCCTTAAACACAACAGCAATTGTGTCGCCGAAATCGACGAACTGGGACTTATTTGTGCCGGTTGTCAAAGTTGTCAGATAGATTCTATTTTGCAGAAAGCCGAAGAGCTTGAATATGCAACCCTGGTAGCAGAAGGAACTACCGTAGCCATCGGCCTTGTGCAGGAAGGAACAGTTGATGCAGTGATTGGCATTAGCTGCATGTCGATACTTCAGAGATCTTTCGAAACTGTTTTGAAATCTGCGGTTCCGGTTATTGGCATTCCGCTTTTGTTTGAAGGATGCGCCGAAACAGATGTTGATAACCGCTGGCTGAATGATGAATTAACCAATTTTCAGGAGAATCATCAAATTCGCCCGGTATCGGTTTCAGTATTAAAAGAACGCGTTAAACTTTTTTTTGCTGAAGAAACACTGTCCCGGTATTTCGAAACGCCAAAAGATAAGACTTGTCAGTTAGCCATTCAGTCGATGTTAACCGGCGGACAACGAATTCGTCCACTGCTTGCGGCGTTGGCGTATTCATCCTATTCTCCTGAAGTTTCTGAAGAATTGCTTGTCGACCTATCCGTTGTGGTGGAATGTTTTCACAAAGCATCGCTTATTCACGACGATGTGGAAGACAACGACGATTTCAGATACGATAATGAGACCATTCATAAATTAAACGGAACTGCGGTTGCCATCAATACCGGCGATTACCTTTTGGGAAAAGGCTACGAGTTGCTGGGAAAATTGTCATTACCGCCTGAAAAGCTAACCGCCTGCTTTCAGTTGGTTGCCAGCGGACATGTGGCTTTGTCGCTCGGGCAAGGCGCCGATTTACTGGCCAGTTCGCATAAAACCATACTTTCACTTGGTCATCAGCTCGAAATATTTGAACGAAAAACCGGTTCTGCCATCCGGGTAGCTTTACTTCTTGGCGCGGTTGCAGCCGGCGCTCCTGAAAGTGATTTGTCTGTTCTGAAGGAATTTTCAGGATATTTCGGAATGGCCTACCAGATTAAAGACGATCTGGACGAATTCCGCGAGGCAAACGAACATACCCATCCTGCTGATTATCCTTTGCTGCTTTCTTTGCTCTCTGAAAATTCAGATGACAGTTTACGCAACAAAATCAGGCAGCTTTATGCCGCAAATAACCGTGCACAATTGGATGAACTGATCGGGGAGAAGGAGATAGAACAAAAAGCAGATCAGTTACTTCAGGAATATACAGGTAAAGCTTATCAGGAACTCGACAAGCTGAAAAACCTGAAAATGAAACTAAGCTTATATACGGTTCTGGGGAAAATATTCTGAAATGACCCAATCCAATTCCCATACCCCTTTTTATCGTCAAATGATTGACCTGCTGCAAAATGCACTCAATCTGCTTGACGGGCAAGGAAAAGCTGAAGTACTTCAATTTATAATCGGTCAGCAAAATGCCGATGGCGGGTTTAAAGATCGGGGTGGAAGATCGGATTTGTATTATTCGCTGTTTGGGGCGATGTTGCTAAAGGCGAGCCCCCTAAATCCCCCGAAGGGGGACTTGTTGAATGGTTCTGGGGCACTTCATCAACTTCGGCAATTTATAATCCATCAATCCAGTTTGAAGATTCCGGGTTTTATCGAGCAATGTTGTCTGGCTTTGTTACAGAAAGAATTAAAAACAGGTGGATTTACCAGGTTAAAAACCTTTATACAGTTAAGCCGTTCGTTTTGGAAGGAACGGTATTCAATCAATCTTTCTTATCGAAGTTTTGTGCTGTTTCTCACTTTGGATGCAGTTCTGCCATTTCCGGGATTGTTGACTTTTGGCGCCGGAAAGATGTTGAAACGAACAACCGTCGATCAGCATTCTCCATGTTCAGAAGTGGCGGCCAAAGTGTTTCTGCAAAAAATGCTTGGTGAAAATGGTGCTACTGAAGTTGAGCTTTTAAAATCGTATGCTGATAAATGGGGCGGTTTCAGAGCTTTTCATCATGTGGAACAGCAGGACATGCTTTCGACAGCCGTTGCATTGTTTGCCCTCGATTTTGCCGGAAGCGATTTGCGTTTGCTGAAGCCCACCTGTCTTGATTTTATTCAGGAAAACTATTCCGAAGGCGCTATTCTTTCGGGCGATGGCGACCAGACACAGGATGTAGAATATACGTTTTATGGATTGTTGGCGCTGGGAGTGCTGGCTGCCTGATATCATAGTGTCCGTTCACTGAAGTGAACGGCAAAGGATATCGCTTCGAAATAGGATATGTGTTATTCAAATTGTGGATATTCTATGCCGTCTGCTTTAGCTGACGGGTATATATTTGAAGCAAAATCATCCATCTTTATTACCTTGCATCCTTAAACAAAAATCAACATGAAATCGCATACACAATCCCAACTTTCCCAACTTACCCTCCTTCTTCTCCAAAAGCGCAATGAAAAAGGGTATTGGGAAGGCCGTTTGTCGTCGAGCGCGCTGGGTGTGGCGGTGGCAATTACGGCGCTGCATTTTTATGATGCGAAGGGAAATGCAAATGAAATATCTTCAGGATTAAAATGGCTGAAGCAAAATGTTAATGCTGATGGCGGGTTTGGCGACTCACCAAAAAGCATGAGTAATGTAAGCACCAGTTTGCTTTGTTATGCGGCAGCAAAAATCACCAATGAAACCGGGTCGAATGCCAGTCTATTGCAGCAGTTGGGCGATTATCTGCATGCGCAAAACATCGATGTCAATTCAGAACAGCTCATTCAGGCGATACTCGACTTTTACAAAACCGATCGTACATTTTCGGTACCAATTCTTACTATGTGCGCGCTTTGTGGAGTTCCGGGAAAGGAAGCCTTCGACTCGATTCCCCAATTACCTTTCGAACTTTCGTTGTTGCCCCGCTCGTTTTATAGCGCACTCAATTTAAGTGTGGTAAGCTATGCTATTCCGGCGTTGGTCGCCGTTGGAATCGCCATTTTTAAATTCAGGAAAAGAAAAAATCCTTTGATGCGTTTGATTCGTGAGGCTTCGGTGAAAAAATCGCTGCGATTACTCCGGAAAATTCAGCCCGAAAGTGGAGGTTATCTCGAAGCGATTCCGCTGACCGCCTTTGTTTGTCTGTGTTTGATAGAATCTGGATACCGGGATCTGGAAGTTGTACGCGACGGTATTGCTTTTCTGAAACGAACACAACGCGAAGATGGAAGTTGGCCAATTGATATTGATCTTTCGACCTGGGTGACGACACTTGCTGTAAAAGCAATTAAAAATCATCCCATGCTTCTGACTTCGGGCGATAAACAAAAATTGACATCCCATTTATTGTCGGTTCAGAACAAGGAAACCCATCCTTTTAACGGAACCCGGCCGGGAGGTTGGGGCTGGACCTCTCATTCAGGTTCTGTTCCCGATGGTGATGATACACCCGGAACTATTCTGGCATTGCTTGCGCTGAACGAAAGTAATTCAGAACCGGTCAAAAATGCAGTGACGGACGGTTGTAAATGGCTTCTGCAACTTCAGAACAACGATGGCGGTTTTCCAACTTTTTCGCGTGGATGGGGCAAATTGCCATTTGACCAGAGTTGTGCCGATTTAACTGGCCATGCTATTCTGGCGATGGCGAAAACGGACAAAATATTCAGCCATTCATTGACACGGAAACAGCTTTCAGGAATAAAAAAATCGTTTGTAAAGGCGCTTATTTATCTTGAAAAGCAACAACACTTCTCAGGATATTGGTTGCCATTGTGGTTTGGAAATCAACATACAGCCGATCACCACAATCCGGTGTATGGCACTGCCCGTGTGACTGCTTATTTAAATGAAACATTGAATACGAACATTGGAAACGAGTACCAGGTTATCCTGAAATTGATGATCGATCGCGGTTGCCATTATTTGGTTTCCGTTCAGAACGAAGATGGAAGCTGGGGCGGGGCGAAAAATATTGTCGGCAGCATTGAAGAAACTTCGCTGGCGGTTACGGCCTTGACCAAAAATGGATTTCAGGAAGAATGTACTTCAGGAATGGACTGGCTGGCCGAAAAAACAAAATCCGACGGGCTGGTTGCTTCACCCATCGGATTGTATTTTGCGTCGCTGTGGTACGACGAAGAATTGTACCCGTTAACTGCTTATCTGGAATGCCTGTCTGCGATTAACGATTAGCGATTGTCGAATAACGATTGCAGATTGGCGAAGCCGACTGATATTATTACTTATTTCACAATCACAGCCGGACTGACTTTAATTTCCATCAGGTAACCTTTGCAAATTCCCTTCACAATCACCGTTTTACCTGTTTCCAAGGCCTCGATGGTTGTTTGATTATTTGCAGCCCAAATGCTGTCGAGCTGACAACTGATTCCCTGCATTTCGTCGTGCAAAACCAACAAATCGGTTCCGTTTGGAAGTTTGTTTTTCGAAACCAGATTACCACTTATTTCAAGTATTTTTTCGCTGTATTTCGCTGTGGCCGCATTTTCGTCCTGCTCAAATTCAACGATCAAAGCAGATGCTTCCACTTTAAATTCAGCCTTCAATTTGCTAATGTCAGCATGAGGTTTGAAAAACATTTTCAGGCCAATTCCTGCACCAATCAGCATTAATAAAAGTCCTGCAAAAATGATGTATTTGATTTTCATGGAGTCTGATTTAATTTCCAAACGGCAGATAGGTTGCTTTTACCGTAATCTCCATTTCCTTCCCGATTTTATCCCGAACCAGCGATGGAATGGCAATGCCGTAATCTTCCGGAGTAACTTTGAATTTTGATGTTCCAACCAGTTTACCACTTTCCAGTCCGAGCATTGCGTTAACGGTGATGTTTTTTTCAACTCCGTGAACGTTAAGAAGACCGGTAATTATAACATTGGCAACTGGAGCCTTCAGCATTTCTTTGTTAAAACCAGTAATTTTGCCGTTGAATTTGGCTTTGGGAAATTTGGTGCTTTCCATGTAATTTTCGTTGAAGTGCTCTTCCATCAACGCCCGTTTAAAGTGGAAAGTTGTCATAAGTGCCTGAAATCCAATTTCACCGGTTTCAGCATTCAAAATTGTGACTGCTTCGTTGCTTTCACCAAGAATATCTTCCATTGGCGTTGAAGAGTAAAACGAGATGTAAGCATTTTTTGCGATAAACTTGCTTTGCCCAAATGCACCAGCCGATACAAGCAGCAATACCAGAACGAATAGTTTTTTTTGCATGGTATTTATTTTTTGTTGAACGCAAAAACACGTGAAATATTGAATCCCAGATGAATATCTCCATCAGGCCAACTTCCGGTAGTTTGAGGAATGAATGAGCCTTCGCGCATTCCCTGAGAGTTGGTGACCATGATTTGGAAAACATGCCCGCCGGTTTCGATATCGACACCAAGTGATAAAGCATTGTAGGGTTGTGGCTCCAACGATTTAGCATTTGGATTATACGTGTAATAATATTCGGCATTGACCGATAGCCGTTTGCTCAATTTATACCTTGTGCCAAGTCCCATCGCCAGAATATCATTCTGATCGAGCTCTGTTTTTACCAGATTCCGGTGAATGAATGTCGGCGTTAGCTGAACTGAAAGATTTTCGTTGAATTTCCTGGCAATCAATAGCTGATTTACATAGGCTAAACGAGACGAAAAATAATTTGAAGTTCCTTCGGGCCTTTCAGGAAATTTTAAGGTATTTAATTCTACGGAAGTAAAATACGATAAATGAACCGGCATGAATTTGGCTCCGGAAGATTGCCGTAACAACCGAACTTTAGCAAATCCGTCGTAGGTTTTATTCTGGCTTGCTCGACCGGCACCAAGCATTAACCAATCTTTAAGTCCGTATTCGAGGCTGAAGTGAATTTGCGATTCATCAAGACCAAATAAGCCGTAAAGTCCGCTGTTCAATGTGCCAAACCGGTGAGAAATCCGAAAGTCAAGTTGTTTCTCTTTCATTTGCTCGTTTGAATGTCCGTTAATGATACGGGTTGATTTAAAGGTAGCAGTTGCATAATCAACAGCAGGTTTTATTTCGGCATTCATCAATGCATCCAAATCCTGGCTGAAAACATTTCCGGATATAAGAAGGATTAATCCAATGAAAATGGAATGTAATTTATTCATAAATAGAACTTTAGTTGTTTAATGTTCCGTTATCGATCCATTTCTGCAATTGATTGATTTCGCAATCCGAAAGCTTCCCTCCACCATCTGGCATGGGCAAATACCCACTGGAATGCTTTACAACTCCCATTAGTATGCCATTTTTTGCAAAGTTTTGAACATCGGTATAATTCTCAAGTCTAATCCCATTTCCGGAACTTGTTGCGGTGGAATTTGAATGACAAGCAAAGCAGGATGCCTGCAAAATTGGTTTTACCGTTGCAGCGAAGGTAACATTGTTCAAATCGCAGGATGTTGAAATTTCAGAATAGAGTTTTTCCTCGTTGTCGTAATAACATCCTGCGATGAAAATGATTAAAACTATCAGTAATGCTTTCAGAATTCGATTCATAAGTTGTCTTTTAATTTATTCTGTGCATACGGTTTCTTTGGCCCCTTGTTCTATCCATAATCTAACGATGGTTCGTTTATCCTGAGGCAGTGGATTGTCGGGCGGCATTATCTCAGAAGTGCTGATCATAGCCTGATAGGCTTTACTTTTTGAAGCATTGCCTGGTGTGATGGATTTCATGATACTTGCATAATCAGTAAAAATATAATCGCCTTCACCAGTTTGTGCATTATGGCAGCCACTTGTCCCACAACTGTTTTGAAAAATAGGTAAAACCTGCTCCGTAAAACAAATTGGCTCAATCTGGTCTGCAGGAATTCCTTCGTGCTGACAAGAATTTGTCAGGAATATGGCAAATCCGAGACCTAAAATCAGCCACGCAGATAATAATCCGAAACCTGATTTTTGCATTATTGATGATTTTAAATAGTTGTTCTTAGGTAATCAATATGTTAGTTTTCCAGAAGTCCGTCGTCAACCCATTTTTTGAGCAGCGCGATATTTGCAGCCGACAATTTGGATCCTCCCTTTGGCATAAAACCAGCTGCAGTTGTTTCTCTCTCAACCCTGTCGATAATTACGTTGATTTTGCTTTTTGCAGTAGCATAAATGTCGAATTTATTAGGATTTGAACCTCCTGTAACATGGCATGGGGTGCAGGAATTGACTAAAAGTGGCTTAATGTTGGCATTATATGTTATTTTAACTATAACCGGATTTACTGTAACAGTTACATTTAACGCAGTTCCCGAAACTCCGTTGGCTGTAGGAATAATGGTGTATGTTACGGTGCCTGCAACAGCACCTGTTGCTGTTAAGGTTTGTGCAATATTTAAGCCACTTCCGGCAGTTGCGCCTGAAACCCCTGCTTGTGTTACTGTCCACGAAAAGGTGGTTCCTGCTACTGAACTGGTAAGCGCAATTGATGTGGCAGTTCCTGAAGATATAGTCTGTGCTGATGGCGTAGCGGTTGCTACGGGTGGTACTGCCTCATCTTCTTCGGTACAGGAGTTCATAAATAGAAAAGCGGAGAAAAGAAAGAGCCCTAAGATTTTTGTTTTCATACTGATAGTTTTTAAGGATTAATAGTTAATTTTTCTTAGTAGTACATGTTGACCAACCAAAAATTGGATATAGTGGGCAAAAACTAATAAAACTTGTAAGAGCAAATACTACTGCAAGAATTAAAAGAATTAAGCCTAACGTTCCATTTATAACATTTGCGAAAAAAAGTCCTGCAATAATTGCCGCAATTAGCAATCGAATAATTCTATCGGCGGTTCCCATGTTTTTTTTCATAATGGTTTTTTTAAATTGTTTTTGAAGTAGAAATTATTATAAATTTTATAAAAGAACTTAATACCTTAAATTCTTGAAAGTATTTACAATAATATGATTGTTTCCTAATCTATGCAGTGACTAAAGTCACTGGGCTAAAAATAATTCTATACTATCGTGATGTTGTTTTAGAATATTTTGTTTTTCAAGCTTCTTCACTAATCTACTTACCACCTCTCTGGCTGTTCCCAATTCGGCAGCAATTTCTTTATGCGAAATTTTCAATGGATTCTTTCTAGTAACGTTTATCTTTTCAGTAAGATAATCAAGTAGCCTTTTGTCGAGCTTGTAGTAAAGCAAATGGTTAATGGTATCAATTAGTTCAGAGTACCTTAAGTCGTATTGTTGGTAGAAAAGTTTATTTATAGTTGGGAATTCAACAACCCAATTAACTATTCTGTCGGCCGGGATTAGCAAAATTTTGGATTCTTCTTCAGTAATGGCGCATATTTTACTTTTCTCATTTTTTAAACACGATGAAAAGGACATAATACAACTTTGTTCTGGCTTTATGTAGTAAAGCAATAATTCCTTTTCTTCAACCTGTGTTGATACTTTTACAAGTCCGCTCAAGACAATTGGAATAACTTTAATGTATTGTCCTTCTCTTACTATAACCGTACCTAATGGGAATGTTTTAATATCAGAAATGGTGAGAATTTCCTTAATTAGATCTTTCCCTAAATAGTAAAATATAGTCTCGACGAAGTAGTTGTCAGTCATACTTTTTTGATTTAAAAAGTAGAATACTGTTATAATTCATACATTATTTAAAATGTTCAAACAATATTGTTCTATTAAAAGTTTAAATTTTCTTCGTATTTCTTTAGCTGAAAAATCAATTGAGTTACGTTGTAGTAAATTGAAATTTATTACTTTAAGTAAATATTCAAAGTTTAACCTAAATACGTTTGTTTTGAAGAAATGATCTGAAATTGCTGACGGGAAAAGGAAATTTAATTATGAGAAGAATTATTCGTGTCTAATTAATATGAAGGCATCATTTTTATGACTTCATCATCGGTAGTAAGAAATTCTTTCATCAGGTTGGCGGTAAGGCATGAGTGTACAGGAATAATTTCGATTAGTTCGCCAGGTTTAAAGTAATTAAAATCACGTGGAGTAATCCTCAATATTCCGTGTTCCTGCGAAAGTGCATAGAGATAATTTCTTTCATCCAGCAATATTTTCTTTTCTCCGTCATTAACAATTATTCTCCCATAAAGCGGTTTCCCGTCGATATTAATAATGGAATCTTTGGCAAAGTGAATTGCTCCGCCATAAATAACGATTTCGTTTCGTGATGGATGTGTAGCAATTACCGGACATACCATTCTAACAGCAATATCGGTAAGCTTGCATGATCCTAATTTGTATTGCATCAAGTCGTAAAACACAAAATTTCCGGGGCGGATTTCGTCCACTCCATCGAAGTTTTCGCAGATACTGCATGAAGGTGTGTCGCCCAAAGAGATGATTAAGTCGGGCCAATCGTTAACATATCTTGCTTTCAGGGCTTTCATTTTCAGAAGCGCATCAAAATGACGGCTGAAAATATCGTGCGTCGAGTTGGCCTGATAGGTGTGACCGGTGTGCGAAAGAAATCCTTTAAATTGGAGCAGTGGAGTTTTTTGGAGGTTTTCAAGCAATTCATCAATTAATGGTGTTCGGTTCGATTCAATGCCGGTTCTGTTATAGCCTGTATCAATTTTTATGAAAACTCCGGTGTGCCATGTAATTTGATTCTGAAGTGCTTCCAGTCCTTCTTTATTTTCGATAAGCACGTTTAATTTGATCCGTCCAGCCAGTTCGTTAATTGCCGGAATTTCAGGAATATTTATCGAAAAGGCGATTGTAATGTCGTTCCATCCGGCATCTGCAAAATAATTGGCCATAGTGAACGACGACACAGTAATGCATTTAACTCCGGCAGCGCGAAACCATTCGCCAATTTCGGCTGATTGGTGGGTTTTAAAATGAGGCCGGAAATTCAAATTCATATCTTCGGCCTTTCGGGCCATGTTATCGATGTTCCGTAAGGCAGTCTCTTTATTTAACAGAAGGGTCGGCTTGGTGATTTCCATTTCCGGATGTTAAAAGGGATTTTGCAGTGGTAATAACCGTCCTAAAATAACTATTCTAAGTGAGAAACAAAAACTTTTGGAAAAATGAAAAGGAGCCAGCTTGCTGACTCCCTTCTCTGTTATTGTTCTAATATAATCGTTTGTGCTCTGTTTGGTCCAACAGAGGCAATTGTAATTGGAATACCAATCTGCTCTTCGATGAAATTAATGTAGTTATTAAATTCTTCCGGAAATTCATTTTGATCGGTCAGTTGAGTTAAATCAGTCTGCCATCCGGGTAGTGCAACGTATTCAGGTTTTACATCATCGTTCAGCTCGAAAGGAAATTTATCGGTTACTACTCCGTCTATCTCGTAACCTACACAGATTTTAATGGTTTCAAACTGATCCAGAACATCTGCTTTCATCATGATAAGCTCTGTTACACCGTTCAGCATAATAGAGTATTTCAATGCAATAAGATCAAGCCAGCCACAACGACGTGGACGCCCGGTTGTTGATCCGAATTCGCGTCCAACTGCGCGCATGTTTTCTCCATCTTCGTCAAAAAGTTCAGTAGGGAATGGTCCCATTCCAACTCGAGTGCAATATGCTTTGAAAATGCCAAAGACATTCCCGATTTTATTTGGCGCAATACCTAACCCGGTGCATGCTCCGGCACAAATTGTACTCGATGAGGTTACAAACGGGTACGATCCGAAGTCAATATCTAGCATTGTTCCCTGAGCACCTTCAGCCAATACTGACTTATTATCGAGCAGACATTCGTTGATCAAATGCTCGGTATCAATAATTCTAAAGCTTTTCAGTAATTCAATTCCTTTCATCCATTCCTGTTCGAGTTCTGCAAGTTGCGGCGCGTAATCGTAATGGTAATAGTTGTCGAGCAAGTCTTTGTGTGCCTGAATCCTTGAATTATATTTTTCGGTAAAATTCTCGAATAAATCTCCAACTCTCAATCCTTCGCGACCAATTTTATCGCGGTAAGTTGGGCCGATACCCTTCAATGTTGATCCGATTTTTGTAGCGCCTTTAGCCTCTTCCGAAGCTGCATCCAGAAGACGATGGGTAGGAAGTATTAAATGTGCTTTTTTCGAGATATATAAAGTGCTGTGAAGATCAACACCATGTTTGCTGATTGATATGATTTCTTTCTCAAAAGTGATGGGATCGATTACCACTCCATTACCAATCACGTTCATTTTATTTTCGTGGAATATTCCTGAAGGGATGGTATGTAAAACCTGTTTAAAGTTGTTAATTTCGAGTGTGTGGCCGGCATTTGGGCCTCCCTGAAACCTTGAAATGACATCATATTTTGGTGTCAGTACATCAACAATTTTGCCTTTTCCTTCGTCTCCCCATTGGAGACCTAATAATACATCTACTTTCATTTTAACACGGAATAAGATTGATTTAACGGACGATAAAATTATAAATTATTTGCAGATGTCGGGCAAAATGTCGTGATAAAACCCCAGAGAATTTAGATGCCTTTATAGGTTCTAAATATTTGATTTTTAGAATTATTCAGTTTTATCGTTACTGATTAATGTAATGGCCGTATATATAGAGCGTGTGATGCGATAATTTGAAGTCGTTTTTTTGGCAAATATCTTCAATGATTTCTCTAAGTCTTGGGTCGTAGAATTCTGTAAGTGTTCCTGTACGTACATCAATCAGATGGTCGTGCTGAAGTATAGCAAAAGCTTTTTCGTATTGAGCCAGATTTTTGCCAAACTGATGCCTGATAATTAGTTTACAATCGAGCAGCAGATCCATAGTATTGTATAAGGTTGCACGGCTGACCCGATAGTTTTTATTGTTCATCGAGATATAAAGCGACTCAATATCAAAATGCCCTTCACGAGAGTATATTTCTTCGAGAATTGCAAACCTTTCAGGTGTTTTCCGGTGTCCGTTTTTCTCCAGAAACTCAATAAACATGCGCTTGACAGCTTCTTTTGTTTTTTGGTTATTCATATTTAAACCAATTATAAATAGTGATCAAAAGTAGTATTTTTTTTGATTGGAAGTCTTGTCGATGAGTTTATTGCTGCATTTTCTCGATGCGTTCAATATTGTCAATTCCATGGATCTTTTTAAGCCGGGCAATCAGTTCGTTCAAATCTTGAACATTGTGGATGTATAAATACAGATCCCCTTCAAAAATGCCATCGTGAGCATCAAAATGAACAGTGCGCATATTGATACTGTTTTGTTTTGAGATGATGGTTGTGATTTCATTAACCATTCCTACACGATCGAATCCGCTGAGTTTTATTCGCGAAAGATAGGAGAGCTTTTTGAATTTGGTCCATTCAGCAGTAATAATGCTGTCGCCTTGTTGAGACATCATTTTGAGTGCCTCGGGGCAATTCCTTTTATGGATAATAATGTGTTCGTCACTTGAAATGTACCCAACAACATCGTCGCCCGGAATTGGATTGCAGCATTTGGCAAGCGAATAGTTTAATTGATCCGGATCTTCCTTCAGTATAAATGGTGCTTTTTTGTCGATTTTCCCTGATGCGTTTGCGGCCTCAGTCTTTTTTGAAGTAAACTTTAATTTCCAGAATTTGGCAAGTTTGTTTTCGCGGCGAGTCTGAAGCACAACGTCCAGATTGTCCAGTTCAAGAAAACCCATTCCTACCTGAGCATACAGCTGTTCTTTATTGGTTAGATTGTAGTAGCTGCTAAGTTTTTTCAACGTATCCGACGATGGTATAATTTTATATTTGGCAAGCTGATCTTCAATTATTTTACGTCCTTGTTCAATATGTTTTTTTCGGTCGAGTTTAAATGATTGTTTAACTTTTGTTTTGGCTTTGGCAGTAATTAGAATATTTAGCCAGCTTAGTTGCGGTGTTTGTGTTTTTGATGAAAGTACTTCAACCTGATCGCCACTCTGAAGTACATGTGAAATTGGTACAAGCTTATGGTTGATTTTTGCCCCGATACAATGATTTCCCAATTGCGAATGGATTTCGTATGCAAAATCAATAACAGTTGCATTCTTTGGTAAAGTAATCATTCTCCCTTTTGGCGTAAACACTACAATTTCCGAAGAATACAGGTTCATTTTAAATTCATCAAGAAACTCGAGTGCATCCGATTCGGGGCTCTGAAGCATTTCCTTTATCTTCTGCAGCCAGCGGTCCAGTTCATTTTCAACGTCGTTGATATTTTTGTATTTGTAGTGAGCAGCAAATCCCCGTTCGGCAATTTCGTCCATTCGCTGGGTTCGTATCTGAATTTCGACCCATTTGCCCTGTGGCCCCATTACGGTCACATGCAGTGCTTCATATCCGTTTGCTTTGGGCATGGTTATCCAATCGCGGATACGATCGGGTTTTGGCTTGTAAATGTCGGTAACAAGTGAAAGAATATCAAAGCATTGCCGTTTTTCGGAAACATTGGGATTGGGGATGAAAACGACTCGGATAGCAAGTAAATCATACACTTCGTCAAACGAAACACCTTTGGTTTGCATCTTGCTCCAAATGGAATAGATCGATTTCAGGCGTTCAGTGATCGTAAATTCAATTCCTTCTTTTTTAAGTTGTTCTTCAATAGGCCTTATAAACTCGGTAACAAGATAGTCTCTTTTTTCACGCTGATTTTGCAGTCTGAATTGTATCTGGTTGAAAGCATCGGGATGTTTATACTTCAGGCTTAGGTCTTCGAGTTCTGATTTGATGGTATATAAACCTAGGCGGTGGGCGAGGGGTGCGAAAATATATAACGTTTCTGCAGCAATTTTCAATTGTTTGTTGGGCGACATTGAATCGAGTGTTCGCATGTTGTGCAGACGGTCGGCAATTTTTATCAGAATTACCCGAACATCATCCGAAAGGGTCATCAACATTTTCCGGAAGTTATTTGCCTGCTTGGAGTCGTGCTGCGGCGTAAATTCATCAGAGAGTTTTGTCAGCCCATCAACAATCGAAGCTACTTTTTCGCCAAAAAGATTGCTGATGTCTTCAAGAGTATAATCGGTATCTTCAACCACATCGTGCAGAAGCGCCGATATAATGGAAGTCGCACTAAGCCCGATTTCTTCGACTACAATTTTGGCAACTGCCAGTGGGTGAATAATGTATGGTTCTCCTGATTTTCGTTTAACTCCAGCGTGGGCAGTATTGGCAAACTCAAAAGCTTTTTGAATCCGTACTTTTCCATCATCCGAAACTTTACGGTCACAAGCCTTCATCAAGCCATCATAATAATCCTGAATTAGTCTTTGTTCTGCTTTGGTCTGAAGTTTGTTTATCATGCCTTTCTTCGCCTAAATATCTGTTCGTAAAAAGTAAAGATAGATTTTTTCTGAAAAAAATATTCAAACTGCTTTCTTTACATTACTTTTTAAACAAATATTTAAGGAATAAGATCAATGAGCCATCTTATCGGATTTTATTCAAAGCGGAGGCTTTCGATCGGATCGAGTTTTGAGGCTTTTTGAGCCGGATAATACCCGGAGAGAATTCCTACAAAAAAGCAAAGAACGACTCCTGCAATAATCCAAATCCATGGAATAAAAAATGGAGTCCCGATCATCATAGCTACACCATTGCCTGCCAGAATTCCAAACACGATACCGACAATTCCACCTATCTGCCCGATTGCAATCGCTTCAATCAGAAATTGTTGTTTAACTATTTTTGATGTGGCCCCCATTGCTTTTCGTATTCCGATTTCGCGGGTTCGTTCAGTAACCGAAACAAGCATAATATTCATTAATCCGACAGCTGCTCCGAATAAGGTGATGAAGCCTATAATTGTGGCTACCAGTGTGATATTTTGAATGTTCTTTAATAGAATATTTACCAGATTGTCGCTTTTTTCTACGTTGAAATCGCTCTCATCAGCCGGGTTCAGGTTTCGGATTATTCGGAAAGTTCCTTCAGCTTCGCCGATGGCAGGTTCGACCATTTCGGTGCTGTTCACTTTTATCTGTATTGAAAAATTCATTTGAGGTCGTGTGAAATAGCTTCTAACGTTTGTGTATGGGAGTAAACATAGTTGGTCTCCTCCCGAGCCAAATCCCCGGCCTTTCGATTCGAGCACTCCAATAATGCGGTATTTCCCTCCTCCAATGCTGATAATCTTTTGTAATGGGTTTTCCCCTTTGCGGAATATTTTTTTTAATACGCCATCACCGATTATTACTACATTTTTTCCTGAAATTATTTCTTCTTCAGTAAAATTACGGCCAAGGCTGATTTCATTTCCGGAGGTAAAAAGGTAATTGTTGTCGGCACCTTGAACCGATATATTCGGATTGGTTTTTTGTGATTCAAATTTAACAGTAGCAGTTCCAGTCGCCCTTGTTGAGATTGAAACAGATGCCGGGAAAACGTATTTTTCTTTAAATTCTTTGGCCTGATAATAACTAATATATGAATAATTACGTGTTCGGTATCGTTGGTTCCCAACCTGAACTCGCATCCCGCGCGAACTGATGGTAAACGTATTGGCTCCCATGAACGTGAACTCTTTGGTAATTGAGTTTTTAATTGAATCGATGGCTGTCAGGATTCCAACCAGTGCAGTAATACCTACAGCGATAATCAAAACTGTCAGAATTGTTCTCAATAGGTTGCTCCGTATTGATTGTAAAGCGATTCTTAGATTTTCAAAAAAAAGCGTTCCGAACCTCATAGTATGTTTGTTTGATAAGCTTTTTATTGGTCACAGAAGTTCTGAAATAATTACATTATCAAAGCGTCAGTTTGTTGTTCTGGTTCTATTGCATTTTTCGAAGCATTGAATTACGTATTTCACGACCAATTGTAATATATATTCGATTGTTCAAGTTTGGATAAATCTGACAAGTAAATTGAATGGTTTTTAGAGTGCTGAATAACAGTGTTATATGTGCCATATTTTTTGATTTTATATTTTTTTAACATTTCAGGTCTAACCTTTTAAGTGATGGTTCGTTAACAGCGTTATCATTTGGCTTTAATTTGAGAAGAATATTAAGAATGTCCAATCTTAATTTAAACGTGAATTATATGATCTGTATATTCGAAATTTCATCAACGGAAGCACCTGGTTTTAATCGATTGATTCATATTAGTCCAGAACAAACATTTTTAGATCTGCATCAAACTATTCAAAATACCTGCAACTTTGATCACTCTCAAATGGCATCATTTTTCCTTACTGATGATTCGTGGAGAAAGAAAATGAAGGAATTCACCTTGTTGGATTCAGGCACAACTTCTCCAAAACAAATTAGTATGCGAACAGCGAAGCTTAAAGAACACCTTTCGGAACCTGGTCAAAAGCTAATTTATGTTTTTGATTATTTTAATGAACGCTTTTTAAATGTAGAATTAAAGGAGAAACTTATGAGAACAGATTTAAAAGAACCATTTGTAGCCTACGAAAAGGGCAATGCCCCTGCTCAATTTCTGATAAATGATTACGATAGTGTTGATGTGCTTGTGCTTGACTCTGACGATTCGTATAAGAGTTTTGGCGAGCTCGAAGATTATTGTGAGATTTATGGAGAAATGGATGCATAACAAATGGGGACTTAAAAGTCCCCTTCTTTTTTCTGTATCATTCCCTATCTTTGCCCGCAAAGCAAACGATCAGGATGAACACTTTAATTGTAGTTTTGGGGCCAACCGGTGTCGGGAAATCAGATATCAGCATTCAACTGGCCAAGTATTTTTCTACTGATATCATTTCAGCCGATTCAAGACAATTGTTTCGCGAGCTTTCTATCGGCACTGCCGTTCCTCCAGAAAGTGATCTTTATTCAGTCTGTCACCACTTTATTCAAACCCGGTCGATTCACGATTATTATAATGTTAGTGAATACGAAACCGAGGCCATCGATCGGATCAATCAGCTTTTCAAAACAAAAAATCCTTTAATTCTCGCGGGTGGATCAATGCTTTACATCGATACCATTTGCAAAGGTATTGATGATATTCCAACGGTTACTCCTGAAATAAGGAATGAAGTGATTGAATGGTATCAGGATAACGGAATGGAAGCATTGCAGAAAAGATTGCAGGATTTAGATCCGGAATACTACCAGATTGCAGATTTAAATAATCCCAAACGATTGCTTCATGCTGTCGAAATTTGCCAGTTGTCCGGTAAAACATTTACTTCTTTCAGGAAAAATACCTTCAGGGAAAGGCCGTTCAGGATATTGAAAATTGGAATTAATCAGAATAGAGAAGTATTGTACCAGCGAATAAATGTGCGTGTTGAACGAATGATGGAAGCAGGTTTGCTCGATGAGGCGAGAAGTATGTATCCATTCAGAACACTTAATTCGCTGAATACCGTCGGATACAAGGAATTGTTTGCCTTTTTTGATGGTACCTGTACTTTGGACGAGGCAGTTGATCTTATAAAACGGAATTCAAGAAAGTATGCAAGGAAGCAACTTACCTGGTTTCGTCGTGATCAGGAAATCAATTGGTTCGAACCAACCCAGATTCATGACATAATTGCTTTTACCAAACAAAAGCTGAAAGAATATGACGAATAAACTTCCTTCCCGTTTTACTATCCGGGTTTACGGATTGATTACCAATGACAGAAACGAAGTTCTGGTTACCGACGAATTTCAGATGAACATGAAAATGACCAAATTTCCAGGAGGTGGATTGGATTTTGGCGAAGGAACCATTGATTGCCTCAAGCGCGAAATGATGGAAGAATGTAATCAGGAAATCGAAGATATCCGGCATTTTTACACCACCGATTTTTATCAAAAGGCACTGTTTTATGAGGATCACCAACTGATAAGCATTTATTATCTGGCCCGGCTAAAAGATCCGGTCCGGTTCCGGATTTCAACAATGGCTTTTGATTTTCTTGAAATGGTTAATGGAAATCAATCTTTCAGATGGGTTGCAGCCGATTCGTTAAATCCCGATGATTTTTCTTTCCCAATTGATAAACATGTTGCACTTTTGCTGAAACAATATTTAACCTGACTGTATTGAAAACGATAAAAATTATCGGACCAGCTTACCCTTTTCGGGGTGGAATTGCCACAACAAACGAAAGGTTGGCGCAGGAATTTATTTCAATGGGCTTCGATGTTGAAATCGAGACATTTACTATTCAGTATCCGTCGATACTATTTCCTGGAAAAACGCAATTCAATTTAAAACCGGCTCCTGAAAATTTATCAATCAAAAGAACTGTTAATTCGGTAAATCCGTTCAACTGGATAAATGTTGGGAAACGAATTTGCAATGAAAAACCTGATTTGGTAATAATTAGGTATTGGTTGCCATTTATGGCGCCATGCCTTGGAACCATCGCCAGCCAAATTCGCAAAAACCGGCAAACTAAAATTATCTGTTTGGCCGATAATATTGTTCCTCACGAGCACCGGGCAGGCGATCGTGTTCTTACCAATTATTTCATTCAACGCATCGATGGCTTAATCGCAATGTCGAAAAGTGTCTTGGCGGATGCTAAAACCTTCAGAAATAATCTGCCTTTGGAATTCTGTCCTCACCCGATTTTCGACAATTATGGTAAAAGGCTTTCCTTTGAAGATTCGAAACAGAAGTTGAACCTAGATGTCAATACCAAATACCTGCTTTTCTTCGGATTTATCCGCGACTACAAGGGACTTGATTTACTACTGAATGCTTTTGCTGACGAAAGGTTGCGCAAGTATCCGGTGAAACTTTTGGTTGCAGGTGAATATTATTCAAGTCCGGAGCCATACCTGGAGTTGATAAGAAAGAATAATCTGGATGAATTGATTGAATTGCGAACCGATTTTATTCCGGAAGACGAAGTGAATCTCTATTTTAGCTCAGCTGATATGGTTGTTCAACCTTATAAAAGCGCAACCCAAAGTGGTGTGACACAAATCGGATATCATTTCAATAAACCGATGTTGGTGACCAACGTTGGAGGTTTGGCCGAAATTATTCCTGATGGCAAAATTGGATATGTTGTAGAGCCTGACAGTCAGAATATTGCAGATGCTTTGGTCGATTTTTATGCAAATAACAGAATTCAGGAGTTTGAAGCTAATATTGAAGCAGAAAAGAAGAAATTCTCGTGGTCGAACATGGTGAACACGTTTATATCTATGTACGAACAACAACTATAGTCCGGATTGCAATCCTAGTGGTTTAACCTAATTAATAAATAACAGATGGATTATAATATGCTTATCGAAAATCGGATTCAGGATGCGATTGATTTGAAAGAGAAGTTCCTGAAGGATTTTCATTTGATTCAACAAACCAAGGAAGCAGCCGGAATGATTGTTCAGGCATACAAGTCGGGCAATAAAACGCTTTTTTGCGGAAATGGTGGCAGCGCTGCCGATGCGCAACATCTGGCTGCAGAGCTTTCAGGTAAATTCTATCTCGATAGACTTCCTATTCATGCCGAAGCCTGTCATGTAAATAGTTCTTTCATGACTGCTGTTTCAAATGATTATGGATTTGACAAGACATATTCCCGGTATATACAGGCTGTAGGGAAGAAGGGAGATGTTCTTGTGGCTATTTCCACTTCCGGGAACTCCGAAAATGTATTTCAGGCAATTTGTCAGGCTCGGGAGATTGGATTTACATGTGTTGTTTTGACTGGATCAACAGGTGGAAAGATGGCCGAAAATGCTGATATATTAATAAAGGTACCTTCAGATGATACTCCCAGAGTTCAGGAAATGCATATATTAATAGGTCACATTATTTGTGAGCTGGTTGAAAATGAACTTTTCGGGCAGAGATAAAAGCAAAAAGGCAGCCCTTTCGAACTGCCTTTTATACTTTATTGTATTTCAGAAATTATTTTACTGAATCCATGTATTCAATCAATTCAACAACTTTTACTGAATATCCCATTTCGTTATCGTACCATGAGATCACTTTCACGAAAGTTGGAGATAACTGAATACCAGCTTTTGCATCGAAAATTGAAGTACGTGTATCTCCGATAAAGTCGTTAGATACCACTTCGTCTTCAGTGTAACCAAGAACACCTTTCAATTCGCCTTCTGAAGCTGCTTTCATAGCAGCACAGATTTCAGCATAAGAAGTTTCTTTAGCCAAACGAACAGTTAAGTCAACAACTGATACGTCAGGAGTTGGTACACGAAAAGCCATACCGGTTAATTTGCCATTCAATGCAGGAATTACTTTACCTACAGCTTTAGCAGCACCCGTTGATGAAGGGATGATGTTCTGACCAGCACCGCGTCCGCCTCTCCAGTCTTTTGCTGAAGGACCGTCAACCGTTTTCTGAGTAGCAGTTGTGGCGTGAACTGTTGTCATTAAACCTTCAAGAATTCCGAAGTTGTCATTCAATACTTTTGCGATAGGAGCCAAACAGTTGGTAGTACATGAAGCATTTGAAACGAATGTCATGTCGTTGGTGTATGATTTGTGGTTAACACCCATAACGAACATTGGGGTATCGTCTTTTGAAGGAGCTGAAAGAATTACTTTCTTGGCACCGCCGTCGATATGACCCTGAGCTTTTGCTTTTTCGAGGAATAAACCAGTTGACTCAACAACATAGTCAGCACCTACAGCACCCCAGGCGATATCAGCAGGATTGCGCTGAGCTGTTACACGGATAGTTTTTCCGTTTACGATCAGATTGCCGTCTTTTACTTCAACAGTACCTTTGAATTGTCCGTGAGTAGAATCATATTTAAGCATGTATGCCATATAATCTACATCGATGAGGTCGTTGATTGCAACAACTTCTACATTTTCTTTAGCTACTGCAACGCGGAAAACAAAACGTCCGATACGACCGAAACCGTTGATACCGATTTTAATTTTTGACATCGTTATTAATTTTAATGAGTGTATAAATGAATAATGTTTATTTTTTCTAAGACTTTCTTAAAATAAAGCCATACAAAATAAATACTTAAAATCAGAAACTTCAAATTTATTTCGGAAGATGACCTCTTTTTTGGTCGGGTTTAATTTTTTATTAATGTTGAACTTGAAATCCTAATAATTGATGAGTCGATATTTTATGAGAATTTTAATTGAATTCTAATCCGATCGACTCAAATATTGCCAGCTTTCTTTTTGATGTTTACTCTTTCAGGATTTAAAATCCCTTTGTAACGGGCAGTGCCGGCTTAAATATTGAATTCTAAAGGGCTCAAAAATCATTTATTTTACTTAAGCAGAAAGTGTTACGGGTAATTTACCTGATCAATAAAAATCATATTCTAGAAAAAAACGAAGAAAAATACGTTGAAAGGGCGTATTGGTTGAAATTTCATTGGCTTTTTTCTGATTAAAGCTTGCTTTTGTTTTATACCGAATTTGCTTTTAAAAAAGTTATTAACTTATCAACTTGATCATTTTACATGAGTTTTGTTTGTTTGTTCAAATGTTTTTATGTGTGGCTTAAACGAATGTTGTGAATATTCTTATCTTACGCTCGCAAAATTATTTTTTCTGTATTCATTTTTTATTTTTAGAAAATAAGGAGTTAATTTAGAATAAATGATGTATTTTTAGAAGGATTCAAACAGGCATGTTTGGGTTTAAATATTAAGTTATAAAATTATTCAAATAATTGCTATGTGGTGTTTCAGTTTTGACTCTGGATGAGTGAAATCCTTGCAAATGCTAACAAAATAAGTGCATGCAGCGATAAATATTTTTATTTTATCTGCTGTTATTGTTGTACAATGCTGATAATTTTTATACGTTTGCATTATAAACACTCAAAATTAAGGTGGAAAAATCTATGATGAAGATAAAAATGGATTATAAAATTCAATCAATCAATCAATTAAGTTCAATTAAAAACAAATGCTATGAGAAAATCATTTACTCGGCTGTTTAGTATTTTTGTACTACTCCTGGGCCTGAGTTTTCAGATGGCGTATGGAATCGTCTTTGTTCCGGCGAGTTCTGTACCTACAGATGGAAACACTAATGCAAAGCCCACTGATTTTGCAACAAAATTCGTTGTTGCATTTGATGTAGTACCAGTTATTTCCGATGCAGGTGGTACTGCTGTTATTTACAAGAATTCGGGTTTGTTTATGACATTCCCTGTAACCAAAACGTCTTCAAATGTCGTTGTGGTTGGAAAAACTCTTGAAATAACCCACGGTATTACTTCTTTCACACAAGGCGATGTCTACAGTGTGGCAATTACAGACGGTGCCATTACTGGCCTGGCTGTGGGAGCTTTAGCCAACACTGTTTACGATTTCACTATTGGTGACTACGTTGCACCAGCGTTATCCACTACTGCTGCTTCTTATGCTCCTTTAAAAGGTGCTGTTAGCGTAATGGCTAATTTAGATGCAAGTGCTTTTGCTTTGACTGTTCCTTTCAGTGAAGCTGTAACAACTCCTGTTGCTCCAGGTAACAAGGCAGTTTACATCTACAAAGAAGATGGTACTGTTGTTGACATTGTAAAGGTTAGTACTCTTACTGTTGCTAATGGCTTAGGTACTGCAACTATCACTGTACCTGTTGCTGCAACCGCTATTTTCCAGGAAAATACGAAATATTATGTGAGCATTGATGCTGGCGCTTTTGTTGATGCAAGTCCAAATAAAAATGTTTTCGGTGGTTTAACTACTCCAACAACCTGGACTTTTACAACCCGCGATTATTCTGCTCCTGCTATTACTGCTACTGTTACTGATATAACTACAAGTGCAGCTAAATTGAATGTTACCTTAACTGAAAAAGGTAAATATTTCTATTTACTTCAGACTGAAGTAACTGCAGATCCTGCCAATGCTGCTGCTGTAAAAGCTGGTGGTGTAGCTGTGACTGTTGCTACTGCAAATACTGCAGTAACTTCTAATTTAGCTCTTCTAGGTTCAACTTCGTATGAAGTTTTCGTGGTTTCTGAAAACAATGAAGCAGCTTCTCCTAATTTAGGTACTGCTGTTGTTAAGAAAACTTTCTCATCAATTGACGCTACTGCTCCTGTTTCTGTTGCACGTGGTATTATTAATAATACCGCAAAACAGACATCTGGTGTTTATATGGTGTTTAACGAGCAAGTTAAAGGCGGTTCCGGTACACTTGATTTGCGTTTGTCTTCAAATGAGTCTTACGTAAAACAAATTGGCGCGAATTTAATTACTTCTACCAAATTAACTACTGCTGCAGATGTTGCTAAATATCCAGGTAGTGCATTAAATGATTGGGTAGCTGTTGTTGACTTTGGCATGACTTTGCCAAGTAATCTTGCTTACTACATTGTTTTCCCATCTGGATATATTGTTGACATGGCTACGCCTACTGCCAATGTATTTACAGCTGGTGCTTTTGGTAATCCAATTAATAAAGGAGACTGGGGTCTTACCAGTTCTGATTTCGAATTGCCTACAGTAACTGTAGCTTTTGCAACTCCTGCTTCTTTGGCTTCAGACATTAATGTTACCTTCAACGAAACTGTTCAGAAACAATTATCTACTGTTACCGATTGGGCACAGGTTTTGGCTTTGGAAGTAAATAATGTAGCTGTTCCGTTTACTGTAACTTCACCTGCAGGTGCAGGCAATGGTACTGTAATTGTTATTGATCCTACCCCTGCAACTTTGAGCAGCAATACTGTTTATACAGTTCGTCTTCGCATGGATGCAGTAAAAGATCTAAATAACAATGCTATTGTTACTGAAAAAGTTTATACTCTTACCACTGGTGATTTAGATGCATTCGCTGTTCAGTACGGAAGTTCTGTTGGTGCTACTACAACGACTAATCTTCTTGCCAACTCAACATTTAAAATTGATTTTAATAAAGCAGTAAAAGTTAATACAACCGGAACTACATGGGTTGATGCTACTTCAGCAAATCTTTTACCTCTTGTTACTTTCAAAAAAGGTGCTGCTGTAAAAACTTTCACTGTTGCTTACGATGCAACTACATTTACAGTAACCATTACTCCAACAGATGCTTTGGTTTGTAACGCATCTGATTATACTGTTGATTTAGATGGTACAAAAATTCGTGATGCACAGAGTGTTGTACTTAGCACTATTGGTGGTTATGCTTTAACAACTACTTATACTGTAAAAGATTATAATGCTCCTTTGGCTGCCACAAGTCATAGTGGTGATATGCCTAACAATGCTACTCCTTTAACAATTACTTTGACAGATGACAATTTAGGTACTCTTCAGGATTTGAATAATGTTGCTTTGGCTGCTCCTGCAATCGAAGATCATGTTACCTTTAAAGAAGGTAGTTCAAATGGACCAAACTTAGGTTTCACTGCAACTTATGTGGGTGGTGTTATTACTTTAACTCCAACTGTTGCCCTTGCTAATGGTAGTACTTACTATTATGGTATTGGTGCTTCTGTTAAAGATGCAAACAACAATGTAACAACTGGTAAATTCTCAACATTCAAAATGGTTGCTCCAACTGTTGCTCCAACAATTGTTGCAAATACCTATACTTTAAACGGAAGTGCTCAAACTCCTGTTGCTGATAAGTTAGTGAATATTGTTGCAAAAACTGGAAACATTGTTACAGTTACTGTTACTTTTAATGATAATGTTAAGGAAGTAGTTAGTGCTGCTCCATTTACCAACATTACCTTAACTGATGGTACAACTACCTGGACTGCTCCTGTTATGCCGATAAATGTTAGCGGCAACACTTTAACAGTTGATTTTACAGGTGTTACTCCTTTGGCTTCTGAAGCTCTTTGTACATTAACATTACCAGCTTCTTTGGTTCAGGGCTCTACAGCTTATACCAACACTCCAATTCCTACATTTGCGCAATTTGCCGGAAAAGCAATCCAATTCAACTCTAAAGATGTTGTGGTGCCAGTTGTTACTGCAAATACTCCTGCTGCTTCAGCAGTTGCAATTGCTTTAAACACTGCATTGAAGCTTGATTTTACTGAAAAAGTAGAATTAGGAACTGGTAATATTCTTATCAAAAGAGGTGCAACTACTGAGCAAACTATTGCTATTAACAGTACAAATGTAACTTTAAATGCCGCTGGAACACAGGCAACTATTGTAAAAGCTAATTTGCTTAATTACAATACCGTTTATACTGTAGACGTTCCTGCCGGTGCTTTTAAAGATGACATTTCTGCTAATGGTAACGCATTAACAAGCTTTACATTCACTACTGATGTTAATCCACAACCGACAGCTTCTACTTTAGTTCCTGCTGATAATTCAGATCAGGTTGCTTTGAGTCCGTTAACTTTGGGTATGACATTCAGTGAAGAAGTTATTAAATATGATCCTTTGGTAGGTACACGTAAATTATGGTATTTGATTGAAAATACCGGAACTACACTTGTTCCTGGAACCAGAGCTATTTTCAACGGTTCAAATGATCTTGTTGCCGGAACTGATGTTGTTGTAGCTAACAATTATATCGAAACTGCAACAGTTGGAATTTCTGGTAATGTAGTTTCTATTTCAACAGGATTTACTCCTGTAGCTGGAAAGAGATACTATGTATTGATTACTCCCGGAGCGTTCCTTGATAAATCAACTGGTGTTGCTTCTCTTCCTGCGAATCCTGTTCCAGGTGTATTTGCCGGTGTAACAAGTGATCTTACATGGAATTTCACAACCCTTGATGAAAATCCAGGAACTGTTACATTCGTATATACCAAACGTGCTGATAATAAAGTTGCTGTAACAAGTAATATTACCATTAATTTTACCCGTCCAATTAAAAAAGCTGACGGCAGTGTAATTAATGATTCTGATGTTGCTAACCTGTTTACTTTAACTAAAACAGCTGGTCCGGTTACTGGTCCTGCAATTAAAGCTTTTGTTGGAACCATTAGTGCAGACAAGAAAACTGTAACTATCCTGAATAGCTCTTTGGTTACTTTGGGTGAATTAACAGAACTTTCTACTTACACCATTGGTATGAACCCAGGTGCAATTATTTATCAGAATGGTTCAGCTGTTGCTGGCGCTTTTGATACATTTAATACATCTGATTATACAGCACCTGCTGTTGTGGCTTCAATTGTGGCTCCTATTGCTGATGTAATTAAAGACAAAGCAAAGATTCGTTTTACCGCTACTGATAACTTGAATTTAGCTACTCTTTACTATACAATTCAGGCTGGAGATAATACAACTCCTACTCCTGCAGTTGCTGTTGTTAAAACAGGTATGAGTAAAGCTATCGCTGGTGTATCGCCAAAAGTTGAAAACTATGAATTTACTGGTTTGGCAGAAGAGACAAGCTATGTAGTTTGGACTGTTGCTGTTGATGAAGCTGGAAATGATTCTCCGGTAAGTAAAATTGTATTTATTACTGATGATGTTACAAAACCATTGTTATCAACAAAACCAACAAGTTTCGATGCTGCTGGTAAATTGACATTTGTTTTCAATGAAGATGTTAGTCCTGTTGCAGGTAGTGTTCGTATTTTAGACGCAGCCAGCATGACAGAATTAGCTGTTCTTGGTTTGAATGCAGTTCCTGCTAAACCAAAAGAATTGATTACTGATGCTTTTGCTCCTGCAACTACCAATGCTTTGGTTAATTACTATGTAGAAATCGACAAAGGTAAAGTTGGTGATGTTCCTGTTGTTGCCGGTGATGCAATAAACTATTATGATGGTTTATTCCGCACTGACTTGATGGTAACTTCAAAAGATGTTACATTACCTAACTTGCTTTCAAGTTCTATTCCTGCTACTGATGTTCCTGTTAACTTTAGCTTTACTTTAACTTTTGATGAAAAAGTTAAAAACGCTGCAACTTTACCAGTGGACGCTTTAGTTATCGAAAAATGGAACACTACTACTTTGGCATGGGAAGCTTTCGAAATTGTTAACCCAGCTAATATGGTTAGCAATAACACAGAAGTTGTAACTGTTACTTTATCAAGAACTTTATCAAGTTTAGGTTTATATAGAGCTACTCTTAAATCATTGACTTTCTCTGATTTAGCTGGTAATCTTCACACTATCGTAGCTCCTTGGGTTGCTACATTTACTGCAAAAGATGTTGTTGCTCCTGTTGCAACCTTCCTTCCTGCAAAAAATGCAACTGGTATTGCTGCTGGTGTAACTCCTTTAACTATGACTTTCAACGAAGCCATCCGTTTATTGGATAATACAGCAATTGATGCTTACGATTTGGATTCGTTGGTTTATTTCAGAAAAGATAATACTCCAATGGCTTTCGATGCTGCAATTGCCGGATCAGTTATTACAATTACTCCTGCTGCTGCACTTGTTGTTGATGGCACTTATACCTATGGATTCAAAGCTAAATTTGAAGATGCTGCAAACAATGCTGTAACTGCTGATGCAGCTACTTTCAAAACTGTAACAACAACTCCTGCTGCTCAGTATTTGACTTGGATGCCTGTTAAAGCTTCACCTTATGCTGCTCCATGGCCTTGGTTAGCTACCGCTGGTACAGTAACAATGAACTTCAATGCTCCAATTTATACCTATTCAACTGTTGCTGCAACTAATAATTTGGTTGTTACTCCAGCTAATATTGTTTCTTTGGGTATTGTTACCGTTAAACAAAATGGTATAACATTAGTTGCTAATACTGACTATGTATTGTCAACACCTGATAACAAAACTATTGTTGTGACTCCAAAAACAAATTGGGTAAGTTCTTCAACAGTTGAAGTTATTATTAATGGTGCTACTATTCAATATGCTGTTGAAGGTAATGTTACTGTTCTTGGTACTACAGGTGTTCCATTTGATGCCAGTACATATAAAGCAGAAGATATTATCGACCCGATTGTTGATGTTACTTATGTAGCTGCCGGATTTACTGCTGGTTTCTATCCTGCAAAAGTTGGATTAGCTGGTGTATCTCCTGTTATCGCTAAAACTGAAGCTTTGAAATTGTATTTCAACGAAGATGTTAAAGCTGGTACCGCTACTGCTATGATTTATCGTTGGGACGGAGTTCTTGCAAAACCTGCAATGGTTGCTACTGTAGCTGCTGATAAACGCACTGTTACTTTAGGCGATTTAACTGGTCTTCCAACCAATCAGGAGTACTATGCAATTGTTAGTCCAGGTGTTGTTGTTGATGTTACTGATAACAATCCTTATGCTGGAGTAACTGATGTTAAAGTTTGGAAGTTTATGTTGAAAGATGACGCAATCCCACAGATTGTTTCATATCTTCCTACTACAGACAACCAACCGGTTAATTCTAAATTAACTATTAACTTCGATCGTCCTGTTGCTCTTACAGGTGCTGGATATGTTGCTCTTTACAAATCTGCTGCCGGTGGTGATGCAATTCAAATATGGCGTGGTGCTGACAATGGAACTACTGGTGCTTTCACTATTACAGGTAATACTGTTACTGTGAATCTACTTCCATTGGATGTAAATACTAAGTATTTTGTAGAACTTTCTGCAAGCACATTCGGATCAACTGCTGATATGACTAAAGTACAGACTGCTATTGCAAGAGCTGACTGGTCGTTCACAACAGAGGTTAATGCAAATCCAACTTTGGTTGCTGCTTCTCAGATGCCTGTTCCTAATTCGAATGGTAATTTGCTTGACTCTGATCTTTCTATGACATTTAATATGCCAGTTGAAGCAGGTTCAGGAAATATTCAGTTACATGCTGCTGATGGTTCATTGGTTCTTAACTTCGATGTTAAAGGTGCTGATGTAACTTTCAACAACGATATGGTTACTGTAGCATTACCAAAATTAATGGAAAGCAAACAGTACTATGTAATTATTCCTGGAACAGCCATCCGTAATAAAACTTATACTCCTGAATACTTCGGTGGTATTACAGTTCCTTACTCTTGGAAATTCAATACAGGCGATTTCTCTGCTCCTACTGTAACTGCTACTCCAGCTACTGGAAATGCAATGCCTTTGACATTTAATGTTACATTGACATTTAATGAAAAAGTAACCGGAGTTTCTGCATCGACCTTAACAGTTTCAAAAGGAACTATCAATTCAGTTTCTACTGAAGCATCTGGTTCAATTTATGTTGTTAATATTACTGCTCCTAGCTTATCAGAAGTAATTTTAACAGTTCCTGCTACAGTAAAAGACGTTGAAAACAACGCTCTTACTAAAACTACCTTTACTTACAAGGTTGATAATTTTGATGCTCCTAAATTGGTAACTTGGACTCCTGCTGATGGTTCTATCGGTCTTGCTAAAGATACTTCTTTGGTGATGACATTTGATAAACCAGTTATGGCTGGAACTGGCAAGATTTATGTGTATAATTCATTGAATGAGTTATTCAAATCTTATACAGTTACTGCTGCTAACATAGTAGATAAAGTAGTTACTATTCCAATGACTGGTTTAGCAAGTGAAACAACTTATCTTGTTTTGTTTGAAGAAGGTGTTGTTAAAGACTTATTAGGTCTTCCTGCAGCTGCTTTAACTGATCCAACCAAATGGAATTTCACAATTGGTGATAACATCGCTCCAACTGTTGTAAGTATTACTCCTTTAGTTGCAAACAATGCTCCTAATACATTTGATGCTACTATCGTATTTAGCGAAGGAGTTGTTAATGTTGCACAGAGCATAACTGTTGATAAGGGTACTGTTACCGTTACCGGTTCAGGAACAACTTACGTAGCTAAAATTTCTGGTGTAGATGGTGATGTTATTAAAATGACCATTGGTACTGGTGTTAAGGATGATGATTTGAGGAATAATTTAGCAACTGCTGTTACCAAAACTTATACAATTGGTGACAATACTGCTCCAACTTTAGTTGTTACTCCTCCTGCTTCGCCTGTTGCTACTGTATTTACTGTAGGTTTGAAATTTAACGAACCTGTTTCTGGTGTAGCTTCTGGTGTAACAGTATCTGGTGGTACTTTAACTGATGTTAGCGGAACTGGTAGTACTTATACTTTAACCATAACTGCAAAAGAGCAGACTCAGGTTGCTATCACATTAGCTAAAACAATTAAGGATATCGCTCCTAATACAAATGCTTTCGCTGGTCAGACTCTGACCTATAAAACTGGAGATTTTACTGCTCCTGTATTGTTAACCTGGACTCCGGTTGAAGAGAAAACTGCTAATAATCATCCTGCATTCAAGATGACTTTCAGCGAAAATGTTGCTCTTGGTACTGGTGGTTCATTAAAGGTTTACAAAGTTTCTACAACAACTGCTGTATTAAACATTCCAATTACTGCTGGTATGATCAACGGTAATGAGATTAATGTTACTTACGCTCCAACACAAAACGGTCTTGACAAAAATGCAAGATACTATGTGTTAGTTGATGGTAATGCTATTACCGATGTTGCTGGAAATAAATTTGCTGGAGTTTCTGATATCGCTGCCTGGAATTTCAGAACAGGTGACACTTTTGTAGTTGGTATCGATCCTACTGAAAATAGTTCTCTCGAGTTTAAGGTTTATCCAAACCCATTTGTTGATTTTGTTACTGTTGATAATGCTTCTAAACTTTCTAAAGTGATTGTTACAAACATCGCTGGTCAGGTTGTGAAAGAAGTTGTTAACCCAACTAACAGAATCCAATTAAACGAACTGCGTAGTGGTATTTACTTTATCTCATTGTATAGTGATGATACTGTAATTAAATCTGCGAAGATTGTAAAAAGGTAATACCGAATTGATTGATTAAAAAGGGGAAGCTTGCGGGCTTCCCTTTTTTTTTACTTATAATTTTAAGAAGATATTTTTCGTAATGAAATTACTACAAAATCACCGTTCTGTGCGCAGTTACATTTCTGATGAAATTAACGAAGAAGTATTAAATGAAATTCTATTGTCAGGAATCAGGGCTTCTAACACTGGCAATATGCAGTTATACAGTGTTGTTGTCACTAAAGATATTCACAAAAAGAAGCTGCTGGCACCGTTACACTTTAACCAGCCCATGGTAAATCAAGCTCCTGTCTTATTGACTATCTGCTTTGATATTAACCGGTTTTATACATGGTGTAGTGCACGTAATACAGAAACGGAGTTTAAAAATCTTTTATGGTTGTTAAACGGGACTATTGATGCGTCGATACTTGCACAGAATATTTGCGTTGCTGCGGAAATTCTTGGATTAGGAATTTGCTATTTGGGAACTACATTGTATAACGCCCCTGAAATTAGTTCAGTACTGAAACTTCCTGTTGGTGTTATACCAATTACTGCCTTAACTCTCGGTTATCCTGATGTTATTCCTGAACTTTCGGATCGTCTGCCTTTAGAGGCTGTAGTGCATTATGAAGAATATAATGACTACAATGAATCACTGATCGACGTGATTTATAAGGATAAGGAGGAACTTGAAACTTCGAAAAGATTTGTGACTGAAAATAGTAAGGAGAACCTTGCTCAGGTATACACGGAAGTTAGATATAAAAAGGCTGACAGTAAATTTTTTACTAAAAAACTATCGAAGTTTTTAGTTGATCAGGGTTTTAGGTTGAGTGATCTTTAAATACGATCCAGGCGTTTAATGAGTTTATGAAAGTAGTATTTTATCGGGTTTTCATATTTTAACTGCTTCCATGGCCGGCTGCTGTGTGGTTTGTGTAAAACACCCATCGAAAGTATCAGATAGTTGTTCAGCCCGAGCTGAAGCGACTTTCTTGAGATAGAAACGTCGTACCAATGCTTTTCTGCTGAAAGTGTATTGAAATCATACTGTTTTAGCAATTCTAAAGTCATCAAAGTGCAACAGAAACTAAGACTGTGCCTTGTTTTGGCGATATCCTTTTTCGAAGCTTTAAAGTTCAGATAAGGAAAGTTGATCTTTCCTTCGCGATCGTTTGTTATCGCTCCAACCATACCGCAATGATTCAATTCTTTTGAATACCGGATTAACTCTGTTAGTGTATTTTTTTTTACTTCCACATCCGATTCCACGATTATCAGTGGGATGTTAAGATTTAGAGCTTTCTGTTGTGCCATCTGCAAAACAAGACGATAGTTTGGCGATGGTGTTTCGGTAATTTCCTGCAAGTTGATAAGTTCAAAATTGTATTCGGAACTCATTTCCTTTAGTTGTCTGGTAGTTTCCTCTGTACTGAAGTCATTGTAAACACAATATTGAAATTTTCCATCTGATTTATAAATTGATTGGATTGTCTCAATAGTAGTATTTAATGAGTCTTTTACCGGTGTTATTACAAGGGCTTCGTACATACAAGTTTAAACTTTCTTTTTTACTAATTATTGTTTTTGAGGGCAATCGAAAACAAGACCAAATTTCTTTCCAAGCTTCTGCAAATCATCAATTACCTGTTCATGCAAAGGTATTCCATTTTTAGTACGTTCAATGGTTAATATGCGTTCTGGATCCCCCGGAATGAGCACCCGCTGCTGGCCCGCGATAGGTTCTGCATTCCTGAATGTCTTAATCCAGTTATCCATGTGTTCTTTAAATTCAGTTGCGGGCCTGAAAGCATCAACGCGGATAGCCCCCAGAAAATGTCCGATTCCGCTGCCCACATGATTTGCAGGAGGTTCGAGAAATGCAACAAAGGGTGGCACCCAGGGCCCGTAATTTGCTCCTGAAAGCACTGCCGAAAAAATATCAACCATTGCACCCAAACAATAACCTTTATGCCCTCCGTGCTCTCGATCGCCTCCCAAAGGAAGCATCGATCCTCCATTCCGGAGTGAAAATGCATCGGTTGTTGGATTTCCGTCTTTATCTTGTGTCCACCCGAGTGGGGCATCTTCTCCTTTTCGCTGAAGTACCTCAAGTTTTCCGTTGGCAACGGTGGTGGTTGCCATGTCGATTACAAACGGAGGTTCGTTTAGCGCTGGAATTGCCACTGCTATTGGATTTGTACCCAGAAACCGGCTTTTCGAAAAAGTGGGTGCTACAAGCGGGCTGGCATTGGTCATTGAAATTCCAATCATATCGTGGTCGAGAGCCAGCATTGAATGATAGCCGGCTATTCCGTAGTGATTCGAATTTTGTACAGCGACCCACCCGGTACCAGCGATTTTTGCCTTTTCAATTGCAATATTCATCGCATGGGGTGCTGTAACCAATCCAAGACCCAGATCGCCATCAAGAACCGCTGTACTTGGCGTTTCATGAATGATTTTCATTTCAGGTGTGGCATTGAGCCTTTTTAACTCCCAAAGTCTTACATAGCCGCTTAATCGGGCTACACCGTGTGAATCTACTCCCCGCAAATCAGCCTGATTTAAACAATCAGCTGCTACTTTTGCTTGATTGTCGGGACAGCCTATACTTTTGAATATCCGGTATGTAAAATCCAATAAATAATTTGAGTCAAGATTGATCATTAATAAGATGTTATTTTCTGTTGAAATCTCTGGCCGAAGCCTGGTTGGTTGGCATTATCAGTAAATCGTCAATATTTACATGTGGCGGACGTGAAAGAACGAATAAAATGGTTTCTGCAATGTCTTTTGCCGATAGTGGAGTAAATCCTTTGTAAACCTGTGCTGCTTTTTCCTCGTCGCCATGAAATCTGACCAGCGAAAATTCAGTTTCTACCGCTCCGGGGGCAATCGAACTAACTTTTATTCCTGATGGCATGAGTTCAATTCGCATAGCTTTTGTAATCGCTGCTACAGCGTGTTTCGTGCCACAATAAACCGATCCGTTTGGGTAAGCTTCTTTTCCCGCGATTGACGACATATTAATGATGTGTCCGCTTTGTCTTGCGATCATCCAGGGCGAAACGATTCTGGTCATATACAGTAATCCTTTCACATTGGTGTCGATCATTGCTTCCCAATCATCAATATCAGCTGAATTAACCGAACCTATACCGGCAGCCAGTCCTGCATTGTTAAATAAAAAGTCTATTGCTTTCCATTCCTCCGGAAGTGATGCCAGTGCCAATTCAACTTCTGTTTTTTTCCTGACATCAAAGTTTAGGGTAAGTACTTTGCAGTCAAAACTCGACTCGAATTGTTTTTTGATCGTCTCCAGTCGTTCTTTTCTGCGTCCCGTAAGAATAAGGTTATAGTTGTTTTGGGCAAGAAGAAAGGCTGTTTCGTAACCGATACCTGCTGTGGCTCCGGTAATTAGGGCTATTTTCTGATTCATTGGATTTGAGCGTTAAAAGGAAGGCTAAAATTAAAAATATCTCAAAACTTATGGAATAACAAACTACTTAATTATTTTTGTTTCTGCATTTAATGAAAACAGACACATTATGATCGAGCAAAAAGAAGAAATTCAGGAGTTTACAATTGATCAAATTCCAGAGGAACAAGATATTCAGGATATTGTATATAATTTAATGGCCGATCCAAATTTGGCTCCGATTAATTACTTCAACGATTTCAGCGAAGAAACTGTTGATATTGCTACTATGTCAAACGATGAAACGGATGAAAATGGTATTTTTTATACTGAAAACGGGCAATTGATGGCAATGACCACTCATGCCTTGCATCATCATCTCGAATTCGATCCTCAAAAGGCGACTGAAATGCTTATAGCGCGGGCTGTACGTAAAATGATTTGCTTCGGTGCGGTTCCTGAAGCTGTCAGTTCATTTTTATACCATATTAATATTACAGATCCAAATGGGCAATTTATCGCTTCAGGAGCAAAAAAGGGACTGGTAAATGCCTGTAATAAATTCAATATAAAATTAACCGACCGGAAAATACGATTTGATTATTTCTCTGGTCATGGTCCGGTATATCCTACCATTATAATTAGTTTGCTTGGTTCTGTTCCTGATAAGGAAAAAATTGTTACCCATAGTCTCAAGAAAAAAGGAAATAATATTTTCATGATCGGCAAGTCTTATGACGACGTAAATTCATCGGAATACCTTGAATTTTATCATGAGATTTCAGATTCGGGACTTCCTGTTTTTGACATTGACGTTGAAGTTGGCTTACAAAATGTGATGAAACGGTTAATTGCTGAAGGTTTGCTAAGTTCGGCGAATCCTGTAGGTAAAGGGGGATTGTTTTTTTCGCTCTTACGCGCCGGATTACCTTCGGGATTTGGGTTTGATATAACTACCGATGCAGAGGTAAGAAGAGATGCTTTTCTTTTTGGCGAGTCGATGGGACGTATTGCTGTTGGTGTTGATTTGACAAAAGTTGACGAGTTTGTTGATCTGATGAGTAGTCTGAAAGTTCCTTTCTTTGCTTTGGGGCATGTTACCAAGGGCGAAATCAGAATTGATGATGACTCTTTTGGATATATCGACAAAATGACGCCTTCGAACTAGTTTACCATGCAAGTTACTCCATACCGGGATTCAGACCAGCAGAAAAAGCAGCAGGTTGAACAAATGTTCGACAATATTGCTCCTCGATACGATTTTTTAAACCATTTTCTTTCTCTGGGGATCGATAAAATGTGGAGAAGAAAAGCGATCAGAATTCTTTCTGAGTATAAAACCGGTTTATTGCTTGATGTGGCAACCGGAACCGGCGATTTTGCCATTGCAGCAACCAAACTGAAGCCTTCAAAAATCGTTGGGCTCGATATTTCGGAACAGATGCTGAATGTCGGACGGCTAAAAGTTAAAAAACTGGGATTGGATCAGGTTATTCAGTTTAAAAAGGGTGATTCGGAAGCGATGCCCTTTTCTGACGGTCAATTTGATGCGATTACAGTGGCTTTTGGTGTCAGAAATTTCGAAAACCTCGAAAAGGGACTGAAGGAATTTTACAGAGTTTTGAAATCTGATGGTGTGGCTGTTATTCTTGAATTTTCGAAACCCAAATATTTTCCTTTCAAACAATTGTATCTGTTCTATTTCTTTACCATCTTGCCTTTGGTCGGAAGGCTGGTTTCAAAAGACAGTTCGGCCTATTCATATTTGCCCGAATCGGTGATGGCTTTTCCCGATGATCAGAATTTTTTGTCCATTCTAAAGAATTGTGGATTTTCACGATCAACGCAAAAGCGTCTCACTTTCGGAATTGCAACTATTTACATTGCTCAAAAATAATTCGGTGGTACAATAATTTAGTAGTTTTAAGGTTTTATAAATTGTTGATAATTCATTTACTGTGAGGCGATTTTTTTATATTTTGATTCTTTTGATGGTCGGGTTAAACTCACTGGCGCAGAGGCAGATGGTTAAAAACCTTACAACTTTTGATGACAAGCGCCTTCATTTTGGCTTTACGCTGGCCCTCAATTCCCTTGATTTTAATATCAATCATTACCCGACGATGGATAAGAATCCAAATTTTGATCCTCAACAGGGCATGGAAGATTTTCAATATAAGTATTCTTCCATCAGGGCTGATGTGGCAAATTTAACGCCTGGATTTACTGTTGGAATGGTGTCGAATTTACGTTTGGGTGAATATCTCGATCTTCGATTTTTACCCGGCATGTCATTTAGTGAGCGAAAACTTGTGTATAATATTCCAGTTATTGACAACGCTTCAGAAACTACAGAATTTTATTCAATTAAATCAACCTTTCTTGACTTCCCATTATTGCTGAAATATAAAGCAAAGCGGATGAATAACCAACGGCCTTACTTAATTGCAGGAATGGCTTACCGCATTGATATTTCGAAAACGGGTGTTGAAGATTTAGTAAGGTTAAAACCATTCAGTACTTCAATCGAAGCAGGAATGGGGTGGGATGTCTATCTTCAGTTTTTTCGTTTATCTACCGAGTTTAAATTTAGTTTTGGACTTGATAATGTGTTGGATACAGGCCCAAAGGCAACTCAGATGCAGGTTTATTCAAGCGCTTTTTCGCGCTTATCATCTAATATGTTCATATTTAGTTTTCATTTCGAATAACTTTGAAACAAGAAATTAATCTGTCGCTTACGCCTAAACAGGCGTCCGACGAACAATTCTACAGGCCAATTGTGGCCGAAAAACTTAAGATTGAGGAAGAGCGTATTCTCCTGATCAATGTCAGACGTAAGTCGGTTGATGCCCGCCAGCGAGCCATTCGTGTGAATTTAGGAGTCGAGGTTTATATCGACGAACTTCCTGCCGAAGAAAAAATCCGGTTTGAATATAATCCGGTAAACCATCAGCCACCGGTTATTATTGTTGGAGCTGGTCCTGCCGGGCTTTTTGCAGCATTGCGCCTTATTGAGCTCGGATTTAAACCACTGATTTTTGAGCGTGGCAAGAATGTGAGCGACCGGAAAAGGGATATTGCAAAAATCCATCGGGAGCATTTGGTCGATCCTGATTCGAACTATGGTTTTGGAGAGGGTGGGGCAGGTACTTTTTCTGATGGAAAATTATATACCCGATCGAAAAAGCGTGGCGATATTCGTAAAATACTCGAGGTGTTTTATGCCAATGGGGCGCTTCCGGAAATTCTGATCGACGCTCATCCTCACATTGGCACCAATATGCTTCCGGGAATTATTACAAGTATCAGGAATAAAATTATTGAAGCTGGTGGCGAAATTCATTTCAATAGCCGGGTAGCCGATCTCTTAATTGAAAACGATCGCTGCTCCGGAATAATGCTGTCGGATACCACCATTGTCGAAGCCGAAGCAGTGATTCTGGCAACAGGTCATTCAGCCCGCGAAATGTTTGAATTGTTGTATTCAAAGGGTATTTCGCTCGAAGCAAAAACTTTTGCAGTTGGATTGCGTGCAGAACATCCTCAAATACTCATCGATTCAATTCAGTATAATCAACCATTACGCGGCCCGTATCTGCCACCGGCCTCTTATTCGTTTGTAGAACAGGTGGAGCAACGTGGAGTTTATTCGTTTTGCATGTGTCCGGGTGGAATGATCGTTCCCGCTGCTACAGCTCCGGGCGAAATGGTTGTTAACGGAATGTCGCCTACCAAACGAAACACCAACTATGCCAACTCCGGAATGGTGGTCGAAATCAGGCCTGAAGATCTGGCTGAATTCAGGCATTTGGGAGTTTTTGCCGGACTTGAATTTCAGCGCAATATCGAACGATTGTGCTTTGCGCTGAACGGAAAAACACAGTTTGCTCCTGCACAGCGAATGGCGGATTTTGTGGAAGGTAAATTTTCACAGAACTTGCCCGAAACTTCATATCATCCCGGGCTGGTTTCGGTTCCGCTGCACGACAAACTTCCGAAAAGAATCCGGACACGGCTTCAGGAAGCTTTTGTACAGATCAATAAAAAAGCACACGGTTACCTTACAAACGATGCAATTGTGGTAGGGGTTGAATCGCGGACTTCTTCGCCCATCCGCATTCCTCGGAGGGATGACACACTCGAGCATGTAAAAATCAGTGGGCTGTATCCCTGTGGCGAAGGAGCGGGTTATTCCGGCGGAATTGTATCGTCAGCGATGGATGGCGAGCGCTGTGCCGAAGCTTTTGCCGGGAATTATTCACGTAGAAAATAAAATTTCATTTTCTCCTGAATTCGGAACAGCAGATGGCAGCGGCAACAGCAACATTCAACGATTCGGGTTTATTTTCGTTGGCCGAGAAGCTGGGAATAAGTAATTTATGAGATATCAACCTGCTAATTGGTTCAGAAATTCCGTTTCCTTCGTTTCCGAGTACGATAATTCCAGTGGAAGTTAAGGATTCCTTGTAGATGTTTTTCCCTTCAAGAAAAGTTCCGTAAACTGGAATCCCTTTATTGGTAGCCCTTTTAATAAATCCGGAAAGTTCCGTAACCCCGGTTTTTATCCTGAAAATTGAACCCATGCTTGCCTGAACGACCTTTGGATTAAAAACATCTACTGTGTTTTCGGAACACACAACCTGAGAAATTCCGAACCAATCGGCAATGCGAAGTATGGTTCCCAGATTGCCCGGATCCTGAATAAAATCGAGCGCCAGGCAAAGTTCATTTTCAGGATTAATTTCAGGAGTCAGATTTTTTTGCTGCACAACAATTGCCAGAGCTTCCTGTGGATTTTTTAACAAACTGGCTTTCGATATTGTTTCACTGTCAGTTTCAACACAATTGTTAGCCCGGCGGCCAATTTCAGGATGTTGATCTGCAAAACCGGAAGTACATGCCAGAAATTCTATTTCGAAGCCGGAACGAATTGCTTCTTCCACCATTTTGTTGCCTTCGACCAAAAAAACGCCCGATTCATCCCGGTTTTTTTTGAGGTTCAGCGATTGGATCAATTTAATCTTACTTTTACTTAGCATGTTTTTAGCTATTCGTTCGAAATTGTAAAAATAAAAAGGTCGAATGATTTGTGAACCAAATGCTGTGTTTATTTTTGTAAAAACTGAATTTCATGATGTTGTTTGTTCGAGACAGATTTTTTTATTCGGGAAGTATTATTCTTTTGATGGGAATTTTACTTCTTGGGTCATGCAACCCGACCAGATTTGTACCCGAAGGGAAATATCTGCTGAATAAAATATCAGTAAAGGTGGACGATAAAAACGTCAAGCGCGAGGAACTTAAAACGCACATTCGCCAAAAGGAAAATCTCAGGATATTGGGAGCTTTTAAATTCCATTTGTGGGTGTACAATTTATCGTCGATAAATAAGGAAAACGATTGGCTTAAAAGAATTGGCGAAGCTCCGGTGCTTTATGACGAATTACAGGCGAAACGGAGTAAAGATCAACTTCGGATTTATTTGAGAAACAAAGGATATTACAATGCTGTAGTCGCTGATTCGTTGATGTATAAGCAAAATAATAAGAAAGTGAATTTGATTTTTGAGATATCTGCCCGACAACCATACCGGATTGGAAATTACGTCTATTTGTTTAAAGATGAGCATTTACGGGAATTAATCATGAATGACTCTGTGAACCAATTGTTGAAGCCCGGCGATATTTTTGATTTGGATATTCTCAATGCAGAGCGACAACGAGTTTCGAATAACCTGAAAAATAGCGGATATTATAAATTTTCGGAAGATTTTATAAGTTTTACTGCCGATACAAATTTCTTTCGCAATCGTGTTGATCTTACTGTAAATATCGATGATGCATCGCCGCGAAATGAAGACAATGAAGTAGTTCCTCATCAAAAATATAAAATCAGGAACTTTTTGGTTGATCCAACTCACCAGGTTTCGGATATGTCGGGAACACAGATCGTTAAAGCACAGGATTCAGTAAAAATAAGAGATTATATTATTACCTATTCCGGAGAATTAAACTATAAACCAGGACTGTTTGTTAGCGTGAACCGTTTGAGAGACAGTATTTTTTATAGTATGCAGAATGCTGAAAAAACATACCGGGCTTTGAGCCGGCTTAAGCAATTCAAGGTTATTAATATTGGTTTTTTAGAGACAGATTCGTTTACAAATGATTCAATTCCGTTGCTCGATTGCCGAATGCAACTGTCGCCAATGGCACGACACAATTTCTCTGTCGATATCGAAGGAACAAATTCATCAGGAAACCTTGGAGTGGCCGGAAACTTTAATTTTCAGCACCGCAACGTTTTCAGGGGTGCTGAGGTATTCGATTTTCAAATCAGGGGTGCTCGTGAAAGGCAGCAGGCGCTGGTTAACAACAGCAGTCTCGATTTTAATACCCGCGAGTTGGGTTTTGAGTCGAGCTTAACCTTCCCGCAGTTTTTAAGTTTTGTAAGGATAAAAAAGATGTTGAACTTTCAGATTCCTGAAACCAAACTGACTGTTGGGTTTAATTACCAAAGCCGCCCCGATTATACCCGTACAATCACTAATCTCAAGTTTGGATACGACTGGAAAACAACAGCATTCCAATTTCATACATTAAACCTTGTCGATCTGAACTATGTGAATCTTTATGCGTTTAATCCAGCCTTTATAAATTCGATAGAAGATTTGTATATAAAAAGCAGTTTTACCGATCACCTGATTTTTGCCTCTAATTACAGGTGGATGTACAATACCCAGAATATTAATAAGCGGGAAGATTACAAGTACCTTAAGGTTAGTCTGGAATCGGCAGGAAATCTGCTGTCTCTATTTTCAAAGACGATCAGTAAAGAAAAAGCCGAAGTATTTGATTCTATTTCCAATCAAATGAGTTCTCATTATGAGGTTCTGAATACGAGGTTTGCTCAATATTTGAAGGGTGACTTTGAATATCGTTATGGACATATCATCGACAAATCGAGTTCTTTGGTGGGCAGAGCTTTCGTTGGAGTTGGCATCCCTTACGGCAATTTTGATGTATTGCCATTTGAGAAGAAATACTTTACCGGTGGTGCCAATGGCATCCGTGCATGGCAGGTGCGATCGCTGGGGCCTGGTTCATATAAAGCTCCTACAGATATTTATCCGAATCAATCATCAGATATAAAGTTGGAAGCAAATCTTGAATATCGTTTTAAACTATTCTGGTTACTGGAGGGTGCGTTATTTATGGATGCAGGTAATATTTGGGCCATTAACAGCAAGGACAACCGCGAAGGAGCTGTTTTCAAAATTGATCAGTTTTACAAACAGATTGCTGTTGGCTCCGGGTTTGGGTTGCGTTTCGATTTCACGTATTTTATTTTCAGGCTCGATCTGGGAATAAAAATGCGTGATCCGTCTTTGCCTGATGGGAAGCGGTTTGTCCAGAAAAGTTATCCTGTGTCTTCCGATCATTTCAACTTGTCATTTGCAATCGGATATCCTTTCTGATTTTCGTTTATAGAAATAAAAAAGGCAGCCTCCCGGTCTGCCTTTTTCGATATGATTTAATAATGTGTTGGGTTAAGCTTTGCCAGCTGAACCTAAAACATTGGCGTTTTTGTGCATATAAAGAACTTTCAATGCATCGCGTGCTGGTCCTAAATATTTACGTGGGTCGAATTCTCCCGGTTTTTCAACAAATACTTTGCGGATAGCGGCAGTCATGGCCAAACGTCCGTCAGAGTCGATGTTGATTTTGCACACAGCAGATTTAGCTGCTTTGCGAAGTTGTTCTTCCGGAATTCCAACTGAATCTTTCAATGCACCACCAAATTTGTTAATAGTGTCAACGTCTTCCGGTGGAACCGATGATGAACCATGCAAAACGATTGGGAAGCCAGGTAGCTGCGCTTCAATTTCTTCCAGAATGTCGAAACGTAATGGAGGTGGAATTAATACACCATCAGCATTGCGTGTACATTGGTCGGGTGTAAATTTGTTTGCTCCGTGCGAGGTGCCAATCGAAATGGCCAGAGAATCTACCCCAGTGCGGGTTACAAATTCAATTACTTCTTCCGGTTTTGTGTAATGCGATTGCTCTGCAACAACATCATCTTCAACGCCTGCCAATACGCCTAATTCGCCTTCAACGGTAACTCCGTTAGCGTGTGCGTACTCAACAACTTTTTTAGTCAGGGCAATATTTTCTTCAAACGAATGGTGCGAACCATCGATCATTACTGAAGAAAAACCACTGTCAACACAATCTTTGCAAAGTTCGAAAGTGTCGCCATGGTCAAGGTGCAGAGCGATTGGAATTTCGCATCCCAGTTCTTTTGCGTATTCAACTGCTCCGCGTGCCATGTTACGAAGTAAATTAGAGTTGGCATATTTACGTGCTCCGGCCGATACCTGTAGAATTACCGGCGACTTGGTTTCTACACATGCCTGAATGATTGCCTGGAGCTGTTCCAGATTATTGAAGTTGTAAGCAGGAACGGCATATCCGCCTTCAACTGCTTTTGCAAACATCTCTGTAGTGTTTACAAGCCCCAGATCTTTATAACTAGTACTCATTTTGTGTGATTTTTTGGGTTGTTTTTTTTTAAAGCAGCGCAATTATAACGATTTATAACTTAAAACCAGTCTATTCATTTCGACTGACACTTCGTATTAAAAAATACTTAACACAGCAAAACACTCTTTCCCGAATACTTTCTAACACCCTTGTTTAATGCAATAAGACAGCTACTTTAGCTTGTCGGTTTTTAGTTTTTTATCCTGAAATTTAATTAATTGACCGATTTCATATTTTAAGCCTGAACAATCCTAACTTTGTTTAGTTATATTCTTTGCAATTAGAAATCAGAGAATAGAAACTGAAAAGTATCATCTAAAAATTAATACAATGACAAAAATTTCAGAAGTAGTAAAACACGGAGTTGTATCCGGAACCGATTTGCAAAAAGTATTCAAAATTGCAAAAGAAAATCATTTTGCATTACCAGCTGTAAACGTAGTTGGTTCTGACTCGGTTAATGCGGTAATGGAAGCTGCCAAACTGGTAAATTCACCAGTTATAATTCAATTTTCGAACGGAGGCGCTCAGTTTTATGCTGGAAAGGGTTTAAAACTCGATGGACAGTTGGCTCCTATTGCTGGTGCAATTGCAGGAGCAAAATCGGTACATTTGCTTGCCGAATTATATGGTATTCATGTAGTATTACATACCGATCATGCGGCAAAAAAATTATTGCCTTGGATTGATGGTTTGTTAGATGCAGGAGAAAAGCACTTTGCGGAAACAGGGAAGCCTTTGTTTAGCTCGCACATGCTTGATTTATCGGAAGAACCTCTTCAGGAAAATATCGAAATTTGCACAAAGTACCTTGCCCGCATGAGCAAAATAGGGATGACTCTTGAAATTGAACTGGGTTGTACCGGCGGAGAAGAAGATGGTGTTGACAATACAGGAATGGATAACTCATTACTTTACACACAGCCAGCTGATGTTGATTATGCTTACGAAGAATTGAGCAAAATTAGTCCAAACTTTACAATTGCGGCCTCATTTGGTAATGTTCATGGTGTGTATAAGCCAGGTAATGTGAAACTTACTCCTAAGATTCTCGATAATTCCCAGAAATTTATCTCCGAAAAACATGGGTTAGGTGAAAAACCTATCGATTTTGTATTTCATGGCGGTTCGGGCTCTTCGCTTGAAGAAATTCGTGAAGCAATCTCTTACGGGGTTATAAAGATGAACATCGATACCGATACCCAATGGGCCACCTGGGACGGAGTGCGCAAGTATGAAGCACAGAACAGGGCATATTTGCAAGGTCAGATCGGAAACCCGGATGGTGATGATAAACCAAACAAGAAATATTACGATCCCCGCGTTTGGTTGCGTAAATCACAGGAATCAATGATTGAAAGACTTAAAGTTGCGTTCAACGACTTGAACAATATTGACAGAAGCTAAAATCGCATAGCATTTTGTAATTTATAGGAATTTTAGCCCGGTTCAATTAGAACCGGGTTTTTTATTTCAATTTTTTTGAAGTAAATTAGTGAAAGCCTTATTTTTATGAATTTCAAACAATTTGTTCAGGATTATTTTACATTTAGTCGAAACGAGCGTAAGGGGATTACCATTCTTTTGGTCATTATTTTTATTTTGGCGGTAGCCAATAAAGTCATTTTTTATTTTGAAACTCCTGGTAAAATTGATATTGCATTACTCGATTCCGTAAGAAATGAACTGAATTTTCTGGATATTTCAGACAATAATCTGTCAAAGACAACTACATTATTCAAGTTTAATCCGAATACTATCAGTGTTGAAGCGCTCGATAGTCTGGCTCTTCCTATGGGAATCAGGCGAAACATCCTGAAATTCAGAGAAAAGGGCGGGAAGTTTTATACAGAAGCTGACTTTAGGAAAATATACGGTGTTACCGATTCTATATTCAACGAAATAAGTCCCTTTCTATTTTTTGATAATAAACAGGAACGACCATCTCATGCAATAATTACTCCTGAATTGTTCACTTTTGATCCGAATACAACCACAGACAATGATTTTATTCGTTTGGGAATTACAGAGAAGCAGTTAAAGACAATTCGTAATTATCAGAACAAGGGAGGTAACTTCAGGAGCAAAGGCGATTTTTTGAAGATTTATGGAATCACAGAATCCCAAAAAGTGACACTTGCTGATTATATTGTAATTCAGGAAAAGGAAACTGTAAAGAATGAGAGGATCTCCAAAGCAATCATGATTCAGATTGAAATTAACACAGCCGACTCAATCGATTTGATGAAACTACCGGGCATAGGCGATAAACTTTCGAAGCGGATTGTAAAATATCGCGATTTGCTTGGTGGTTTTCATGCTGTTTCACAATTGAAAGAGGTATATGGTTTAAGTGAGCAGGTTGTACAAAAAATTGAAGGAATGATAATAATTGACCCTGGGAAAATTGAAAAGGTTGATCTTAATTTTGCAGAATGGAATGAATTAGCCAAACATCCCTATATACAAAAGAACAGGGCGCAGCAAATAATCAAATTCAGAACAAAATACGGAAGTATTCGTGAGCCTTCGGTTTTGCGCGATAGTATGATCTTAAACATAGAAGAATACGCAAGGTTAAAACCATATTTATAGAACAAATTTTTAACGTATGCGTTTCTATTTCATAGGGAAATGCATATCAGTATTTTTAAGAAATAAATTTTTCAGATTAAATTTGATTACTAATCTTAAATTAATAAATTTGCGGCTCGAATTTTAACAAGAAAAAAAATAATTCCATGATCGTTATTCCAGTAAAAGAAGGCGAAAATATCGAAAGAGCGCTTAAGAGATTTAAAAGAAAGTTTGAAAAAACAGGTGTTGTGAAAGAATTGCGTGTAAGGCAGGCATTTACAAAACCATCAGTTGAAAGAAGGGCTGAAGTAAAAAAAGCCATTTATATTGAAAATCTTCAACGTCAGGACGACTAGAAACTTCTAGCGGGTTCCTGTGAATGATGTTAATTAATTTCAAATGTCGCATCAGGAATCATTTATCAATTATCTGAAATACGAAAAAAGGTATTCGCATTTAACTGCTGTTGCCTATAAAAAAGACCTCGATCAGTTTGAAGAGTTTTTTGTCAAAACGATCGGGGATTTTAATGTAGAAGGAATTAATGATAAGGTAGTTAGAAGTTGGATTGTTGAATTGATGGACAGCGGGCTGTCGGCTCGTACGGTAAATAAAAAAATATCAGCATTAAAGTCTTTTAATAAGTATTTAATGAGGTTAGAGGTAGTTAAAGAGAATAATCTGGTTAATGTGATTGTGCCCAGAATTCGAAAAAGGCTACCTCAGTTTGTAGAAGAGAAGCAGTTAAATCATTTGCTCGATGATGGTTTTTTTGGAAACGACTTTGAAGCACTTCGTGACAAATTGATTTTAAGTTTGTTATATGGTGCAGGAATTCGTTTGAATGAGTTGCAGCATTTGAGAGATGGAGATTTATTTCAAACTGAATTTTTGGTCAAAGTTTTAGGTAAGAGAAATAAGGAGCGTATTACACCTTACCCCCGAAGTTTAAATTTACTGATAGAACAATACAAAGAAGAACGTACCAAGCTTTTTGGATATCCTGTTCCGTATTTGTTATTGACATCAAAAGGAAAACCGGTTTATGCGAAACTCATTTACAGGGTAGTTTTAAAGTATTTAACTTTGGTAACAAAAATCGATCAGAAAAGTCCCCATGTGCTCAGGCATTCCTTTGCAACACACCTGCTAAACCGCGGAGCCGATTTAAATGCAGTAAAGGAAATGCTTGGCCATTCAAATCTTTCAGCTACTCAGGTTTACACTCATACCTCACTCGAAAAAGTTCAACGGGTTTACAGACAAGCACATCCACGATCATAAATTTTAGGAGGAAAAATTATGAACATTCAAGTTAACACTGTACATTTTACCGCAGATCAAAAACTAATTGATTTTGTGAATAAAAAGGTTGCCAAACTTGATACCTATTTTGAAGGTATTATTGGAGCTGAAGTAATTATGAAGGTTGAGAAACCAGAAACTGTGAATAATAAAATTGCAGAAATAAAGCTTTCTATTCCAGGCGCCGATTACCTTTTCGCAGAAAAACAAACAGACACTTTTGAAGAATCCATTGACCTTGCAATTGATGCAATACGTCGTCAATTATTCAAACATAAAGAAAAGCTGAAGGACAAATAAATCGAAAAAAACAACGTTTGTTGTGAATTGCAATAAAATATTTATACATTTGCAAACCTTTTTTCAGAAAAGTTTCTGATTAGTCGGAGTTTGGTGGAAAAAGTCCCCCTGTAAACAGGTAGATTGTTAGTTTATAGGGGTTTTTGACATGATGTATTTATAGTTGCCGAATTAGCTCAGTTGGCCAGAGCACGTGATTTGTAATCTCGGGGTCCACAGTTCGAATCTGTGATTCGGCTCATTGAAATAGAAGTTCTTAAAATATTTATTGGGGAGATACCAAAGTGGCCAACTGGGGCAGACTGTAACTCTGCTGGCGTACGCCTTCGTAGGTTCGAATCCTGCTCTCCCCACAAAAGAGTTGCAAGTTCAAAGTTTCAAATTCCAAGTTAAATCTAAACTTGGAACATTTAACTTGAAACTTGGAACAGAATTGCGGGAGTAGCTCAGTCGATAGAGCATTAGCCTTCCAAGCTAAGGGTCGCGAGTTTGAATCTCGTCTCCCGCTCAAAATATTAAGTTGCCGGTGTAGCTCAGGGGTAGAGCGCTTCCTTGGTAAGGAAGAGGTCATGAGTTCAATTCTCATCATTGGCTCTGATGAAAGTTTAAAAAGATAATTTAAAATTATTACAAGTTATGGCAAAAGCAAAATTTAACAGGGACAAAGACCATGTGAACATTGGTACAATTGGCCACGTTGACCATGGCAAGACTACTTTGACTGCAGCTATTACAACTGTATTATCAAAAAAAGGGTATTGCGAAGTAAAATCTTTCGAGTCAATCGACAGCGCTCCTGAAGAAAAAGAGCGTGGTATCACAATTAACACTGCGCACGTAGAGTACGAAACTGCTACTCGTCACTATGCACACGTTGACTGTCCTGGTCACGCCGACTATGTGAAAAACATGGTAACTGGTGCTGCTCAGATGGACGGTGCTATCATTGTAGTTGCTGCAACTGATGGTCCTATGCCTCAAACACGTGAACACATCCTATTAGCTCGTCAGGTAAACGTACCAAAACTGGTAGTTTTCATGAATAAAGTTGATATGGTTGACGATCCCGAAATCCTCGAACTTGTTGAAATGGAAATTCGTGAACTATTGAGCTTCTACGGTTTTGATGGAGATAACTCACCTGTAATCATGGGATCTGCACTTGGTGCATTGAACGGAGAACCAGAATGGGAACAAAAAGTACTTGAATTGATGGATGCCGTTGATACTTGGATTCCACTTCCTCCACGTGATGTTGATAAACCATTCCTTATGCCTATTGAGGACGTGTTCTCAATTACAGGACGTGGAACTGTTGCAACAGGACGTATTGAAACAGGACTTGTTCACACCGGCGACGAATTACAATTAATTGGTTTAGGTGCAGAAGGTCGTAAGACTGTTTGTACTGGTGTTGAAATGTTCCGTAAAATTTTGGATGATGGTCAGGCTGGTGACAATGTTGGTTTATTGTTACGTGGTGTTGACAAAAAGGAGCTTAAACGTGGTCAGATTCTTGCAAAGCCAGGTTCAATTACTCCTCATACTACATTCAAAGCTGAGGTTTATATCCTGAAAAAAGAAGAAGGTGGACGTCACACTCCATTCCACAATAAATATCGTCCGCAGTTCTATTTACGTACTCTTGACATTACCGGTGAAATCCGCTTGCCAGAAGGACGTGAAATGGTTATGCCAGGTGATAACGTTTCTATCGAAGTTCAGTTGATCTATCCAGTAGCCCTTAATATTGGTCTTCGTTTCGCTATCCGCGAAGGAGGTCGTACTGTAGGTGCAGGACAGGTTACCGAAATTGTATCATAATTTCTGACAAAATACTCTGTTGAAGAGTCCCGAACTTTATTTGGTTCGGGACTCTTTACGGATGATACTCTGTCGGGAGTTTTGTTTTTGTAGTGTACAATGTAAGTTCGAATCTTACCATCCGTACTAATTAATAAATAAATTTAGATGAAACTTATACTCTATTTCGAAGAGGCTTATAATGAGCTTGTTCATAAAGTTTCCTGGCCTACTCTAAAAGAATTGCAGAGTAGTGCATTAATCGTAATGGTTGCTTCCTTAATTATAGCACTAATAGTTTTCGTAATGGATTTCTCTTTTGAAAACCTTATGAGCTTTGTGTACAATTTATTTTATTAATACCTTTTGGAGCACAACATGAGCGAAAACGATAAAAAATGGTATGTTCTTCGGGCAATTGGAGGAAAAGAGAAGAAAGTCAAAGAATATATTGAAACCGAGATTGCAAATGCTGGTCTCCAGGAATATGTTTCACAGGTACTTATACCTACGGAAAAGGTTTATCAAATTCGAAACGGGAAAAAAATCAGTAAAGAAAGAAATTTCTTTCCAGGTTATGTTTTAGTTGAAGCATGTCTGACTGGTGAGATTCCTCATATCCTAAGAAATATACCCAATGTAATTGGTTTTCTTGGTGATACAAAAAATGGCGAACCTGTTCCAATGCGCCAGTCTGAAGTTTACCGGATTCTTGGTCGGGTAGATGAAATGGCTGCTTCCGGCGAGGAGATGAACATTCCGTATGTAATTGGAGAAACTGTGAAAGTTATTGACGGGCCATTTAACGGCTTCAACGGAATTATTGAGAAAATCAATGAGGAAAAGAAGAAGCTTGAAGTAATGGTCAAAATTTTTGGACGAAAAACTCCTTTGGAGCTTAGCTTCATGCAAGTAGAAAAGGAGTAATAAATCATTTATCGATTTTATTATGGCTAAAGAAATTGCTGGATTAATTAAATTGCAAGTAAAGGGGGGTGCTGCTAACCCTTCACCTCCGATAGGCCCAGCATTAGGTTCTAAAGGGGTAAATATTATGCAGTTTTGCAAACAGTTCAATGGTAGGACACAAGACCTTGCGGGGAAAGTGCTTCCTGTTGTAATTACTGTTTATGCAGATAAATCGTTTGATTTTGTAATTAAACAACCCCCAGTAGCTGTGCAACTTATCGAAGCTGCTAAAGTGAAAAAAGGTTCTTCAGAACCACATCTTGTAAAAGTAGGTTCTGTGAACTGGGAACAAGTGAAGGTAATTGCTGAAATCAAAATGGAAGACCTTAATTGTTTCACTCTTGAGGGTGCTATGAGCATGGTGGCTGGTACTGCCAGAAGTATGGGTATCACTATTGTAGGCGAACGCCCATCGACAAACTAATTAAAATTAATAAAATGGGCAGAATTACAAAAAATAAAAAGCTTGCTCTGGAAAAAATTGAAAAGGGGAAACTCTATTCATTAAAAGAAGCTTCGTTGCTTGTAAAAGATGTAACTTTTACCAAGTTTGATGCTTCTGTGGATATTGATGTTCGCCTGGGGGTTGATCCAAGAAAAGCTAATCAGATGGTTAGAGGCGTTGTTACTTTACCTCATGGAACTGGTAAAGAAGTACGCGTGTTGGCCCTGGTTACTCCTGACAAAGTTCAGGAAGCCTTAGACGCTGGAGCAGATCATGTAGGTCTTGACGATTATGTTGAGAAAATCAAAGGTGGTTGGACCGATATTGATGTGATTATTACTATGCCACCGGTTATGGGTAAAGTTGGTGCACTCGGACGTATTTTAGGTCCACGTGGATTAATGCCTAACCCTAAAAGTGGTACAGTTACAATGGATATAGGAAAAGCTGTTGCTGAAGTAAAAGCTGGTAAAATCGACTTTAAAGTTGATAAATTTGGTATCGTTCACACTTCTGTCGGAAAAGTTTCATTTACTCCGGAAAAGTTAGTTGAAAATGCTACTGAATTTGTAAACACGTTGATTAAACTAAAACCTTCTGCAGCAAAAGGTACTTATGTGAAAAGTATATACCTTTCTAGTACTATGAGTCCTGGTATACAAGTTGAACCAAAGTCTGTCTCTGAAAAGTAAACTATATTGATATGAAAAGATCAGAAAAAAACGAAATCATCAGTAGTCTTACGGAGCAGATTAATTTATCAACTCATTTCTATTTGACTGACATTGAAGGTCTTAATGCTAATAAAACAAGCAATTTAAGACGTTTATGTAACAAACAGCAAGTAGAACTGGTTGTTGTTAAGAATACACTATTGCGTAAAGCTTTGGAAGCTTCAAATAAGAATGCTGAAGAACTTTACGATGTACTAAAGGGTAATACATCAGTTATGTTTTGCGAGAATGCTAATGTTCCTGCAAAATTGATTAAAGACTTCAAAAAGAAGAACAAGATGCCAATTTTAAAAGGTGCCTATGTTCAGGAGTCTGTTTATGTTGGCGAAAACCAATTAGATGTATTAGTTACTATTAAGTCTAAAAATGAGCTTCTTGGTGAAGTTATCGGATTATTACAATCTCCAATGAAAAATGTTATTGGTGCTTTGCAATCCGGTGGAAATACCATTCATGGAGTTTTAAAGACATTGGCAGAAAAGTAATAAGTTAGTTTAAAAATTATATTAAAAATTATTATCGAAATGGCAGATTTAAAAAAGCTTGCGGAAGAGTTAGTTAACTTAACTGTAAAAGAAGTAAATGAATTAGCCGGAATTTTAAAGTCGGAATATGGTATTGAACCTGCTGCAGCTGCTGTTTCTGTTGTAGCTGCTGGCCCTGTTGAAGAGGCAGAAGAAAAAGTTCAAACTGAATTCGATGTTATTCTGAAAGCTGCTGGTCAATCAAAATTGGCAGTTGTAAAATTGGTTAAAGAGTTAACTGGTCTTGGATTAAAAGAGGCTAAAGAAGTAGTTGATGCAGCTCCTAAAGCAGTAAAGGAAAAAGTATCAAAAGACGAAGCTGAAGCGTTAAAATCTCAATTAGAAGAAGCTGGAGCTGAAGTTGAACTTAAATAAAAGTCTTACGGCCTTAATTTTAGGTTGATGTGGTTTAGAACCTCACATTTGTGGGGTTCTATACCTTTTTGTATATTTATCTTTTAAGTTCAATTAATTAATATACACCGATGGCAGTAAATATTGAAAACCAGAGGATTAGCTTTTCTTCAACAAAAACCGTCTTTGATTATCCCGATTTCCTTGAAGTACAAATTAAATCCTTCATCGAATTTTTTCAACTTGGGACTACACCTGATCAGCGCAAAGAAGAAGGTTTGTGCAGAGTATTTGAAGAAAATTTTCCAATAACCGATACAAGAAATAACTTCGTTCTTGAATTTGTTGACTACTTAGTTGACCCGCCCCGTTATTCAATCGACGAATGTATCGAACGTGGTTTGACTTTTAGTATTCCGTTAAAAGCAAAATTGAAACTTTATTGTACCGATCCGGAACATGAGGATTTCGATACAGTAGTACAGGACGTATATTTAGGTACTGTTCCGTACATGACCCCAAGAGGTACTTTTGTAATTAATGGTGCTGAACGTGTTGTTGTTTCTCAGTTGCATCGTTCTCCCGGGGTATTCTTCGGACAAAGTATGCATGCCAATGGTACAAAACTGTATTCAGCCAGGGTTATTCCTTTTAAAGGATCATGGATTGAGTTTGCAACTGACATTAACAGTGTCATGTTTGCTTACATCGATCGTAAGAAAAAATTACCGGTAACCACTCTACTTCGTGCTATCGGATATGAAAGTGACAAGGATATTCTTGAAATTTTCGACCTCGCTGATGAAATTAAAGTATCAAAATCTGGTTTAAAGAAAATCGTGGGTCGTAAACTTGCAGCCCGTGTTCTTAAAACCTGGATTGAAGACTTCGTTGACGAAGATACTGGTGAAGTAGTATCAATCGAGCGTAATGAAGTTGTTATAGACCGCGAAACTGTTATTGATAACGATCACATTGACGAAATCATAGATTCCGGTGCAAAAACTATTTTGCTGCATAAAGAAGATCAGAATCTTCAGGATTATGCCATTATATACAATACACTTCAAAAGGACCCTTGTAATTCGGAAAAAGAAGCTGTGCTTCATATTTACAGGCAGTTGCGTAATGCTGAACCACCTGATGATGCTACAGCAAGAGATGTAATTGATAAATTATTCTTTTCTGAAAAAAGATACGACCTTGGACAGGTAGGTCGGTACAGAATCAATAAAAAATTGAATCTGAATATCGATATGGATGTTCAGGTATTGACAAAGGAAGATATTATTGAAATCATCAAATATTTAATCAAGCTTGTCAACTCAAAAACAGATGTTGACGATATTGATCACTTAAGTAACCGCCGTGTTCGTACGGTTGGAGAACAAATGTTTAATCAGTTTGGTGTTGGGTTAGCGCGTATGGCGCGTACCATTCGTGAACGTATGAACGTTCGCGACAACGAAGTTTTCACGCCAATTGATCTGATTAACTCAAAAACTTTGTCTTCGGTTATTAATTCTTTCTTCGGAACGAATGCACTGTCGCAGTTCATGGATCAAACAAATCCATTGGCTGAAATGACTCATAAACGTCGTATGTCAGCTTTAGGGCCAGGTGGTCTTTCTCGTGAAAGAGCAGGTTTTGAGGTACGTGACGTTCATTATACGCATTACGGGCGCTTATGTCCGATCGAAACTCCTGAAGGACCAAATATTGGTTTGATTTCTTCGCTTTGCGTTTTTGCGAAAGTGAACGATCTTGGTTTTATTTCTACACCTTACAGGAAAGCAGAAAACGGCAAAGTTGATCTGTCGGAACAGGGAGTTGTTTACCTAACTGCCGAAGAGGAAGAAGGTAAAGTTATTGCCCAGGCAAATGCAAAGATCGATTCTGATGGAAATTTTATCAATCCAAGAGTAAAATCACGTCTTGATGGTGATTATCCGATTGTACCCAGAGACGAAGTTAATCTGATGGACGTTGGTCCAAATCAGATTGCATCGGTGGCTGCATCGTTAATCACTTTCCTCGAACATGATGATGCCAACCGTGCATTGATGGGATCTAACATGATGCGTCAGGCAGTTCCACTTCTCCGTCCGGAGGCTCCAATTGTTGGAACCGGAATGGAAGAACGTGCTGCTATTGATTCACGCGTTTTGATTGTTGCTGAAGATGACGGAATCATTGAATATGTTGATGCCGACGAAATTTTGATTCGTTACGATCGTACTGAAGAAGAGCGTTTTGTTAGCTTCGATCCGGAGATTGTTACCTGTAAGATTGCTAAATTTCAGAAAACAAACCAAGGTACTGTTGTTGACTTGAAACCAATTGTTGTCAAAGGTGACAGGATTAAAAAAGGGCAGGTACTTACTGAAGGATATGCTACCGAAGGCGGAGAACTTGCTCTGGGTCGTAACCTGAAAGTTGCTTTCATGCCTTGGCAGGGGTATAACTACGAGGATGCGATTGTAATTTCGGAGCGCGTTGTTCGTGAAGATATTTTCACCTCTATTCATGTTGACGAATATTCGTTGGAAGTTCGCGATACCAAACGTGGTGTCGAAGAATTTACTTCAGATATTCCAAATGTTAGCGAAGAGGCTACAAAAAACCTTGATGAGAATGGATTGATTCGCATTGGTGCGGTTGTTAAACCTGGTGATATCCTGATCGGAAAAATTACTCCAAAGGGAGAATCTGATCCTTCACCGGAAGAAAAACTGCTTCGTGCTATTTTTGGTGATAAAGCCGGTGACGTGAAAGATGCTTCATTAAAAGCATCACCTTCGTTGAACGGAACTATCATTGATAAAAAATTATTCTCAAGAGTTTTAAAAGATAAAAAAGGTAAAATGGCTACCAAACCTTTACTCGATTCAATCGATGAAGAGTTTGACAGGCATGTTTCCGCGCTTCGCGCCAAACTGGAAGATAAGTTATTCACTCTTGTGAATGGCAAAACCAGTCAGGGTGTAAAAGATTACTATGGTGGCGACATCATTGGTAAAGGGAATAAATTTACACTAAAACAACTTCAAGAAATTGATTATCTGACGATTAATCCACAAAAATGGACGACAGATAAAGATAAGAACGATATGATTTTCGCGCTTATCAACAATTACAACATGAAGTATAAAGAGCTTGAAGCAGTTTCAAGACGTAAACGCTACAATGTGACCATTGGAGATGAACTTCCAGCAGGAATTATTCAGCTTGCCAAGGTTTATGTAGCTAAAAAACGTAAACTTCAAATTGGTGACAAGATGGCTGGACGCCACGGAAATAAGGGTATTGTATCGCGTATTGTTCGCGACGAAGATATGCCATTCCTAAGCGACGGAACCATTGTTGACATCGTGCTTAACCCGCTGGGTGTACCATCTCGTATGAACCTTGGGCAGATTTACGAAACTGTTTTAGGTTGGGCAGGAAAAGAATTGGGACTGAAATTTTCGACTCCAATTTTTGATGGTGCCAGTCTGGAAGAAGTTACTGAATATACCGAAAAGGCCGGAGTTCCTAAATATGGTAAAACATATTTAAGTGACGGTGGTACAGGTGATCCTTTCGACCAGCCTGCAACTGTTGGTATAATCTACATGTTGAAATTAGGCCACATGGTTGAAGATAAGATGCATGCCCGTTCAATCGGACCATACTCTTTGATCACACAGCAGCCATTGGGAGGTAAAGCACAGTTCGGAGGTCAGCGTTTCGGTGAAATGGAAGTTTGGGCTCTCGAAGCATTCGGTGCATCAAACATCCTTCAGGAAATTTTAACTGTTAAATCAGATGACGTATTGGGTAGAGCGAAAGCATACGAAGCTATTGTTAAGGGAGAACCAATGCCAGCGGCAGGTATTCCTGAATCATTGAACGTATTGCTGCACGAATTACGTGGTCTTGGTTTGAGTGTAAGCCTTGATTAATTTACGGTAAGTCAGTTTGATTTACTTGTTAAAAACTTGAAAAAATAAAGATCGATATATGGCATTCAGAAAAGACAATAAAGTTAAAAGTAGCTTTGCCAAAATTGGTATCAGTCTGGCTTCGCCTGAGGAGGTTCTCGAACGGTCTCACGGGGAAGTTTTGAAACCTGAAACGATAAATTACCGGACTTATAAACCTGAACGCGATGGTTTGTTCTGCGAACGAATCTTCGGTCCTGTAAAGGATTATGAGTGTCATTGTGGTAAATACAAACGGATTCGTTACAAGGGAATTGTTTGCGACCGTTGCGGGGTGGAAGTGACCGAGAAAAAAGTTCGCCGCGAGCGGATGGGACACATTTCTCTGGTTGTACCAGTTGCCCATATTTGGTATTTCAAATCGTTGCCAAACAAAATCGGTTACCTTTTGGGCTTGCCAACAAAAAAATTGGATGTAATTATTTATTACGAACGCTATGTCGTAATTCAGGCTGGAATAAAAGCTCAGGATGGTGTTAAATATCTTGACTTCCTTTCTGAAGAAGAATATCTCGATATTCTGGATTCTTTACCAAAAGAAAATCAGCATCTCGATGATATGGATCCAAATAAATTCATCGCCCGCATGGGTGCAGAAGCATTGTACACTTTGTTGCAACGCCTCGAATTAGATGAAATGTCGTTCGACTTGCGTCACAAAGCAAACACCGAAACCTCACAGCAACGTAAAAACGAAGCCTTAAAACGTCTTCAGGTTGTTGAAGCTTTCCGTGCCAGCAAAAATATCAATCGTCCTGAATGGATGATTGTTAAGGTTGTACCTGTTATTCCACCGGATTTGCGTCCTTTGGTTCCGTTGGATGGTGGTCGTTTTGCCACTTCCGATCTGAACGATTTGTACCGCCGTGTGATCATCAGAAACAACCGTTTGAAACGACTGATCGAAATCAAAGCTCCGGAAGTAATTTTGCGAAATGAAAAACGTATGCTTCAGGAAGCGGTCGATTCGTTGTTCGATAACTCAAGAAAATCGAATGCTGTTAAAACAGAAAATAACCGCGCTTTAAAATCACTGTCCGACAGTTTGAAAGGGAAACAAGGTCGTTTCCGTCAGAACTTGTTGGGTAAACGTGTCGATTATTCTGCACGTTCGGTAATTGTTATCGGGCCAAAACTGAAACTGCACGAATGTGGTCTTCCAAAAGACATGGCTGCCGAGCTTTTCAAACCGTTTATCATCAGGAAACTGATCGAGCGCGGTATTGTGAAGACAGTGAAATCGGCCAAGAAAATTGTTGACCGCAAAGATCCTGTAGTTTGGGATATTCTGGAAAACGTTTTGAAAGGGCATCCGGTTATGCTTAACCGTGCACCCACGCTTCACCGTTTGTCGATTCAGGCATTTCAGCCTGTTTTGATCGAAGGAAAAGCTATTCAGTTGCACCCACTTGTTTGTACCGGTTTTAACGCCGACTTCGACGGTGACCAGATGGCTGTTCACGTGCCACTTGGAAATGCAGCTGTTCTTGAAGCACAAATGTTGATGCTTGCATCTCATAACCTTTTGAACCCTGCTAACGGAGCGCCAATTACGGTTCCTTCACAGGACATGGTTTTAGGTCTGTACTACATGACCAAACCTCGTCCGGGAGCTCGCGGTGAAGGAATGACTTTCTATTCAACCGAAGAGGTAATTATTGCCCATAACGAAGGTGTAATTGACTTGCACGCAATCATTAAAGTGAAAGTAGAAGATTTAGATGAGAATGACGAAATCTTCAAACACATTATTGAAACTACTGTTGGTCGAATTCTTTTCAACCAGTCAGTTCCGAAACAAGTTGGTTACATCAATCAGTTGCTTACCAAAAAGTCGCTTCGTACCATCATTTCTGATATTTACAAGAAGACTGGTAACGCTGTAACTGTTCAGTTCCTCGATGCAATCAAGGATTTGGGATATATTATGGCTTATCGCGGTGGTTTGTCGTTTAACCTTAATGATGTTGTAATTCCGGAGGATAAAAAAGAAATTGTTGAAGCCGGGTACAACGAAGTTGAAGAAGTAATGGCCAACTACAACATGGGTTTCATTACAAACAACGAACGATACAATCAGGTAATTGATATCTGGACACATGCCAATGCCAAACTTACCAACTCGGTAATGAAAACATTGAGTACTGACCGCCAGGGATTCAATTCAGTATATATGATGCTTGACTCCGGAGCCCGTGGTTCTAAAGAGCAGATTCGTCAGCTTTGCGGAATGCGTGGATTGATGGCTAAACCGCAAAAATCAGGATCAACCGGTTCGCAGATTATCGAAAACCCGATCCTTGCAAACTTTAAAGAGGGACTATCGGTGTTGGAATACTTTATTTCGACTCACGGTGCCCGTAAAGGTTTGGCGGATACTGCACTTAAGACAGCTGATGCTGGTTACTTGACCCGTAGGTTGGTGGACGTTGCACAGGATGTTATTATTCAGGAAGAAGATTGCGGAACTCTTCGCGGATTGATTGCGTCGGCAATTAAGAATAACGAAGAAATAGTAGCTTCACTTGATGAGAGAATTCTCGGACGTACAACTGTTCACGATATTTTCAACCCGCTTACAGGCGAATTGATTGTAAGTTCAGGTGGAATTATTACTGACGAAATTTCCAGAAAAATTGATGAATCTCCAATTGAATCAGTTGAGATTCGTTCAGTTTTGACTTGTGAATCGAAAGTGGGAGTTTGCGCGAAATGTTATGGTCTTAACCTGGCCGGAAGTACAATGGTTCAAAGAGGTGAAGCTGTGGGAGTTATTGCTGCCCAGTCGATCGGAGAGCCAGGTACACAGCTTACACTTCGTACGTTCCACGTAGGGGGTATTGCAGGTAACATTTCTACACAGTCGGCTGTCGAATCAAAATACGATGGTATTGCAGAAATTGACGAACTACGCGTAGTTGAGCAATTCAATAGCGAAGGAGTTAAATCAACCATTGTAGTTAGTCGTCTTGCAGAGTTACGTATTATCGATAAAAATACAAGAATCCAACTTTCATCCCACAATATTCCTTATGGATCTAAACTGTTCATTGATAATGGTCAGGAAGTGAAAAAGGGAATGCGTATTTGTGAGTGGGATCCATACAATGGGGTAATTATTACTGAATTCAAGGGTAAAATTGCTTTTGAACAGGTAATAGATGGTGTTACTTATCGTGAAGAATCGGATGAACAAACCGGTTACAAAGAGAAAGTTATCATCGAAACCAGAGATAAAACCAAAAATCCATCGTTAAGGATTTTGGATGAAAGGGGAGATACTATCCGTACCTACAACTTGCCGGTGGCAGGTCATATGGCTGTTGAAAACGGCGACATTGTTGAAGCAGGTGCTGTGTTGGTGAAAATTCCACGCGCAGCGGGTAAAGCTGGTGATATCACCGGTGGTTTGCCCCGTGTAACAGAGTTATTCGAGGCTAGAAATCCATCAAATCCTGCTGTTGTTTCCGAAATCGACGGTGAAATTTCTCTTGGTAAAATTAAACGTGGTAACCGCGAAATCGTTGTTACTTCAAAAGGTGGAGACGTTAAACGTTACCTGGTTCCGCTTTCACGTCAGATTCTTGTTCAGGAAAATGACTACATACGTGCCGGTACCCCACTTTCTGACGGAGCAATTACTCCTTCAGACATCCTCGCAATCAAAGGGCCAACAGCTGTTCAGGAATATATTTTGAATGAAGTTCAGGATGTGTACCGTATGCAGGGTGTGAAAATCAACGATAAACATTATGAGGTGATTATTCGCCAAATGATGAGAAAAGTTGAGATCGACGATCCGGGCGATACACGCTTCCTTGAAAAACAGATTGTTGACAAGCATGAATTCCTTCATGAAAATGACTGGATTTACAATAAAAAAGTGGTGGTTGAAGCCGGTGATTCAGACAGTCTGAAACCTGGACAAATTATTACTTCGCGCCGTATGAGGGATGAAAATTCAACTCTTCGCCGTCGTGACAAACGATTGGTTGAAGGAAGGGATGCCATTCCTGCAACATCGAGCCAGATTCTTCAGGGTATTACCCGTGCTTCTCTTCAAACTCGTAGCTGGTTGTCGGCTGCATCGTTCCAGGAAACTACAAAAGTACTGAATGAGGCTGCTATTCATGGAAAGGTTGACTACCTTGACGGATTGAAAGAAAACGTAATCTGTGGTCACCTTATCCCTGCCGGAACCGGATTGAAAGAATACAAGAATTTGGTTGTTGGCTCGCGTGATGAGTATGACCGGATGGTTGAAATGAAGGAACCTGAAAGAATGTCAAGAGATTAATATGGAAGATTTAAAAAATAGCAATCAGCTGCAAATTGAGTTATCTGAAGAGATCGCTCAGGGCATCTATTCTAATCTTGCAATAATTACACATTCGAGTTCTGAATTTGTTCTTGATTTTGTAAGGGTTATGCCCGGCATTCCTAAAGCGAATGTAAAATCACGGATCATTTTAACTCCTGAACATGCCAAACGTTTACTGTTGGCACTACAGGATAATATTCAGAAATATGAGAGCGTTAATGGTTCAATTAAGAATGTCAGAGGTCATGATACTATTTTACCTCCGATGGCATTTGGAGGACCTGTACCAATTGCGTAAATAATTTTCGATTCGATAAAAACAAAGGATGCTCAAAAGGCATCCTTTGTTTTTTATATGTGTATTAAAAAATGAAACAGCTGGTTTGTTTGTTTTATAATGTATCTGCAAATGTTACTAAATTAATAATTGTATAAAATCAATTAGTTTCATTATTTAACTCTTGCATTATAATTTGGTAACATTACAATGAAAATGTATAAAATGGGAAATGTTTTTTTGTTCAAACCTAATTACAAATTATTATGAATGAGATGGGAATAGCTCTCGAACTTTTGGGTGTCGGGATGGTGACTGTATTTATTATTTTGGCATTGGTTGTGATTTTGGGCGATTTAATTATCAGGTTCGTAAACAAGTTTATGCCTGAGCCTGAGAAGGTATCAGCTGCAAAAAGCACAGTTTCAGTTCCTGAAATTAATTCGAAGAAAATAGCTGCTATCGTTTCTGCAGTAAGTAAGGTTACAAATGGTGGTGGAAGAGTTGTTAATATTGAGAAGCTTTAAATCTTTCAGGATTTGAAGCTTTTTTTTCTGTTGTATGTTAACTAATTAAGTATAAAAATCATTGAATAAAAGCTATTGACTTATGAGTGGAAGAAAGATTAAATTTTCATTGGTTTATCGTGATATGTGGCAATCTTCTGGAAAGTATGTACCACGGGTTGATCAATTAGTGAAGGTGGCTCCGCACATTATTGACATGGGATGTTTTGCTCGTGTTGAAACAAATGGTGGTGGATTTGAGCAAATTAATTTGCTTTTTGGGGAAAACCCTAATAAATCGGTTCGTGAATGGACAAAACCATTTAACGACGCTGGGATCCAGACCCATATGCTGGAGCGCGCTTTGAACGGTATTAGAATGAATCCGGTTCCTGCTGATGTGCGGAAGCTGATGTTCAAGGTGAAGAAAAAACAAGGTACTGATATTACCCGTTCTTTCTGCGGATTAAATGATCCACGGAATATTCTGGATTCAGTAAAGTATGCTAAGGAAGGAGGAATGATTGCCCAGGCAACACTTAGCCTAACTTATTCAAAAGTTCATACAGCCGAAAGTTTTGTTCAGCTGGCTGATGAATTGATCAAAGGGGGCGCTGATGAAATCTGTCTGAAAGACATGGCAGGTATCGCACGTCCGGCTTGGTTGGGTAAAATCGTTAAAGGCATCAAAGAATTACATCCTGAAATTCCATTGGAATATCATTCACATTCGGGACCAGGTTTTGCAATGGCCACCATTCTGGAAGTTTGCCGCGCTGGTGTTGAGTACATTGATGTTGCTATGGAACCGCTTTCATGGGGTACCGGACACATTGACTTGCTCGCTGTTCATGCCATGCTCGAAGACGACGGATTTGATGTACCTGCTATCAATATGGATGCCTACATGAAAGTTCGTTCTTTGACACAGGAATTTATTGACGATTTCCTCGGATTTTATATCGACCCGAAAAACCGTTATATGAATTCGATGCTTATTGGCCCCGGATTGCCCGGTGGTATGATGGGATCGTTGATGTCCGATTTGGAAAACAATCTGGCCAGCCTGAATAAATGGATGGTGAAACGAAATAAGCCACAATTAACACAGGACGATCTTCTTATTAAATTGTTCAACGAAGTTGAATATATATGGCCAATGTTGGGTTATCCGCCGCTGGTAACTCCATATAGTCAGTATGTAAAAAACTTGGCTTTGATGAATGTGATGCAAATCGAAAAAGGCGAAGCCCGCTGGAGTATGATTGCCGATAATATTTGGGATATGTTGGTTGGAAATGGAGGAAGACTCCCGGGAGAACTGCACCCTGAAATTAAAAAATTGGCCAAAGAGGCAGGTAAAGAATTCTTCACCGGTCGTCCACAGGATTTGTATCCTGACGCACTGGATACCTTCCGAAAAGAAATGAATGAAAAAGGTTGGGATTTTGGCCAGGATGACGAAGAATTGTTTGAACTGGCCATGCACCCTCAGGAATACCGTGCCTTTAAATCAGGCGCAGCCAAAAAGGCATTCGAAGAAGATTTGGCTAAACGTCGTATTGAAGGTGGCGGTATTAATGAGGGAACTGCGAAACCAACTTCAACTGAAGGTACTGTAGCCGATCTGAAACCATCAACCATGTTTATCGATGTTGAAGGCGAGCGCTTTAAAGTGACTGTTGAATATGGAAGCAATGGTTCTGCAATCGAAGTAAAACCCGCTGCAACTCTAGCTGCTCCTTTAGCACAAGGGCCTGTAAAAAATATTCTTGCACCACTCGAAGGTAAATTCTATCTGACCAAAGAAAGTTCGGAAACTCCACTCAAGGTTGGCGATTCGATTAAAGTTGGCGATCTGATTGGTTATGTGGAAGCAATGAAAACATTTAATGCCATTCGTTCTGATGTTGCCGGCACTGTTGTGGAGATTTGCCATACTACTGGTGTTGAAATTGAGGAAGATGACGTTTTAGTTAAAATCAAATAACAAAACAGTAAACGATGGGCATTTTAGAGAATTTATATAAAATGACAGCTATTCAGGATTTTATTAATAATCCGGGATATTTGTTAATGTTAGCTATTGGATCATTTCTTCTGTACCTGGGTATTCGTAAGCAATACGAACCGCTGCTGCTTGTTCCGATTGCCTTTGGTGTTATTCTGGCCAATTTGCCAGGCGGGGGGATGGGTGTTGTATCGGCAGATTTAATTAATCTGGAAGGTGGCCACACCAAAAACCTGCTGGAAATTGCCCAGGATCATGGTATTATGAATTTCCTGTATTATTCGCTGATCAAAACCGGGTTTTTGCCCCCAATCATTTTTATGGGTATTGGAGCTTTAACTGATTTTGGTCCGATGTTGCGTAATTTGCGACTTGCCTTCTTTGGCGCTGCCGCTCAGTTAGGAATTTTTATTGTGTTGATCGCAGCTATTGCACTTGGCTTTACTGCGAAGGAAGCTGCTTCGCTTGGAATTATTGGTGGTGCCGATGGTCCAACCGCAATTTATACGACTATTAAACTGGCTCCTCATTTATTGGGTCCGATTGCCATTGCTGCCTATTCGTATATGGCATTAGTTCCGGTAATTATTCCATTGGTGGTGCGATTGACTTGTTCTAAAAAAGAACTTTTGATTCACATGAAAGACATGGATAAACAATATCCATCGAAATTGAAAATCAAAAACCTTAGGGCAGTAAAGATTGCTTTCCCCATTGTACTCGGAATTATCATCTCGATTTTTGTTCCTTCAGCAGTTCCACTTTTAGGTATGTTGCTTTTTGGTAACCTGATTAAAGAAATTGGCGTAAATGTTGCCCGTTTAAGCGAAGCTGCGACAGGCTCTATTCTGAATACTGCTACCATTTTCCTTGGTTTGTCAGTAGGTGCTACGATGACCGCTGAAGTTTTCCTCGATTTTAAAACCATCATGATTGTTGTTGGAGGATTTTTGGCTTTTGCTGTTTCTATCTTTGGAGGAATTATGGGCGTAAAAGTGACCAATCTTTTTACAAAGAAAAAGATCAATCCATTGTGTGGTGCTACCGGGCTAAGTGCTGTTCCGATGGCTTCGCGCGTTGCCAACGATATTGCGTTGAAGTATGATTCTTCGAATCACATTTTGCAGTATTGTATGTCGAGTAATATTTCGGGAGTAATTGGCTCGGCTGTTGCAGCCGGTGTGCTGATTTCGTTCCTGCAATAAGAATATTTCAAAACAATCAAAAACGCTCTCCGGAAACTGAGGGCGTTTTTTTGCATGAAATATTCGTTTTTTTGAAATAATAGCAGTCAATCCTGTAATTTCTTACTTAAATTCATTTTAAATAATGAACCCGATTCAGTGGATAAGATTTTTTGAAAAATATGGATGATTGTTTTAATTGCTTTCCCTGTAGGTACTTTAGGGAGTATGTCACTGGCAATTCGGGTCTCCTTGCTGTTTTATGATAGATTAGGCAGTTTTGAGGCTTGCCTTACTCCTGAAAGTAGTTTGATTTCTTAGGGTTGAATATCTATATTTGCTACCCTTTAAAAGTTGAGCTTAATAAAAGGTGATATTTTGCCGGAAGCTTATCGGAATCTGAATAACTTAATTAATTCAAATAAATACTAATGAAAGGTTACAAAATTATCGTTCTCGCCAAACAGGTTCCCGACACACGGAATGTTGGCAAAGATGCAATGAAAGCCGATGGAACTGTCAATCGGGCTGCGCTTCCGGCAATTTTTAATCCTGAAGATTTGAACGCACTGGAACAGGCACTTCGGATTAAAGATCAATTTCCGGGAACAACTATTACCGTTTTAACCATGGGCCCGGGTCGGGCAGCTGAAATCATACGTGAAGGATTGTTCCGTGGTGCCGATGATGGTATTTTATTAACTGACCGCGCTTTTGCCGGTTCCGACACGCTGGCCACATCTTACGCCATTGGTCAAACCCTGAAAAAATACGGTGATTTTGATATTATCATTGCAGGTCGTCAGGCTATTGATGGCGACACAGCGCAGGTAGGTCCTCAGGTTGCTGAAAAATTAGGAATTCCGCAAATAACCTATGCTGAAGAAATTCAGGCGATAGAAAAAGGCAAGGTAACTGTAAAACGTCGCCTCGAACGTGGTGTTGAAGTGGTAAAATGCCCCATGCCGTTGGTGGTAACCGTGAACAGCTCGGCTCCCGATTGCCGCGCACGCAACGCCAAACTGATCATGAAATACAAACATGCCAAAACAATTTCCGAAATGCAGGAAGCAAACGAAGACTATTTGCACCTGTACAACGATCGCCCATACCTGACAATTAAGGAATGGACCGTTCAGAATATTGAAGTGGACATGAACGAATTGGGTTTGACTGGTTCGCCAACCAAAGTTAAAAAGGTTGAAAACGTAGTTCTTCAGTCTAAAGGAGCCAAAGTGATTACTTCTTCTGACGAAGATATGGATCAGCTGATGCGTGAGTTAATTGAAAATCATACAATCGGATAATTGTTAAAACATCGCTAATTATGAATAGTGTTTTTGTTTATATCGAAATAGAAGACGGACAGGTTGCCGAAGTTAGCATGGAATTGCTGACCAAAGGTCGTGCGCTGGCCACCGAATTAAAATGTAAGCTCGAAGCAATTGCCATCGGGTACAAACTCGATGGAATTGAAAAGGATATTTTTCCTTATGGTGTTGATGTTTTACACATTGCCGACGACAAACGCCTGGCTCCATATACCACATTGCCACATACGTCAATCGTGGTAAAACTTTTTCAGGAAGAAAAACCGCAAATTGCCCTGATGGGAGCAAGTTCCGTTGGCCGCGATTTAGGCCCGCGTGTTTCTTCGGCGCTACACAGCGGTTTAACTGCCGACTGTACCTCGCTGGTTATTGGCGATCATGAAGATAAAAAGCAGAACAAGGAATATACTGATTTGCTTTATCAGATTCGCCCCGCTTTCGGAGGAAACATCATCGCAACCATTATCAATCCCGACTGTCGTCCGCAAATGGCAACAGTTCGCGAGGGTGTGATGAAGAAAGAAATTCTCGATCCAAAATACAAAGGAACGACCAATAAGCTCGATGTTTCTAAATACACTTCCGATGTTGATTTCGTGGTTGAGATGATCGAACGTCACATGGAAAAAAGCAAAGTGAACATCAAAGGCGCCGGAATTATTGTTGCCGGAGGTTACGGAGTTGGTTCGAAAGAGAATTTCAACCTGCTTTTCGAACTGGCCGAAGTATTGGGTGGCGAAGTTGGCGCGTCACGCGCTGCTGTCGATTCAGGATATGTTGAACATGGCCGCCAGATTGGCCAAACCGGAACAACTGTTCGTCCGAAGCTGTATATCGCTTGCGGTATTTCAGGACAGATTCAGCACCGTGCCGGAATGGAAGAGTCGGCTCAGATCATCGCAATCAATACCGATCCTGAAGCTCCGATCAACTCAATCGCTGATTATGTGATTACCGGCGATGTTGCAGAGATTCTGCCTAAGATGATTAAATTCTATAAAGCAAATACTAAATAAAATGGCTAATTTTTATACCGATAATAAAGACCTGAAATTCCATTTGACCCATCCGCTGATGGAGAAAATTGTTCGGCTGAAAGAACGGAATTTCGAAGAAAAGAAGAATTTCGATTTTGCTCCTATGGATTACGAAGATGCACAGGACAGTTTCGATAAAGTACTTGAAGTAGTGGGTGAAATCTGTGCTGATATTGTATCTCCAAATGCTGAAAGCATTGATGCAGAAGGACCACAGGTTGTTGATGGTCACGTGATTTATGCCCGCGGAACCGAAGAAAATATTAATGCACTCCGGAAAGCCGGCTTGATGGGAATGTCGTTACCGCGTAAATACGACGGTCTGAACTTCCCGATTGTACCTTATATTATGGCTGCTGATATTGTTTCGCGCGCCGATGCCGGATTTGTAAACATCTGGGGACTTCAGGATTGTGCTGAAACCATCAACGAATTTGCTTCCGAAGAACAAAAAGCAAAATATTTACCACGTGTTTGTGGCGGCGAAACGATGGCAATGGACTTGACCGAGCCAGATGCAGGCTCCGATTTACAGGCTGTTCAGTTAAAAGCTACTTGGGACGAAAAGAAAGGTACATGGTTGCTGAATGGCGTAAAACGCTTCATTACCAATGGCGATGGCGACATTGCGCTGGTTTTGGCCCGTTCCGAAGCCGGAACAAAAGACGGTCGTGGCTTGTCGATGTTTATCTACGACAAACGCAGCGGTGGTGTAACAGTTCGTCGTATCGAGCACAAAATGGGAATTATCGGTTCTCCAACCTGTGAACTCGTATTTAAAGATGCTCCCGGCGAATTGGTTGGCGATCGCAAATTAGGCTTGATTAAATACGTAATGGCGCTGATGAACGGAGCTCGTTTGGGTATTCATGCTCAGTCAGTAGGGGTTTCCGAATCAGCTTACCGCGAAGCACTGGCTTATGCCAAAGAGCGTGTTCAGTTCGGAAAGGCGATTATCCGCTTCCCCGCTGTGTATGAAATGATCACAACTATGAAGGCCAAATTGGACGCCTCGCGTACTTTGTTGTATGAAACTGCCCGTTTTGTTGACATGTACAAAACCTACGCTCATATTTCTGATGAGCGTGCTTTGGATAAAGATGAAAAGGCCGAAATGAAGAAATACCAGAAGTTGGCTGATATTTTCACTCCGCTTGGCAAAGGTTTAGCAAGCGAGTTCTGTAATCAGTTGGCTTACGATGCCGTTCAGATTCATGGCGGATCAGGTTTCATGAAAGATTATCCGGTTGAACGCATCTATCGTGATGCCCGTATTACTTCAATTTATGAAGGAACTACTCAACTGCAGGTAGTTGCGGCCATTCGTGGCGTAACCACCGGTGGTTATCTGGCGCAAATCCGCGAGTACGAGGCTCAGAAAATTACTCCTGAACTCGAATTCATGCGTCGCACGCTGATTATCCTTACCGATGATTACGAACAAGCAGTTGCCAAAGTGGTTGATATTAACGACAACGAGTTTATCGATTTCCATGCCCGCCGTCTGGTCGAAATGGCCGGTTTCATTATTATGAGCTACCTGCTTGTGATCGATAGTAATCGCGACGCATCATTCACCCGCTCAGCCAAGGTTTTCATTAAACTGACGAAATCGCTGGTTAAAGGTCACGCAGAATTTATTCGCAGCTCTGTTGTAGAAGATTTGGCAACCTATAAAATCGAAATGTAATAGGCATTTTCGGAACGAGATATTTATTCAATCTCTCGTTTTTCCAAAATATTAGCTCATAAAGACCGGTCAATTGATCGGTCTTTTTGTTTCTATAAGCTGCAAAGTGGGTTAAGTAAAAAGCTTAGTTCCTACATTGCTTATTGTGGATTCAGATTGGCAGATGGCATGAAAACGGGCACTAATGATATTCCGAAAAATTTAGAATGTTATTGAACTACGAATTTTCGGCAGAAACGGCTGTCCAATTTGCCTGGTGCACCTTAATGATGACTAATGGCGCGAAAATGCTAAAATTCAAATCAACAGCTAATGATACACGTTTTCCCCAATACACTTATCTGATGCTGTCCATCAAGCCGCAGTTCCATAAAACACCTGTAGTTGCAGAAAGCAAATAATCCATTAATTTTAAAACCCAGAATATGAAACGAATATTTACACTTATAGCCTTTGTGGCTGTCCTATCTTCCCAGGCACAAACAGTAAAAGTTGCCGCGGCAGCCGATTTGCGTTACGCGATGGATGAAGTCGTTAAAGAGTTCAAAAAGACCAATTCAGGTTCAAACATCGAAGTCATTTATGGTTCGTCGGGCAATGCTTTTGCGCAGATTTCAAACGGAGCACCTTTCGATCTCTATTTTTCGGCTGATATTATGTATCCGCAAAAATTGAAAGATGCCGGATTAACACTTTCTGATCCCAAACTTTATGCGATTGGGCGCATTGTTCTGTGGAGTGCAAGTTTGGATGTCAGCAGAGGCTTGTCTGTTTTATCCGGAAATCAGAATATTAAAATAGCAACAGCCAATCCTGAACATGCACCTTATGGACAAAGGTCAGTTGAGTCATTGAAATACTATAAGCTTTACGAAAAAGTCGAGAAACAATTGATATTTGGCGAAAACATTTCTCAGGCTGCTCAATTTTGTCTTTCGGGAAATGCGGAGGCTGGTTTGATCGCGTTATCATTGGTTTTATCACCATCTATGAGCAATCAGGGGAAATATTTTCTGATCGATGAAAAAGCACATCGACCGCTCGAGCAGGCCTATGTAATTTTAAATCATGCAAAAGGAAATAAAGCGGCATTTGCTTTTTCTGAATTTACTTCCAAGCCTGCTGCAAGGCTGATATTTGAGAAATATGGGTTTACTTTGACGAAATGAACAGATTATCAGGAATAATATCGAAAATACAACATTCAGGAGCAATTCTTCTGGCGGATGTGGATGTGGATGGACAAAACTTTTCAGCTATGCTGATCGAATCAGCAACACGACCGGAATGGCTTCAGGAAGGAAATTCGATAGACCTTGTGTTTAAAGAAACTGAAGTATCGCTGGCCAAAGGCCTGTCAGGAATGATTAGTATGCGAAATCGGATGAAATGTACTGTGACGTATGTTGAACGTGGCGAATTATTGAGCAAAATCAGCCTGCAATTTCTGAAATACGCGATTACTTCGGCCATCACCACCCGCTCGGTTGATTCGCTCGACCTGAAAATTGGCGATGAAGTGGAAGCGCTGGTAAAGGCAAACGAGGTTTCGCTGATGAGGAAGTAAAAAGTCTTAATTATCAGTCTCAGTAAACAGTCATTCAAAATTCATCATTCAAACAATGGATCCACAATTTGCACAAACACTTTGGCTCACGCTGAAACTGGCTGTTTCGACTACAATCATATTAGTACTGATTGGGCTGCCATTTGCATATTGGCTGGCCTATACCAAGGTCAGGATAAAACCGCTGATTGAAGCGCTGGTTAGTATGCCGATGGTTTTGCCCCCTTCAGTAATTGGCTATTACATGCTGGTAATTTACAGTCCGCGCAACTGGTTTGGTGACTGGCTGGGGCGGATTTTCGATATTCGGCTGGCATTTTCTTTCGAAGGAATTTTGATCGCATCTGTCATTTTCAGTTTGCCTTTTATGGTTCAGCCGCTGCACAACGGGTTGCGAGCTTTGCCCGATAGTTTGCGCGAAGCATCATATACGTTAGGAAAATCGAAGATGGTTACATTTTTCAGGGTGTTACTTCCCAACATCAAACCATCGGTTATCACAGCCGTAGCCCTCACTTTTGCGCACAGCATCGGCGAATTCGGCATCGTGCTGATGGTGGGCGGAAACATGCCAGGCGAGACCCGGGTTGCTTCCATTGCCATTTACGACGAAGTACAGGCCCTCAATTTTGAAGCTGCCAACCAATATGCCCTGATCTTATTCCTGACTTCGTTAATTCTGCTTACTATTATATACAGCATCAATAAAAAATACGACTCATGGAAAATGATGTAGTTTTTATCGACGTTGAAAAGCGGATGCTGACGGCAAATGGCCCGATGAATCTGGTCATTCAGGCAACTATTCCGGCTGGCGAATTGGTTGCCTTGTTTGGAGAGTCTGGTGCAGGAAAAACAACGCTGCTGCGAATTCTGGCCGGATTAACAATTCCGGATAAAGGATTGGTCCGGTTTGGAAATACAGTTTGGTTCGATTCTGCAAAGCAGATCAACATTGAATCTCAGCAACGCAACATCAGCCTGATGTTTCAGGATTATGCCCTGTTTCCGAACATGACGGTGGAACAAAACATTCAGTTTGCCCAGCCCGAAAAAAAACAGTTAGCGCTGAATGAATTACTGGAAATGTTTGGTTTGTCGGAATTCCGGAGACGGAAACCCAATAGCCTATCCGGAGGACAAAAACAGCGGGTTGCACTGGCGCGAGCCCTCGCCCGAAAACCACAACTATTACTGCTTGATGAACCTCTTTCTGCGCTCGATGCTGAAATGCGCGCTACACTTCAGGACGAAATTGCGCAGGCACATAAATTATTGGGAGTAACCACCATCATGGTCAGCCACGATTTAAATGAGGTTTTTCGACTGGCCTCTCAGGTACTTTGCATCGAAAACGGCACAATTACCCGGACCGGTAAACCTGAAAATGTGTTTTTAGACAACAGCATCAGCGGAAAAGTGCAGATTACCGGGCAAATTGCGCGCATCGAAAAACAGGACACCATTTATGTGGTGACAGTTATTTCAGGAAACAACCAAATCATCAAAGTCATTGCCTTCGAAAATGACCTTGAAAACTTAAAAATGGGTGACAGAGTCATGGTTTTCTCAAAGGCATTCAACCCGATTATCACTAAATTGAGGTAAAACACGCTCAATTCTAAAACGCAACCTCTATTTTTCCATCGAAATATTGCTGTGTAAGCGAATAGAGATAGAATAATCTTCCATCTCATTTAATTCTGAAGTATTGTGTTTTATACTTTTTGAGCGCATCCATGGTCTAAGAATTGCCTGTTTATTGACTTTTGAATCTGCTCTGTTAAAAATATTCAGGTTTTCATGTTTTATAACAGTCTGATTTCCAGAATACGTCTATTTTTTGGTTGAAATATATTTCAAAAAGACCGATTTAGGTTTGGAAATGATCAAAAGCTCTTTATCTTTGCAGCCGCTCAACGAGGAAGCAGTGATGCAGAAAGGGGGGCAAAAGTTCTTTAAGTAACTGATTGGTAAGCGATTTACCCGAGGATAAAATTAATTTTGG
>JAHEYU010000019.1:0-14502 GCA_023251435.1 Bacteroidota bacterium
TACAGCCTGAACGCGTTTATTGATTTTGCTGATCCGTTTGATATCATTGAACATCTGATGATTGGATCGGAAGGCACGCTTGGGTTTATTGCTGAAATAACATACCGGACTGTCCAAGAATTTCCGTTCAAGGCAAGTGCGATGATTATTTTTCCAACCATTGAAAAGGCATGCAATGCGGTTTTATTACTGAAATCGGAACCGTCAGTTTCGACTGCCGAACTGATCGACCGCGCCGGACTCCGTTCAATTGAAAATGAACCCGGAATACCCGAATGGATAGCCGGATTGAGTGAAACCGCCACTGCTTTGCTGGTAGAAACACGCGCCGAAAATAAGGAAATGCTCGAAAATCAAATCAGCCGGATAAAAAATGCCATTAACACAATTCCGGTCGAAATTACGGTTCATTTTACCGACATTCCTGCGGAATACAACCTATACTGGAAAATCAGAAAAGGGCTGTTTCCATCGGTTGGAGCGGTACGAAAAACGGGAACAACCGTTATTATCGAAGACGTGGCTTTTCCGCTGCACCGGTTGGCAGAAGCAACGATCGATCTGCAATCACTTTTTAAAAAATACAATTATAGTGAAGCTGTTATTTTCGGACATGCACTCGACGGGAATCTTCATTTTGTCTTCACCCAGGATTTTGCTACTTCCGAAGAAATAGTGCGTTACGAAATGTTCATGCAGGAAGTGGTCAATCTGGTCGTTCTAAAATACGACGGATCGCTGAAAGCAGAGCATGGAACCGGCCGGAATATGGCGCCGTTCGTGGAGTTTGAATGGGGATCCGAAGCTTTCGAACTGATGAAACAGATCAAGCATATCTTTGACCCCAAAAACCTTTTAAATCCCGGCGTAATCCTGAACAGTGATGCAAAAGCACATTTAAAAAACTTAAAACCGCTTCCTCCTGCAAACGAAAAAGTGGACAAATGCATTGAATGTGGCTTCTGCGAACCCTCGTGTGTATCGGCAGAATTGACACTTTCGCCACGTCAGCGGATTGCTGTTTACCGCGAAATAAGCAGACTGAAAGCTTCAGGAGAAGAACCGCACACCGCGGCAGCACTGGTCAATCAGTTTAGCTATGCAGGCGATGAAACCTGTGCCACCGATGGCTTGTGCGCAATCAGTTGCCCGGTAAAAATCGACACTGGCAAGCTGGTGAAAGAATTGCGCTTTCAGAATATCTCCGATAGGCAGGCCAAAACCGCGTTATGGATCGCCAATCACATGAAACTGGTGACCTCATCGGCGCGAAATGCTTTGTCGCTGGTCAACTTTTTTCACATAATATTGGGAACCCGACTGATGAAAAACATTTCAGGAGGATTGAGAAAAATATCAGGCAACCGCATTCCGCTGTGGACCGCCTCAATGCCATCCGGCGCAAAAAAAATAAAGGTAAATCCGGAAATATCCGACAATCCGAAGAAGGTTGTATATTTTCCTTCGTGTATCAACCGGTCGATGGGAACATCGAAAGGATACGATTCGGAAGTTCAGCTTACGGATAAGATGCAGCAGCTCATCGAAAAAGCCGGATTTGAAGTTATTTTTCCGGAGGGAATGAACGAATTGTGCTGCGGAATGGCCTTTTCGAGCAAAGGTTTTAAGGATGCAGGCCTGAAAAAATCGAAAGAACTGGAAGATGCACTTTGGATTGCCAGCAAACAAGGCGCCTACCCGATTGTATGCGATATGAGTCCGTGCCTTTACACAATGAAAGAAAACATGGAACCGCGCATAAAACTCTACGAACCGGTCGGATTTATACTGAAATATCTGATTCCAAATCTTGAAATTACGCCGCTTAATGAAGCGATTACGGTATTTCCGGTATGCAGCATGAAAAAAATGGGATTGGAAGATCAGCTTTTGCGATTGGCTGAAATGTGCGCGGCCAAAGTGGTTGTTCCGGAAACCAATTGCTGCGGATTTGCGGGCGACCGTGGTTTTTCTTATCCTGAACTGAATGCCCACGGCCTTCGGGATCTAAAAAATCAATTGCCCGATTCGGTTAAAATTGGTTATTCAACCAGCCGAACCTGCGAAATCGGGCTAACCGAAAACAGCGGAATAACGCACCAATCAATCGTTTATCTGGTTGAAAAGGTAAGTAAGGCAAAATAACCGATCAACAAAAACGGCAGAACTGTCACATAATTTAGAGAATAGGTTATCTGTTTAATTCGTTTCATTATTTTTGATCAGATTTTTACGAACACAAAAACCATTTAAACCATAAAAAAATGACAAACAGAAGAGATTTTCTTAAAACCAGTTCGTTATTGGTTGCCGGAACGATGGTAGGAACCAGCATGCTTCAGGCTTCCGTTCTTCAGGCAAAAGGAAAGAAAAACATTGGATTACAGCTCTATTCATTGCGTGACGCCATGAAATCTGACGCGTTGGGAACCATGAAACTGGTTTCAGATATTGGATTCACGACAATTGAAACAGCAAATTATGCTGATGGAAAAATCTACGGAATGACTCCTTCAGAATTTAAAAAAGCAGTTAAAGGTCTTGGTATGAAAATGACCAGCGCCCACTTGGGAGGCCCGAATTATACCAAAGAAACTCATACAGCAGCAATGGATTGGTGGAAAAAAGCCCTCGAAGATCACGTTGAAGCTGGTTGTAAATTCATTGTAAAACCCAGTATGCCAATCCCAAAAACATTGGATGAATTGAAAATGTGGTGTGATTTCTATAATTCGATCGGCGAAATTACGTCCAAAGCGAAAGTTAAGTTTGGATTTCACAATCACGCACGCGAATTCGAAAAAATTGAAGGTGAAATCATGTACGATTACATGATCAAAAATACTGATCCGAAAAAAGTATTCTTTGAAATGGATGTGTATTGGGTAATGCGCGGTGGTTATAAGGCAGTCGATTATATGGAAAAATATCCAGACCGTTTTCCGGTATTGCACATTAAAGATGAAAAAGAAATCGGCGAAAGCGGACAGTTGGATTTCAAACCGATTTATGAAACAGCTTACAAAAACGGAATGAAAGATTCATTTGTGGAAGTTGAAAGATATAATTTCGAGCCGATTGTAAGTGTCAGAAAAAGTTATGAATTTTTAAAAGCGGCATCCTACGTGAAATAGATTATCAAAAGATATAAAGAAGTAAAAAGCTGGCAATCGGGATTTTGATCCAATTGCCAGCTTTTTAAATTAAATGAGTATCCGTGAATTTACCCAATGTCATAATAGTCATTCAATTGTCATTTATTGGTCATTAAGTTGCCGTGAAACTACAACAGAATGGCAATAAATGACCATCAGTGACTGCCACAAAATACTAAATAGGTTCGCAAACGGTCAATCATATTAAAATATCATTGGCTCTCCCTTCCAAACTTATGCAACTGATTTTTAAACCTGAAGCCAAACAAGACAGCAGCTGTTGAAAGTCCGAAAACGAAACCAATCCAAACCCCGGAATATCCAAAATTAAATACAAATGCGAGCAGATAACTAATGGGCAAACTAACTACGATATACGAGAAAAAGGCCAAAAACATGGGAATTCTGACATCGGCCATTCCACGCAATGCACCCAATAAAACAACCTGTACGCCGTCGAATATCTGAAAAAAAGCACCGACAATCAACAATCCGGCTGCAAACCTGATCACTTCCGGATCGCTTGTAAATAAGAGTGGAAGCTGATTGCGTAATACAACAAAGAGGATTCCCATGAGCGACATAAATGCGATTACAATATGCAGCGATGCGAATACAGCATGTTTCAATTCATTGCGATCGCGACCGCCAAAGGCATGGCTCACTCTGATAGTTGTTCCTGAAGCCAAACCAAACGAAATCAGGTAAGTCATTCCGGCCATCCCAATTGCAACCTGATGCCCGGCCAATGCTTCTTTCGATATCCATCCTAGCATAATTGCTCCGATACTGAAGGCCAGAATTTCGATGATCATTTGCATTCCGATGGATAAACCAATCGACAACATTCGCTTAATTTTTTGAATTTCAAATCGGGTCTTTTTTGCCGACTCAAAATAAACCCTGAAAGAAGGCCTTTTCAGTATTATGAGAAGAAAAATTACAGGCATAATTAATCTTGAAATTAAAGTGGCATAGCCGGCACCATTCAGTCCGAGGGCCGGAAACCCCAACTTCCCGAATATCAGGACATAATTAAGGCCAATATTTACAAAATTGGCAATAATGGTGATGATCATGGCTATTTTTGTGTTGTCAACCCCTTCAAAAAACTGCTTGATGGAAAAGAAAAGAAGCATGGGCAAAAGCGAGGCTACCTGTATCAAAAAATACGGAATTGCTGCCTTCACGACATCTTCGCTTTGGCCCATTCGCCCCATAAAGAAGACGACCGATGACATTAGCAAACAAAGCAAGATTGCAACAAGAAAATGTACTAGAATGCCATTTTTAAGCCAGCCTCCTACTCCACCTGGATTTTGAGCGTTGAATGATTGCCCCACCAAAGGCGTAATGCCCAAAGTGATGCCCAAACCAAACAGCATTCCAATATGAAATACATTGATTGCAAACGAAGCAGCAGCAAGTTCGGTGGTACCAACATGGCCAACCATCATATTGTCGGCCAGATTAACAGTAACCTGCCCGAGTTGTGCCAAAATTACGGGAACTGCAAGTGTGAGATTTTTTCGGTAAACAGGTAAATATTCAGATACAGTCACAACTTTAGATTCAAAATTTCAGGCAAATGAAAGCAATTTATAACGAAAACCAATAACTGAATTTCACCATAAATACATTTTGCGACTGAACCTTCCAAATGTTTCCAAAACTTTTCAGGATCGACTGATTGAACTGATCGGAGTATTCTGAACGGGTATTGGTCCAAACAACGTATAAAGCTGATCCGGGTCTGAATTCCCAGCGGGCAACCAAATTAGACCTGAATTCGTGAAAATTAAAATCTGGATTTTTAATTTTGTATAACGGGGCTTCATTTATGGTCAACTGATAATAATTATTCGATAACAAATTGCTTTTCAATTTATTATATCGCAAATCCAACGATTTATTATCAGCATCAGCCACTTGCCTGAAATCTTCAAATTTTCCGGTTGAAGCATAAGGATTTCCGTAGTACTGAAGTGAAATTTCAGGTGAAATAAAGTATTCGAATCTAAGTGTCGATGAAATTGTTTTCCGGTCGATGGTTCCGACAATATATTTTGTACCTCTGATATATTCGTGGTGATCAGTTGTATTATCTAAAATCGTTCTGGATGAAATACTAAACCGGTCGTTTAACTGCCATCGAATGGATGCAGTAAAATAAGTGGTTTTTGAAATGTCATCGGAAAAGAATTTCAAACGGGGGCCAAAACCTACAAACAAATCTCTCACCTGATTTGATTGAATAAACAACTCATAATCCTGCAAACAATTATCCTTGAACAATTTAGGTCCTCCGCGAAGCTCACGGGTATCAAAAAAGTTAAGATTTGCTTTTAGGTTCAGGTGCACACTCCATAAGTTTTTAAATTGGGTAAAGCCATGAAGTTTAAAACGGTCGAGTGTTGTTTCACGGCCAAAACTCCAACTGTGTTCCTGTTCTGCTTCAACGTAATAACTCCTCACAATTCCTTTCGGCTGACTGACTTTGTAAGTAACATTTACCATTTCTTTGATCACATCGGCCTGATATAAATAACCTACATCGTTTAAATCGACGCCTGGAGAACGCCAGTTCAAAGTTCCTATTACCCTCAGTTTTCCACTGCGTTTTCCGCCCTGAAGCGAACCTCCCCAACCAGACATACTTGTTCTATCCGGATCAAATTCTATGTGGTTAGCATCGGTTCGTTGATAATAATGCACCGGCGAAGTTTGCAAAACTTTAATTGCAGTAGTGTCTCCGTTTATATTGCTGAAAAAACCTTTAAAATCAACAAAGTATTTTTTATTCTTCCAATTATGCTGAAAATCAATACCTCCGGCAAAAGCAGAGTTTGATAATGTCTGGAGATGAGTATCATTAATATCTCTTAAAGTTGAAGTCACCATGCCTCCAAGAACAGTATTCCCTTTATCAAAATCCTGCTTAATACGGCCAACCATAAAACTTGTGAACGGCTCTACTGCCACTTTTGAATTTGAATTTTCACCATATATGGTTGCATTTTCTTTCGCAGTTAAACTCTGAACAACACCTACAGAAAGTCCCTCTTTTGTTTTCCCGGTCAACTTCAGAGCACTGATAATAGGAACATTATCAGAAATTGAAATGGTCTGATTATCATCAAGTCCCGGCAAATAAGTTGGCGCGTGTCCAATTCTCCTGCTATAAAAAAGCATATCGTCGCCAATCGAAAAATCAAGAATTGTGTTTCCTTCCAGAAAAAATGGACGTTTTTCTTCATTAAAAACTTCATACGAAGTCAAATTCAAAACTGCCGGATCGGCTTCTACTTGCCCAAAATCAGGATTGATGGCATAGTCGAGTGTAAAACCCGAATTCAAACCAACTTTTCCATTCAGGCCAACTCCGTAAGTTGTTTTATTTTCATGATCGGTATTTGGACTGAAGCGGGTATTCACATACGGTAGAAACTCGTAGTTTGTTTTTGGTTTAATTCCCTCAATTCCAAGCAGTTCTCCAAACAAATATACCATCGCCGGGGCATCAATCGGAATAAGTTTCCACTGACTTTCCTCATTGTAGCGATCAATCCATCTCCAGACATGAATTCCCCAAACCTGTTCGTCGCCGGGTGCAAATCGCAATTGACTGAATGGAATCTGGATTTCCGTAGTCCAGATTGAATCATAAACCTGAGCCTTCCCATCCCAAACGGCATCCCAGTTAAAATCCCAGTTGTATGCTCCAAGATGCACTAAATCAACTTTTTGTCCCGAAGCTGCCACATTAAATTCATACGCAGTTTGCTTATCGTGATACGAATCGATGGCAATACCAGCAATGTCTCCGGCCATTTTATCCCTTCTACTTAAAATAGGCCTGATATTTCCCGGACCTTTATCAAAACATTTGAACCCTACGTACAAATTATTGTCGTCGTATAAAAGTTTTATCTCTGTTTGCTGTGATGGCTGTTTTCCCTGATTGGGTATTTGCTGCGTAAAACCACCCGACCAAATGCCCGATTCCCAGCAGGATTCGTTCAGTTTTCCGTCAATTTTCGGACGTTTTTCTATGCGGGTAGCATAATAAACACGATTTGCACCGGCAAGCCGATTGACAGCAGTATCAGTTGAAAGATTATATTTGTCGGAATTCTGTGCAAAAAGATTTGAAGCACTTAATAATAATATAAAAACAAGACAAATAGCAGAGCAAAAATGCATATTAGTTTAATTTAAGAGCAGCAAATATATATAAATCAATTAAATTGGATATGTTAACTGTAAATTATTTTACAAATAAGAACCAACATAGCAAACATTTAGGCTGTTTTTGGGTTTTTAGTGCGGACAAAATGAATTTTTGTAACAAATTAATCCTTAGGGATAACTAAATATAACATGAAGAAAATCATTAAAATCCTAATTGCAAACCGCGGTGAAATAGCAGTAAGAATAATGCGAACCTGCCGCGAAATGGGTATTTCGACCGTTGCCGTATTTTCCGATGCCGACCGAACATCAATGCATGTACGTTATGCTGATGAAGCTTATCACATCGGGCCATCACCCTCCTCCGAAAGTTATCTGAATGCGGACAAAATTATTGAAGTCGCAAAAAAGTGCCAGGCAGATGCCATTCATCCCGGATATGGATTTTTATCGGAGAATGCAGCATTCTCAAGAAAATGCGAAGAAAACGGGATCATTTTTATAGGCCCGAAGCCTGAAGTTATTGAACAGATGGGAGACAAAATAAGCGCCCGTTTAACGATGATTGCAGCCGGTGTACCTGTAGTTCCGGGAACTACCGAAAGTGTTAAAACCGAAAAAGAAGCGATTGATACGATCATGGAAATCGGACTTCCGGTAATGGTAAAAGCATCTGCAGGTGGCGGTGGCAAAGGAATGCGCTTAATTACTGATGAAAAAGATATTACCTCTCTGGTCAGATCAGCACGATCGGAAGCAAAATCCTCCTTTGGCAACGATTCAGTTTATATCGAAAAGTACATTTCATCGCCCCACCACATCGAATTTCAGATATTGGGAGATAAACATGGGAATTTCCTTCATTTGTTCGAACGCGAATGCTCGGTTCAAAGGCGTCATCAAAAAATGATAGAAGAAACTCCATCACCACTTATGACTCCTGAATTAAGAAAAAAGATGGGCGAATATGCAGTGGAAGCTGCAAAAGCAGTGAATTACACAGGCGCCGGAACCATCGAATTTCTGGTTGACAACGATTTGAATTTTTACTTCCTTGAAATGAACACCCGACTTCAGGTGGAGCACCCTATTACTGAACGCGTTACTGGCATAGACCTCGTAAAACAGCAGATTTTAATTGCCGAAGGTCATCCGCTTAAATTCAATCAGGAACAACTAAGACAAACAGGTCATGCCATCGAATGCCGGATCTATGCTGAAGATACCGACAATAATTTCATGCCAAATCCGGGTAAAATATACAATATTACGCAACCCCTCGGATTGGGAGTTCGCACCGACGGATATGTTTACGAAGGTTATGAAATTCCGATTTATTACGATTCGATGATCTCAAAACTCATAGTTTGGGCAGAAAACCGGACGGAGGCAATCGACCGAATGAAACGTGCACTTTACGAATACAAAATTACCGGAGTAAAAACCACCATCAAGTTTCTGGAAAGAATCATGGATACGACTGATTTCAGGAGCGGAAATTACGACACCAACTTTATTGAAAAAAATAAAGAGCAGCTGCTGGCAGCAACAAAATGTAGCGAGAATTGTGAAGACATGGTGATTATTGCTACCTACATAGAATACCTCGATCAGCTGAACATTGCCCAAACAACAAAAGAGATGTATCCGGCCAAAAACAGGTGGAAAAAATATACTTACCAAAAGAATTTCGAACGTTTGTAAACCCCCAAAAATATGTCAATCGAAATAAAATTAGACAAACGAATTGCGTCAGTAGAAATATTAAAGCAGTTTGAAAACCTGCTTGAAATTAAAGTGGATGATAAAATCTATCAGGTTGATTTAATGCACAATGACGAAGGAATCTTCTCTATTTTGGCAAATGGCCATTCTTTCAACATCGAATTGGTTCCGCAACCCAAGACCAAACATTACACCGCTTACACACTTTATGACTCGTACGATCTGGAGGTGATAGATGCTGAATCGCGGTATTTACGAAACCGGACTGGCGGCGCCCAAATGTTGTCTGAAAACAGTATCACTTCGCCAATGCCGGGTAAAGTGGTTAAGATTCCGGTTTCTGTAGGCGATGAAGTTAAAAAGGGAGATACATTAATTACTATCTCGGCGATGAAAATGGAAAGCGAATACAAATCGCCCATCGACGGTAAAATTGCCATAATACATGTTGCAGAAGGCAGCACAGTGGATGCCAATCAGGTTTTAATAGAAATCGAAAAAATCATATAAAATGGATCTGAAAGCCAAATTTGAAAAATTTGAATTGTTGAATAAACAGGCAGAATCGGGCGGCGGAGCTGAACGGATTGAAAAACAACACAGTTCAGGAAAAAAAACTGCACGCGAACGAGTCGCATTCCTGCTCGATTCCGGGACTTTTAATGAGATCGATAAAATGGTTACACACCGCGGAACCGATTTCGGAATAGATAAATCGAAAATACCGGGCGACGGGGTTGTTTCGGGATATGGAAAAATAAACGGACGGCTTGTGTATGTCTTTGCCCAGGACTTTACTGTTTTTGGGGGAACTTTAAGTCGCGCCAACGCTGATAAAATACTGAAAATTCAGGAATTGGCAATTAAGATGGGCGCCCCGCTTATCGGGTTGAACGATTCAGGAGGAGCCCGTATTCAGGAAGGCGTTGAAAGCCTTGCCGGTTATGCCGATATTTTTTACAATAATGTACTTTCTTCGGGTGTCATTCCGCAAATCAGTGCGATAATGGGCGCATGTGCCGGTGGTGCAGTGTATTCTCCCGCTTTAACCGATTTCATTTTCATGGTCGAAAAGACCAGTCACATGTTTGTAACCGGGCCTGAAGTAATCAAGACCGTTACACACGAAGATGTTACGAAAGAAGAATTAGGCGGTGCAACTACTCATGCCTCGAAAAGTGGTGTTGCTCATTTTACCGGAAGTGATGAGGAACAAACACTGATGATGGTGAGAGAACTGATTAGTTTTATTCCATCAAACAACATGGATGAACCTCCTCTAAAGATTTGCACCGATCCTGAAAACAGAACAGATATTTCTTTAAATCAAGTAGTTCCTGTTGATCCAAATAAACCATACGACATTAAAGATATTATACACAAGATCATTGATGATGAGCACTTTTTGGAAGTTCAGCCACATTATGCGGCCAATATGGTGATTGGTTTTGCCCGAATGGGAGGAAAGCCTATAGGAATAGTTGCCAATCAGCCAGCCTATTTAGCCGGTGTGCTCGATATTAACTCATCGGCTAAGGCAGCCCGTTTTGTTCGTTTCTGCGACGCATTCAATATCCCGCTAGTAACTCTGGTCGATGTTCCTGGATTTTTGCCTGGTACAGGTCAGGAATTTGGTGGAATTATTAAGCATGGTGCAAAACTTCTGTATGCATTTGCAGAAGCTACTGTGGCGAAAATCACTCTGATAACCCGGAAAGCTTATGGAGGTGCCTACGATGTAATGTCGAGCAAGCACATTGGCGGCGATGTAAATTTTGCTTATCCAACCGCCGAAATTGCAGTAATGGGCCCCGAAGGCGCCATCAATATTTTGCACAGAGGAAAACTAAGCGAGGAAGAAAGAATTGCCGCTGTTGAGGAGTATCGTGAAAAGTTTGCCAATCCGTATCGGGCAGCAGCTCTTGGATACATCGATGAAATTATTCTGCCGCAAGATACGCGCTCAAAAATAATACAGGCGCTCCACATGACTCATAACAAGAGAAAATCGAATTTGCCGCGTAAACACGGGAATATTCCGTTGTAAAAATGATTGGAACAAACCACCTCCCGAATTCGTAAATACCAACGAACAAATGATGAAGGGAGGTGAGCAATGCAAAAAGAAAATATTAAAAAGTATCTGCTAATATCAGCAATAATACTGTTGTCAATTGGGATCGTTTTAATTGCAATGCTTTCGGGCCCTGCGAGATATGCAGGAATTATTTTCCTGATTTTTGCAATAGTATTTTTTGCAAGTTATAATTATTTAAACTTCCGTAACTCAAACAACGACAGGCTTCGAAGCCGGACTCGTGATCAAATGTTAAAACATCAACTTCGTAAATAGGTTAAAAAAAGCCAGTGAAAGCTGGCTTTTTTGTTGTATAAATTTCTTTTCTTCCTTCAGTGTCGTAGATATTTCTGATTAGATTTGTTCCCTTAACGAAACAAATAAAACAATCATACTATTATGACCGACAACAAGTTAATTCAAAATGAAAAATCCAATATTTTTATCAGAAAAGCATCGGGTGAAGAAGAACTGTTTGAAACATACAAACTGGAACGCTCATTACGTAACGCAGGCGCAGACAATGATTTAATTGAAGAGATTGTTAAGAATATTGTGGATTGGTTATCAGTCGGTCTCACTACAAAAAAAATATATTCACGCGCTTTTTCGTTATTGCGCCGAACAAAAACAGGTGCTGCATCGCGGTATAAACTAAAACAGGCCATCATGGAACTTGGCCCAACCGGATATCCCTTCGAAAAATATATTGGAAAATTATTCGAACAACAAGGCTTCGAAGTAAAGGTTGGGCAAATTATTTATGGCACATGCGTCTCACACGAAATGGATGTAATTGCAACAAGTAAAAATGTTCAGCATTTGGTTGAGTGCAAATACAGCACCGATCAGGGAAAACAAATAAGCGTACAAGTACCTCTATATGTGCGTTCGCGTGTTAACGACATCATCAGTAAAAGGAAAACATTTCCTGAATATGCCGGCTTTTCATTTGAAGGATGGATTGTTACAAACACACGTTTTTCTGCCGACTCATTACAATATGGGAAATGCAGCGGACTGCACCTCCTGGCTTGGGATTACCCCAATGGTAATGGATTGAAAGAACTTATTGAAAGGTTAAAAATTTATCCGATAACAATACTTAGTAATCTGACAAGGAAAGAAATACAACATTTACTAGCCCAGGATATAATAACATGCTCGCAAATAATAAATAACCCAGAGGTTCTTGATTCTCTTCAGTTAAGTAATGCTAAATATAGCGCATTAATGAATGAGATAAACGAAATAAATCCAATAAAAAATCCGGAAAGTTAACTCTCCGGATTTTTCTATCTTGTTCATTCATAATTCTTACCAGGCAAACAAAGGAAGGTCTTTCATCATTGTATTCACCTTTTTACGTACAGAAAGAATTACTTCTTCATTGTCAATATTGCTTATTACTTCGTCAATCAACTCAACAATTACTGGCATAACATCTTCTTTCAAACCTCTGGTGGTAATAGCCGGTGTTCCCACTCGAAGACCTGAAGTAGTAAACGGAGAACGACTATCGAACGGAACCATATTTTTATTGATGGTAATGTCGGCGCGTACCAACGCATTTTCAGCTTGTTTTCCTGAAATTTCAGGAAATTTGGTGCGAAGATCAATCAACATCGAATGGTTGTCGGTTCCTCCTGAAATAACTTTATAACCTTTGGCCATAAAAGCATCGGCCATAACAGAAGCATTTAATTTAACCTGCGACTGATAAACTTTATATGATGGATCGAGCGCTTCGGCAAACGACACGGCTTTTGAAGCAATAACATGTTCCAACGGACCGCCCTGCTGGCCTGGGAAAACAGAAAAATCGAGCACTTGCGACATCATTTTGGTAACGCCTTTCGGAGTTTTAAAGCCAAACGGATTTTCAAAATCTTCGCCCATCAGGATAATTCCACCACGTGGTCCGCGCAATGTTTTATGGGTTGTTGAAGTTACAATGTGAGCATATTTCACTGGATTATCAAGCAAACTGGCGGCAATCAAACCGGCAGGGTGAGCCATATCAATCATGAGCATTGCTCCAATTTTATCAGCAATTTCGCGCATACGTGCATAATCCCATTCGCGTGAGTAGGCCGAAGCGCCACCAATTATAAGTTGCGGAAAATGCTCTAAAGCCAATGCTTCCATTTCGTCGTAATCAACCAAACCGGTATCTTCTTTAACATGATACGCGATCGGATTATACAGCACACCCGATGAATTTACAGGAGAACCGTGCGAAAGATGGCCACCATGAGCTAAATCCAATCCAAGGAAAGTATCTCCGGGATTCAAAATAACACTAAGAACTGCCGCATTGGCCTGAGCGCCTGAGTGAGGCTGCACATTGGCATAAACAGCGCCAAACAATTCTTTAATACGATCGATAGCTAGTTGTTCGGTCATGTCAACAAACTGGCAGCCGCCATAATATCTGTTACCGGGATAACCTTCAGCATATTTGTTGGTCATTACCGATCCCATGGCCTCAAGCACCTGATCGCTGACAAAATTTTCAGAAGCAATTAATTCAATTCCGCTCAACTGACGCTGACGTTCTTTTTCGATTATCTCGAAAACTTTGGTATCTCTTTCCATCGGGTTAAAAAATTGGTTAAAATTAAGGTGTCAAAGGTATAATAAAATCAAAGTGGTTAAAAAATCAGCTTATTCAAAAAATCAGGTATTTTTGAACATTTAAACATTCGATAAAATGAAGGAACGTCCATTACTTTTCCAATCAGCTTGTTTATTTAGTATTGCAGGCAGCAGCATCGGTTTTTTAAGTATGTTACTTGCAACAATCTTTTTTAACGTTGTGAGCGAAAAAATTGAATCGTTCACGAATATTACAACCACCGATCAGTTAAGTCCTCTCTATTTCGCCTCATTAATGGCTGCTTTCGGTGTTTCTTTGGCCGGGGCAATCAAACTTTACCGGATGCAACGCGCCGGATTATATTTTTACCTGACTGCACAGCTTGTTATTTTATTTTTACCGGTTTTCCGGATGGGCTCAAATGGATTTTCGGTAGTCAATGCCATTTTTACGCTCATATTTTCAGGAGTATATTTGTACTACTTCCGAATTACCGAATAAAAACCTCAAACTTATTCAAAAGATAAATCGGCCATGGTATCGCGGTAAACCGAGAATACGCGGGCTCGCGAAATAAATCCTACATATTGGCCATCATCAATTACAGCCAGATTATACCGGCCACACGATTTGAATTTTTCGGCAACTACTTCGACAGAATCCGATGGCGCTATGAAAAATTCGGGCATATACATAAGGTCGCTCACTGTAATCTTTTCATATAATTCCTGCTCGAACATCAAATTTCTGATATC
>JAHEYU010000019.1:14512-75514 GCA_023251435.1 Bacteroidota bacterium
TTAACTTTATCATGCCCAGCATCATCCCATTTTCGTCAATAACAGGAAACAAATCACGTTTGGACCGGGCAATAAAATAGGTCATCTGTCCTAGGTTCAAGTCAGGTGATAAAATTTCAAAATCGGTCTCAATCAGTTCTTTTACATTCATAAAATGCATTGCAGCTTTGTCTTTATGGTGCGTAACCAAATCGCCCATCTCTGCAAGCCGTTTGGTGTAAATTGAATGTGGTTCCAATCGGGTAGCTATAACATAAGCAACTGTTGCCGAAATAATTAATGGAACCAATAACTGGTACCCACCCGTAATTTCAGCTATCAGAAAAATACCCAGTAAAGGTGCATGCATTACTCCAGCCATCAAAGCACCCATCCCGGCTAGTGCAAAATTAGCATGAGGCAAATTCAATCCGAAAAATGTATTAAGAGAAAGAGAGACAATATAACCACCCACAGCTCCCATAAACAAGGTCGGTGCGAATATTCCGCCAACTCCCCCGCTGGATGTGGTAATAGCCATTGCAACAACTTTCAGTAACAGAATAAAAACCAGAATAATAAGAAAAACATAAGGATCAGATTTCCAGTCGAAGAATATTGAATTATTCAATAAATCAGGTCCGTCGCCTACGAATATTTTGTTGATTGATTCGTAACCTTCGCCCCATAAAGAGGGGAAAATAAAGACCATTAATCCAAGAGAAAATCCTCCGGCAATCAATTTAGCAAAGCTGCTTTTTATTCGTTTAAACCGGCTCTCAACAAGCATTCCGGTGCGTGTAAAATAGAATGACAAAAACCCGGACAAAACTCCTAGTAAAATATAATATGGCAGATTGCCATAGTCGAACTGATTGGTAATTGCAAAATGAAATAAAACTGTGTCGCCCATAAAAAAATAAGCCAGTGTAGCGGCAGTAATTCCTGAAATGAGCAATGGAATCAACGAGGCCATCGTTAAATCGAGCATCAGCACTTCGAGCGTAAACATGATTCCGGCAACCGGGGCCTTGAAAATTCCGGCAATCGCTCCGGTGGCACCGCAACCAATCAGTAGACGCATCTGATTTTGGTTTAGCTTAAACAAACGCGAAATATTTGATCCGATGGCCGCTCCGGTGTAAACAATTGGCGACTCAGCTCCAACCGATCCTCCAAACCCAATTGTAAATCCGCTGGTAGCCATCGACGAAAACATGTTATGAGATCTTATATGACTACCCTTCTTCGAGAGCACCGACAAAATCTTCGATACCCCGTGACTGATATCGTCTCTGATCAAATATTTCACAATCAACAAACTAATCAGAATTCCAATCATTGGATAAGCCAGATAAAAAAGACTTCCATCACTTACCTTGAAATGCCGGGTCAAAAAATGACTGACATAGTGAATGAAATTCTTCAACATGAAAGCCGCAGTACCGCTTAAGATACCAACCAGTAAACTGAGAATGTATATCAGATTTTTTTCTGAAATTTCAGATAACCACCTCTCGAATTTTTTATTCATGGATTCTTCGTTGATTATTTACTCTTCTTTTTGAAAACTTCTTTCATACTTTGCCAGAATGGCTTTTTAGCTTTTGGGTCGGTTGATTCTGCTTCTTCGCTTTTCTTTTGAGTTTGTACTGAATTTCCTTTTTTTACAAGTTCATCGTTTTTCTGATCTTTTCGCCCAAACAAGTCGTGAAAAAATCCTTTTCTGGTTACTTCAAGAATCTCGCGGTAAGGCAAAACACTAAGCAAGGCAAGGCTTTCGTCTGAAGGTTGTTCGAAAGTACTGAATTTCAGATTTTTGAATTTACTTTTACTTAATACCTGACTATAAAACTGGCCTACAATAGGCAAAGCGGTATGTCCACCGGCTCCGGCTCCCAATGTTCTGAAATGAACAGATGGATCTTCTCCACCAACCCAGGCACCAGCTACAAGCGACGGTGTCATACCAATGAACCAGCCATCAGCCTGATCTTGTGTTGTTCCGGTCTTTCCAGCAAAATCAGAAGTAATTCCCCATTTGCTCCGGATTGCGTTACCGGTACCTTCATCTACAACCGACCGAAGCATGTGGGTAATTATGCGGCAGTTTTCGGGTTGAGCCAGCTGTTCGTCCGGTTGAATATTTTCAAATTTCTCAAGCATTTCTCCAGTATTCGACTCAATCGAAATCAAATAGTACGGATTTACTTTTCGCCCACCATTCACAATTTCGGCATAAATACAAACCATTTCCTGAAGCGAAACAGAAGCACTTCCCAATGCAAGCGAAGGATATTCAGGCAATTCGGATTCGATTCCCATGCGATTGGCCAAATCAACAACATTTGATATTCCGGTTTGCATTAACACTTCGACTGCGATCGTATTAATTGATTTTGCCAGTGCACCCTGCATCGAATAAAATCCGGTGTAATCGTCATGTGAATTCTGTGGCGACCAGTTATCATAGTCGGCATATACTTTTTGTTCATTCGGAAAATAGGTATCCGGAGAAATTCCGGCCTCAAGAGCAGCCAAATAAACAACAGGTTTAAAGGTTGAACCAACCTGACGTTTTGAGATAGTATGATCGTATTTAAAATAGCGGAAGTCGTTGCCGCCAATGTATGCTTTTAGTTCTCCGGAATGTGGATCCATTGCCATAAAACCTGTATTCAATATCTTCAGATAATGCTTAATAGAATCCATCGGCGACATTTCTGCCTGTTTATTTCCGTCCCAGGTAAACAACGAAACCGAAGTCGGGGTATTGAAAATTACTTTAATCTGTTCATCAGAAATACCACTTTTTTTAAGGTTTCGGTATCTGTCAGATCGTTTCATGGCACGTTGCACAACTGATTGATCATTTCCCCAGGGCAGCTTGCCACCCCAATGTTCGTCGAACAAAGCCTGTAGATTTTTCATCTGTTCTGAAACTGCTTGTTCGGCAGCCATTTGCATATCAAAATCCAGAGTCGTCTGAACTTTAAGTCCGTCGGTGTATAAATTATAAGTTGATTGATCTTCTTTAAAATGATCGCTGCACCAGGTTTGCAGTAAAGGACGTAGTTTTTCCATCAGGTATGGTGCCGGCCCTTCGTTATAAGTTATCAGGTTATAAGAAAGGTCAAGAGGCTCTTGCTTATTTAGCTTGGCCTCCTCTTCAGTAAGATAACCGTACTTAAGCATCTGATCAATAACCACATTACGCCTGTCGAGCGATCGTTCAGGATTTTTACGCGGATTGTAACTGTTATTAGCTTTTAACATTCCCACTAAAGTGGCAGCTTCGTGAACATCCAATTTTGAAGGTGGCTTGCTGAAAAAACGTTCCGAAGCTACTTCAATTCCAAATGTATTTTCGGCAAAGGGAACCGTATTCAGGTAAAGTGTTAATATTTCATCTTTTGCATAGAGCTTTTCGAGGCGGTAAGCAATAATAGATTCACGTAACTTGTTGACCGGCATAGTTAATGGGCCAAACGATTTACGCGGAAACAAATTTTTTGCAATTTGCTGGCTTAGCGTACTTCCACCTCCGGCACTTCTGTTCTGAAGCAAAACCGACTTAACAAAAACACGAACAAGCGCTAATTCATCAATTCCACGATGATGATAAAAGCGTGAATCTTCGGTTGCAATCAAGGCATTAATGACGTTAGGCGATATCTGGTCGAAACTAACGTTACTGCGATTTTCGACATAATATCTGCCAAGCAAACGCCCGTCGTTGGCAAAAACTTCAGTAGCAACCGGGTTCTTAATTTTCTGTAATTCTTCCGACGATGGAACCGGGCCGGTAAAACCGACATAAACAATCAGGAAAAGCAGAAAAGCCAAAAGTAACATGGCTATTCCTGTTTTTAATAGGAAAATGACTATTCTTCGTCCAATACTTTTTGACGAACCTGAGCTTTTTCGGGCAGATGATTTTGTTTTTACTGAAGTTATGGGTATTTTTCTTTTCACTCGGAAATTGCTTATTATTTTACGATCACTCGATTATCAACAAACTTAATTCTAAAATTCAACAATTTTAACTCAAGTCAGGCATTCAGCGTTTAAGAGTGGCAAAATTAATCTAAAATGAGTTTACATCAGATTTAAACCAGAAAAGTTAAACTTAATTTCAACTTGATTGTATTTCTAATTAAAAATCAGCTTGTTTTGAATTAAAATCAATAAAACCATGAAGATAGCAATTTCAGGGGCAAACGGATACATTGCCAAAAACCTAATAGAAAAGCTCGAAATGTCGGGGCACCAAATTGTTCCAATTGGGAGAGACAAACTTTATAATATTGAAGAATTGTCCATAATTCTTTTGGATGCAGAAGTCGTGATTAACCTTGCGGGAGCGCCAATTCTTCAGCGTTGGACAGAAAAAAGCAAAAATGAAATTATCAAGAGCCGAATAAATGCCACACAAAATATTGTTGCTGCGATAAACGGATTGCCCGAAAACAAAAAGCCGCATACATTCATATCAGCTTCTGCAATAGGTATTTATTCTATAAACAAGGTTCATAGTGAATCAAGTACATCGTTTGCAAACAACTTTATTGGCGAGGTTGTAATAAACTGGGAAAACGCCTCGACACAATTATCACCGAAAGTTCGCAGAGTTGTTTTCAGAATTGGTCTGGTGCTTGGGAAAGATGCACAAACCATTCAGAAATTATTACCTATTTTTAAGTTGGGAATTGGCGGTAAGATTGGTTCCGGAAAACAACCATTCCCATTTATTCATATCTCGGATTTGGCAAACGCATTTTTATGGGCGATACAAAATGAGAAAGCTCAGGGAATTTACAATCTGTCGGCTCCGGAAAACATTGACAATAAAACCTTTACCCGTATTCTGGCGCATTCAGTAAAAAGACCTGCTGTATTTACTGTTCCCGAGTTCAGCCTGAAAATGATTTACGGTGAAGCAGCTTCACTACTAATACAAAGCCCGCAAGTTACACCTCAAAGGTTGCTGGACGAAGGTTTCGTGTTCCTTTTTCCTGAAATAAAATCCTGTCTGGCCGAAATTACATCATAAAAAAACCCCATTGCTTCCAATGGGGTTTCTATTATAAATAACTATTTGTTTAGACTACAATTGTGGGCCTGAAGGAATCAATGCTTTAGCATCGTCATTGTCACAATATTGTTCAAAGTTCTTAATGTATTTAGCAGCAAGCGATTTTGCTTTGGTTTCCCATTCTGCAACATCAGCATAAGTATCGCGTGGATCGAGAATACCACTATCAACATTGTTCAAGGCGGTAGGAGCAACAAGGTTCAAAATTGGAACATGCACTGTTGGAGCATTTTCGATAGATCCGTCGATGATAGCATCGATGATGGCACGGGTATTTTTCAACGAAATACGTTTTCCAGTTCCGTTCCAACCGGTATTTACCAAATAAACTTTAGCGTTGTGCTCTTTGGCTTTTCCAATCAATGTTTTTGCATACATAGTTGGGTGCAAGGTTAAAAATGCTTCACCAAATGCAGGCGAGAAAGAAGGAACTGGTTCAGTGATACCACGTTCAGTTCCGGCTAATTTTGAAGTAAAGCCTGAAAGGAAATGATACTGAGCTGATTTCTCGTCAAGAATAGATACCGGAGGCAATACACCAAATGCATCAGCCGAAAGGTAAATGATTTTTGAAGCGTGTCCTGCACGTGAAGGAGCAACAATTTTGTTGATGTGGTAGATTGGATAAGAAACGCGGGTGTTTTCAGTTTTTGAAGCAGCTGCTGTATAATCAGGAGTACCATCTTCCAATACAGTTACATTTTCCAGTAAAGCATCACGACGGATAGCACGCCAGATATCTGGTTCTTTGTCTTTTTCAAGATCGATTACTTTTGCATAGCAACCACCTTCGTAGTTGAATACTCCGTGATCGTCCCAACCATGTTCGTCGTCACCAATCAAATAGCGTTTTGGATCAGCAGAAAGAGTCGTTTTACCAGTTCCCGACAAACCGAAGAAGATAGCTACATCACCTTCTGCACCTACGTTAGCAGAGCAGTGCATTGAAGCAATACCTTTTAACGGCAAGTAATAGTTCTGTAAAGCAAAAATACCTTTTTTCATTTCGCCACCATACCATGTACCACCGATAACCTGCATTTTTTCAGTAAGGTTGAACAAAGTAAATACTTCAGAGTTCAGTCCTTGCTCTTTCCAGTTAGGATTGGTAGTTTTTGAACCGTTCAAACAGACAAAATCAGGTTCGCCGTAGTTGGCCAGTTCGTAGTGTGAAGGACGGATAAACATGTTAGTTACAAAATGAGCCTGCCATGCAACTTCCATAACGAAACGTACTTTCAAACGAGTATCTTCGTTTGTTCCACAATAGGTATCAACTACATACAGTTTTTTGGCTGATGAAAGTTGTTTGGTAACCAAATCTTTACAGTGTGTAAATACTTCAGGAGTTGTTGGGCGGTTGATAGTTCCATCCCACCACAGGTGCTCATCGGTCACTGCATCTTTCACAAAGAATTTATCTTTTGGTGAACGTCCGGTAAATTTACCTGTATCAACAGAAATAGCTCCTGTGGTTGTTAATACACCTTTTTCAAAGCCTTCATTTGCAGGATCAATTTCTGCCTGAAAAAGTTCCTCATAAGTTGGATTGTGAATAATTTCCACATTGGTATCAATACCATACTTCAATAAATCTGTGTTTTTCATAGTAAGTAATTATAATTTAACAAGTTTCAACATTACAAAATAATCTCGGCATCAAATGTACCGAATTTTACCCCCTCTTCAGAAAGACCGATAATAAATTAAGATCATTTCGGCCTTTAACAAATAAATGAAAATCTAAAATTATCTAAAGCACTGAATATTAGTGCATAAATCATGAAAAACAAGACAAATCACATGATTAATTAATTGTAAAGAAGTATTCCAGTTAACAACAAAAAAAATAGTAAAAATGTATATCTAATTATATTTGTGACGTATGAGAAAATTCAAATTCACTGACTATTAAAAACAAATTATTGAAATGACAAAAAACGAAAAGCTTTTAAATTGGGTAAACGAATGGGCATCGATTTGCCAACCCGATAACGTTTACTGGTGCGATGGTTCTGCAGAAGAAAACCAACGTTTATTAGACGAGATGGTAAAATCCGGAGCTGCAGTAAAACTTGATGAAAAAAAACGCCCCGGCAGTTACTGTTTTAACAGCGATCCGAGCGATGTTGCCCGTGTTGAAAACCGCACTTTCATTTGTACAGAAAAGAAAGAAGATGCAGGACCAACAAACAACTGGAAAGCTCCTGCTGAAATGAAAGCAGAAATGCTTGAAAGCTACAAAGGTTGTATGAAAGGACGTACCATGTATGTAATTCCTTTCAGCATGGGTCCTTTGGGTTCGAACATTGCCAAAATTGGTGTTGAACTATCCGATTCTGCCTATGTTGTGGTTAACATGCGCATCATGACGCGAATGGGCAAAGCCGTTCTCGATGTTCTTGGCAACGATGATTTCATTCCTTGCATCCATTCAGTAGGTTCTCCTCTTAAACCCGGACAGGAAGATATCAGATGGCCTTGTGCTTCAAATATTGATGATAAATATATTTCACATTTCCCTGAAACTAACGAAATCTGGTCATTTGGATCAGGATACGGCGGTAATGCTTTGCTTGGCAAAAAATGTCTGGCACTCCGTATTGCATCAACCATGGCAAAACGCGAAGGCTGGTTAGCCGAACACATGCTAATCATGGGTATTACCAATCCACAGGGCGAAAAGAGATACATTGCAGCAGCTTTCCCAAGTGCTTGCGGAAAAACCAATCTCGCCATGCTTATCCCAACTATTCCGGGTTGGAAAGTTGAAACTGTTGGTGACGACATTGCCTGGATGAAATTTGACAATGAAGGAGTATTACGTGCAATTAATCCCGAAGCAGGTTTCTTTGGCGTGGCTCCGATGACTTCTGTTGAAACCAACCCCAATGCTTTGCACAGCGCCGACAAAAACACCATTTTCACCAATGTTGGTGTAACTCCTGATGGTGATGTTTGGTGGGAAGGCATCGGATATGATTGTCCGGCCGGCACGATCAACTGGAAAAACAAACTACACGATCCTGCTTCCGGAGAATTGGTAGCTCATCCAAATGCAAGGTTTACAGCTCCTGCAAGCCAGTGTCCATGTGTTGATTCTGCCTGGGAAGATCCGGCTGGAGTGCCAATTTCTGCTATTTTATTCGGTGGTCGTCGTCCAAGTACTGTTCCATTGGTATATCAGGCTTTCGAATGGAACCACGGTGTATTCATGGGATCAATTGTTGGTTCAGAAGTTACTGCTGCTGCTATCGGCCTGAAAGCCGGTGTTCGTCGCGACCCATTTGCAATGTTGCCATTTATGGGTTACAACATGGGCGACTACTTCGGACATTGGGTAAGCATTGGTGAAAACGCTCCTGATAAAAGAAAATTACCAATGATTTTCAACGTGAACTGGTTCCGTAAAAGCACCGAAGGAAAATGGTTATGGCCGGGATATGGTGATAACATTCGCGTTTTAGGCTGGATTATAGACCGTGTAATGGGTAAAGTTGATGCAGTTGAGACGCCAATAGGTTTAGTTCCAAAAAAAGAAGACATCAATATCGATGGACTCGCCGGTCAGGCTGAATTGATGGAAGATCTTCTTACCGTTGATAAAACTTTGTGGATGGATGAATGTGAACTGATTGCTGAACATCAGGCTCAGTTTGGCAGCTCGCTTCCTGCAGAAATGAAACAACAGTTTGAAAACCTTAAATCAAGACTTTCATAAAGTATTGATATTAAATATAATAAAAAAATGCCGGCAGAAAATGCCGGCATTTTATTTTTTATGAAAGATCGATTATGATCTCGGATGAAATTGATTCAAAGTATTCTTTAAAAAATCTCTGTCGAGGTGTGTATAAATCTCTGTAGTCAAGATAGATTCGTGTCCCAGCATTTCCTGAACAGCACGCAAATCGGCACCACCATTAATCAAATGGGTTGCAAACGAGTGTCTGAAAGTATGCGGACTGATCTTCTTTTCGAAACCAGCTTTTAATGCCAGATTCTTAATAATTGTGAAAATCATTACACGACTCAGTTTTTTACCTCTCCGATTAAGGAAAAGTATATTTTCACTGTCTTTCGAAACTTTCAACGTTTTTCTATAAACATCAAGATACTTGTTTATTTCTTCAATCGCCTTTTCGCTAACAGGAACCAATCTTTCTTTATCAGCTTTACCTTCAACTTTAATATATCCCTGATCAAAGAACAGATTGGATATTTTGAGGTTCACTAATTCAGAAACCCGTAACCCGCAACTATACAAAGTTTCGAGCATTGCTTTGTTGCGCTGTCCTTCAGGTTTATTTAACTCAACGGTATCGATCATCAGATCAATTTCCTCAATAGTTAAAACATCCGGGAGTTTTCTGCCAATTTTTGGCGACTCGAGGAGTGTCGTTGGATCGTTTGAGACTTTACCTTCTATAAGCAAATACTTATAGTAAGATTTAATTCCGGAAATTGTCCGGGCCTGTGTTCTTGGCGAAACTCCCTTATCATTGATCCATTCTACGAATTTCTTCAAATGATTTAGTTTCACTTTTTCCGGAGCTAGTTTCTTAAGTTCTTCGTCAGCAAAAGTCATCAGCTTGTTTATATCATTGATATAAGCAGCAATAGAGTTTGCCGATAAACCTTTTTCCAAACGTAAGAAAGACTCAAATCCTTTTTTGCTATCTTCCCATTTCATAATTAAAAGCTTTAAATTTTTAATTCTATAACTATTATTAATAATTTTGGTTTGTAAATACGTTACAACGTTAGGTTTTAAAAAATTATGGCCATCCACCCAGATTACATAATTTTAAATACGAATTTACAATCGGTTAAGTTACTATTTTTTTCAAATAAAATATCAAAATATGAAAATTTTGTTAATAAATGGTCCAAATTTGAATTTATTAGGAATCCGTGAGAAAAGCATTTACGGAAACACCTCGTTTGAAAGCTATTTCGAAAGCCTTCAGAATAAATACAATACTATTCACTTAGAGTATTTTCAATCGAATATTGAAGGTGAGTTAATAAATAAGCTTCATGAAACGGGTTTTATATACGATGGTATAGTTATCAATGCCGGTGCTTATACCCATACTTCGGTTGCCATCCGTGATGCAATTTCAGGAATCAAATCACCTGTAGTTGAGGTTCATATTTCAAATATTCTGACCAGAGAAAGCTTTAGGCACGAGTCACTGATTGGCCCTATGTGTGTTGGAAGTATTATGGGGTTTGGACTTGACTCGTACAGACTTGGAATTGAAGCTATTACACAATACATTAAATCTAAATGACATTTCCGGTCAGAAACTATGATAGTTATCACTGAATCTAATTTTTTCGATACATTTGCAGCCCTCACAGAAATATTTGAATTATGAAACATACAAAAATCGTTGCAACGATCTCTGACAAGCGGTGCGACCCGGAATTTATCCGTCAGCTATTTGAAGCTGGAATGAACGTGGTTAGATTAAATACTGCACACATTTCGCCAGAGACCGCAATTGAAATGATTAAAAATGTAAGGAGCGTATCTGAAGATATCGGCATTCTTGTTGATACAAAAGGTCCTGAAATCAGGACATTGGGCATTACCGAACCAATTAATGTCATAGAAGGTGATATTATTAAAGTTAAAGGTGGCCAGGGACAATCGGATAATGAAATGTTTTTTGTCAGCTATGAAAAAATTCAACTGGAAATTCCCGTTGGCTACCAAATATTGATTGATGATGGTGATCTTTCTCTCGATGTGATTGAACAATCAAATGAATATTTAACCTGTAGGGTTGGAAACAGCGGGCAAATTAAAAACAAAAAGAGTATCAATACTCCGGGAGTGAGCGTTGACCTGCCATCAATAAGTGAGAAAGATGTTGAGTTCATCGAATTCTCTGCAAAAAATGATGTCGATTTTATCGCCCATTCATTTGTCAGGAATAAAAAAGATGTTTTGGCCGTTCAGGATATTTTAGATAAGTATAATAGTAAGATTAAGATTATTGCCAAAATTGAGAATCTCGCCGGCGTAAATAATATTGATGAAATTCTCCAGTATGCTTATGGCATAATGGTTGCCCGCGGCGATCTCGGAATTGAGATTCCTGCAGAAAAGATACCAGGTATTCAGCGCAGATTAATCAGAAAAGCGGTGCAGCAGAAAAAACCTGTAATTATTGCTACCCAAATGTTGCACTCGATGATTGACAATCCAAGGCCAACACGCGCCGAAGTGAGTGATGTTGCAACTGCAATTTACGATCGGACGGATGCCATTATGCTTTCAGGAGAAACAGCTTATGGAAGTTATCCGATTGAATCGGTGAAGGTAATGTCGAAAATTGCGCTTGAAGTTGAAGCCAGCAAAGACCGGCGAAATGATTTGCCGGTTCCGCGACTCGACAACGAAACATCGGCATTCCTGGCTGAAGCTGCGGTACTTGCATCGAAAGAACTTAAGGTTAATGCGATTGTTACCGATACACTTACCGGAAAAATTGCGAGGTATATTGCGGCTTTCAGAGGAACATTACCAGTATTTGCCAAATGTCATAGCGGACGGGTAAAACGCGAATTGGCTCTTTCTTACGGAGTTTTCCCCAGCGAGATACGGTCGAAAAAGAACAAGCATAAGCTTATTGAAACTTCTTTATTGGATTTAGTTGAAAGAAATCTGATTACTGAAAAAGACACTGTGGTTTATGTTGGTGGAAATTTTGGTGTTGGCGGTGGAACTTCTTTCATTGAAATTGCTTCAGTTGAACAGATGGCACATTCGAAAATAAAGAACTAGTATATATAATATCCATAAAAAAGGGAGCTGTTCAGCTCCCTTTTTTATGGATATTATTTTATCTCATGTCAACAATCTCAATCCCTTTGTATTTCGAAGGGTCAAAAACAAAGTCTGAATCTTTAAAAACTCCATCAGTTTTAAACTGACTAATAGACACCTTGTAATTATTGCCATCTTTTCCGGACATGTCAGCGCCACGAATCAACATCTTAGGTTTATCAATCATGAGTTTAATGCTGCTGATTTCACCGGTTGGCTTTTGAGGTGTCAGATTGATGTTGTAAACCGGGACGCCGCCATCGACTGTTTCACTTACATATTTATAATTAAAACCCCGTTCGTAAATTGTAAAAATGCGGGTAGGATCCATTAAATCATCGGTTTCTTCATCCAGATCCGAAATACTTACTTCGTTCGAATTAACCATGTAGGTCCAGATTGTTTTACCATCGCAAGTTACCTGCAATCCCATTTGAGGAATATTCAGCTTGTATTTTTTATTCTTCAAAATAATGGTACCACTGCTCTTCTCCTGAATATTCTGAGCTTTGTTATTCATCTCAAATGAAAATTTTGCTTCGATCGAAGCAAGCGACTGGGTTGTTTTGGTAACTTTTTCAAGTATTTCTTTTGCTTTTGCATCTTGCTGGCTATAACCGGCAACTACAAAAAAGGAAAGAATTGCAATTAAAATTATTTTTCTCATTTTGTTACTTTAAAAATATTGATCTATCTCATTCCATTCAATAATTGTTCCAAACTGTATTCATCCTGAAGTAACACCTGTCTGGCCTTGCTCCCTTCGCTCGGACCAACAATGCCAGCAGCTTCGAGTTGATCCATAATTCTTCCGGCGCGATTGTAGCCGATAGAGAATTTTCGCTGAATCATTGAGGTTGACCCCTGTTGGTTGCTAACCACCAAACGAGCTGCATCATCAAACATTTCGTCGCGATTTCTCAAGTCAACATCTCCGTTACCGCTTTCAGTCTCGCCTACATAATCAGGAAGAAGTAAGGCTGTTGCATAACCTCTCTGATCAGAAATAAATTCGCAAATACGTTCAACTTCAGGAGTATCAACAAATGCACATTGCACGCGGGTCATCGTGCTTCCGCTCGACACAAGCATATCACCTTTTCCGATCAGCTGATTGGCGCCGGGCGTGTCCAGAATTGTTCTGGAGTCGATCATCGAGGCCACTTTAAAAGCAATTCGGGTTGGAAAGTTCGCCTTAATTACACCGGTAATAATATTAATAGACGGACGCTGGGTTGCAATTACCATGTGAATTCCCACAGCGCGCGCTAGCTGGGCGATACGTGCAATCGGCAATTCAACTTCTTTACCTGCAGTCATAATTAAATCGGCAAACTCGTCAATAATAACTACGATATATGGCAGAAACCGGTGACCTTTTTCAGGATTCAGACGGCGGCCAATAAACTTGGTATTGTATTCAATAATATTACGAACATGTGCCTTCTTCAGCAAATCGTAGCGGGAGTCCATTTCAATATTTACTGAATTCAATGTGTTTTTAACTTTTTGAATATCAGTAATAATTGCATCTTCCTCGTCGGGCATTTTAGCTAAAAAGTGCTTTTCGAGCGACGAATAAAGATTAAGCTCCACTTTTTTGGGATCGATCAAAACAAATTTAAGTTGCGAAGGATGTTTCTTGTATAAAAGCGAAGTGATAATCGCATTCAAACCTACCGATTTTCCTTGTCCGGTTGCACCCGCCACCAAAATATGAGGCATTTTGGTCAAATCGACCATAAAAGTTTCATTCGAAATGGTTTTCCCCAATGCGATAGGAAGTTCGAAGTTTGTTTCCTGAAATTTCTTGGAGCCAATGATCGAACGCATCGACACAATTTCAGGTTTCTGATTAGGAACTTCGATACCGATGGTACCTCTTCCGGGAATGGGCGCAATAATACGAATACCCAGCGCAGAAAGGCTCAATGCGATATCGTCTTCAAGATTTTTAATTTTTGCGATACGAATTCCAGGCGCCGGAACAATTTCATACAATGTAATTGTTGGGCCAATGGTTGCCCTGATTTTGGTAATTTCGATTTTGTAATGACGCAGCGTTTCAACAATCTTGTTCTTATTCGAAATCAGTTCTTCGTTGCTAACCTCGGCATTTCCGGAGACATGATCGTCAAGCAAATCGGGAGTCGGATATTTATAAGTTGATAAATCCAAAGTCGGGTCATAATCCTCCATCACCGGAAGGCCATGATCATCAACTTCTTCCTCTTTAATCTTGGTCACCTGAAGCTCAGGTTCTTTCAGTTTTGGTTTTTCAGTTCTGGGCTCATTACTGAAAATCATATCTTCAATACTCATTTCCACATCTTTTTGCGACAATGTATTTTCAATTTCAAAATCATCATCGTTGTCATCAGGTGAATCAGGATTAAAAATGGCTTCAATCTTATCATCTTCATTAATCACCTTCGAGATCGATACAACTTCAGTATCCATCAACGGCGCAGTTTCTATTACTAATTCCGGAGATTGTTCGTCGCCTAATTGTTCCGCAATTACTGGTTCTTTTTCCTTTTTTGCCAATATGCGGGTTACCCACGGAAGAAATTGGCTGAAAGTAACTATCAGCAAGATAAAAAGTAAGAAAAGCAGTACCAACCAGGCGCCAATGGTTCCCAGAATTGAGGAAACTAAGCTGGAAAGAATAAAACCATACATTCCTCCAACATTCAGGAACTGGTTATCAGCCAAATCGGTTAAAGCAAGTCCGAGTGTAATGGAAGCCCAAAGCATCCAAACCACCGAAAACACCATTACCTTGAAAAACTTGATTTTATTGTAGCCAAACAAGTTTAACGCACCTACAAAAAACATCAGAATAAAAAATACTGACGGAAAACCAAAACCCTGATTTACAAATCGTTCACTTAAAAATGCGCCACCTTTTCCGGCAATATTCTGTACCTTTACCGAAGGATCGAACAGAAAATCACGCCAGGGCAAATCGAGTTTACTTTGATCGACTCCTCCTGAAAATACATAGGAAACAAAAGCAACTGCCATGTATCCGCTGATAATCATCAGAAAAAGTCCTAACGTATATTTGAATTGATTGCTCTTGAAAAAAAGTACAATTCCCCACGATTTAGAAGGCGTGGGCGCCTTTTCCGGTTTCTTGATTTTCTTTGCCATTCGGGTTGTTAATTCGTGCGCAAAGTTAACGATTTTTGGCTATCATATATTTTATCTTTGAATCTGTGATTCACATTTATTTCAGAAAAAAAAGCAACAGGAAATATAACCCGAAATTAATATTATCTGTTTAACAGCATCCAATTCATTCGCCATATCAAGCGTTGATCATGAATATAATTCGTTCCTTTTTTTAAGTTTGTCAGAAACAGATTTCAGCCAAAATGACTGTAAAACCTGCAAATTCAAAGACTTAACAAAGTATGACAATGAAAAAAATTGCAGTTGTGGCACTGGGTGGAAATGCCTTGCTAAGAGAAAACGAAACCGGCACCATTGAACAACAGGAAACCAACACTACCGAAACCCTCGAAAACCTGATTTTTCTGATAAAAGAAGGCTTCGAATTGGTGGTAACCCACGGAAACGGGCCACAGGTTGGCAATATTCTGATGCGAAATGATGCTGGCAATCAATTGTATAACATCGCCCCGATGCCTCTGGATATTTGCGTGGCCGATTCGCAGGGTGGAATAGGCTATATGATTGAACGAATGCTGCGTAATGTGCTAAAGAAACATGGGATCCATAAAAACGTAATCACTCTGGTAACAATGGCAACCGTTGATCCGAACGATCCGGCGTTTAAAAATCCAACCAAAGGAATCGGCAAAATATATTCGGAGCCGGAAGCAAAGAAACTTCAGGAAGAAAAAGGCTGGATTTTTAAACCTTCGTCGAAAGCAAATGGAGGCTGGCGAAGAATGGTTTCATCGCCGCAGCCTATCGACATTATTAATCAGGAAATAATTGAAAGTCTGGTAAGGCAGGGAAATATCGTAATTACTGCTGGTGGCGGCGGAATTCCGGTTTATTACGACGAAAACAATGACCTGCGCACGCTGGACGCAGTTATTGACAAGGATTTGGCTTCAGCGTTGCTGGCTTCAAAAATAAAAGCAAACGAATTTTACATCCTGACCGATGTTTCATTTATATACAGAGATTTTGGTCTCCCAACACAGGAAAAACTGGAATTTCTAAATTATACAGATACCGTAAAATATCTGGAAGCAGGTACTTTTTCGGAAGGAACAATGGCGCCAAAAATAAAAGCCTGTTTGTATTTTATAAAAAATGGCGGCGAAAAAAGTGTTATTACTGAAGCAAAAAAGCTTGAAGACAAATCGTACGGATCGAAAATTACGATGGAATACTAAACGAGTGGTCAGTAGTAGTAGTCAATTGTCATTAATTGCCATTTGCTTCACGTCATTTATTATAACCCAGTTGCTAATTCTTACAACAAATGACAATCGAATGACTACAAATGACAATTCATGACAAATCAGTTTAATTATTTAAATCTCAATACAATCAATACAATGGAAATCAATCTTAAAAACAGGAACTTCCTGAAATTACTCGATTTTAATGCGGATGAAATTTATTTCCTTCTGAATCTTTCGACAAAACTAAAAAAAGCCAAAGCTTCGGGTCTGGAAGAACAAATGCTGTGTGGAAAAAATGTCGCATTAATCTTCGAAAAAACCTCTACAAGAACACGTTGCGCATTCGAAGTAGCAGCATTCGATCAGGGCGCACATGCTACTTATCTGGGGCCGTCAGGATCACAAATAGGTCACAAGGAATCGATAAAAGATACAGCAAGAGTTTTGGGCCGCATGTACGATGGCATCGAATACCGTGGCTACGGACAGGAAATAGTAGAAGAATTAGGCAAATATGCCGGAGTTCCGGTTTGGAACGGGCTGACTGATGAATTTCATCCGACACAAATTCTGGCCGATTTTCTGACAATGCAGGAACATTCGGCAAAACCATTGGCTGAAATCAAATTTTGCTATTTAGGCGATGCCCGCAATAACATGGGAAATTCGCTGATGGTGGGTGCAGCGAAACTTGGGATGGATTTCAGGGCTGCAGCTCCGTTTAGTTGCCAGCCAACTTTGGAATTGCAGCAAACATGCCGCGAAATTGCTGTCCAGACAGGAGCAAAAATTCTGATTACCGACAATCTGGCCGAGGCTGTAAAAGACTGTGACTTTTTATATACCGACATTTGGGTTTCGATGGGCGAACCTGAATCGGCCTGGGCCGAGCGGATTAAGCTACTTCTACCCTATCAGGTAAATAAAAAAGCGATTGAACTTACCGGTAATCCAAATGTAAAATTCATGCATTGCTTACCGGCTTTCCACAACCGCGAAACAAAAATCGGGGAAGAATTGTATCAGAAATTTGGTCTTGATGGATTGGAGGTAACCGAAGAGGTTTTTGAAAGTGAGGCTTCAATCGTTTTCGATCAGGCTGAAAACCGGATGCACACAATTAAGGCGGTGATGGTGGCAACAATTGAGTAGAAGTTAAGTACTTGATCGTTTTAACTATTTAAACGAATTGCTATGAGAACTTTATCATTTTTATTGGGTCTCTCAATGCTGGTTTCATGTAGCCATGAAAGTGATAATGTTGATAATGAAGTTATAATCGGAGACAGTAGCAGTAACTATGTCATTATTAAGCCAGACCCGGCAATATCAATTACTGCATCCCATTCAGATTCACTTGATTTAAATTCGGACGGAATATTTGAGATCAGGTTCAGCATTTCTCCCATTAATACGGTAACAGGAATTGGATCAAAAACTGAAATTACCACAAGGAACAAACTTCAGATTTTGCTTTCCGGAATGAATTTGCCAGATACTTTAAGTATTAAATCGGTTCTGACTCGTGATTCAATCTGGTCTGGTATCGATCCGTTCACAATTCTGCTTCAAAGCTATGCCTGTTATTCCTATTTTCATTGTGTGGGCTGGGGTAATTTTCGAAACATTTCAGGCAAGTATATTGGGTATAAATTAGGAGAGAAATTTGGCTGGATATTGGTTGATAGTTCAACGTCGGAACTAAAAATTAGAGAATATACAGTCTTGAGATAAAAACCTGATCCTGAATATTCCGGATTCGAAGAAAAATTTGATCGACACGATCATACAACTCGAAATGTAATCATTATCAATTTTTTATAATCCACAAAAGCCATCCCTTTACAGATGGCTTTTGTGATTTTAAGATGCCAGATATTTTTTGTTGGAATGAATATTTCAACTAAACGACAACTTATGCATATATATACATACGTAATCAAATATTTTTTGATATATTCGGAAAATTTAAAAGAACAAAAGAAGGATAGTATCCGTTAAGAATGATGTTTTTTAAATTTAATTAAAAACTGAAAATACAAAAAACCAAAAGTATGTTTGATCTGGATTTAATCTCTAAAAATTATCAGGAATTAAGTGCCAAGGTTGAAAAAGCCAAAAAGCACTTAAACAGGCCCTTAAGTCTGTCAGAAAAAATTCTCTACGCACATTTATTCGAAGATCAGCCCATTCAGGATTTCAAACGGGGAATTGATTACGTTGATTTTGCCCCCGACCGCGTTGCAATGCAAGATGCCACAGCCCAAATGGCTTTGCTGCAATTCATGAATTCTGGAAAAAGCAAAACTGCAGTACCCTCAACCGTACATTGCGATCACCTCATTCAGGCCAGTAAAAACGGGTTGGCCGATTTGCAAGATGCTATTAAAATCAACAAGGAAGTGTATGATTTTCTGGAATCGGTATCCAACAAATACGGAATCGGATTCTGGAAGCCGGGAGCCGGGATTATTCATCAGGTAGTGCTTGAAAATTATGCATTTCCCGGCGGAATGATGATCGGAACCGACTCGCATACCGTTAATGCAGGAGGTTTGGGCATGGTGGCAATTGGAGTTGGCGGTGCTGACGCCGTTGATGTGATGGCTGGAATGGCCTGGGAACTGAAGTTTCCGAAATTAATCGGAGTGAAACTTACAGGCAAATTGAATGGCTGGACTGCCCCAAAAGATGTTATCCTGAAAGTGGCCGGAATCCTCACTGTTAAAGGTGGCACAGGCGCTATTATCGAATACTTTGGCGAAGGTGCACAATCGATTTCATGCACCGGAAAAGGAACTATCTGCAACATGGGCGCTGAAGTTGGCGCAACAACTTCGACATTTGGATACGACGAATCGATGGAACGCTACCTTCGCGCCACAGGCCGCGCAGCAGTGGCTGATTTGGCCAATGGAGTGAAAGAACATTTAACTGCCGATCCTGAAGTTTATGCCAATCCTGAAAAATATTTTGACCAACTGATCGAAATTAATCTGGATGAGCTTGAGCCGTATATTAATGGTCCATTCACCCCTGACCGCGCCACTCCAATTTCAAAAATGGCCGAAGCTGCCAAAGAAAACGGATGGCCAACCAAAATTGAAGTGGGTTTGATTGGGTCGTGCACCAATTCATCGTACGAAGATATTTCGAGAGCAGCTTCACTGGCTCAACAGGCCGTTGATAAAAAGCTGAAATCGAAAGCTGAATTCACGATTACACCGGGTTCTGAATTGGTGCGTTTTACCATCGAACGCGATGGATTTATTGACATTTTCAATCAAATAGGCGCGAGTGTTTTTGCCAATGCCTGCGGACCGTGTATCGGCCAATGGTCGCGTCCCGGAGCCGAAAAAGGCGAAAAGAACACAATTATTCACTCGTTTAACCGCAACTTTTCGAAACGTGCCGACGGTAATCCAAATACCCACGCATTTGTAGCTTCTCCTGAAATTGTAACAGCATTAGCCATTGCCGGCGATCTGGCATTTAATCCATTGACCGATTATCTGACCAACGAAAATGGAGAGAAAGTAAAACTGGATATTCCGACCGGGCAGGAACTTCCTGCGAAAGGATTTGATGTTGAAGATGCCGGTTATCAGGCTCCCGCTGAAAATGGAGCGTCGGTAATTGTAAAAGTTGACCCCGAATCTTCCAGATTACAATTGCTTTATCCTTTTGCCCCATGGGACGGAGAGAATCTGTTGGGATTAAAACTGCTGATCAAAGCCAAAGGAAAATGTACCACCGACCACATTTCGATGGCTGGCCCGTGGCTTCGTTTCCGTGGCCATCTCGACAATATTTCGAACAATATGCTGATTGGTGCGGTCAATTCATTTAACGATGCAACCAACAAAGTAAAAAATCAGATGACCGGCGAATACGGCGAAGTTCCTGCTGTTCAAAGGTATTATAAAGCTTCGGGTGTTGCTACTTTGGTGGTGGGCGACCACAATTACGGCGAAGGTTCATCGCGCGAACATGCGGCCATGGAACCCCGTCATTTGGGGGTAAAAGCGGTGATTGTAAAATCGTTCGCCCGCATTCACGAAACCAATTTGAAGAAGCAGGGAATGCTTGGTTTGACTTTCGCCAATGAAGCTGATTACGATAAAATTCAGGAAGATGATACGTTCAATTTTGTTGATCTGAAAGAATTTACTCCCGGCAAACCGTTGACTTTGGTGCTTGTTCATGCCGACCAGACCAAAGACACAATTCTGCTCAACCATACCTATAATCAACAGCAAATCGACTGGTTTAAAGCCGGATCGGCGTTAGATTTAATTCGCAAACAAAACCTTTAAAATCCCCAAAATATGAACGAAAAAATAAAAGTACTGAACCCGGTTGTAGAGCTGGATGGAGATGAAATGACCCGAGTAATCTGGTCGTTCATCAAAGAGAAACTGATTTTTCCTTACCTCGATGTTGACATTAAATACTATGATCTGGGGATGGAATACCGCGATGAAACCAACGATCAGGTAACTATTGACGCAGCGAATGCCATCAAGAAATACGGTGTTGGTATCAAATGTGCCACCATTACTCCGGATGAAGCCCGCGTAGTTGAATTCGGATTGAAAAAAATGTGGAAATCTCCGAACGGAACTATCCGTAACATACTGGATGGCACTGTTTTTCGCGAACCAATCATCATCAGTAATATTCCTCGATTGGTTCCCGGCTGGAAACAGCCCATTTGCATCGGTCGCCATGCTTTTGGCGATCAATATCGTGCAACTGACTTTGTTACCAAAGGAAAAGGCAAACTTACCATCACTTTCACTCCTGAAGATGGCAGCAAAGAAACTTCGTTCGAAGTTTACGATTTCGCCGGCGATGGTGTGGCGATGGCCATGTACAACACCGACGAATCGATCACTGGTTTCGCCCGCGCCTGTATGAATCAGGCTTTGGCTAAAAAATGGCCGCTTTTTCTTTCAACAAAAAACACCATCCTGAAAAAATACGACGGACGTTTCAAAGATATTTTTCAGGATGTATTTGATGCTGAATTTAAGGAAACTTTTGCTGAAGCTGGAATCACCTACGAGCACCGTTTGATTGACGATATGGTTGCCGCCTGCATGAAATGGGAAGGCGGATTTGTCTGGGCCTGCAAAAACTACGATGGCGACGTTCAGTCGGACACTGTTGCACAAGGTTTTGGTTCTCTTGGATTAATGACTTCAACATTGATTACTCCTGACGGACAAACAATGGAAGCCGAAGCGGCTCATGGAACAGTGACCCGTCATTACCGGATGCATCAACAAGGAAAACCAACTTCGACCAATCCAATCGCATCAATTTATGCCTGGACACGCGGTTTGGCTTTCCGTGGAAAACTGGACGGCAATCAGGCTCTGATTGATTTTTCGCTCGCTTTGGAACAAGTCTGTATCGAAACTGTTGAAGAAGGCAAAATGACCAAAGATTTAGCGATGATTGTTTTTGGTAATGATGTGAAATCGGATCAATACCTGACAACCGAAGGATTTTTGGATGCAATCGATGCCAATCTGCAGATGAAGCTGAAGTAGTAATGGTGCAGAGCACCGTAATATTTGTAGTAAGAAAAACGTATGAGTTCACAAGGTGCAGCGCACCGTAACAAAATGAATTTGAAATGATATTTCGGTGCTTTGCACCTGACCATCATTTAATCGACTCTTTATCTACAACTATTTTGCGGCTCTGCCGCTTTAGGAAAAATCTTGAAATAGAAAAAGATGAGCAAAAGTATCGAGTTTAAAAACGGTCAGTTAATCGTCCCCGATCAGCCAGTTATTCCTTTTATTGAAGGCGATGGAATCGGGAAAGACATCACAGAACCAAGCCAGCGCGTGATCAATGCTGCCGTAAGAGCAGCCTATGGAGATTCAAAAAAGATCGTCTGGAAAGAAGTTCTGGCTGGTAAAAAAGCCTTTGAACTGACCGGAACATACATGCCAGACGAAACGCTTGAAGCTTTTCAGAACTATTTGGTTGGCATAAAAGGTCCGCTCGAAACACCGGTTGGCGATGGTATCCGCTCTCTGAATGTTGCACTTCGCCAAACGCTCGATTTGTATGTTTGTCTCCGTCCTATCCGATGGTTCAAAGGTGTCCCCTCACCTATCCGATATCCGGAATTGGTCGATATGCACATTTTCAGGGAAAATACGGAAGACATTTATGCCGGAATTGAATTTATGACCGGCACCGAAAAAGCCATCAGATTCCGCGATTTTCTGATCAACGAAATGGGTGTTGAGGTAATTCGTTTTCCTGAAACCAGCTCATTCGGAGTTAAACCCGTTTCGAAAGAAGGTTCTGTACGATTGATAAAAGCGGCCATTCAGTATGCCATTGTACGAGAACTCCCATCGGTGACTATTGTCCACAAAGGCAATATCATGAAATTTACAGAAGGAGCTTTCAAAAATTGGGGATACGATCTGGCTGAAAATGAATTTGCCGACCAGACATTTACCTGGAGACAATTTCAGCAAATTGAAAAAGAGCTTGGCAAAAATGAGGCAAAAGCATCGCTTTATGCTGCAAAAGCACTGGGAAAAGTAATTATCAAAGACGTAATAACCGATGCCTTTCTTCAGGAAAGTTTATTGCACCCGTTTGATCATTCTGTAATTGCCACATTAAACCTGAACGGCGATTACATTTCAGATCAGTTGGCTGCTATGGTTGGTGGCATTGGTATTTCACCCGGTGCAAACATCAATTACAACAGCGGATTCGCCATTTTTGAGGCTACTCACGGAACGGCACCCAACATTGCCGGAACCGGAAAAGCAAATCCCGGATCGCTCATCCTTTCAGGAGCCATGTTGCTCGAATATCTGGGGTGGTACGAGGCCGCCGAACATGTTTACGATGCTATGGAGCATACATTTTCGAAGCGGAAAGTCACTTCTGATTTGTTTAGTATGATGGAAGGTGCAACTTTACTATCAACTTCTGATTTTGCAGATGAAATAATTCGAAATATTCATTAATTTAGGAAACTTATTCTGAACAGAACTAAAAACCAAATATATGGAATACATTAAAAACAGATTCTACGAAAAAGCCATGAAAAACATGGCAGATTTTCAAAAACTAAGAAAAGACCATGGTGACGTTGTCATAGGTCAGGTAACAATCGATCAGGTTCTTTCAGGCATGAGAGACATTCCTGCCCTATTGACAGAAACGTCAAAACTGGATGCCAACGAAGGGATCAGATTCAGAGGTTATTCATTACCTGAATTACAGCAGAAACTTCCTAAATTGGAAGAAGCCGGGGAACCGCTTCCTGAAGGTCTTTTTTACCTGATGATGACTGGCGAAATCCCCGAAAAGGAAGATGTGATAAATATCTCGAAAGATTGGGCTACCCGGGCACATGTACCACAACACACTTTTGATGTCATCGATGCTTTGCCAAAAAACAGCAGACCAATGACTCAGTTCAGTGCAGCAATTATTTCAATGGCCTACGATTCTGTATTCATGAAAGCTTATCGTGCCGGGGTAAATAAGAAATTCTACTGGGATTTCATGTATGAAGATGTAATGACTTTGATTGCCCGTTTGCCACGAATTGCCGCATACATTTACAGACGTTGTTATCATAATGGCAATCATATCGAACCAAATCCAACTCTGGACTGGGCAGGTAATCTTGCTCACATGATGGGACACAATTCGGTTGAAGTTAAACGTCTGCTTCGTTTGTATATGGTTATCCATGCCGACCACGAAGGAGGTAACGTATCGGCACATGCAACCCATTTGGTAGGTTCTGCTTTAAGTAATGCCTATTATGCTTTTGCAGCCGGAATGGTTGGATTGGCTGGCCCATTACACGGTTTTGCCAATCAGGAAGTGATGGATTGGATTGCAGAAATGATCCAGCAAATCGGAACCGACGAACCAACAGATGAACAGATTGCAAAATACATTGAACAAACTTTATTACAAGGCAGGGTTGTTCCAGGTTACGGCCATGCCGTACTTCGTATTACCGATCCACGTTTCACTGTTCAGCAAGAGTTTGCCGAAAAATACATTGTAAACGATAAACTCATTAACACTGTGAATGCAATTTATCGTGTCGCTCCCGGGATTTTGGGAAGTACCGGAAAAATTAAAAATCCGTGGCCAAATGTCGATGCGATTAGCGGAGCATTGCTTAATCATTATGGTATTACCGAATCGAACTTCTACACGGTACTCTTTGGAGTTTCCCGTTCACTCGGTGTTCTTTCATCTTTGGTATTCGATCGCGTTTATGGATTGCCATTAGAACGTCCAAATTCACAGACATTGAGCTGGTTTATGGAGAAAGCCGGAATGAAACACGAAGGTTAAATTTTCGAAATTTTATATGCTAAAAGCGGCTGAATTCCTTTAATTCAGTCGCTTTTTCTGTAGCAATTGATCCATTTAAGTACTCAATTAATTATATCTCCGAGTCTCTTGAGTTACCTCTAAGCATTTATTGTATTCTTTTTGTGTTTTTCGGTTATCTCAACAGGCTCACTTGGGGCAAAATGATGAAAATGGTTTACAAACGCTCAACTATTCAGCCATTTCTTGAAATCCGTTGAGCGATCGATACTCACCACCGAATCGAATTCGTCATCGGCTTTGGGCTTCAGTTCCAGCTTGATGCGGCCACGTGACCAGGCAAGCATATTGGCAATGGCATCCATGTTTACCAGGTATTTACGGTTGATGCGGAAAAACTGTGCCGGATCAATCTGTTGCTCCAAATTATCGAGCGAACTTTCTGCCGGGAACGAATGATTTTGAAAAGTCCGGATGTAAACACTTTTATCCTGCGCATAAAACCAGGCTATATCAGCGACTTCCACTTTGCGGATTTTTTCACCTATCTGAATCAGGAACCGCTTTTTGTACTCCGGCTTTTTGCCCTGAATATTGGCCAGTAAACGCTCAAAATCGATCGAAAAAGCCGATTTGAGTGATTGGTATTTTTGAAGGCTTTCCTGAAGTTCATTTTTGCGGATAGGCTTCAGCAAATAAGCAATACTGTTCAACTGGAAAGCTTTGATGGCATACTGATCGTAAGCTGTCGTAAAGATTACAGGAGTATTTATCGTCAACTGGTCAAAAATGCTGAAACTTAAGCCATCGGACAACTGAATGTCCAGAAAAATAAGGTCGGCCTGGTTTAGCGACAACCATTTCACCGCCTCGCGCACCGAAGGCAGTTTTGCCAGGATGTGAATTTCGGGATCAATTTCCCGGATCAGGCTTTCTAGCCGTTCGGCTGCCAGCGCTTCGTCTTCAATGATTAGTACGTTTAGGTTCATCATCGTTAATTAAAGGAAGTTTGGCTACATAAAATTTGTTCTCAACCAAAAATTCAGGCAAAATATCATGGAGCAATTCATAGCGCTTCATCAGGTTTTTCTGGCCCATTCGGGTTGAAACACCAGATGAAAATTTAGGCTGAACTATATTTCGGACTATCAGCATTTCTTTTTCTACCAAAATACCAATAGTTAAAGGTTTCAACTCGCTGATTTCGTTGTGTTTGATGGCATTTTCGAGCACCAGTTGGAGCGAAAGCGGAGGCATCAGGCTGGTCAGCTTTTCTGCCGGAACATTAATTTCCAGTTCCAGGCTTTTGCCGTAGCGGATTTGCTGCAAAAACATGTAGGAATGTACAAACCCAAGTTCGTCGCCCAATGTAACCACCTGTTTTTCGATGGTTTCGAGTACGTATCGGTAAACCATCGAAAACTCGTCGATAAACTGCTGTGCCTTTTCGGTATCCTTGCTTACCAGCCCGGAAAGTACATTCAAACTGTTGAATAGAAAATGTGGGTTGATCTGGCTTTTCAGTACTTCGAAACGAATTTGTCCAAGCTCCTTTTCCAGTTCTTCGGCCATTTTGCGGGTGTAACGGCTCTCGTTGTAAAAGATCCAGGCTTCAAGAGAAATCATCACAAGCAGGTTGATGACTGAAACAATCATTGCATTAATTACCAATACCGAAGCCAGATTTTCGGTATACGGATCAATAAATTGCGAAAGCAAAGTAATGAAAGTCGAAATCAGAATAGCCAACAAAGCGGTCATTGAAAGTTGAATCAGCAAGCGGGCAACCACTCGCCCACTCCAGGGAAATTGCTTATTCAGGAAACGGATAACAAACAAATCGGGATAAGCAATCAAAAATGCAGCAACAGTACTTAACACACTGCTGAATACCAGCCGGTTAATAAATTCACTAAGGTTGGCAATATGATAATATCCCGAAAAATGATTGTACGAAATAATCACACATTGAACAACGACCGACAATAACACCAACAGCTTCAGAAGCTTTGGAAACGGGAATAACCTGTTGATGCTGATTGTAAACATTTTCTTTAGTTGTGCTTATGAAATATTGTCGTTTTCGAACAACTTATTGATTCGCGGTTGAATGAACCACACTCCTAACGGGAAAAACCAGATCAGGAAAAATTCACCGGCGTACTCGTTAAATTCAACCGTCCGTTGCAATTCAACTGATTTCAAGCATTTTGAAATAAAGTAAAGGCAATAAAAAATGCAGTAAACCGAGAAAATGTGCAGCGGAATTAACCAGGCAAACGCCCCGGGACCGGACTGATTGCCAGCTGAAATATCTGAAAAAGTGACATACATGAAAACAAACAGAACCACCATATATACCAGTGGCACAAACAGAAAAAACATAAACCGTCCCAAATTCATTGCTACAGTTTCGGGTAACTTTTGATGAAGGTTCACACCCATTGCGTAAAACCAGCTAAAAAATAGCCCAAGCACATAAATTAACAGAAAGGGAAAAGAGGATATAAAAATTGTGGGGTCGTTGCTTTTCATTACGACACCCATCATTACCATCTGAAACAGAAATGGAATTGCAAAAAGCAAGGTGAAAAGCTGCCAATGTTTAATTTTCAAGAGATTTTTCATGTCTTCATTTTTTTAAGTTACTATGCTGTTAACAGGCTGTCAAGTGAATCGATCATCAGATCAATATCTTTTTGCTGGAGGTTCAATGGAGGCATAAATCGCAGCACATTGTTCCTGAATCCGACTATAAATCCCTGCTCAAACAATTCATTATTAATTAATTCCCCATTAATTTCAGGCAATAATTCAAGTGCCAGCATCATTCCACGACTTCGGATATCTTTCACTTTTTCAGGATATTTAATTTGAAGTTGTTCCAGTTTATTCCTGAAATATTCTCCGGTTTCGTTAGCCTTCAGGATTAAATCTTCGTCCTGAATGGTGTGAATTACTTCCAGACCAATAGCGCAACCCAGTGGATCATTTTGATGCGACTGTGCATAACGAAACGGATTTTGTTCGAACAGCTTTGCCATTTCAGCAGTAATGGAAACAGCGCTTACCGGATAGCCATTGCCTAGCGCTTTGCCGGTGACAACCATATCGGGAATGAAATTGTAATGCTGAAACCCGAACCATTTCCCCGTTCGGCCAAATCCGCAAGTCACTTCATCGGCCACCAGCAAAACACTATTATCCCTGCATTTGCGCACAATTTCACCGATAAATTCTCCGGAAGGAAAATGAACCATTCCGAAAGACGTTCCGGGCTCAAAAACAAAAGCAGCTATTTGGGCAAAATCAATAGCCATCAAAGCTTCTTGATTATTCATCGGTACAGTTAGTAAATCGGTATTGGAGTCGGCAATTTGGCCGTGACCAAAAGCGCTCAAATACGATAATTCCATTTTCAGCATTTTTGTGCGACCAGTAAACCGTTTGGCCAGAGTAATAGCCAGGTTCACAGCCTCGGAACCTGAACTTAGAAAAACACTTTGTCCTCCTGTCATTCCCAATATATCAAGCAGTTCAAGCGAAAGCTGTTCTGCAGCTTTATTTCTGAAACGGTATCCTTGATGGATGGAAAACATGACCTGATCGCTGATGACCCGAATGATGCGGTCGTTGCTGTGTCCAAGATTAGTGCACCAAACGCCCGAATCGAAATCAAGGTATCTCTTTCCTTCAGTATCGTACTGGTAACAATCTTTTGAGCATACCAACAGCTTGTCGGAAGGCTGGTAAAAAGGGATGACAGGATTTGACATGGTAACTGAATAATTCTTGGTTGGCATAAAGTTAAAAATTTGACAAAACAAAAATAGACTGCGCTAATTGAGCCTGAAAAGAAAAGTTGATGAAAGTGAAAAACCAGAGGTTGAAGATGCCAATATCGAAACTGAAGTTGCAAAAAACCCTGACTGATAAAAAAACAGTCAGGGTTGAATTAAGTTAATGCCCTGAAATTTTGAATTTGTCGATTACCAAACTTTCAATTTTAATGCGCCTTTACCCGGATTCTCAAATGGGCCAACCGATGGATTTGTTTCGGAGCGTTGGGCACCAAAATAATCGACATCAATTTTCAGGGCAGTTCCATCGGGATTATCGAATCTGGCTTTGGGGATTTTTGCCTTGCCCAAAATTTCGGTAGTAATTATCCTGACCTTTCTATTTTCTAACGCGGAACCTAAGTTCAACTGCAGATAACAATTCGCTCCTTCTGTAACCAATTGCACTTCAGGATTAAAAGCTGAATCATTGACGAAATTTACATCTTTTGTCGAAGGTTTTGCCCCATAAAAATAAATGTTGCCACTCATCCATACCGGAAGTTTAGCCTCATTGTATCCTTCCAAACCATATTTAAATTTGCTTTCGGCACTGGTTTTATCGCCCTTTCCGATAAAAATATTGTTATAAAACCGGTCGTCGCCCGAAATAATGGTAGTAAGTGCTGCCATATTGGTAGAGTGAGGTAAAAAATAGGGAGTAAAACGGTTAAGATCGGGCCACATATGTACAGCACCTGCTACCAAATTGTGAAGATATGCTCCCCCCTCCGATTGCGTTCGGATAGAAACCGCCGATAACAGAATGTTATTATCGACAATAAACGGCCCGTGATTTACCTCCAGAAAAATATCTTCCTTGTCGTTATTATAGAACAGATTACTTGAAACGCGTGTTCCCTGTGTCATCCAATCAAGCCACAAGCCTCTTCCGCAATCATGAATCCTATTTTTCCTGATTTGTGTGTCGATGGCCGCATGAAATTTAATTCCTCCAATTTCAGCACCAGCGAATTGCCGTTTCGTCCAGATATTGTAAATATGGTTATTTTCGATTGTGCTGAAAGCTGCTCCCATACTTCCGCAGATGCCTGTTTGCTCGCAATTAAAAATGGTGTTGTTGCGAACAATATGCGAACCGATATTCTCTTTGTTCCAGCCATTCCGGAGTACATTAAAAGTTACTTCGATATAATGAATATTACCATCCCTGTTCACATTTCCTTTGTCGTTACTCCACACATTATGCCCGGTACCACGTTCTTTTCCGAGCGTTATTCCCGAACATTTCGAATCGCTGATCACATTATTTTCAATAATCCAGCCTTTGTTCCAGTGGGTAGCAATCATACCAACCTGTTCGGCTGTTGGCGCTCCCCATTGCGTGGCAGCCTGACTAATATAAAAACCGCTGATGGTAATGTAATTGATGCCCGGTTTCGATGGGTAAAAAACAGTTGGCCGGGCGCTGATTTCAACCAATTCTTTGTTTGGATTGAATTTCTGGAAGTTAGCCCAAATGGTGGTGTTCGTATTGTCGCTTTCGCAATACCAGGTGTAAGTGGAACCTTCGGGATCCTTTATTTTGTTGTTTGCAACCGGATTGATTACCAAATCCAGGGTCTCCTTTTCATACAACGACTTTCCGTTCAGAAATACTTCACCGGTATGGTGTATCCGTCCTCTTCTATCGAACCAGTCACCATTTATTGAATCTTTATAAGGATTGTAATCTCCGAAAAAGGAATTTGGAACAGTTACTTTCCAGGTTCCATTTTTCTCCTTTTTCCAACCGGTGATCACTTCCGAACCTTTGATTTCCACTTTTTCTCCCGAAGCTGCACGGTAAATAATCCGTTTGACATCGCTTTCACCACCCCGGGCCGGATCAATTCGTTCGCGATAGGTTCCGGCATGAACAGTTATTACATCACCGGCAACGGTTAATTGCGCCGCATAATTGATGGTGCGGAATGGCTTCGGGGCCGACCCATCGTTGGTGTCGTTTCCGTTTACCGAAACATGGTACTCTTTGGCAATAACATTTCCCGCAAACAATAGAAAAAAAACAAGTAGTTTTAGGTTTTTCATATAGGTTAGATTTATCTTTCGCCGTTGAATTCTTTAATAGCATCCACCATTGCAACGATGTTTTCTACCGGAACATTCGCCTGAATGTTGTGAACAGTGTTGAATACAAACCCACCGTCTTTGGCAAAAATGTCGCACAAATGGAGTACTTCTTCGCGTACCTGTTCAGGGGTAGAATAAGGCAAGGTTTTTTGTGTATCAATACCTCCGCCCCAGAAAACAAGGTCTTTCCCGTAAGTATTTTTCAGGTGTGCCGGATCCATCCCTTTTGCAGCCACCTGCACCGGATTGATAATATCGAAACCGGCATCGATAAAGCGTGACATGAACGTTTCAACTGCGCCACACGAGTGTTTAAAGGTTTTCCAGTTGGTGTTTGCGTGCACCCAATCGTTAATGCGCCTGTAATAAGGCAGCCACAATTCGTCGAATTGTTCGGGTGCGCAAAAGGTTGAATCCTGCGTACCAAAATCAGTTCCGCAAATAAAAACGGCATCCAGATTATCGCCAATTACCTCGTGCAAACGGCGGAAATTTTCCACCGCAATTTCAGACTGGCGATCGAAAATAGCAGTAACATAATCAGGCCTCAAAACAGTACTCATGTACCATTCTGCAATATCGCGAATGCCTTTTGGGTGTTTCATCTGTATTCCCGGAACCAGTGCAATATCACCAAGGGCAGTTCCGCCAAGTCCGGCAATTACTGCTTTTCCTGTGGCACGGACCTTTTGTGTCGCTTCCTTCCAGAATTGAAGATCACTTTCCGACACTAACCCAAATTCTTCCAGGTTATCCTGAACATCCAGTTTTTCATCGTCAACCGGCTCCTGACGGATGATGGCATCAAAAAAATAACTTGCTTTTGGCATTCGTGCTGAAGGTGGAACCAAAGTATCGCCTTCAGGATAAATCATCAAATCGCCTTTTTCGTCATACGAAGTGTGAAAACCTTCAGGAACAAGCACGGTTTGCCCCCAAAATGTTTTCATCTCTTTCAATGGTTCGTGGTTGTAAATGCCAAACATGTTGTTTTTACCCCAGGCGCCAACTACATCAATTCCCATTGCTTCCTGCAAATCAGGCTCTATAAGTCCTAACATCTGATAGGGTTCAATCACCCGCACCGGATGATTCTTCAAACCATAGAACTTACGAAGGTTTTCTACTGACAACACGTGAATTCCGGTTACTGCCGTTCCACCAAAATCAACCACCACCCGTTCGGGCTGTTTGTGGTTGACTGTCAGGTCAAATCGTTCTTTTGATGTCATTTTTGATTCCTCCTGTTTTAAAATTTTAAAACAACTTTTCCGGCCGACCTGGTTAAATCAAGTTCTTTGGTTTTGCCGTTTACAGTAACCTTATATTTCCCGTAAAATGCAGGAACTGATAATTCTCCCTTGCGGTTAGTTTTGCCTTTTTCAATGGTCCACCACTCCTTAAAAATCAGGTTTTGGTATGCGATTGCAGCTGGCGTTGGAGTCCAGTCTTTTTTGAATAACGATGAAGGCTTAATCCAGTTGGCTCCCTCCCAGAAACCCCACATTAAAATGCCTTCGACCGCCGGATGAGCGAAACAGATTTTATAATAATCAACCATTTCTTTGGCCTTTATTTCCTCTTCTTCAGGAGTCATAACCAAATTTCGATCATTATAATATTTCGATCGCTGTCCGGGGATATTGAATTCTGTAACACGAATTGGCAACTTAAACTTTGCCAGTGAATCGAGTGCATTTTTCAACTGGCCGCGGTCGAATGTTTCAGCATGAAGATGTCCCTGAACTCCAATACCCGCAACTGGAACTCCCTGTTTCAGTAACAAGCTTATTTGTGCCATGTATTCGGGCAATTTCACACCGGTAAGAATATCGTAATCGTTCAGATAGAGTTTGATATCCGGATCACCCGATTGTGACCACTCCGCCATTTTTTTTGTAATGCCGGGGCCCAGCCGATCCTCATAATAATTGCCATGCACCATTTCGTTGTTCAGATCGTATTCAACAAATTGGCCTTTGTATCTTGCAGTTACTGTTTCGGCGCGGTTTTTAAGTGTTTGTTCCAACTCTTTATCGGGCATTTCTTTTACCCAGGGCTGAACAAATTGAGGTATTCCCCAAAACAGGTTATGTGCCCTAAGTGGAATGTTGTTTGCTTTTGTCCAATTTAAAATTCCGTCAACTACCGAATAATTCACCTTCCCTTTTTGGGGTTCCATGCTAGGCCATTTCACAGCATTTTCGGTAACTGCCGAGTTAAAATTCGCAAGAAATTTTTCTTCAAACTGCTTTTTATCGTTTGCAGTCATCGAACCGTCAACAAAACTGTTTGGGATTGCACATCCAAACCAAAATTCATGTTTGATCTGCTCAACAATTACTTCAGCATTGGGTTTTGACCTGATCGTTATTTCGCCTTTACGGTTGGTGGCAATTGATTGGTCGATTTCCTTGGTTTGAGCTGTAACCACTGACAGTTGCAACACCAGTGAAACTGTAATTGATAAAACTGTAATTAATTTCATACCAATATTTTATTTAGTTATGTCTGAATTTAGTGACTGTGTTTTCAAGAACTTATCAAGCAATTGATATTCGCCCCACACCCTTTGAATAATTGAAGAAAGTTCTCCGAGTTCGCCTCTTGATCTCATTTTTGATGCAAAAACTTCCATCATCTGCTTGATTGGAATATTTTTCAGGGATTCCTTTGCGTTTGTTATTTCATTGACTGAAATAACTGAAGGCTCCATTGCTATCAGGTATCGGTCGCGTAAATTCCACACAGGCTCCAGCCCACGCGAAACATTGTCGAATAGTAAAGCAAACTGATAATTGGCTTTCAACCATTTCAGATTTTGCAATTGTTCCTCGTTTGGTTTATTTTCAGTACAAAGGTCAATTGCCTGAATAATCTCGTTGCAGGCATTCATTTGCACTTGCGAAAGTTTTCCCCAGGCTGGTGTGTAAGCGTAATATTCTTCGGAAGCAATTTGCTTTAGTATTCCATTGATATCGTATTTCGCCAAGACCGGACTCAAATGTTGCGCAGCAAAGTTTCCGAAGTTTACAGCACAATAATCTCTGTAAATATCATTGGTACTGTTTGTTGAATCAGGATTTTGAGCAAAGAACATGAAAGTTTCGAAATTTTCCCTGATTTCTTCCGTCCGCCAGTGAATACCAATTACACCATTCAGTTTATCAGCCGAAGCCTTTTTAACCTGACTCCGCAAATCATCGACACGTGGCTGAAGGTGCCAGAGCGAGGCATCACTTTCGAGCCAGGGAATAGCCCACACATCTCTGTTTTGAGCTATTTCACTAAAAAAAGAAGGGTGACCAAATTTTCCCTGATCGGGATTAAGCATCGAAAAAGTAATATCCTGTGGAAGCGCTTTGTCGAGCCCACGGAGCAAAAGAGCCATTTGCGACTCACTTCCCCAACCGCCTATAGCAATTTTTATTCCTGGAGCCTTCAATCTGATATAGTTATAAGCCTTTTGAATATATGCCTGCGACCACACGCCCAAAAATTTAAGCGATTCAGTCACTTCATCCGAATCGTAAAACTTTTCATTTTCAGTATAAAACTGCTGCATATACTTGTTTTTCAGCGCTATTTCCGGATTAACGCCAAACATGCAATGCTCATTAAGCCATAAATAAATCCAGTCGATTCCTTTATAAGTTTCAATAATATTATCGATTGTCGCGTATAAAATACCGGTTGCGTCCGGATCAAACGGATTATAAACCAAACTGCCGTCGCCTTTCCAATACATGTCGCTATTGGTTCGTATCGAAGCATATTCGGGCGGAGCCACACCGAATTCGAATCCCATTGCCATTTGCATTTTCCGCTCGTGCGCCAATGCCAGCACCTTTTGCATCAGCGATTGTGCCTTTTCGTATCGTTCTTCATTGGTTTTGGCTGTAACAGCACAGTCGGCACCAAAATATCCAACTCCACGGGTTGAAAGAAAATGTTTCTCAAGGCCGAACGGAAAATCTTTAATTTTCATGGGCAGATATCCCCAACGGGCCATCCCTGAATGATCAAATCCGGCTTCAGGCAATACATTTTTATACTGAATTTTGATCATCGGCTCCACATAGTTGAGATAGCGCTCGCCACCCCCGGTGTAATTGTGAAACGCGATGAAATTGATACCATTTTTCTGACAATCATCGAGATATTTCATGTAATCGTCTTCGTTCCATGCCGAAGGACCCGACAAAAAATTGTGCCAGGGCAAAACTCCTCTAATCTGAAATGACTGAGCTTTGATTTGTGTATTTACAAGTAAGAGTATTACAAATACAATTTTTTTCATGTGAAGCTTGGTTTAACTGGTTACTTTGTCAAAATTAATAAATGCAGGAATAGGTTTCCATATATTATTAAATTTTAAACAGTACTTACAATTGATATACTCTTTAGGCTATGATTAGTTATATTTGTGGGCGGCAATGAGGTCTGCCATTAACCGCCTGTAATCCTGTTCAGGCTGATGACATCTACCAAAGAATAAGTTATTTAAAACGTAATTTCATGGTAAAATCAATACTGATTGTCGGATTTGGTGGATTTATTGGATCTGTTGCCCGCTTTCTGGTCTCCCGTTACTTTCAGGAAAATGTTGCTTCTGTATTTCCGTGGAGTACGCTCATCGTCAATATTATTGGCAGTTTAATCATTGGTATTATCTACGGAATTTCAGAAAAAGGTGATTTTTTAAGTCCAGAAATACGACTTTTCCTGACTGTTGGAATCTGCGGTGGATTCACCACCTTCTCTACTCTATCGAACGATGCATTTATACTGCTTCGTCAGCAGGAATGGATTCGTTTCGCATTCTATACTTCATTTAGTTTTTTTCTGGGTCTGCTGGCAGTTTATGCAGGCCGAATCTTGATTAAACTTTTTTAAGATGGAAAACAATTCACAAGCTGGCATTTTAAGGATTTTCATCAGTTCAACCGACCAGTTCAGGCAAACTCCGTTGTATGAATTCATTGTCCTTCAGGCTAAAAAAGAAGGCATTGCCGGAGCCACTGTTTTTAAAGGAATGTTAGGTTTTGGAGCAAGTTCTGTTATTCATTCCAACAAATTCTGGGAGGTAAGCGACAAAGTTCCGACTGTGATTGAGCTAATTGACAAGGAAGATAAAATTCTTTCTTTTTATGAGCGAATGCGCCCACAGCTTGAAGCGATGAAATATGGCTGTCTGGTTACTTTCGATAAAACATCGGTATTGCTATACAAATCGGGGCAGAAGAAAATGTTTGAGGTTTAAAACCAGTTTAGGGCGAAGAGGATGGGGCATGGAAAGGGAACCCGGATCGGCACGCAACCTGGAACTTGGAACCTGAAACTTGGAACTAACAGAAAATGAGTTCTCAATATATTTCAAATTAAAAATTAGACTATATGTTTACACATGAAGTGGAAGGCATGATCTGCGTTGCTCAGGGAGCGAATCATGGCCCGGCTCCAATTCCTGAAGAAGGACGTTGGGTAAAAGCCAAAGAAGTAAAAGACATTTCGGGTTTGACGCACGGTGTGGGCTGGTGCGCGCCGCAACAAGGTGCTTGTAAGCTTACCTTGAACGTGAAAGAAGGTATTATTCAGGAAGCTTTGGTTGAAACAATCGGATGCACCGGTATGACCCACTCAGCGGCAATGGCTGCCGAAATCCTTCCGGGAAAAACAATCCTAGAAGCATTGAACACCGACTTAGTTTGCGATGCAATCAATGTTGCCATGCGCGAATTGTTCCTGCAAATTGTTTACGGTCGTACACAAACTGCTTTCTCTGAAGGTGGATTGCCAATTGGCGCTGGCCTGGAAGATTTGGGTAAAGGTCTTCGCGGTGTTACAGGAACTTTGTACGGAACTGTGGCTAAAGGCCCTCGCTACCTCGAAATGGCCGAAGGTTATATCACAAAAATCGGGTTGAGCGAATCAAGCGAAATCATTGGTTACGAATTCGTAAGCCTGGGTCGTATGATGGACATGATCAAAACCGGTATGGATGCCAACGAAGCAATCGTTAAAGCTTCAGGCAAATATGGCCGTATGGAAGATGCAGTGAAAGTAATTGACCCACGTAAAGAATAGGAGAAAACAGATATGCCATTATTTGAAAGTTACGACAGAAGGATCAACAAGATCAATGAAGTGTTGAATTCTTACGGCATTTCTTCGCTTGAAGAAGCCAAAAAAATATGCGATGACAAGGGCGTGGATGTTTACAAAATTGTAAAAGAGATTCAGCCAATCGCGTTCGAAAACGCCATGTGGGCTTACATCGTGGGTGGTGCAATTGCGATTAAATTGGGTCAGACTAAAGCGGCTGATATCGCTTCAACTCTGGGAATTGGCTTACAGGCTTTCTGTATTCCGGGATCGGTTGCCGACGATCGTAAAGTAGGTATCGGTCACGGTAATCTTGCAGCCATGTTGCTGAAAGAAGAAACCAAATGTTTTGCTTTCCTGGCTGGGCACGAATCGTTCGCAGCTGCTGAAGGCGCCATCGGCATCGCCAAATCGGCAAACCGTGTGCGTACAGAACCATTGCGTGTAATCCTGAACGGTTTGGGTAAAGATGCCGCTAAAATCATCGCCCGCATAAACGGTTTTACATACGTTGAAACCGATTTCGATTACTATACCAGTGAGTTGAAAGGAGTACAGCGCATTGCATACTCAAAAGGCGACAAAGCAAAAGTAAATTGCTATGGTGCCAACGATGTTCGCGAAGGTGTTGCCATTATGCACAGTGAAGGAGTTGATGTTTCGATTACCGGTAACTCAACCAACCCAACACGTTTCCAGCACCCGGTTGCAGGTACTTACAAAAAAGAATGCATCGAACAGGGCAAGAAATATTTCTCAGTTGCATCGGGTGGCGGCACTGGTCGTACTTTGCATCCTGATAACATGGGCGCTGGTCCTGCCTCTTACGGTATGACCGACACCATGGGACGTATGCACTCTGACGCACAGTTCGCCGGTTCTTCTTCGGTTCCAGCTCACGTTGAGATGATGGGATTGATCGGAATGGGTAACAACCCAATGGTTGGCGCTTCAGTTGCGGTTGCGGTTGCTATTTCGCAGGCATAATTCTGAATCAGAATAAAACAGAAAGGCATAAAGACACGGAGAGATTATTATCTTCGTGACTTTGTGCCTTTTTTGCTTATGAAACTTTCCGTTGTGGCTGAACTGAAAATTATTTGTCGCCAAGAAGTTGACAAAGTTACCGGCTTAGTTTACAACATGCTTAAATACAATAACAACCAGAATTATGGATTATCTGAATTCAATTGACACAGCGCTTTTCCTGTTTTTAAACGGATTGCACAATGCTTTTTTCGATCCGGTTATGTATTGGCTAAGCCATAAATTGATCTGGATACCAATGTATTTACTGATTGTTTTTCTGATGATCAGACGTTACAAAATGCGGGGAATTTTGATGCTTTTGTTTGTGGGACTGCTAATTACATTGTGCGACCAAACTGCTTCAGGATTACTGAAAAATATGGTTCAGCGTTTGCGGCCATCGCATGAACCGGCTCTGGCCGGACTGATTCATTTAAGCAAAGCCGGAACCGGAGGTTTGTATGGCTTTGTTTCATCACACGCAGCCAACGTTTTTGGGTTGGCAACTTTTTTATATTTTGTGCTCGACAGGCAATTTAAACCATTGAAATACTGGCTGTTTATTTGGGCATTTCTCGTCTCTTACAGCCGCATTTATAACGGAGTTCATTATCCGGGCGATGTATTGGTTGGAGGATTAATTGGTGCAGGACTAGGTTTTTTAATGGCGAAGGCATATTTTATTGCAGATGTCTATCTTCAGAAAAAAGAACAGCAGAAGTCATAAAAAAAGCCCTGTCGGTTTAACGATAAGGCTCTTGTACAAATTGAGTGGATGTATAATTTATGCTGTAACTACAATTTAATGGTTATACCGAATTTGCCTCCTGAAAAAGCATTTCCACCGCCAAACTCAAGGTTTAAACCAACTTTGTTCGACAAGTAGTATCTTCCTCCGATCTGTGCGCCAAGGCCCAGTCCTGAATTGTGGTTACCATCATACAATTCTGGTGACGACCATACAAAGAATCCAATATTAGGACCTAAATAAAAATCCCATTTTGCAGGAATCTCAAGTATCCTGTTGAAGTGATAATTTGCATTTAAAGAAATACCGGTAATATTGTGACGGTAGTAATCGTTGTGCCAATTCTCGCGATAACCGCGATATGAAAGCTCTCCACCTATGGTAATATCCTGACTAACAGCATGGTCAATTCCAATATAAAATGGTACGCCCCATCCGGATAAACCAACTCCAAGATTTAGCTGATTTCCTCCGTTTGATAGTGACCCCTGACCAAACGTGAATGTTGAAACACAAACAAATGCAACAATAAGTAATAGATTTTTCATATAAATAATTGTTAGAAATAATTGAATGACAAAAGGATGTTTGAATAATTATCTTGCAAAGATGGAATTATTGACTCCATTATGTGTTACACAATTTCTGGAATAAGTTACACAATTCACACTTTCCCGATCTAAGTGCCTGATAATAAAATAACGACCGTCTTAAAATTTCACTTCTAAGACGGTCTGTTATTTTTAATCAGCTAATAATTAGCTATTTATTTATTCGGAACAATATCAATGATAACTGTTCTGTTGTAAAAGCGTTCTTCAGGAAGTTTGTTGGCAAACGGCGATACAGATTCGTCTTCGCCAAAACCAAGTACTTCAAATTTAACATTCTTTTTACCAGATTTATTTACTGCACTTTCAAGAATATTTCTTACATCGTTTGCCCTGGCCAGCGACAGTACTTTGTTATTTTCTTCACCACCAATAACATCGGTGTAGCCATGAATGATTACTTTTCCTCCTTCAGGAATTTTAGGTGCAACAATTTCGGTAAGGTACTTCTGATAAATATCAATTGATTTCGAATCGTTGAACTCAAAAATTACGCTGAATCTCATCCCTTCTTCGTTGGTGATCGGAGTCCAAAGTACCATGTGTACATTGTTTTCCTTCTTAATCACTTTTCCACTTTTGGTTTGACCTATCATTGTTACCTTATAATCGCCAACAGGTCTGTCTCCGAGAATGGTTTTGCCAGGAATACTAACTTCTTCCTTTGTATATTGGCCAAACTTCTGAACTCTTCCCTGTTCGTCAGCAATTTCTAACGACCATGATGAGAAGGCTTCTTTTGCGCCTTTTACACTGAAAGTTACATAACTGTCAACTGGTGCTTCCTGAACGGTCACAAATTCAATCGGTTTCAACGGAGCATCCGGACCACTCTGAAATTCCATCAGCAATTCAGGTGAGCTGCTTTCAATTGAAACCCTGCGGTCACCTTCGCGAAGTAATACAAGTTCAAGCTGTCCGCCTGGCTGTTCCGAAGGAATTTTTGGTTTATTACGTCCTTCAATCGCGATCCGTTTTGGATTAATTGAGAATACATCAACAAGATATTTCTTTACCGATTCTGCCATTAATTTGCCATCAGCAGGGCCTTTTTCCGACGATCCAACCAGAACAATGGTCGAATTTGGATTTTTCCCCATGCGGTCGCCAAGAATATTCAAAACATTGTAATAAACAACCATTTCGCGTTTCGGACGATCTGACTGAACCAGCGGAGCCAAAACTTCGATCTGATCTTCTTTAAAGTCCTTAACCTGATCTTTCTTCAACAATACATAACGATTAGGAATCTCTGTTGAGCCCAAATCGAAGAAAACGTAGTTACGCAATGGGAAAGTTTCTCTTACACGGCGCTCTGCAGTGATATTTGTAGGAGAATTCACTGTGAAAGTTACATCAGGGTCAACAACAGCAACCGGAGCTATAGCAACAGCTTCAGGAATTTCTTCAACAACTGCTGTCTTTTTTCCTTTTCCAATTTTTAATGAAAGGCCAACTCTTACAGTTTGCATTGACCAGCTTTCAATTCCACGTGGTGCTTGTCCAAAATATGGATGATAAGAAATAAAAGGTGAAAGATTCAACTGAGTCTGACTGCTTGTAGAACTAAGCGGGATATCGTATCCTGCTGCAATTTGTCCCGAAAGTTTCTTACTTGTGAAAGAACTGAAATCGCCAGCCCTGTCGGGTTGTTGTTCTTGTTGGTATTCAAACGATTTATCGTATGCGCTGCTAAATACAGCACCAACCAATACATAAAAACCGTTTGAAAATGGAGAGATACGTAAACTTGGCTCCATTGTGAAATAGCTTAATTTGGCATCAAGGTCGGCAGGACAATTACAAGGAGCAATTACCTGATCGAACGATCCGCTGCGGTCGTCATATCCAAAGTCGAACTTTAATCCAAATACAGGATTTGGTCTGTATTCCATAAAAATTGATGTCCAGGGGCTAACTCCAAAACCTTCGTGAAAAGCAGTTGGTGCATATACCGTCGAATTTAGAGTTTGAGTTGTGCCAGAATAGAAATTCATATTTGCCGCTCCCGAAACTCCGAACCAGAACTTAGGTTGTGGTCGTTGTATTTCCTGAGCCTGTGATGCTGATCCAAAGCCAATCAACATCAATAAAAGGATAAATAATTTTTGTTTCATTGTTATCTTATGTATAAATTTTTGTTTTGTAATAGCTATAATTTATCCCCCGGCGAGGGGGATTAAATTTAAGTCTGCCAATTTCGTTGTTATGGTTCTACAACAGTACTGGCATTTAATGTAACTGCTGTCTGAGCCAATAACTTACCTGTTACTTTTGCTCCGGTATTTAAAGAGATTAGCGTTTTGCTTAGGATAATTCCGCTAAAATCAGTGTCAGAACCAATTGTTGCCTGACCCGTTACAACCCAGAATACGTTCTTAGCCTGTGCTCCACCCGATAAGGTTACAATTGCGCTGTTATTTACTGTCAGATTTTGTGCTATCTGGAAAACCCATACATCATTTGGACCGCCACTTAAGGTTACACCTGCATTGGTTATCAAAACACCGGTACTCCATTTATACAAACCTGCTGCTAAAGTACGGCCACTGATATCGCCGGCATAAAGACCAACAATTGGTGCAGGGGTTACTAAATTATTTGCAGTAGTAAATGCTGTTTCCATGTCGCTTACAGCGGTAGTCATTTTGGCAGGTGTTGGTGCAGCATAATCCGAAGCATAAACTTTACCCGTTACAATTGGGGTATGCGACGACTGACCATTGATATCCATAATCAATCCAAATCCGGTTATTGCTGTTGCAGCTGCCGGGCTTACGCCAATATTACCTGCTACCGAACTAACACCGGTAGTAGAGATTCCAGATTTTGTTAAAGCGGTGAAATCACCTGCTGTTCCAAGGTCAATTGGTTCAGGACCGGCTGGAAGGGTTGAATTAAAGTTCGCGACAAGTGTTCTGTTACCATTTATATTAAATGTGTAATTCGCATTGGTCGATACAATGTTTGCGCCCTCGGTCCAGTTAGTGAAAGCATATCCATTGGCAGGTACAGCCGATACAGAAACGGAAGATCCTGAATTAAACGAACCTCCTCCATTGGTTGTTCCTCCCAATAAAGGATTGGAAGACAATACTACAAGAAATTGTCCGACAACAACCGGTGAAAAGTTTGCAACCAAAGTTCTGTTACCATTTATATTAAATGTGTAATTCGCGTTGGTCGATACCATGTTAGCACCTTCTGTCCAGTTGGTGAAAGTATAACCAATAGAAGGTAAAGCCGATACAGAAACTGAAGCTCCTGAATTAAATGAACCTCCGCCATTGGTTGTTCCTCCCAATAAAGGATTGGATGACAAAACAACATTGAATTGTCCGACAACAACCGGTGAAAAGTTTGCAACCAAAGTTCTGTTGCCATTTATATTAAATGTATAATTCGCATTGGATGATACAATGTTAGCACCTTCAGTCCAGTTGGTGAACGTATATCCAATAGCAGGTACTGCCGATACTGAAACCGAAGCTCCTGAATTGAATGAACCTCCGCCATTGGTTGTTCCACCCAATAAAGGATTGGATGATAAAACAACATTGTATTGTACGATGGCTGGTGTAAAATTAGCTACCAATGTTCGGTTTCCACTGATCGTAAATGAGTAATTCGCGTTGGTTGATACAATGGTTGCGCCCTCGGTCCAGTTGGTAAAAGTATATCCGATATTTGCCACTGCTGCTGCAGTTACCGAAGCGCCCAGATTAAATAAGCCACCTCCATTTGTTGTTCCGCCTGCCGATGGATTGGCTGAAAGAGATAAAGTGAATTGTGATGCTAAAAAGTTAGCAGTAATATTTTTATCAGAATTCATTATTACCGTTAAAGGCTTTGTATTGCCCGTTGCGTCGCCGCTCCACGAAATAAATGAATAACCTGCGTTTGCAGTTGGGGTAAGCTGAACTATACTTCCGTAGCTATAAGTTGTTTGACTTGGAGCTTTCAGAACAGTTCCGTTGAGAGTGGTAATATTTAAAGAGTACATATTAATGGCAAAATTAGCCACCAACACCTTGTTTGCAGTTATTGGGAAAGTGTATTCTTTTAATGCTGATAAAACTGTTGTTCCTTCGGTCCAGTTGGTAAATGTATAACCAATAGCCGGCACTGCTGTTACAGTTACCGATGCGCCCGAATTAAATAAACCGGCTCCGGTTGTAGTTCCTCCCAAAAGTGGAAGCGACGAAATTCCAACAGTATATTGAGCAGTAAAATTGGCAACAAGGTTTTTGTTACCATTAAGAACAAACGTATAGTCTGCATTTGTTGATGCAACAACTCCCGCTTCTGTCCAGTTGGCAAAAACATATCCGGCATTTGCGACCGCTTTTACAGTTACCGATGCGCCTACGTTGTAAGCTCCGGCTCCAGTTGTAGTTCCGCCAATCAGCGGATTTGACAAAATAGTTACCAAAGGCTGAGTCGTAAAGCTCCATACATAATCCTGCTGAAGTGCATTATTCATCGGATCCTTAACCCCTTTTTTCATTGTTGCTGTATAAACAGTAAATGGAGCAAGCGGACTTGCGGGAGTAAAAGTAAAAGTTGCAGTTTGCCCGGTTGATGGCGAAACTGATCCTGAAACCGGATTTGACCCCTGAGCTACCAAAAAAGTTGATTGATCGATCGTTGAGGGATTCATATTCTCATTGAAGGTTGCGGTAATTTTCTTGCTGGTAACTACACTTACAGCCTTGTCTGCCGGATCTGTGGAAATCACTTCAGGACAAATGCCCGTGGTTTCACCTTTAAATTCATCCGTTTTACATTGCCACATAGTAAATGAAAGTAGTAGCAGCATTAACCAGTTTGCACTGAATAATCTGAAATACCCTGACTGTTTGGGCAGCTGGGGATTCTCTTTTTGTGTTAAAATAGATCTGTTTTTCATAATTCTGTAAATTTCTATAAATTATTACGTGACAAAGGTCAATTTAAAGAGCATCAAAAGCTTTACACAATTCGTAAATTATATTACATAATTCACACATTTTCAATTTGGAAATTTTCAATGGCAGATCACGGAACCCATTAATTTACAGGACAGAGAAACATGATCTCATAAAATCTGGCAGGCTGATTTTATGAGAGAACAATTATCAGCACAAAATTCACTAAACAAAAAAATCCCGCCAATGGCGGGATTTCAAAATTTTAAATGTTTTATAATCTTTAAACTATGAAAGTTTAACATTTACTGCATTTAATCCTTTATTTCCTTCTTGCAGATCAAAAGTCACTACATCATTTTCTTTAATGTTGTCAACCAATCCTGAAGAATGTACAAAGTATTCTTTCGTCGAATTTGCGTCTTTAATAAATCCAAATCCTTTTAGATCATTAAAGAATTTTACTGTTCCGTTGTTCATAATAATAAATTAAATTTTACGCCGCAATGTAGGCATTAATAAATTAGTAAATAGTTAATTTTCAATAAAATATACAACAACGGTGTAATAGTGCAATTTATATGCAATTGTATCAATATAGACTGACTGAAATAACGTAGAATTAAACACAATTTTCAAAACTTTGAATTTTAATAAATAGAATCAGTAAATCATGATTAAAAAAAATAGAAACTGATTACACATAAGCGGATTAAATAATTGGAATTGTAAAATAGAATGTGCTACCTTTTTTAACTTCACTTTTGACCCATATTTCACCGCCGTGTTTCTCTACGAATTCTTTGCAGAGCACCAGCCCAAGTCCAGTGCAAGGTTCGCCTTCGGTGCCTTTTCTAATGGTTTGCATATCAACCTGAAATAAATTGTCAAGGATTATCTGATCCATTCCAATACCATTATCATTTATGGATATTTCAACATTTTTGCTGACGGTATTTTTAGCCGAGATAATAACTTTTCCTCCCTTGTTGGTGTACTTTATGGCATTAATTATGAGGTTCCTGATGATTGTTTGAAGTAGATTAGTGTCGGCAAAAACTGCTAGATCATCAGAAATATCAGTTGTTATTTCTATTCCTTTATTTTTTGCAAGTTCAACCACCATGGCAATACTTTCAGCAACAATTTGATACAGAGGAATAACTTCAGGTTTAAAAGAAAGAACTCCATTTTGAATTTGTGACCATTGCAAAAGGTTTTCGAGCAAACGGTACAGATTTGTTGCAGAATTATTCATAGAGACTGCCATCTCTTGTACCTGAGTCATAGTTAGGTTGGGTAGATCTTCCGCCATAACTTGTGTAAGTCCCAAGAAACTATTGAATGGGCTTCGCAGATCGTGAGCAATGATGGAGAAAAATTTATCTTTGGTAGTAACAAGACCTTTAAGTGCTTCATTTTTAAATAAAATATCCTGCTCTGCTTTCTTGCGTTGACTAATGTCGCGTGTAACCCCGTACAATCCAATCATTTTGCCATCAGCATTATAATGGGTACTTGAGTTTACTTCTGCCCAAATCCAACTGTTATCCTTACATTTTAGTTCCAGCTCTAATCGAATTGTGCCGGTTTTAATACCTTTTTGCTCATCTTCTAAAATCCTCGCTTTAAATTTACGTAAGTGTTCTAAGCCTTCCGGATTTAACAGACTCTGGATATGTGTTCCAATAACTTCTTGCTGTTTAAAGCCTCGCATAAGCTCATCTGCAGGACTGACATAATCAAAGCAGTAGTTAGAATCCAAATGCCAGATTGTATCGCATGAATTTTCGGTCATAAAGCGAAATTTCTCTTCGCTTTCGTTCACTTTACGCCTCTCTTTGTTGTAATTTTTATGGAGAAATTTGATGATCAGGAAAATAAAGTAGGATGAGTAAAACAGTGTTAAAATGGAATCTAACCATCGATCATTCTCATTATCAAAGTTTACGATTAAATCGGGCCGATAGAATTGAATGAGATAAATGGATGTGAATGAGCTTAGGAAAAGAATCAAAACATACTTCTTTTTTATCTTCGAAACAGTTATTAAACCAAGAATTAAAATTACAAATCCAGGCATAATGTTAGATCCGTTTATTCCGCCATTTAAAACCCAGATGGCAGAAATACCCACTATTGAGATGATAATAACAGGAAAAATAAAGGGTTCAATTATCCTCTTAAATCTTATGAAACAGTAAAGAATGATTAATATTACTGATAATAGAAGTGAAATAATTGCTGCAAATACAGTTGTGGTGAATATAAAATTTATGAATGATCCAATCAGGCTGGTAAATATTCCAATAATAATCGCAGATAAAAACACCCGATTTTCCAACGTCAAATCCTCGTTTTCAGCGAATATATAATTGATAGCGTTATTAATTTTTCCCATGAATGAAAAGTCTACCATTATTTCAACTTTAAAGCTACTACAATAATATTTTTTCGTTCAGACATTATGTGTTATATTGATGGAAACTTTTTGAATTGATAGGTTTTGTATGTCGAAGGTGCAATTTCAACCGTTGAATGGAATATTTTTTTTCTAATTTCTATATGATTTTCTAATTTCTAAGTTGAAAAACCTGGCAAATTTGTCCTAAAATGATTCTGAAATAGAAGAAAACTCAAAATTAAGAATGCTTTATTCCATGAAATTCAATTTTTGAGTGCTATTCTGAACTGTGTTATCGTATTCGGATGGTACAATTTCGTATATTTAAAATATAGCTTTGGCACTTACATTACACTTATTTTTAACTCTTTATTCGCATTAAATATGTATATATGCTTTCCATAGTTTACGTACAAATTAAAATTAGATATTTGCTGTAATTAAAATACGATGAAGAAAACTATAATAAAAACTACCATTATGAAACGAATAATTCTTATTGCTCTTGCAGTATTTCTATACTTTTCGGGGCTAAATGCACAAACCAAATCAATCAAAAAATCGCCGGTATTAACCGAAGCTGCTCCTGAAAGCGTTGGTATTTCTGCGGAGCGACTCGCACGTATTGATCAAATGTGTGTTGATGCCGTAAAAAAAGGTGATCTTCCCGGAATTGTGTCACTGGTTACCCGAAACGGTAAAATCGTACACTGGAAAGCCTATGGAATGGCCAATAATCAGGAAAATAAAGCGTTAAAGCGCGATGACATTTTCCGCATCGCCAGCCAGACAAAAGCAATTACCGCAACGGCAGTTATGATGCTTTGGGAAGAGGGCAAATTCCAGCTCGATGATCCAATTTCAAAATACATTCCTGAGTTTAAAAATCCGCAGGTGTTGAAATCTTTCACATACAACGACACCACCTACGCCACTGTGCCTGCCAAATCTGAAATTACCATTCGTCACCTGATAACCCACACTTCAGGCATTGGCTATGGTGTTATTGATGGTGACGAACGCATGAAAATGATTTACGCGAAAGCGGGAGTTACCGACCTGTTTACCACCGAAAAAATTACCATTGCCGAAAGCGTGAAAAAGCTGGCTAAACTGCCGTTGCATCACAATCCCGGCGAAAAATTTACTTACAGCGAAGGGCTTGATGTGCTGGGTTATTTCATCGAAGTGGTTTCGGGTATGCCGTTCGATCAGTTCCTGAAAACCCGAATTTTCGATCCGTTGGCGATGAACGATACACGCTTTTATTTTCCTGAAGAAAAGGCTGGACGACTGGTTGCTGTTCAGCAAAAAAAAGATGGAAAATGGACAAAATATCCGGTCACTTTTTACGATACCGACTACCCGGTTAAAGGCGCTAAAAGCTTTTTCTCTGGTGGCGCAGGGCTTTCGAGCACAGCAAAAGATTACGCTACTTTCCTTCAGATGTACCTGAATGGTGGCGAGCTAAATGGCGTGCGTATCTTAAGCCGTACAACAGTTGATGTAATACTGGCTAACCATTCGGCTGAACTTTTCGGAGCCCCCGACAGGTATCACGGGCTTGCATTTGGAGTTACAACCACAATTGGCCAGGACAAAGGCGGCAACGGTAGCGAAGGCACATTCGACTGGGGTGGTTATTTCAATACCCAGTATTTTGCCGATCCAAAAGAAATAGTAATTGGTATCCTGATGAAACAAACCCAGGGTTCTGTGAACGATGAAACTGGTTGGAAATTCCGTCAATTGGTGGGACAAAGTATTGATGACTAATTGAATAAAAATAACTGTTCCATGAAGTATATTATCTTATTATTCACAGGCCTGTTAATAATTTCCTCCGGATTTGCCCAGAAACAAAAAGTATGGCTCGATGCCGATACCGGCAACGAAATGGACGATTTGTATGCCATTGTCCGGTTGGTAAAAGATCCAAAAGTTGAGCTGGTTGGCTTAAGTTCAGCCCATTTTAACAATCCTGATTTGCTGGTTTTTGAAAAGTGGAATGCTTACGAATCGAAAGGCTTGAATACCGTTGCCGAAAGCCAGCGGCTCAATGAGCAAATTCTGAAGTCGCTCAACAGGTTGGATATCCCCCACCCCACTGGCGCCGACCGCCAGATTGGACGCGCCTGGGGACAGCAAGATCCGCGAGATTCAGAAGCTGCGCAAGCAATTATTGCTGCCATAATAGCCCTTCCTGAAGGAGAGAAACTCGACATTCTGACCATCGGTGCCATGACCAACCTGGCTTCGGCATTGATTCTTGCTCCTGAAATCAAATCAAGAATCCGCTGTTTTGCTTTGGGTGCACAATACGATCCGAAAACCAAAATCTGGAACAAAAACGAATTCAACATTCGTAACGACCTTAATGCCTTCGATTACCTGCTCAACCTCGAAGGACTCGACCTGACAATGATGTGTCTCGAAGCTGCGCGCCCGCTTCAGTTTCAACGGGAAGATACCTACACCAAACTGGATGAAACCATTGAGACAGAAAAAATTCTGGAAGACCGCTGGCATGAGCAAAATCCGCACGATGAAACCCGCGTGATGTGGGATTTGGCGTTGGTGGAAGCCTACCTTAAACCCAATTTGACTAAAATCGAAACAGTTACAACTCCTCCTGAAAATAAGCAACGAACGATCAAAGCCTACATCAAAATCGACGAACAAGCTATGGCTGAAAATTTTTGGAAAGTACTGAAGATAAAGCTATTCAGCCTGCATCCTATAAATCCGAATTATTTCCAGTATAATGGAATACCAACCATTCTGGTAACTTCGGGTGAACATTACAGTGCAGTGATGAATGCTGATTTTGATTACGAAAAGTACCTGTTGACCAATACCATCAACAATTGGTTAATGGGGGTTCAGGAATTTGAAGTATTTTGAGCTTCTCTGCTTAAAATCACGCCACTCCAGCAGGAATCTATCGTTTCGTGCATATTTGCAACAAAACAATAGTCGTAGTGTTATATTCCTAACAACATTATTAATACAATAGCAGAACTACATGGAAACCGAAATAAAAAAAATAGACCAGCAGATTGCCAGATGGATGAGCCGTTGGAGTGCTAAAGCAATTCGTATATCTTTTGGAATTATCTTTATTTGGTTTGGGATATTGAAACCCTTTGACCTTTCATCGGCCGAGAACTTGCTCAAAGCTACGGTCGTTTGGTTGCCTTTTGGTACGCCCAATTTTTGGGTGGCAGCAATTGGTGTGTGGGAAGTGGTTATTGGAGTTACCTTTCTTTTTTCGCGTACCACCAAAATTGCTATAGCCTTACTTTTTCTTCAGATGTTCGGAACCTTCATGCCGCTGTTTTTTTTATCAGAAGTGACATTCCAGAATGGGAATATCTTCACTCCGTCTCTTGAAGGACAATACATTATAAAAAATGTAATGATAATCTCGGCTGCTCTTGCGCTGGGTGGAACGTACTACAAGGGTAAGGATTAAAAGCTATGTCCTCACAACTTCAAGTATTTCTGCTATACTTCGTGAATGCTCCCCCTAAATTGGCATTGTTTCACGCTTTTCCCATATCTTTTCGTGAACCTTCTACAGATTACCCTTTTTCGCAGTCTGGTTGAAATCAGGCTTCAACTTCCTGATGGAAAGTACACTGCTGAATGGGTAAATACGCTGACCGGAAGCATCGTTAACGCTTCTTTGTCCTAAATTTCAGGAAGATATTGTACTCCGAATTTTGAATAAGCAACAATAATTATTTATATAAACCAGAGCATCCATGAACGAAATAGTTTACAAACTAGCAAAAATGATCGATCATTCGATCCTTCACCCAACAATGACCGACGAAGATTTGCGCAGAGAATGCCTAGTGGCAAAAAAATACGATGTGGCATCTGTCTGCGTAAAACCTTATGCGGTAAAACAGGCTGTTGAAATTCTGAAAGGCAGTAATGTGCTGGTTGGCTGTGTAATTGGCTTTCCTTCCGGAAATTCGGCCATTGCCGTAAAAGTTTTTGAAGCTGAAACGGCCTGCAACGATGGAGCTGTCGAAATCGACATGGTTATCAACATTGGCAAAGCACTTCAAGGTGACTGGGACTATATTGCTGACGAAATTAAATCGGTCACCGATGCTTGCCACCACCATGGAGCAATTGTAAAAGTTATTTTCGAGACCGACTACGTTACCAAAGAAGCCGACATCGTTAAACTTTGCCGGATTTGTACAGAAGTGGGCGCCGACTATGTAAAAACTTCTTCAGGATTTGGCTTTGTGAAACAAGCTAACGGCGATTACAACTATGTTGGGGCGACCATTCCGATTTTGGAACTGATGAAGAAAAGTGTTGGTCCAAATGTCAAAGTAAAAGCTGCCGGAGGTGTCCGCACACTAGATCAACTGATTGCCGTTCAGGCAGCAGGATGTGCCCGATCAGGAGCAACCGCTACCGTGGCTATGCTTGAAGAAGCGATAAAGCGATTTAGGAAGTAAAAAATAGAACAGAGATTCAGCATTTTAGTTACCTTCGACCATTCGTAATAAAATTTCAGAAATGAAAACGCAAAATTTTTGGATTATTGCAGTAGCCCTCGTATTAAGTTTTGGAATAAATGCTTTACTGATAGGAAAGGCATTGCAACGGTTTAAAATGGACGACCGCTATGTTAGCGTAAAAGGTCTTTCGGAAAGAGAAGTAAAGGCCGATTTGGTTGTTTGGAACATACAGACGAGAATCGTTAATGACAACCTGTTGGAAGGAAGTGATAAAATTGAGGAAGCAAAGAATAAAATAGTCGATTTTCTGATCCAAAAACAGATCAGTAAAGATGATATTATTACTGAAGGTAGTTCAGTAATCGACAAAAGAGCCAATCAATACGATAACTTCCAACAGATGAATACTCCACGCTATCTGATCACCCAAATCATACAGATCCGCAGCAGCAATGTCGATCTCGTTCAGAATGTCAGCCGGATGACAGGCGAATTACTTCAGGCCGGAGTTGTAATATCGAACAACGAGTATGGAAATCCAATTCAATATTACTTTACAAAGCTAAACGATATTAAACCCGAAATGATTAGCGAAGCCACCAAAAATGCAAGGGAAGCTGCGCTAAAATTCGCAACTGAAAACGATTCAAAACTTGGCCGCCTGAAAAAAGCAAATCAGGGATTATTTACCATTGTAGATCGTACTGCATCCTTGTCAGGTGGCGAAGGCGGATACGCTTCGAGTACCGTCGATATTTACAAAAAAGTTAGGGTAGTAATTTCAGCCGAATACTCGATTAAATAAAACCGACCAGCCCCGATAATATTAGAAAGGGACATACCCAATTTTATAAAAACCCCCTAACCGTTCCAGGCAAAGGAATAACCTAAAATTTCCGATCAATTAATGTTGTTGTATGGGATTATAAATCTTCGGAGAAAAGGTTAGGATTACAAATTATTACCAGAGACTGCGAATTTCTGGTCATATCCCAAGGAGCAGGGTATATTCGGTTCTTATTCCGGCATCATACACCACACAGCATACAAAGGCACCGATCTGTCCAGTAATACAAAGAAAACCCATTGCAAACCAAGGCCTGGGTCACATAATTTTCACTTATCATCCCTAAAAACATATTATCTTCCTCCTTTGGTGACAAAATGGTTTGGGTTGCCAAACCCGACTTCTTGGTAGCATACCGGTATCGCCCATATAAAGTTTAAAATCACTTAAGTCGGAATATGCCGAAACAGGCTGGCCTCGGCTGACTTCTCACAATAAATCTTTTTCAACCGTGCTTCATATCTCGTTTCAGCACGTCTGTGAGATCTCCCGCGGTAAGACGAATAACCTTCATTCCATGTACCCGCATCATTTACACTCCGGTTTCCGTGTAGTTTTGGGACTTCGTTTTATTTAGCAAACTCATCCAACCGGATATGCCTGATAATGTTTCCCGCCTTGCTATTGGCTAATGGTTGGAAACTACAATCCCACATAACGGTCTTGTACCGTCAAGTTATTCGCCATGCACAGCGCACTAAAAAAATAGTTTACCGAAATCAATTTCGATAAACTATTTGCTAATCCTATTCTTGCTTGGATTCTATGGGTTTTTACCAACTATTTTTGGCATATATACCAAAAAAAGCTAAAACGTTCGGAACACCCAAAAGTCTCCACTTCGGGGAGATTTAAAGTGACTTTTTATTTAAACAACTTCTTCAGTTCATCCCCAATTTTCTTTACCGAACCTTTTATTTGATCAACCGATGCCTTTTTTACTTCCGCTTCAATCTGCGCGCGCGCTTTGCTTAAATCGAGTGAAACTTCAGGTTTGGTAAGAGAACCTTTAAGAATTACCGAAGCGTCAATCATTTTGATATTTTCAGATCCGGGTAATATTCCCAATCCTTTGTTCAGGTCAGATCCCAGATCTTCGCGATTTACCAAAAAGTCCATCGTCAGGTTAATTTCACGTGCTGCCGACAAACTTCCGTAAACTGTAGTTTGCTGATCGGCGATCATGGTTTTAAACGGATTTAACTTCAGCTCGCCATTTTCGAACTGAAATTTAGCCGTAAAATCGTTGATCTTCACATTTTTCAGTTTCTCTTTTTTTATGATCCCGCGAATCTGATCGAAAATCGGAGACTCAATAATCATCAGATTCAGGGTATTGAAAATTCCCATTCCGTTCAAACTATTGGGCACAATGTTCATCTTTTCGTTCATTATTCCTGAAAGGCCAAATTGGGTCGAGAATTTCCCCTGACTGCGCGATGCAATTGGCACATATCTTTGAAAAGTGCTTAACGATTGGTAAGCTGTAGGCAAATCAATGTTTTCCATGTTCAGTTTGAAATCGAATACCGGTTTATTTTCAGAATTACTTGTATAGGAGCCATTTAGCGCTACTTTTCCCTGCAGCATTTCCATCGCAAGGTTGGATAATTCCATTCGCCGGTCTTTTATGCGAATCAGGCCGTTGATATTATTTACAGGCATTTTATCGTAAACAGCCCGTTGAATCGCAGATTGAAAAGTCAAATCAAGTTTATCGGGCACCTGAAAAGCGATCAGAGAATCGGCAGGTGCGGTATTTGTTGCAACTGGTTTCTCTTCGGTTTTCTGCACTGTAGGTTTTTGTGCCGGTTTCATAATGCCCGACAACTCCGAGAAATTCATGAAAGCCGATTTCAGGTTGAAATTACCCTTCAGCACATCATTTTTGAATATGTATGCCAGATAATTGCTCACATCGCCACGAAGCGAAAAATCACTCTGGCCAATTTTTCCCTCAAATTGATCAATCGTAATCTGCCTTGTATTGGCTTTAATCTGTCCCCTGCTTAATTCAACAGGCTTAGTCAACTGGTTGCTTACAATCCTGAAATTTTGAATACTGGCTTCACCGTTGGATTTAAATTTTTCGTATTCCTGCTTTTCGATCGACGACATCCGACCTGCAATCTGCATACTGGCCTTCATTATTCCGGTAATATCGAGGCTATCAATCGGAATGGCCTGTTTCAGCGAATTGAAATCAATGATTCCGGCGAAAGTTGCATCAATGTTTGGATCGGTCATCAGTTCACTCAGGTTCATGCTCAGATCAACCGGATTGTTTTTAATAGAAGCATGCGCTTTTTCGACGTTTACTTTCAGCAAATTAAGGTCGCCTTCGGGTTTAGTAATCTGCGCCAAAACCTGTATATCCTGAACACTTTCAGGCAGTTCCTGGTATTTAAAACTGGCATTTGTAGCAGCGAGTAAAATATCGATTGCCGGATATATCTCATTGTAGTACAAGCCTTTTACCGAACCTTTAAATTCTGCCGCACCGATGATGGTTGCCTTTTCAAGGTATTTCTGATAATCGGCGGGAACCAAAGCTAAAATAGTCGCAAAATCACTTTTTTCACTCTGGAAAGCAAGGTCAAAAAACATACTGTCGTTAGGCATCGAAAACGAACCATTCACATCTAAAGGCAGATTATTTATCATCAATTTACCCCGATCGAACACAAAATCCATCTTTTCGTAATCGACTTTCAGCAGTGATTCTGCTTTCAATTTAGTTTTTGAAATGTATTGAACAGAGTCGTATTCAAAAATAAACTCATCAACTTCGCCTTTCATGTCAAAGGTTGTTACAGTTCCGGCCACTTCGCCCGTTGAACTCATATTCGAGTTTTTCAACCACAATTTCATGGGCATTTCGTTGTCGTCGTATAACAGGTTCAGGTTATTCACCCGAATATCGTTCAACTTCATTTTAAATGCGTCTTCTGCTCCGGTAATTTCTCCTGAAGTAGCTGGTACCTGGGTTTCCGGAGTTTTGGTAATGTCCCAGTTTACAGCTCCTGAAGGATTGACCACCAGACTTATCTTTGGATTGTCGATGTTCAGAACTTTCAGTTCCAGCTCTTCGCCCCGAATCATCTCCATCAGCGAAATATTGGTTGAAATAGAGCTTGCCGACAAAATCGTATCTTTCGAAAACTCATTGATTCCAATAACTGTCAGTCCCTGGATTTCCATTTTTACTTTCGGAAACTCCGAAAAAACGGACAAATTAAAGGCTGCAAAATCGACTTTTGCATTGACTTGCCTGTTGATCGTAGTTTTTACCTTTGCAAGAAGTTTGTCTTTATAAAGAAATGGCAATGCGGCCATTACTCCAACAATCAAAACTACGATTCCAATGATTATGAGTATTTTCCTTTTCATTTTGATGCTGTATTATCAGTTAAAATAAATGTACGTAATAGATTCAACGCTGTTTGGGTCGATCGTATTATATTTCTCTCACGGTTATGCCTGAAAATAAATTTTTCGCTTTTAACTCCTGAAGGTCCGGCAACGGCAATCCAGACTGTTCCAACCGGTTTTTCTGTTGTTCCGCCATCAGGACCGGCAATTCCCGTGGTTGCGATAGCATAATCTGTATTCAAGGCATTTTGTGCACCAACAGCCATTGCTTCAGCAACCTCCTGGCTTACAGCGCCATGTTTCTCAATAATTTCAGCCGGAACATCCAGGAGTTTAATTTTTATATCGTTGGAATATGCCACCACTCCACCCTTAAAATACCCCGAACTTCCGGGATTGGCAGTAATAAAATGAGAAATATTTCCACCAGTGCAACTTTCGGCAACCGCCAATGTTTTTGAAGTTTTCACCAGCATCCGGCCAATTATCAGCGCCATATTTTCATCGTCAAATCCAAAAACATATTCAGGAATGATAAATAACAGCTCCTTTACCTGTTTATCTATTTCAGCTTCAAGCTTCGCCTGATCAGTTCCGTAAGCGCTCAAACGAAGCCGAACCATCAGTGCACTGGGAAGATAGGCCAGTTTTATAAAACCGGGCAAAGCGCTCTCCCACTTCTCAATTTTTTCGGCAAGCATCGATTCTGGCAATCCGAGGGTCAGAACGGTTTTATGTACAATCGACTGCATGATTCCAAGCTTTATCAGCCGTGGAAAGACTTCTTCGGTCATAATGGCTTCCATTTCGAAAGGCACGCCCGGCATCGAGATAAAAATGGTTCCGTTTTGCTCGAACCACATTCCGGAAGCAGTCCCGGCTGAATTGTGCAAAACGGTGCAACTGGCCGGCAATAATGCCTGATCGCGGTTTAGTTGATTAATAGTCACATTTCGTGAGGATAAAAGCGATTGAACATGCTCGAATACTTCATGAAAATAAACCAATTCAGTCCCAAAATATTCGCACAAAGTATTTTTGGTTATATCATCCCTGGTTGGGCCAAGACCTCCGGTAATCAGCACCAGATCAGCATTTTTTTCAGCGTCGGTAAGCGCTTTCATAATATGATCGTGGTTATCGTGAACCGAAGTTACCTGATATACTTCAATGCCGTGGAGATTAAGCTGCTGCCCCATCCAGGCCGAATTGGTATCAACAATCTGACCTATCAAAATTTCATCGCCAATTGTAATTATTTCTGCTTTCATTTTTTTAATGCTTTCAATCGCTGTAAAAGTGTTGGATGCGAATAATGAAAAAATACATAAACTGGATGCGGACGAAGATTGCTCAGATTTTTTACCGATAATTTCTTTAATGCTGAAATCATTTCATTGGTATCAAAGTGTTCTGCGGCATAAGCATCAGCCTGATATTCATTTTTTCTGGAGTAGATATTCATTGCCATGCCGGTAACCATCGAAATAGGAGAATACAAGACGCCAAAAGCAATTAATCCGATATGGAAACTGGGCTCTGCAACTCCCAATGCTGCCGAAAGTTCTGGGCTGCCTACAAATAATGAAAAGATAAACAGAACAATGCCAGTCTGCACAATTCCAAGTAGCAAACTCCATATTACATGGTGCTTTTTGTAATGCCCGATTTCGTGGGCCAGAACAGCAACCAATTCGTTGGTTGTGAGGTCATTTATAAGCGTATCGTACAATACAATTCTCTTTTTGGCTCCAAGTCCAGTAAAATATGCATTTGCCTTGGTCGAGCGTTTTGAGCCGTCGATTACATAAATATTGTCGAGCTGAAAGCCCACTTTGGACGAGAAACTTTCAATGGCCGATTTTAATTCACCTTCAGGAAGTGGAGTTTGTTTGTTGAATAAAGGAACAATGAGGTTGGAATAAAATAACACCATAAAAATAGAAAAAGCACTGATTACAAGCCATGCATATATCCAGAAACTACTGGTCGTGAGCTGATAAATATAAATAATGAGTGCCAGCAAACCGCCGCCAATGATTGCCCCAAGTAACCATCCTTTTAATTTGTCGAGAATAAAAGTTTTGGGCGTAGTTTTATTAAAGCCGAATTTCTCTTCAATAACAAAAGTGTCGTAAATCGAAAATGGAGTTGTAAGCACATCGGAAGCAAACATGAGAATTCCGAAGAAAACCAGTGCGGCTAGTATCGAATTAGCTGATAGCGAGAGAGCCAGACTATTCACCCATGCAAATCCGGAGAATAAAAACATGAGCAACAGCAATACAAAACTGAAAGAAGAGCTAATCATCGAAAAGAGAAAATTTTCTTTCTCATAGGCTTGTTGCTGGCGGTATTTTTCTTCATCGTAAATACCTTTTACTTCCTCCGGAAGTCGATCGCTCCATTGAGTAGAATTGAGGTATTCAAGGATACGTTCGAAAACAAAATCGGCCACCACAAGACCAATAATGATATAAAACAAAGTTTGTGACATGTAATGAAATTTACCCCCAAAGTTAGCAAAAAGCACCCCGCTTTAACCCCGAAAATTCTTCAGGAAGAAAAAGAACAAATTCAGAACTTAGATAGAATTATAATCAACCGGATGGTTAACATTAAAGAACAGCCGTGGATATTTTTTGATCAGGAAGTTGCAATCAACGTAGCAGGTATTCAGTTTAGATAAAATTCGCTGAAGTTTATAATCACCATGATTTATTGCTTCTTCAAGCTGGGGTAAAATTTGCCTGCTGTAAAGGCCAATTAAAGGTTCAATTCCACCTTCATGCTTAGGAACAATACAATCGTACTGACCAATTTGTGAAATTAATAACTGAAGTAATTCCTCGTTGACAAAAGGTGTATCGACGCTGACTAAAAGATTCCAATTGGTTATTGAATGCTTAAGGGAAGATAAAATTCCGGAAACCGGACCACAACCGTCGAACAAATCAGGAACCATTCCAATATTTAGATTCTCATAATCAGTATTTTGTCCGCTGACAGCAATCGTATTACAAAATGGTTCTAACAGATTTTTCACTCTAATCAGCAAGGGTTCATTGTTAACCAAAAGCAAAGCTTTGTTGGTTCCCATTCGGCTGCTTTTTCCGCCAGCCAATATATACCCGGAGATTTCAAAAGTTTTTCCCATTTAAATCTGGCAAACCACTTTGGTTAAATCCGAATGGTTACCGATGCATTTCTGGGTAAGGCACGGAGAATAGCTTTCGCTTCATTTTCAGGAATACTGATCAGAATTTCGGGAGTATAAGTCGGTTTTTTAAACTTTACAATGTGATCGAACGAATTGATAATATTTCTAATATCTCTTTTAAATTCAAACCCTTTACCCAGTTTATATCTCGATTGCGATTCGGCAACAGAATCGATACCCTGAATATTTAATTCGAAATCGCGATCAAGTTTAACTGTCCAAAATACATTTTCATCTGGTATTGAATCAGTTGTTGTTGCAGTTGTAGCGGGTTTCGCTGTCGAAAGTGGAGCTTCTTCCTCTGCTTTAATCTCCTCAGCGGTTTTTGTTTTAGGGGCTTGAATCACTTTAAAAGGATTCTTCTCAATAGAAGACACATAACTTTGAATAGTCAGGGGTGTTCCAAACATGGCAAAATATACATTACCATCCATTCGTTTAAAGAATCCGGAAGTTGAATAATCCCTGATTTTTGATTTCATCACAACGACCCCCTTCAGTTCCATTTGAATTGTATGCTGACCAAGATCAATGGATAAACCAATTGAATCGCTTGCAGCCATTTTCAATCTCGATTCGACCCAGGCTTTATCCTTCATCAAATCAATTAATAATGGATTGCCAGAAATTGTCCCTTCAGATTGTGCTTTTGCCACTTCCATCCGCTCGCGAACGGCACCAATTGACAAATATGAATAAACACCCGTAAGTGTAAGCAAGAACAGAATGAAGATTACAACAAAAATCTTCAGCCCGGTATATTTTTTCTTATTCTCAAACAAACTATCAAAGTCTTCAACCGAATTTTTCATACTAGTAAATATATACTTTTGAACCAACTTGCAAAGCCTTGTAAACAACCTCTAAATCTTCATCACCCAATCTGACACATCCATGCGTTACACTTAACCCCATGAATCGTTTATAAATAGTTCCATGTATCATGTATCCGTTTCCAAGCTCAAGTTTGTAAGCTCCCAGGGTACCCGATTCGAAACGGGAAGAGTGGCCTGGAGGTGGAATCGGAAGTCCTTCTTCAATAAAAGCCCAGTCGGGTTTTGCCCAAACCGGATTTGGTTGTTTCCTTAGTACTCGGCGTACTCCGATAGGTGTGTAAAATGTATTTTCTCCCTTTTCAGAAACTAATCTTTCATTTTTGCCAGTGGAGCATAACCCTTCGCGAAGTAATTCTTTCCCTTTGTACAGATAGAAATGATTATCAGAAGTATTAATAATAATATAAGCGTCGGTTGGAGTAAGTTTATCCAATTTTGCCTGAAGTTTCCCGATCTCTTTTTCGAGCGATTCTTTGCTTACATCATTATTATCGCCTGAATTACTTTGACTTGAAGTTAATTTTGGCAGGATAAAAGTTGATTCCTGAAAGGCAGGAATTGCGAAAAGTATCATTGAACCAAAAAACAGAATTCCGACAATCAGTATAGTAACATAAATTAAAAATGTACGAATCATAGATGGTAGAATTAAATTGCAATCATTATCTTATTTTCCTGATATTATCAACTGTTATTTTCAAAAAAGGTTTCATTTCATCAGAAATCCAACCCTTTTGTAATTACAGACAAAGGCTCAACCGAACCAACAATTGTTACCCTTGTGCCCGAGCTAACCAATCGGTATAAATCATCAATATCCTTATCCCGTAATCCAACACAACCACTTGTCCAATTAAAACCTTGTCCGCCATGTCCGTGAATTTCAATTAGATTCCCGATACCGGCACTGCGCGAAATGAGTCCTTGTCTTTTCTTGGCTGCAAATCGAATTTTATCTTCTGAATTAGGATAATCAAGCAATAATGCCTTGTGATATATTGTATTTCCGCGCTCTTTCTTTTTGGTAATACGATAGTTTCCTTCGGGAGTAGCCTTGTCTCCGGCTCTTTCTTTATGAGCCATCCAGTTTGGACCAAATTCAGCATCGTAGCTTCTAAGTACTTTTCCAGATTGGTAAACATACAATTTACGAGCAAACTTATCAACCAAAATCACTTTATTTCCACCGCGGGAAGCCGCAATTGCATCATTTGCCAAATTCTTCCATTTCGAGTGGTCGTTAAAATAATCCCGTAACATTTTTGCAGCAGCAACATTGGCATGATTGACGTATATTTCAGCTTTTTTAAATAGAATTTCAGCTTCTTTCAACTTACCATTTTCGTGAGCAATTTTTGATTCGCTTAAAAACATCTTCGATTTGTTATGCGCATCAAAAACTGATTTTGATAAAGGCAGATCTTTAAAAAGTTTGTTATATAATTCTATTTTTTTTGCCAGATTAACAAATGCAGCCTTAACATCGTTATTTAAATTAACTGATTTTTTAATCGATTCTTCCCGGGCTTCTTCGGCTTTCTTTTTTGAACGTTTGGCAAAAGAAATTACCAGAGAATAGTCACGAACCAAAATAAATCTGTCATTTTCTCTCGACCAGTTTGCCATTGCAGAATCATACAACCCAACCGATTCTTTATAAATTTTCTCGGAATAGATGTTTGCTTCAGCTTCTTTTGCAAAAGTCAATGCCTCACGGGCAAGCTTTAGGTCCTCTGTTGGCAATTCCTTTTGCGATACAATAATTATTGAAATACTTATTGCAATTGTCGCAATCGAGAACAAACCAATTAAAAACCACTTAATTTTCTTTTTATTCCTTAGAACAATCTC
>JAHEYU010000019.1:75531-79432 GCA_023251435.1 Bacteroidota bacterium
AAGTTTCCCCCCGGGTATTTTAAACGACTAACTCCTAGGAGTTATTATTATTTTCCACCTTTTTTAGCAATAGCTTCTTCCAATTCAGCTTTGATAGAAGTAGCTTTTTCTTTAACAGCTTTGATTTTGTCGTTAGAACCAATCAAATCACCATTAGCTAAAAGAGCTTCAACTTCAGTTACTGTAGTTTCAGCTACTGCGATGTCGCTATTGATAGCTTCCAAAGCAGCTTTACCTTCTTTACCTCTTGGAGCTTTAGCAACTAAAGCTTTGTTTTCTTCAACTAAAGCTTTAACTTCAACAATCATAGCTTCAACTTCAGCTTTCAATTCAACTTTGCGAGCTTCTGATTTAGCTTTAGTGTCAATAGCCATTTGGCTTACAACTGCTAACAATTCTTTAGATTTTGAATAGTTAGGGAACCATTTTGCTTTAGCTACTTCAACTTTTTCGTTAGCTGATTTCATTGAATCAACCAATGCGGCATAAGCTTCAGGAACATACAAGTCTGCACCTGCATCTTTAACTTCCTGAACAGCAGCAGTTGCTGCATCGATTTCAGTCTGAGGAACTTTAGCACATGAGCTAAATAACACTGCAATACCCATTGCTGCAATAGCAATAATTAATTTACTTTTCATACTCAATTTTAATTTTGGTTTTCTCTAAAATTATTAACTTATTATATAACTAAAAATTTCTATTAATTTCTATTTTTACGCCGAACTTAAAAAGGAATTTCAGTCAAATTTATCATTGTGACGATGGTTTCCCAAGAAGTAACACAACTTTAAATATTTTTTTACTTTTTTTTTCTGACATTTCTCATTTCCAGCACATTTAAATGGCATTGAAAACTAAATTTCAGCATAAATCGGATGAAGAAATAGTTCATTTGATATTGAATTCAGATAATCATGAATTATTTGAATTGCTTTATTCACGCTATTTCAAGAAAGTTAAGGACAAATGTTACAGTTTTTTAAAGGACAGCAAGCAGTCTGAAGAATTTGCAAACGACATTTTAACCAAGGCTTATGAAAAAATCCCCGGATTCAAGGGTAACTCGTCTTTTTCATCGTGGCTATATTCAATAACCTACAATTATTGCATTGATTATCTACGAGTAAAAAAGAAACTTCACTACCCAAATTGGAACAGTAGCAATGAGATTCCTGAAATTATTGATGAGACTGAAACAGATTTCGAAGCGGCCAACTATGAAAATTTGCTAATAATACTTGAATTAATCCATCCTGAAGAAAAAGTATTATTACTGATGAAATACCAGGATAACCTTCCCATGAAGCAAATCGCAAAAACACTCCGTATAAGTGAGGATGCTGTAAAAATGAGACTAAAGAGGGCAAGAACCCGGGTGATATATATGTATCAGCAAAAATTCAATCAAAATAATTAATTTACTTCCCATCCGTTACTAATTACAACCTTTGACGTCTATAAATAGAAAACGTACAATTTATTAATCTACTGTTTGTTCTAGATTTTAAAACCGCAAAACCAACCAATAACCGCGAATAATATTTTGACCCATGAAAAACATATTAAGCAAAATATTTCACTTCTCGAGTGTTACCTTGCCCGCCGAGGTCAAAAGCTCCTTTTTTGAAAAATTTGGTGAATCATTAAATGTTGAATGGCTTCAAACCGACGATTTTTATGAAGCGATTTTCTATCTTGAAGACTTCGAACACATTGCCCGATTTGATTCTACAGGAAAAATACTCAACTTAAAAAAGAACCTTCCGATTGATGCTGCTCCAGTTCACATTAAAGAAAAAGCTGCCAAACATGGAGAATTGATGAATGTAATCGAGATCTTTGAAGATGAAATTGTAGGCTATGAATTGATTATACGCGACGAAGAATTAATTCGCTTTTCACTTTTGCTTAATCAAAAAGGTGGACTCTTGCATAAGTGTAAACTTTAGAAAAAGCTGATCAGAAAAATGACTGACGTACCTGCAAAGCAAAAATCAATATAACAAACAACGGATTAATCAGATACAACGAATGCAAGTGTTGGCAAACATTCTATGGTTCTTTGGTAATTGATGTAGTTATGAAATATTCAAAAAAAAAATTGCCAAAATCCACTATTTACTATTGCACAAGTAAAAAATTAAAGACTATATTTGCAACCTCAAAACCGAAAAATGGTGGTTGTAGCTCAGTTGGTTAGAGCACTGGATTGTGGTTCCAGGGGTCGTGGGTTCAAATCCCATCTACCACCCTCGCATTAACCCAATTAATTGTTATACAATTAGTTGGGTTTCTTGTTTTTTATTAGAACACACCACTGTTAGTAAAATATATTTCTGAAGTTTGTATAACATCTTGCCTCCTGAATCTTTCAACCTTATTTTTTATACTTTTCCGCGAATTGATTCTACGCATGATTTAATTAACCAATAATTTAAAGTATGAAGCCTATTGATTCTATTGCACTCTCATCAATATATAAACGAAAAAAAAGCGATCGCGACATTTTTCAGGAACTGATGCCCACAAAAGTTAAAGAAGTGCTTTTATTGGCAACTCTTTATGACAGCTATTCCATTGTGCGCGAAGGTCAGTTTACCGACAAAATTTTTGGTGAATTCCTACAACTCAACTTATACACTTATCCTAGATTTACCAGTGTAAATTCTGAAGAAGAAGCCCTGCACATGGTAAAAACAAGGGATTTCGATTTGGTGATTATTATGGTTGGGGTTGATAAAAATATCCCGGTACGCGGTGCCAATGCCATTTATAAACAAAAAAAATCGCTCCCAATTTTATTACTGGTTAACAACAATGGCGACCTTCGCTATTTCCAGACCAGTTCAGAAAAAATTGAATCGATTGACCGGGTATTTGTCTGGAATGGCAATTCGAATGTTTTCCTTGCCATGATTAAATACATCGAGGACAAAAAAAATGTAGAGGAGGATACAAAAAACGGGAACGTCCGGGTCATTCTTTTAATCGAGGATTCAATTCAGTATTATTCGCGGTATTTGCCGATGTTGTACACCAATATTATGACGCAAACCCAAAACCTGGTGGAAGACAAATCGGCAGACGAGCTGCATAAAATACTAAAAATGAGGGCCAGGCCGAAAGTCATCCTGGTGAGCAATTATGAGGAAGCTGTTTTTATAATCAATAAATACAAAGATTTTCTGCTATGTGTAATTTCAGATGTAAAGTTCCAAAGAAACGGGGTTGATGACGAAAATGCCGGGATTGATCTGCTCCGATATGTGAATTCGACGCTGCGGTTTCCGGTTCCGGTTTTGCTGCAAAGCCACGATGTAAACAATGCACAGCGGGCGCGCGAAGTTGGCGCCGATTTCATCAATAAAAACTCCGAAAGTCTGGCGCTCGATATTCACAATTATATTTACAAGCGACTTGGCTTCGGAAACTTCGTTTTTAAAGATACCGAAGGAAATCCGATCATGATTGCACGCAACATGGCCGAATTTCAGGAAATGTTCAGGATTATTCCTGAAAATGCATTGGCCTATCATGGCCACCGCAACTCGTTTTCAACATGGCTGATGGCACGCGGAGAAATCAACATCGCAGAGCAATTGCTTCCCTACCGTTTCGAGGATTTTAAAAATTCGGATGACCTGCGGAAATTCTGCCTCGATGTATTCGAGAAAGTCCGCGTTCAGAAACTTCGTGGCAGTATCATCGATTTCGACCCGACTCTCGTGACCGGAAAACGTTTTGTAATGCGGCTCGGAAATGGTTCTCTTGGTGGCAAAGGGCGTGGCATGGCGTTTATGTGCAATTTTATCGAGAACATCGATTTTGGAAAAATAATTCCCGAAATAAACATCAGAATTCCGGCGACTTCGGTAATTGGCGCCATGGAATTCGACAA
>JAHEYU010000020.1:0-39393 GCA_023251435.1 Bacteroidota bacterium
ATTCAACAGATCATCGACCGGATTTCGCCCTGGATCATCGGACAGAAACTGTTGGGAGCAGGAGGTGGTGGTTTTATGCTCATCGTTGCCAAAGATCCGGAAGCTGCAGGGCATATCAAACGCGAACTGATTGCCAATCCGACAAACAACAGGGCACGGCTGGTCGATTTCAGCGTCTCACCTACCGGATTACAGGTAACAAAGAGTTGAAGGGGATGTCGTTGTTGTAATAGTTGTAATTGCTGCGGGTTACAGGTTACGGATTTCCAGTTGCCAATGACAATCATTGACGCGCAGCGAATGACAATCAATGAACTATAAACTCCTTGAAGCAATTCCTTTCTCTCCCTCTAATATTCAAACCTTCTCTCCCCATCTCCTTGTCGCCCCTTCGCCCACTCTCCCTTTCCTACATCTCCACCACAATTCCCAGACTTCCGGTAAATAAATTCTTGCTTTCAGGAGCAATTACCCCACTGTTATTGGCTTTCCACCAGGTATTCGAATAGCCCAAACTTCCCACCAGACGATAATAATTAAGGATTCCGGCCCGTCTCATCTTCAGGTCAAACTTCAATTCCGACTGAATCGTCCAGTCATAAATCCCATCTTTAGTGAAATTCAGCAGCGGATACTGATAGATATCTGCACCCATCTGATGGCGGTAAACATCGCCATAAATCTGGTAAACATTGGTACTCGCCAAATCATTGGTTCCGTGCATAATCAGGCGGTTATCAAGACTTAAAATCAAATCGGGAACAGCCACATTTACCAGTTTCCAGTTCAGTTCTCCGGAATTGGGCGGAAGATAAAATCCAAGATTAAACTCGTCGTGCGTATAAGTCATGTCGAGCGGGCGATTGCTTCCAAACGTATTGAAATCCGTTTCAGGATAATGTGTATAAACAAAAGGCGTCAACCTTGTGTATTTCATGGTCGAAGTAGTTCCGGGAATAATTTCCGATAACAAAGAGGTTTTCCACCCCAGCTGCCAGGCGTAACGGTTCCGCGGCATTTTTAACAATTCGCCGGAAGTGGTAAAGCTAAACTCATCAACATAAAAGCCAAACCATGTTTTACCGATTACCGGGAATTGAGTGGCCACATCGAAATAAAGCGAGAGATTATCGTGATCGCCTACATCAATCTGGGTAAAATGTGGAAGAACAAATGGAACCAGATAGGCCAGTTCAAGTCGCTTTGACCAGATATTTCCTCCGGCAGCAGTGATCTGAAGCCATTTACTGGGCATAAACTCAAGGGTATGCAAAGTGAAATTCTTCTGCACCTGCCCCAAATCATACCCATAAATATTTTGTCGGTAACCCGGACTTTGATTGGCATACGAAAACAGCGAGCCCGTCAGATTCGAATACCTGATCCAGCTTGCAGGTTGAATTTTCAGTTCTATTCCCGGAAACCGTCTGGCAGTGGACGATAGCATCAGATTGTGTTCATCGTGTCCCCACGAACGCCGCTGATTGTTGATACTCATCTGCAAGGCGCCATCGAACCACGAACCATTTAACTCTGTATGATAAATCATTCCGGCAGTCAGCTCATCTTTCACCGGCGGCCCTTCTCCGCTTTCGGCTGATGCCAGCACATGCGCCCACATGGTTTCGAAATTAAACTGGTAAGGATGGTATGCATATCCGAGCGACTGGTAAGGCAAATTAACCTTCCCGTTGCGGGTGTACGATTGATAAAACAGATCGGGCGCCAGACGTTCAACAGCCAGCCCCATTGCCGCAGTAAAAGTCAGGTGTTCACCCAGATCTCCTGAAAGGTAAGGCTCTGCAATCAGGTTCATCGACCAGGTTCCGTCGTCGCCAGCTCCCGTTCGAACCGAAGTTTCGGCACTAAACCCGGCAAGTGCAAAGCTATTTTTGGAGGCCTGTTTATAAACGGTCAGGCCATTCGTGTCGAAATGAAAATCAGTGAGATACCGGTTAATTATTTTCTTCTCTTTATCCGTTAACCGATCATTCTCCGCCAATTTTTCGAGTAAGCCAATAATATAAATCTTTGTGTAAGGCTTGGCCATCGGCAGAAATCCTAACTCGCCCTTTGTTTCGTAATAATCGAGCACCTGATAAACCTGATTTGACAAGGGGATCAGTTTGTGTTTTAACCTAACTGAACTATGATCTGAAGTCGTTGGTTGCGACTTGTCTGTCAGCGAAACCTGCGAAAAAGTACTGAATGGCAGTACTGCCATTACAAAAACAAAAGCAAAAAATAATTTGCATATCTTTTTCCTTATCATTTCCTGAATTTTAATATTTAATTTGATCAGCAATATAATATATTTTGGGCAAATATAAATTCATTAAAACAAACCTGAATGAAAATGTTGCAATAACCCAACAACAATATCCAGAATAGTTTTTTTCTATCTTTGCCGACCTTTACAATTTCAGAATCTCAATGGTAACTTTTTCATCTCTAAGCTTTCGCCTAATATCAATTATACTTTTAAGCGTTTTGCTTTCACTTCATGGTTTTGCTCAAGAGCCAAAACTAAAAAGCACCTCATGGCGCGACAACTGGAAACTTGAAATCAAAACAGGAGTCGGGTCATTGATGTCACATGTTCCTGAAAAATATCTTGATAAAATAAACAATGTCAATATTCCGCTTTTTGTCCCCGGACCAATGGGTGTATTTTCATTCAAAAAAGGGATTACCTCGCGCCTTGAAATGGGTTATCAATTCGATATTTTACGGATACAGGGTAAAGTTGATGGTCAGGGAACTGATATTAAGGTATTGACACAAGCATATACCCACAGCTATCTGATTCAGTTTAATTTGAGGGAAACCAACGACTTCAAGCCTCTCTTTAATTATTATCTAAACTACAAAATTGGAGGCATTTCGTTAAAAAATGAACGTCTTGAACAATTGCCCGACGGAACCAATCCTGCAGTTGTCGCTTCTGAAAAAGAATTTGTGAGCAATGTAGCAGTACTCACGGGAATTGGAATTGGTATGAACTACCAGCTTAGTAACAATCTTAGCCTGACCGGTTCATTCGATCTAAACAGAAGCTCCGATTCTGCAGGAGACGCTCTTCAAATCCACAAACTATTTTATAATTCACCCAATACGGTGAACAGTTACATCGCGTTATCTGTTGGTTTATCTTACTGGTTTAATTTTTCGAAACCAAAAGAGTCGTCCTATTTTAAAGCAAGAACCGAAACTGAAAGGCTATTATTAAAATCGAAAATCGAAAAGAAAAAAGGACGGTCTTCGGCAAAAAATAATTCAAACTGGTACAACTATAAAAAAGGCAGATAACAATTAAAAAAACAGATGTTCAGAAAAAACAAACTATCCATTCTGATATTGATTCATTTGCTGCTGCTTTGGTATCCGCAACTGATCAAATCGGTGCATGTCCACCACGGGGAGGATAGTTGCTGCCATCACAATCATGGTGTCTCTTTTGATGTTCCTGAAGAAGTCTGTCCCGTTTGCGACTTCGAGTTCGTAAGTTTCGTTCAGGCTGCTAACACTCAATTCTCTGCGTTTTTACCTATTGTTCAGGTTTTAAGTTTTCCTGAAAATTCGGAGGTTCATGTACAACCGCATTTCAGACTTTCTCTTCGGGGTCCCCCTGTGTCCTGATTTCCCAGATTTCATATTTTTTCTGAAGCTCTAAATGCCAGTTGGCATGATTGCTAATTTTTAAAACCCAATCAATGTTAAAAACAATATCGTTGTGGCTTTTTCTACTGACATTTATATCAGTATCAGCCATCGAACCAGCAAATTTAATTGCAAAATCAACTTTATCCGGCACAATTACTGACCGGCATACCGGCGAAACATTACCCGGAGTTTCTGTATATTTTCCTGACCTTAAAACAGGCACAGTCAGTAAACACGACGGCACTTACTCCATCGGTCAGTTACCTTCGGTGAAAGTTCTTGTACAGATACATTCAACCGGCTACCAGCTAATTGCCCAAACGATCGATTTAAAACAAATCAGTCGGATGGACTTTGCGCTTGAACCGGCCATTACCGAAATCAGCGAAGTGGTTGTCACAGGCCAGTCAGGCGGAACAGAGAAAAACCGTGCACCGGCGCCAGTTATCACCATTCCGGCAACTTACCTGCTCGAAAACTCTGCAACCAATATTATCGACGCACTGGCATCGGAACCAGGAATTTCGCAAATCACAACCGGTACCGGAATTTCAAAACCTGTTATTCGCGGACTGGGTTACAACCGGGTGGTGGTGGTAAACGACGGAATCCGACAGGAAGGACAACAATGGGGCGACGAGCATGGCATCGAAATCGATGAATTCTCCGTCAGCAAGGTTGAAATCCTGAAAGGCCCAGCGAGTCTCTCTTATGGCTCAGATGCGATGGCCGGGGTGATTAATCTCATATCAGCGCCATTCCTTCCTTCAGGAACTATTGGCGGGAAAGTACAAAGCAACTTTCAGACAAACAACGGACTGATTGGAAATTCGCTGAATCTGGCCGGGAATAAAAATGGCTTCGTCTGGTACATCACCGCCAGCGACAAAAGGGCACAGGCCTACAAAAACAAGTACGACGGGCCGGTTTACAACTCCGGATTCAGGGAAAATGCGCTAAGCGGAATACTGGGAGTCAACCGTGCACGGGGATTTTCGCACCTTCACCTAAGCATGTATCACCTCAAACCGGGAATCGTTGAAGGCGAACGCGACAGCCTTACAGGAGCATTTATAAAACCTTCGCCTGATGGCGATTCTATGATTCCGGTAAGTTCAACCGATTATAAATCATACAATCCTGAAATTCCCTTTCAGCAAATAAATCATTACAAGGCACTGATTGACAACAGTATTTACATCGGGCAAGGTAACCTCAAAGCATCGCTCGGGTATCAGCAAAATCACCGGAAAGAATTTGCAAACGCCTCCGATCCCGATGAATTTGATCTCTACTTTTTACTGAATACGATCAACTACAATCTGCGGTATGCTTTTCCTGAAGTGAACAATTACAATCTGTCGGTTGGGGTAAACGGAATGTGGCAGCAATCGGAAAACAAAGGCGAAGAATTTCTGGTGCCTGCCTACTCACTTTTTGATGCAGGTTTTTTCGGTATCCTGAAAAAGACTGCCGGACAATTCGATATTGTTGGCGGGCTTCGTGCCGACCGCCGCACACAGCAATCAGAAGCGCTGTTTCTGAATGATGATGGTAAAGTTGTTGATGCCGGATTGAATGGGGCTTCAGAACGATTTAAAGCTTTCGACCGGACTTTCAATGGGTTCTCCGGAAGTATTGGAGCAAGCTGGCAAATAAGCAAATCGGTTTATACAAAACTGAATGTTGCGCGGGGATTTAGGGCGCCAAACATCAGCGAACTGGGATCTAATGGTGTTCACGAAGGTACTTTGCGCTACGAAAAAGGCAATACCGAACTGAAACCCGAAACAAGCCTTCAGTTTGACTTAACAGCCGGATTCAACACATTACACGTTGCAGCCGAGTTAAACCTGTTCAGCAATACGGTCAATCATTTTATATACAGCCGAAAACAGAATGATGCCAATGGAAACCATTTATTGATTGACGATATGCCTGTATTCCTTTTCACTTCAGGAAAAGCAAACCTGAAAGGCGGTGAGTTTACGCTCGATATTCACCCGCACCCGCTCGACTGGCTACACATCGAAAATTCGTTTTCATACGTACTTGCAATTTTACAGGATCAGCCCGATTCTTCGCGCTATTTACCTTTAACACCGCCCTTCCGCTGGACTTCAGGCATAAAAACTGAGTTCGGAAATATCCGCGGACACTTTGAAAATGTGTACCTGAAAATCGGATTCGACTGGTACGCCCGACAAAACAATTACTTTGCAGCTTACGGAACAGAAACCGCCACCTCCGGCTATTTCCTTCTGAATATGGGAGCAGGAACCGATGTGGTGTGGGGAGATAAAACCAGGTTCTCGTTGTATGTTTCAGCCAACAACCTGACCGACTTAGCTTATCAAAGTCATTTAAGCCGGTTGAAATATGCCGAAACAAACAATGCCTCCGGACGAAACGGAATTTTCAATATGGGGCGTAACGTCAGCTTTAAATTAGTGATTCCGGTCGGGTTCAATAATTAATTAAAGGAGGTACTTAATTACCACGAATCCGCCAATCAGGAAAACGGTAAACCCAAGTGCAAGCCAGTTAAAGTATTTGTCGATAAACCCTTTGATACTTGGGCCGTATTTCCAGATAAGCCATGCTACCAGGAAAAAACGTGCACTTCGGCTGATAATTGATGCAACTAAAAACATTGCGAAATTGATCTGAAAAACACCGGCAGTGATTGTGAATACTTTATAAGGAATAGGTGTAAACCCTGCAGTGAAAATGACCCAGAAATTCCACTCATTAAACAATGCCTGAATTCGTTCGTATAGTGCAACTGTAAATCCGGGAATATTGTGAAAGAAGAAATTGGCAAAACCTGTAAATTCTCCGGTCGAAGAAACCCAGGCGTAATGCCCCAGAGCGTATCCGATCATGGCGCCGAAAACAGAACCCAATGAGCAGTTCAGCGCAAAACGGAATGATTTGGATGGCATCCCAAGAGCCAGTGCTATTAGTAAAACATCCGGAGGAATCGGGAAAAAGATAGATTCGATAAATGCAAAAACAAAAAGTGCGATTGGCCCATAAGGCGATTCAGCCCATGCCAGTACCCAGTCATACAATCTCTTAACCCAATTCATGCAATGAAATTTAGTTCTCTCCTGAATTTATTTTCAGGCGGCGAAAGATAACAAGAAACAACTTACATACAATAAGCTATCATCGGTCGGGATTTTAAATTATCTGCATTTTAGATAAAAAAAATGGAACTCACAATTCCAAATAGTTCAGAAAAAAGGAAAACGAACAAAACTAATTGTTAATTCAGGATAAGACCCTGAGCATTATTAAAAATCCTGTTGAAAAAAAGGATACTTTTGTGCCTCAAAACTGTTAATTATTTAAAACGATTATAAATTATGGCAACGTATAAAAAAGCACTTTTAATGATCCTCGACGGCTGGGGAATTGGCGATGGTTCTGAAAGAGATGTAATTGCAACTGCTCCAACACCATTCATGGATTACCTGACAGCCACCTATCCAAACTCACAACTGCTTACCAGCGGCGAGAATGTTGGTTTGCCCGACGGACAAATGGGTAACTCGGAAGTGGGGCACCTCAACATCGGCGCCGGAAGGGTGATGTATCAAGACATGGTTAAAATTACCAAATCGATCCGCGACAAATCGCTCTGGAAAGAACCGCAGATCGTGAAAGCATTCACTTACGCGAAAGAAAACAACAAAAATGTTCACCTGATTGGCTTGATTGGCCCCGGCGGAGTTCATGCACTTAGCGCGCACATGGTTGCCCTTTGCCAGATCGGAACTGATATGGGTCTGAAAAATACTTTCATCCACGGTCTGACAGACGGCCGCGACACCGACCCACGCTCGGGACTTGGCTTTCTGGAAGAAGACCTGAAAAACCTTGAAGGTACCAATGGTAAATTTGCTTCGCTAATCGGACGTTACTACGGAATGGACCGTGACAAAAATTACGACCGTCTGAAACTGGCTTACGATTTATATACTGAAGGAAAAGGGACACCTTCGACCGATTTGCTTAAAACGGTAAAAGAGTCTTATGAAGCCGGAGTAACTGACGAATTTATGAAACCAATCGTGATGGTTGACGAAAACGGAAATCCACTGGCTACCATTCAGGAAAACGATGTGGTGATCTGTTTCAATTTCCGCACCGACCGCCTTCGTCAGACAACCATTGCATTTACGCAAAAAGACCTTCCCGAATTTGGCATGAAAACCATGCCTTTGCAATGGTACACCATGACCAATTACAAAGCCGATTTCGAGAATATCAATGTAATTTTCGACAAGCCAAACCTGAATAATACAATGGGAGAAATTGTTTCGAAAGCCGGATTGAAACAAATTCGTATTGCCGAAACAGAGAAATATGCCCACGTTACTTTCTTTTTCAGCGGAGGCCGCGAAGAGGAATTTGCAGGCGAAAAACGATTAATGGCGCCATCTCCCAAAGTTCCAACCTACGATTTTCAACCTGAAATGTCGGCTCCTGTGGTACGCGATCTGATTGTTCCCGAATTACTCAATCAAACAGCCGATTTTGTTTGCCTGAACTTTGCCAATGGCGATATGGTTGGGCATACCGGCGTTTACGGAGCAATTGTTGAGGCTATTTCGGCTGTTGACAGCTGTGTAAAAGACGTGGTTGAAGCTGCCCAGAAAGGTGGCTACGAAATCATGATCATCGCTGACCACGGAAACGCCGACAATGCAATCAACGAAGACGGATCGGCCAACACTGCCCATTCGCTGAATCCGGTTCCTTGTATCTATATTTCAGAAAATAAAAATGCCAAGATTAAAAACGGAATCCTGGCCGACGTTGCTCCAACCCTTTTATCTTTAATGGGATTGGAAATTCCTTCAGAAATGACCGGAAACGTTTTAATTGAAAAATAACTGAAGCTGTTTAAAGTCCAAAGTTTAATGTTTAAAGTTGATACCCGACTTTAAGCATTAAACTTTGAGCTTTATACTTTGAACCAATTCTTTTTATGCTCGAAATCGGAAGAACCATTGTAAGCCTTGATGTTTTAGAAAAGAAATTCCTTTGCGATTTACTGAAATGTAAAGGAGCATGCTGTGTAGAAGGTGACTCGGGCGCTCCGGTTACTCCCGAAGAATTAGAAGCCATTACAGAGGCTTATCCCGAATTTGAGGTGTATATTCCGGAATCTCATCGTGCTGAAATCCGCAAACAAGGTTTCGCGGTAGTCGATCTCGATGGTGATTTGGTTACTCCACTCGTAAATAACCGGCAGTGTGTTTATACTTTCGAAGAAAAAGGAATTTTGAAATGTGCCATCGAAAAAGCGTTCTTCGATGGGAAAAGCAAGTTTCGCAAACCGGTATCCTGTCATCTATTTCCAATTCGCATCACAGAGTACAAACGGTTTGATGCTGTAAATTATCAGCAAATAGACATTTGCAAACCTGGCCGCCAATGCGGGAAAAGTGAGAATTTGCCCTTATATGTTTTCCTGAAAGAACCTCTGATCAGGAAATATGGAGAGGAATGGTACGAACAGTTGAGCTACGCAGCTGAAAACTATCCGCAACAAAAAATAAATTAGTCCGTGTGCGACTTCAAGTCACGACCTGCCTTGCGTTAAGCAAGGATCTCAATCCGGTTTTTTTCAGGATCATAAACTGAGCTTTCGTAATATCCGTCGCCTGTCATTCTTCCCTGACTAATAATTTCAAACCCATCATTTTTCAATATATCGGTAATTTGGTCGACCTTGTCGCGACTACCAACTTTAAATGCAAAATGGGCAATTCCTGTATAGTGTTTACGGTAATCGTTCTTATTTCCCGAAACAGTAGGCATCTCCATCAGTTCAATACGGCAATCGCCTCCAAACGTAAGGAAATAGGATCTGAATTCTTTTGAGTGATTATAGTAACCAGATCCCGATATCGCATCAAAATAGTGAGTATAAAAATTTCGCATTCCTTCCAGATCGCGCGTCCAAATGGCAATGTGTTCGATTCTCATAATGGTAATTGTTTAGTATGTTTTCATGTCTTTGCTTCCCATTCATCAAAAAACTGCTGTAGATAATTTTCCAGAAAATGATGACGTCTGTTAGCCATCACTTTTGCAGTCTTTGTATTCATCCGATCTTTAAGCAGCAATAGCTTTTCATAAAAATGGTTGATTGTTGGAGCTGTGCTGCTTTTATACAACTGAAAATCGTCGTGCATAACTGGCTCTATAGCCGGATCATAAATTAGCCTTTTTTTATGGCCTCCGTAGGCGAAGGTTCGTGCAATACCAATGGCTCCAATAGCATCAAGCCGGTCAGCATCCTGAACGACAGCCGATTCGGTTGAACTAACCGGAGTGTCAATACCGGCACCTTTGTACGACACTTCCTCAATAACCTGTAAAATTTGAGTTGCAGTTTCAGACTCAACGTGTAAAAAATCGAGCCATTTTTTTGCTTTTACCGGGATTTGCGATTCCGATCCTGAAATTTTATAGTCGTCAAGATCGTGCAGTAATGCAGCCATTTCGGTTACGAAAAGATCACAACCTTCAACCGCGCCAATGCGGAGAGCCAACCTGCGCACACGGTCAACATGAAACCAGTCATGACCACCACCATCGGAAGCGAATTCACCGGCTATAAAATCTGCTGTTTTTTGTATGATGATTAACCTTTCCATTTCCCTCCAAATTTAAATTATTTAAGTGCTTTTTCCTGATTATTTGCAACTATTATTTATCATTTCCAGAATAAATAAAACTCCGACGAAAACATTCAGGAATTCGAAAAAACATTGGATAATCTTCCAAATAAACCCGTTATGACTTAATTATTGTTAATTTTTTTAACCCTGTGTGAACATTTATATATTTTAGCCACGTTGAATTGTTGATAAAATCATCTAATTTAAAATTATGGGAAGGCTCGAATTCTTAACAATCCCTGCTATGCTGCAGGCCAGTTTCAAAGACTACGCACAAAATCAGTCGTTAGTATTTGTCGGTGAGGAAAACAGAAGCTACGCGCAGCTTGAAATTGAAGTCAAAAAAGCAGCTCTTCAACTTCAGACGATAGGCGTAAAAAAGGGTGATAAAGTTGCCATACTGAGCATGAATATGCCTCAATGGGGAATTGCTTTTTTTGGAGCCAGCGTCATTGGTGCAGTGGTTGTCCCCATACTTCCGGATTTTCACCCCAACGAGATTAAAAATATACTCACACATGCCGATGTTTCGGTGGTTTATGTGTCAGAAACTTTGAATAGTAAGTTGGACCCTGCTACTGAATTAACTGTAATTCAGATAGAAACCTTTGAAGTCGTTTCGAAAACAGCTGTGCCTGTTTATAACGAAATTGACGCAAGCCAGTTTGTGTATGAAAAAATAGAGGAACAGGATTTGGCTTCCATTATTTATACTTCGGGAACCACAGGGAAGTCAAAAGGCGTGATGCTTACCCACAAAAATATTGTTTGGACAGCCCAGCAATGCTGGTTAATTCAGAACATTGTACCAACCGATCGATTCCTTTCAATCCTTCCGCTTTCGCATACACTCGAAAATACACTTGTATTGATTCTTCCTGTAAAATATGGCGCTTCGGTTCATTATCTTCAAAAGCCACCTGTCGCATCGGTATTGCTTGCTGCGTTAAAAGTGGTACGCCCCACTATCATGTTAATTGTGCCGCTGATCGTTGAGAAAATTTATAAAACCAAAATATTACCGCAAATCAACAGCAAATTCGTTACCCGCTTTTTATACAAAGTTCCGCCCTTCAGAAAATTATTGCACAAAGTGGCTGGTAAAAAACTGTATGAAACTTTTGGCGGACAGCTTAAATTCTTCGGTATCGGCGGAGCTAAACTCGATGACAATGTCGAACGTTTCCTGATGGAAGGAGGATTTCCACTGGCAATTGGTTATGGGATGACCGAATCGTCGCCACTACTTGCAGGTGCGGGAGTTGGAAAAACGAAGTTTTTATCAACCGGACCAGCCATGCCTGGTGTGCAATTGCGCATTGCAAATGCTGACAAAGAAACCGGACAGGGAGAAATTCAGGCAAAAGGCGAAAACGTAATGCTTGGGTATTACAAAGAACCCGCAATAACTAAAGAAACGATAACAGAAGACGGTTGGTTAAAAACCGGCGACCTTGGATATTTCGACAATGACGGCAACCTATATATTAAAGGCCGAATAAAAAACATGATTGTAGGTGCCAGTGGCGAGAACATTTATCCTGAAGAAATAGAATCGGTGATCAACCGCATGGAATACGTGCTTGAATCGCTGGTTGTGCAGCAAAAAGGAAGACTGGTCGCTTTGGTACACCTTAACATGGAAGAACTCGAAAGCAAATATCAGCACGCAAAATCAGAAGCGGTTTCGTATGTTAACGAGAAAGCTGAAGAGATTCTCAAAGAGATTCAGGGAAAAGTGAATGAAGAACTTAACAAATTTTCGCAAATACAAAGAATTGTTTTACAGCAAAATCCATTCGAGAAAACTCCCACCCAAAAAATTAAGCGTTTCCTCTATTACGCATAACCATTTGAAAAGACATACGATCTGGATTATTGGTAGTTATATCAACTGACACACTGCTCAGCTTTATTAAAATCGGCAATTTTAGGGGTCATCAGAAAAAAACCAATGGCAAACCCTGTTTGTAATACTTTTATTTTATAAATTTAAGGAATATAAACACTCAATGCTTATATGTTTCCTCCAAACGAAAAAACTGAATGTTATTCAGGCTACATAAGAGTTGATGAAAATCTTCAAGTAGAGGAGATTTCAGGTCACATCAATCAAATTCTCCGAATTGGTGATATTGATCAAAACGAAAGTTTACCAAATATTATTAATATTCTGAAAAAGAACATACGTTCATTTATCAGGGAGGAAGTACTACCTGCTATTTCTTCAAGGCAAATCAGGCATTTTTCGTTTAGCAGAAATAATACCGCTGTAACAATTGCAGTAACCCCTATTGCTTCAGGATTAACTATTATCAGTTTTGAAGAAATACCTTCAAACAACAATCTTGAGCAAAAAACATTACCCGAAAAACTGAAGGAAATTTTTATCAGGATTAATCCTGATTTAAAAATCACCTACGTTTCAAAAAACAGCTACTCCAAACTAGGCGGAAAAGGTGGTGATTTAAAAGGAAAGCCAATAGAAGAAGTCGATTTTTTCGGAGATCAGAAAGAAACTATCATCCAATTGATTAATCAGGCATTTCAGTTTCAAAAACAGAGCGAAAAAGATATCAGGATAAAAAAGAATGAAAAATCGACCTGGTGGAATATCAACTTTATTCCTGAAACTGATACAACTGACCAGGAACAGTCTGTACTCTTAATTCTTAAAAATGTAAACCGCTACAAAAAAATAGAAGAAAGATTACTTGAAAGTGAGCATCGGTTTCAACTTGCCACCGAAGCTGCCGATCTGGGAATTTGGGATTACCTGGTAGGAACCGATAAAACTTTTTATTCGAGAAGATGGAAATCAATGCTCGGTTATTATCCCGAAGAGATTCCTGATAACTATTCCGTTTGGGAAGAATTACTTCATCCCGAAGACAAAGACAGAATGGTTCGATTCATCAATAATTTTCTGAAAAGCGATTTGTATGTTTATGAAGCTGAATTTAGGCTTAGGCATAAAAACGGGAATTATGTTTGGATAAAAAGCCGTGCATCGGTGCAACGCGACGAAAGCGGAGTTGCAACCCGTATGTTTGGTACTCACCGCGATATTACATTAGAGAAAAAATCGGAAAGCGAATATAAAAAACTGCACCAGGCTATACTTCAAAGCCCAATAGCAGTAATTATTACTGATACCGATGGTTATATTGAATTCTTTAATCCGGCATTTTGTAAAATTACCGGCTGGGGCGACAATGAGGTAATCGGTAAAAAGACAAATATTCTTAAATCGGGATTTCATCCTAACAGCTTTTACGAAAAACTTTGGGAAACCATCAGTTCGGGCAACGAATGGCAGGGCGAGTTCAAAAACAAAAAGAAAACCGGAGAGTATTACTGGGAATTGGCAAGTATTTCGCCCATCAGGAACAATTTTGGCAACATTACCCATTATGTAAAAATTGCCGAAAATATTACTTACCTGAAAAAGATAGAAAAAGACCTGAAAAAGGCAAAGCAAGATGCCGAGATTGCCAATAATTACAAGAACCATTTTCTGGCAAACATGAGCCACGAAATCAGAACACCCATTAACACCATTATTGGTTTTAGTGAATTGATGAAAAACGAACAGCTTGAAATGCCGAAACGCAATAAATATTCCGAAATTATTGAAGAAAACAGCCAGGCACTGCTTCGACTAATCGACGACATTATTGATGTATCGAAAATTGAGGCCAATGAATTGAAAATTAAAAAGGAAGCCTGTTCGCTGGGCGAATTATTCTCGGAACTTGAAATGACTTATAATAATTATCTTAAAAGGAAGCAAAACCGAAATTTAAGATTAATCTTTCACATTCCTGAAGAAGCGCATCACGATGTTATTTTTACCGATCCTTACCGGCTGAAACAAATTTTAAACAACCTCTATCTAAATGCGTTAAAATATACCGATGCTGGTAATATCGAAATCGGTTACAATATTATAAACGAAAATAAGTTACGATTCTTTGTTTCCGATACAGGGGCAGGAATTCCACCGGAAAGAATCAAACACATCTTCAAACGATTCAATTATACAGAAGAAACAAGTACTTCGAATTCAGGGCTTGGCCTGTCAATTTGTAAAGATCTGGCAGTGTTGCTTGGTGGCGATATCAATGTGAAATCCATTCCGCGCGAAGGAAGTGTTTTTTATTTAACTATTCCCTACGATAAAATCAAGATTCCGCTGGTACGATCTTCAACGGTTAAAACACCTGTCAAAGCCAAATATAATTTCAACAATTATACAATCATGATTGCTGAAGACACCCCTTACAACTATGAATATCTATATAGCATTCTTCAGAAAACAGGGGCCAATATTATTTGGGCAAAAGACGGAATCGACGTTCTAAACCTTTTCAACAGTTCGAAAGTTGATCTTATTTTAATGGACATCCAGTTGCCGGAAATAAGTGGATACGAAGCAACTTCACAAATCAGGCTGAAAGATCTGAAAATTCCGATTATCGCTCAAACTGCTTTTGCAATGCCCGAAGAAAAAGACAAGTGTTTAAAATCGGGATGCAACGAAGTGCTGGTAAAACCTATCATGATGGATGATGTATTAACCACCGTGGCCAAATATTTGAATAAATAATTCCTTAAAATCGGGTGCAGGTTCTGTTTATTGAAATTAGCTGATTAAATTTGAAGCTTATAAAAGAAATGGAATATGCATATCGACCGGTTTCCTTCCAGACTATTGGAAAATGCAGTAAACGAATTTGCCAAACTTCCGGGCATTGGGCGCAAATCTGCACTACGATTGGTTCTTCACCTCCTGAAACAGGATGTCCAGGAAGTTGAAATATTCGCCAACAGTCTCATTCAGTTACGTTCAGAAATTAAGCATTGCCGTGTTTGCTATAACATTTCCGATTCAGATGTTTGTAACATTTGCTCAAATCCATCGCGAAATACTTCATTTGTATGCGTAGTCGAGAACATTAAAGATGTAATGGCCATCGAAAACACCCATCAGTTTAACGGATTATACCATGTTCTGGGTGGAATTATTTCTCCCATGGATGGAATTGGGCCGTCAGATCTCGAGGTCGAATCGCTTGTAAGACGCGTAAATGAAGGTGGAATTGATGAGATTATCCTGGCCTTAAGTACCACAATGGAAGGAGATACCACCAACTTTTTCATTTTCAAAAAGCTAAAAAATCTGAATGTAAAAATATCTACCCTCGCCCGCGGGGTGTCGATTGGCGACGAACTGGAATATACAGACGAAGTTACGCTGGGTCGATCAATCGTAAACCGGATGAACTTTGAAGATTCAATTATACATTAGAGAAAAGAAACTGAATGAAATTATCCATTGTCATTGTCAATTATAACGTAAAATATTTTCTGGAACAATGCCTTCATGCAGCATTGAAAGCTGCCGAAAAGGTAGATTCAGAGATTATTGTGGTTGACAACGATTCGGTGGATGGCTCCTGCCAAATGGTTGAAGAGAAGTTTCCGGCAATTACACTGATTGCCAACAAAGAAAATGTAGGCTTTTCGAAAGCCAACAATCAAGCCATCAGAATAGCCAAAGGTGAATACATTTTGCTTCTGAACCCTGATACGGTGGTGGAAGAAAACAGCTTCATTAAAATTACCGGATTCATGGATAAAACGCCGGAAGCCGGAGGTTTGGGCGTAAAAATGATCGATGGAAAAGGTCGCTTTCTTCCCGAATCGAAACGCGGGTTGCCGACTCCTGAAGTTGCTTTCTGGAAAATGTTTGGCTTTTCGAAACTATTTCCGCATTCTAAAAGGTTTGCCCGCTACCATTTGGGTTACCTCGACAACGATCAGGTTCACGAAGTTGAAGTACTGGCGGGCGCTTTTATGCTCCTTCGCCGTGAAACACTCGACAAAGTGGGATTACTCGACGAAGATTATTTCATGTATGGCGAAGATATCGACCTTTCGTACCGCATCACAAAGGGCGGGTATAAAAACTATTATTTCCCCGAAACAACCATTATTCACTATAAAGGCGAAAGCACCAAAAAGGGCAGTATTAACTATGTGAAAGTGTTTTACAATGCGATGATCATCTTTGCAAAGAAACACTTTTCGAAAGGCAATGCCCGCCGATACGCCATTCTGATCAATCTTGCCATTTACTTTCGGGCGCTTCTTTCGCTGGCTGGGCGGTTCCTGAAAACAATTTTGCTACCATTGGCCGATGCGCTTTTTATTTATCTCGGATTTGCCATTTTATTGCCCAACTGGGAAGCTTATAAATACGAACGTGGTTACTACCCGCCCGAATACCTGCACTTTGCAGTTCCAGTTTATATCCTGATCTGGATTTGCTGTATCTGGTTTAACGGCGGATACCGAAAGAATATTCAGTTCGTGCGAATTTTTAAAGGATTGCTTTGGGGAACACTTTCTATCCTGATTTTTTATTCGCTTGTTGACGAAAGTATGCGCTATTCGAGGGCTTTGCTGCTTTTGGGTTCGGGCTGGGCTTTTATTGCACTTCCGGCTTACAGGTATTTATTGTACAAACTACGAATGACCGGACTGGAACTTGAACTCGAAAAGCAAAAGCGAGTGGCAGTTGTGGCAGCTGTCGAAGAGTCGAAACGGATATCGGAACTGATTTCCCAATCGGGTTTAAATATCGACACTGTTGGATTTGTATCGCCCAACGATTCGGTTCATCAGCAGTTCTTTCTGGGCAATATTCATCAGTTATCCGAAATTGTCAGGATCAACAAAATCGACGAACTTATTTTTTCTTCCGGAGATATTCCATCGCAGGAAATCATCCGGATTATGCTCGATTTGAGCAACCTTAACATTGATTATAAAATCGCACCACCCGAAAGCCTTTCAATTATTGGCAGCAACTCCATTTCGACAGCTGGAGATTTGTATGTGGTTCACATCAATTCAATTGCAAAAGAAAACAACAAGCAAAACAAACGGGCTTTCGACTTTACGATGGCAATCTCACTGCTTTTTCTATCTCCGTTTATAATTTGGTTTACACATTCAAAAACAGGTTTTATCCGCAGTATTTTCGAAGTATTCTTCGGAAATCGAAGTTGGGTTGGCTACTGCTCCGGAACACAAAATCATTTGCCCCCGATAAAAAAAGGCATCCTCTCCCCTGCATCGCTTTATTCTGAAACCATTCAGGAGAAAAAGAAAGATGAATTGAACATTGTTTACGCAAAGGATTACCGACTGATGAACGATTTGGAAATCGTGCTGAAAGCCTGGAGAAACATCGGTAAATTATGAAACTCGAATTTGGAAAAGTTCGTTTCAGGGCATTGGAACCCGACGACATCGACTTACTTTACGATTGGGAAAACGACTCGGAAATTTGGGAAGTGAGCAACACTTACGAACCGTTTTCGAAATATATTCTGGCGAAATACATCAAAGAATCGCAGCGCGATATTTACGAAAGCAAGCAGGTACGCATGATTATTGAAACGATTGAAGGCAAGGCTGTGGGCGCCATCGACCTATTCGATTTTGACCCCTTTCATTTCAGAGCAGGTGTTGGCATTCTGATTCATGATGAAAAAGACCGCAAACTCGGATATGCCAACGATTCGCTTCAACTCCTTTGCAATTATGTCACCAATCACTTGCAGTTGCACCAGCTGTTTGCCAATATTTCTGCGGATAATGAGGCAAGTATCAAGTTGTTCGAAAACAACGGATTTGAACTTTCAGGAATTAAAAAAGACTGGCGTCGCACAATGGACGGCTGGAAAAATGAGTTGATGTTTCAAAGGATATTTGAATGAAGTAATACGGAAAATTTCCTTCTAACTATTCATTGTAAATTAATCTTTGTCCAGAAAATCTAAAAAAATCAAGATTTGGAGGACAATGGCCAACATTAGCACTTACATTTGCAGCTTCAAAAAAACTGGAGGAATGGAACCAATCTTCTTACCCAAAACATGGAGCCTTTTCAAAAAGGGCTTACTGACTAAAAACCTTACGAACGACATTTTTGCCGGAGTTATTGTTGGAATTGTGGCGCTTCCACTGGCCATTGCTTTTGCTGTAGCTTCGGGAGTATCTCCGGATAAAGGCATCATCACTGCGGTAGTAGCAGGTTTCATCATTGCTTTACTTGGTGGCAGCCGGGTTCAGATTGGAGGGCCAACAGGTGCATTTATCATTATCGTTTACGGTATTGTCCAAAAATACGGCATCGACGGTTTGATTATTTCGACCATTATGGCCGGATTGATGCTCATTGCATTCGGAGTGCTTCGCCTGGGTTCAGTTCTTAAGTTCTTTCCTCATCCGCTAATAGTTGGTTTTACAAGCGGTATCGCATTGGTCATCTTTTCAACACAAATCAAAGATGCAATGGGACTTCCCATCGACAAACTTCCGGCTGAATTCATTGCCAAATGGGAAGTTTATTTCCATCATATACAAAATTTCAATCCTGCTGCGATATTACTAACCGTCGGAACAATCGTTATCACTCTTTTTTCAGGACGCATAATTCCTAAAATTCCCGGATCGTTTCTGGCTATTATAATCATGACTCTGGCCGTTTCAATTTTTGGAATCGAGGTAAATACAATCGAATCAGTTTTTGGAAATATCCCCAATAAAGTCGGGATTACTTTCCCAACAATTCATTTCGATCAGCTTGGACAATACCTGCAGCCGGCACTAACAATTGCTCTTTTAGGTGCCATCGAATCATTGCTTTCAGCTGTGGTTGCCGACGGGATGATTAGCAGCAGCCATCGTTCGAACACCGAACTGATTGCCCAGGGAATTGCCAATATTGTAACACCATTTTTTGGTGGAATACCTGCAACCGGAGCCATTGCAAGAACTGCAACCAACGTAAAAAATAACGGTCGAACACCAATTGCCGGAATTGTACATGCAGTAACTCTTCTTCTTATTATGCTGTTTTTTGGGAAATGGGCAATACTCATCCCAATGCCGGTACTTGCAGGTATATTAATAGTAGTTTCCTATAACATGAGCGAAATGAAATCGTTCTTTGCTATCCTGAAAGGTTCGAAGTACGATGTATTCATATTGGTAAGCACATTTTTTCTTACTGTATTTGTCGATTTAACTGTTGCAATAGAAGTTGGCGTGGTTCTTTCATCGTTGTTGTTTATGCAGCGGATGTCGAAACTTAGCAAAATAATCCCGATCGAAGCAGAATCGGATACCCTCGAAAATTACGCCGATATCCCAAAAGGTGTTGAAATTTTTGAAATCAGCGGGCCGTTCTTTTTCGCAGCTGCACGCCGTTACGAAGAAACATTGAAAGACATCAGTCACAACTCCAAAGTTGTAATCATTCGAATGCGGCATGTTCCGTTTATTGACGGTACCGGTTTGCAAAACCTGAAACAAACCATTAAAGACCTGAAATCGAGAAGAATTCAGATTGTATTATCAGGAGTTCAGCCTGAAGTTCTGGAAGAACTTGAAAAAGGTGGAATCCATACACTGATTGGCCAGGCCAACATTACCAGTAATTTTGATTTGGCGCTTGCCAGAACCGAATTGATTCTGAAGAAAATTACATAACGTGATCAAGCCAGGATCAAAGTAAATGTAGGGATTTCGGCAATAAAAGCATAAGAATTATCGACATAATTTATTGAGCAGCAGAAATGATCAAGCCCGTTGCTTACGATCAGAAATTTTACTTTGAGCTGCATGTTGTACCGCACAATCTGGTCGAAAGTCTGCTGACTGATTTTTACTTCAGGAGCTTTAAATTCAGCCACCAAAACAGGAATTCCTGAACGGTCGAACACAATCATATCAGCTCTTTGCGGGTTATTATTCACTTTTACACCTGCTTCAACAGCAATCAGCGAAACCGGATACTTCTTTTCAATGATCAGAAACTGAATAAAATTCTGGCGCACCCATTCTTCAGGAGTAAGCCTGATAAATTTTTTCCGGAGCGAATCAAAAATGAAAGATCTACCTTCCGAAGTTTTGATTCTGAAAGAATATTTGGGCAAATTCAATTTTTGCATGATGAAGCCAACAAAGTTTGTATTTTTGCTTTTGTTCCGGCGATAAAAGTAACTATTAACTTATGAAGACGAAAGAAGAAATTGTACAAAACTGGCTTCCGAGATATACCGGAAGACCATTAGAAGAGTTTGGAGATTTGATTTTGCTGACCAACTTTCACCTGTACGTGGATATGTTCGCGAAAAGATTTGGTGTTCCGGTGGTAGGCGAAAACAAAAATATGCCCAATGCAAGCGCCGAAGGAATCACGATCATCAATTTCGGAATGGGCAGCCCAAACGCGGCAACTATGATGGACCTTTTAAGCGCAATTCATCCGAAAGCGGTATTGTTTCTGGGTAAATGCGGCGGATTAAAGGCAAAAAACCAACTGGGCGATTTTATACTTCCCATTGCTGCCATTCGCAGCGAAGGTACCTCGAACGATTATTTACCTCCTGAAATTCCTGCTTTGCCATCATTTAACTTACAGCGTGCAGTCTCAACCGCTATCAGAAACCGCAAACACGACTACTGGACAGGCGTTGTTTACACTACCAACAAACGAGTTTGGGAATACGACGAACGCTTCAAAAAATACCTCGAAAAATCGAGGGCAATGGCCATCGACATGGAAACTGCCACCATTTTCACGGTTGGATTTTATAACCAGATTCCTTCGGGAGCCTTGTTGCTTGTGTCCGATCAGCCAATGATTTCGACCGGAGTGAAAACGGATGCGAGTGACCAGATTGTTACAAACAACTTTGTAAAAGAACATCTGGAAACGGGTATCGATGCCCTGCTCGAAATAAAAAACAATGGTGAATCGGTAAAACACCTGAAATTCTAAAAATCTCTCTGCGAATGACTTTTGAGGAAATAATCGGCAATCTTAAAAAAAAGATTTACCATCCCATCTACTTTCTGATGGGCGATGAAACCTATTTCATCGATAAAATCAGCGATTTCATTTCGGATAATGTGCTGACCGATGCCGAAAAGGGATTCAACCAAACCATCCTTTACGGAAAAGATACCGAAGCGCACAATATTATTGCGAACGCCCGCAGGTTCCCTATGATGTCGAACTATCAGGTAATTGTGGTGCGCGAAGCACAAAACATCAAAAAAATAGAAGATCTTGAGTCGTATGCAAAAAATCCGCTCAACTCTACGATTCTGGTTCTCAACTACAAATACAAAACCATTGATAAACGGAAAACCTTTGCAAAACTGATCGATCAAAAAGGAGTTCTGTTTGAAGCAAAGAAAATATACGACAATCAGCTGCCGGCATGGATCATAAATTATCTGAAAAATCAGAATTACACCATCGCTCCGCAAGCGGCGGCAATGATTTCTGAATATTTGGGTGCCGACCTGAGCAAAGTAACCAACGAACTTGATAAGCTAATAATTTCGGTACCAGCCGGAACGCAAATCACTCCCGATCATGTTGAGAAAAACATTGGGATCAGCAAGGAATTCAACGTTTATGAGCTACAAAACGCTTTGGGCGAACGCAACCTGCTGAAAGCGAACCAAATCATTAACTATTTCGGAGCAAATCCAACGGCAAATCCTATCCCTGTCACAATTACAGGGTTATTCTCCTATTTCTCCAAAATATTGAATTATCACTTTCTGGAAGATAAATCACAAAACAATGTGGCCTCGGTACTTCAGGTGCATCCGTTTTTTGTGAAAACATATATCTCAGCTGCAAAAAATTACAACATCAAAAAGCTGGTCGAAATTATCAGTATTCTTCGTGAGTACGATATGAAGTCAAAAGGATGGGGCAATGTTTCGGCCTCGCCCGCCGATTTGCAGCGCGAAATGATTTACCGGATTTTACATTAAAACATAAACCACATGACTATCATATTGATTGCCATTACAGTAGCCGTTTCATACGCCGCTTTTAAATCGCCCAGGCTGATGGACCAGCTACAGTTCAATGCCAGTAAAATCTTCCATAAAAAAGAATATCACCGGCTGATTACCCATGCTTTTGTTCACGCCAACTGGGAGCATTTGTTTGTAAATATGATTGTGCTTTTTTCGTTTGGGAGAGCCATCGAAACATATTTCGAGTATAATTTCGGCGATAAGCATATCTTATATTTTTTCCTTCTTTATTTCGGCGGAATTTTGGTTTCGAACTTATATGCCCTTTACAAGTACCGTAACAATTACTTTTATAATGCAGTTGGCGCCTCGGGTGCAGTTGCGGCTGTGCTTTTCGCAGCTATTTTCTTCGATCCGTGGAATATGATTTATTTCTTCGGAATTTTACCCATCCCCGGAATTGTTTTCGCCATTCTTTACCTGGTTTATTCGTATCAGATGAGCAAAAAGCAAAAAGACAATGTTGCGCACGATGCTCATTTTCTGGGAGCATTGTATGGTTTTGTATTTCCCGTTTTGCTCAATTACAGGTTGTTCGAACAATTTCTGGATAAACTTTTCGGAATGATATAAATGAACAAAGCTATCTTTCTCGACCGTGATGGTGTTTTGATAAATAACCTGCATCAATATTACATCTGGAAATCCGATCAATTGGAATTTGTGGAAGGAGTATTTGAAAATCTGCAATTGCTTCAAAAAAAAGGATTTCAGCTGTTTATTGTCAGCAATCAGGGTGGAATTGCCCGTGGCCTGTACTCGATAGATGACGTACTGAAATTGCACCATGAATTGATTGCTACTTTCAGGAAAAACCATATTGTAATTACTGAAATTTTGTTTTGCCCACATCACAACGACAAGGAAAAATGCTTGTGCCGGAAGCCGGAACCACTGATGATTGAGAAACTAATAGCCAAATACAATCTCAAAAAGAACGAATCTGTTATGATTGGCGATAATGAATCGGACATGGAAGCCGCTACCAGAGCAGGAATCGCGGGAATCAAAATTCTTCCCAATAAAAATATGTTTCCATTTATTACAACACTTCTGCAATGAGCCAGGGCAATTACATATCGGTAAACGGATCGTTTGTACCTGCAACAGACTACCGGATTTCTTTAAATGAATCGGATGATTTTCTGTTTTCAGTAAAAATACGGTCTGTTCGATCCGCTTTTCCATTCTTCGGAGAGAGCCTGAAAATGATAAAGTTAAATTTCCTGCTATTCAACCAGGTTTATCCTGAACTGACAGAAAGCGATGGGGCAGAACTGAAACGACAAATGGAACGAACACTTACCAAAAACAAACAATTTATGGGTTCGATACTCACCATTCGTTTTTGGGGTTCAGAACAGAAAGTGAACTATTCTATTCAAAGTGAGAAGCTCGAAAGTATTAATTACCAACTGAATACCAATGGTTTGTATGTCGCAGTATTTCCGGAAATAAAAAAAGCGGCCGGATCGCTTTCGAATTCCGCGCCTGGATCAGAATTATATTGGAAGCTTGCTGAAATACATCTCAAAGGCTCTTCATTCGATCAATTCATGATACTAAATACCGAAGATCTGATTGTTGAAGCCATTCGATCGAATATTTATCTGATAAAAAGAAACACTGTTTTTGGGGCATCTGTACAACAGGGAGCTTTTGCTGACATTACAAAACCAATGATGCTAACTATTTTTGAACAGTTAAAATTAAGCTATTCCGAAAATGATGGTATTACCATGCAGAACTTGCTGGATGCTGACGAAATTTTACTCGTTAATGCAATTTCCGGAATTCAATGGGTAGTTGGGTTTGAAGGGAAACGGTATTTTAACAATGTAATCCGCAAAATCAATGATCTGTTTGTCAGAAGCCTGACTAATTAAGCGTCGGATTTTCGGGAAAATTCTCCCACATGGAGTATTTCCCACCCATCGAACGAACCGATTCTACCCATAATTCATTTTCATCGATCGACATCATTTCTGCTTGCGAAAGTTCAGTTACCAACCAAGAATTTTCCCTGATTTCTTCTTCAAGCTGACCCGGATCCCATCCTGAATAGCCCAGAAAAAAGCGAACCTGATTAGGGTGAACCAATCCAAGTTTTATTTGAAGTTTCAAGGCTTCGAATTCGCCACCCCAATAAAGGTTTTCCTTGATGTGAATACTTCCGGGAATAGCCTCGCCAAGTGTGTGAATGAAATAAATAGAATCGGTTCCGACCGGACCTCCGATGTGAATTACCGAATCAAAATCAGGAAAGTCAACAAATAAATCTTCTACCGGATAATCAACTTTCTTATTCAGGATAAATCCGACGGCACCACTTTCGCTGTATGACGCAAGAATTATGATCGACCTGTTGAAATAACTTCCTGCTAAAAAAGGCTCAGAAATCAGGATATGTCCCTTTTGTGGGGCCACATGATTGGTTTCTATCCTGAATATGTTCATGTCCAGTTTCATAGGGGTACTTCTTTGACACCAATATAGTAATTCTGATACTTTTTTCAAAAAATATATCAATATTCATAAAATAATATGCAAACAACTATATATAAGCTACTTAAATAAGTTGCAGCAGATACATAAATGCACGAAAAATAATTTTAAAGGAAGTTGTACGAATAAATCAAAGACAAAAAAGTCTTAATTTCTAGTTTTCTTCAACAATTACAAAAATATCCTCGTCAGCTTTTTTCATCAAAAATTGCTCTCTGGCAAATTTCTCGAGGTTTTCGTCGTTGGTTTGCAGTTCGTAAAGTTTACGCTTGTCAGCTTCAATTTTGTTCTTATAAAAATCAACCTGCGCTTGAAGTTGCGCCAGTTCTTCCAGGTTCTGCCTGTGCTTCATTAAGTTGTTTTCATCAAAAAACACCACCCAAACTACGAAAACAGCAAGAACCAATACGTATTTATTAAATATTTTCTTTAGCCAGCCAAATAGCAATTCTATGGTTTTCATATCTGTCGATTTGAAACAAAAATAGTTTTTTCCGGACGAAAAAAAAAAGGGAATGAAAAATTTCATCCCCTCATTACTGTTTTGCTTTTGCCTAGTCTTTTTCAGGTAAAAAGTTAGGATACATATAATTGGTTGGTGAGACAAAGCATTCTTTGATTGTCCGGATGGAAGTCCAGCGAAGAAAGTTGAACACCGACCCGGCTTTGTCGTTGGTTCCAGAACCACGGGCGCCGCCAAAAGGTTGCTGACCAACTACTGCACCGGTTGGTTTATCGTTGATGTAAAAGTTTCCGGCCGCATTCTCAAGCCTTTTGGTAAGGTATTCAATATTGTAACGATCCTGCGAAAAAATGGCGCCAGTCAAAGCATAAATTGATGTACGATCCAGAATATCAAGCGTTTTGTCCAGATCCTCATCTTCGTAAACAAAGATGGTAAGTACCGGACCGAAAAGCTCTTCGACCATTGTAATATAATCAGCCTTTTTGGCAAGAATTACAGTTGGCTCAATAAAATAGCCCACAGATTTATCACATTTCCCACCAAACAAAACTTCGGCATCGTCATCTTTTCGTGCCGCTTCAATAGATCCGGCCAGTTTATCGAACGACGATTCGTCGATTACCGCATTAACGAAATTGGTAAAGTCTTCGGGAGGACCCATTTTAACGGTCGCCAACTCTTTTCCCAGACGGGTTGACACATCGGCCCAGATACTGCGTGGAACATAAGCTCTGGAAGCTGCAGAACATTTTTGTCCCTGGTATTCGAACGCACCGCGAACCATTGCAATGGCCAAAGCCTGCGGATCGGCTGTCGGATCAGCAAAAATAAAATCCTTTCCACCGGTTTCGCCAACTATTCTGGGATACGATTTATATTTATAAATATTTTCACCGATTGTTTTCCAGATACTTTGGAAAACTCCGGTTGATCCGGTAAAGTGGATTCCACCAAAATCGGGTGAACTAAGCACCACATCGGCAGCGGCAGGACCACCAACATACACCAGATTTATAACGCCGTCAGGCAATCCGGCCTCCTGCAGTACTTCCATAATTACAGCAGCTGAATAAACCGCAGTTTTAGAAGGTTTCCAAACGACCACATTTCCCATCATGGCAGGGGCAGCCGGAAGGTTTCCTGCAATTGAGGTAAAGTTGAAAGGAGTTAAAGCAAAAATAAATCCTTCGAGCGAGCGGAATTCATTGTAATTCCAGATTCCAGGCGCCGATTCGGGTTGAATTTTATAAATATCTGTCATGCACTTTACGCCAAAGCGGAAGAAATCGGCCATTTCACATGCAGCATCAATTTCAGCCTGATAGGCATTTTTTGACTGGCCCAACATGGTTGCTGCATTGATTTTAGCACGGTATGGTCCGGCAAAAAGATCGGCTGCTTTCAGAAAAATTGAAGCGCGGTGTTGCCATGCCATTGTATTCCATTTTTCACGGGCCATCATAGCCGCATCGATGGCCATTTGTACGTGAGAAGAATCACCCTGATAATAATATCCGAGGGTATGCTTAATTTCGTGAGGGGGAGAAATCCGAATGCGACGATCGGTTGTCACTTCTTTTCCACCAATAATCATCGGCAACTCAAGTTCTTTAGATCGCAAATTGTTTAGCATTTCCTTCAATTCGGCCCTCTCGGGAGTACCTGGCGCATAACTTTTTATAGGTTCATTTTTTGCAACCGGAATATTAAAAAATCCTTTCGACATAGCTTTATTTATTATTTTGAATATTTAAAAATCACACTGACAAAACTATGGTTTCCGACTATTTTAATTCCTAATAAAAATCACCTTTCAAAAATCGGGAAAAATGCTTCAACCATGTTTGGAATCTAAATTTTACTATATTTATTCCCTTAATAAACTTGCTTGGGAATTGCTCTTACATGCTAAAATCAATATTTAACTCGATTGCTGGCCACTATCACGTTGAATCCAGAAACGATATAGTGAAAATCATTGGACTCCACCTGTTCATCATCCTGGGATTATTCACCGGATTGGTGCTCTTCGTGGCGGATATAAGTGGATTATCAACCGACCAATGTTTACCGGGAAATATTGCCATCCTGATTATTTTTGGACTTGCATTTTACGGATTACGAAATATCCGGATTAGTTGGGCTGTAAATATTATATTACTGATACCATTCGTCCCTTATTTCTACTTTATTTCCAAATCTCTGTCTATCTTTCCGAACTACCTTTCGGTTCAATATACGCTTTGGACATTGATCCCATTCTTGGTGTTCTTCCTGATTTTTGGCAATAACAAAAGGATCATTTCAATCTATTATCTGCTGTCTGTTCTGACACTGTTTTTTCATATTTACATGGCAGAACTTACTGATTTGCTGTTTATTCTAAATTGGGAAGTTGGTACAGGATATATCAACCCATTTTTAACTCTGACAGCATTTTACCTCGCAACTTTTTTAATAGCCTGGTATTTTAACAGCCTGCTGAATGAACTGAAGTCGCAGAAAGAAAATACGGAAAACCTAATTAATCAAACAGTGCGAAACCTTTCGCAGGGGATGATGCTGCTTGAGATTGCCAAAGACGAATTTGAAACCCCCACCCATTTGATTGTCAGAAAAACCAATCCGGCATTTGAACGCCTTTTCAGAATTACATCCCGTGAAATTAAAGATCAGAATGCCGACGAAGTGCTGCCAAAAGTATTTCGAGGTGCTTTCGACTGGAACAAACATCATCTATATACAAAGAAGAAAAATATTTCTTTTTACCTCGACCATCTTGACCGGCATTATGAAGTCGAATCATTTAAACTGACAAACGATCAGGTTGTAATGCTTTTCAGCGATGTGAGTATCAAACAAAAAATGATCATTGATCTTGAGGAAAGCAAACATCGGTTTCAGGTTTTACTTGAAGCCATTCCTGATATCTTCTTCATTATCGACCGGGATGGAATATATGTAGATTTTGTATTTAAAGCTTCCGAATCGCTCAAGATAAAGCCGGAAGACATTATTGGGAATTCAATTTTTGAAGTTGGGTTTTCAGAAAAAATGTCAAGCAAAATCTTTCAATGCATACAACAATGTATTGATTCTGATTCGATTGAAACCATTGAATACGCGCTGGAAGTAGAAACGGCCACTGCCATGTTCGAAATGCGGATTGCTAAATTGAACGATCATTCGGTTATCTCGCTTGCCCGTGATATTACGAAAAGAAAAATAACCGAAATGAGCCTTGAAGAGGCGAAAATTAAGGCTGAAGAATCTGACAGGCTAAAAACTGCTTTCCTGGCCAACATTTCACACGAGATACGAACCCCGATGAATGCCATTATTGGATTTTCGAAAATGGTTGGTTCTCCTGATTTCGAAGATGAAGAGAAAAGCAAGTTTATTGAAATTATCATTGCCAACGGAAAGCTGTTACTTGGCCTAATAAACGACATGATCAGCCTTTCAAAAATCGAAAGTAACACTTTGGTTGTCAGAAAATCTCAATGCCATGTGAACGAATTGATGGATTCTGTTTTCAAGGAATTCAGTTATGAACTTGAGGATAAAAAGAATGTCAGAATAAAACTTAACTGCGAAAACAAGAGTCCTAAATTTGCTTTTATCACCGATCAGGTTTTGCTTTTGGCTATTTTACAGAAACTCATCGATAACGGTATTAAATTTACAGAGCAGGGTGTAGTTGAATTTGGATACCGGTTTAATGAACCTGGCTTGATAGAATTCTTTGTGAAAGATTCGGGTATTGGGATTGCAGAAAAAGACCAGGAACGTATTTTTGAACGGTTTCATCAGCTCGACAACCGCACTATACGCGACTACGAAGGTACCGGTCTGGGATTATCACTTGCCCAGCATTACGTAAGGTTACTTGGCGGAAACCTGAAAGTCAAATCAAAAATCGGGAAAGGATCGGTTTTTACGTTTAACCTCCCATTCGAAAGAGAAGAAAGCCCTCTGAAAATTGTTCGGTAACAGGCATTGAAACCCTAGAATTGACCGTTTGCATACCTTTTTAATTATTTGCAGCAGTCAATTGTGGTCATTCATTGTCATTCTGTTGTCATTTCAATACAACTTAATGATCAACTCAATGACAATTAAATGACTTTTATAACATTGGGTAAATTCACGGATATACATTCTATTTAATAACCGAATTCAAGGTTACAAATCCGACTAAGCGGTCGTAGCGGCTGCCCAAATCATGATAATAGGCAAAAATCTGGTATTCATTCTCTGTTACAAAATGGGTACCTTCCAGATTCACCGAATCTGCCTTTTTAGCACCTTCAGGAACATAAACGTATTGATAATTGTAGTAGCCTTGTTTTAGGAGTAGAGAAAGTTCGTAACCTGCAGTCGCGAAATTCCATTTCATTTCGTTGGTTTTATTGGCGTTCCAGCCGGTTAAAGCACCAAAAACATTTACGGTGCCACCTACCAGCCTGCTTTCCATCGGCAATAAGAAATGAACGAAAACATAATCGCATTCTGTATCGAAATCAGTTACCCGATCCTGGCTTTCAACTACAAAATTGCCATTCATTTCTTGGTACGAAAAGTATTGTTTGTTGCTGCGAATGGCATCAGGAAACAGTGTGACATGATAAACCGGCCTGAAAAACTTTATATCCTGAACATTCTCTCCGGTATGCTTGGTTGTACGGACATCAAAATACCTGAATTCGTTACCACCGGGGAAAACGTTCTCCTTATTATAGTCGTAATCGAGCATGTTTTCGCGAATATAATTTGGCTTTAAATTCAGGATAGCATTGTCCCATCGCCTGTTTTGCATCAATACAACCTGAATGTCTTCCCTTGGATTTAACAGTCGCAATTTCTCTGTATGGATTTTGAAATCGACTTCCTGGTTATCGCCGTTAAACGGGTCAAATGTGGCTTTTTTTACCAGCCCCTCAATCCTGACAAGCGGCTCTACAACAAAAAAACGCTGAATCAAAACCAGGTTTTCGCGGTTGTTGTCCTCAAAAACCACCAGTGCATAATTACCCGAATATTTTGGAGAACACTCTTCATTTGGAATACGTAGTTGGTAGTTAACGAATTTCACAGTGGTGTTGAAACTCATTGCGTAATCTGTCACCGGATTATCCGGAAAGCCCGCAATATATTCGTTTTGCATTATAAAAGACTCATTCCAGTTGGCATCGCAATGAATAATGGTATATGAATACTGCTTCACATCTTCTGTAAGATCATCGAATTTCAGGATAAGCTTAACCTCACTTCCAAGTTCAATAACTGGGTTCGAAAGTACATTCCCATCCCTGTAAAGCTGCACCGATTTTATACCTTCCCGATAAACAGCATTCTGGTAATAATACTTTTCTGAATTTTGTGAGGCAAATGAATTTAACGTTAAAATAATGTGAAGGAATAGTATAATAAGGAATAGATTTTTGCTCATTTCTGATAATTTATAATCAATTTTTAACCGAAAGAAGATTTTTACTGACAACAATCATTTTGCTAACGGTTACATGTATTTAAATATTTCAATTAATGTAAGTTTCCAAAACAAAGATTGCGAAAAGATTTATAATTTTTTACTTTTGGCTCCCATTAATATAAACCATACGAGGGAATACAATGTCAAAGGTTATCAATTTAAAACGTGGATTTAATATCCGGTTAAAAGGGGAAGCCGAAAAAATTCTGGGAACATCAACCGACACTGACAAGGTTGCCCTTAAACCGACTGATTTTCCGGGATTAGTTCCCAAACTGCTTGTAAAAGCAGGGCAGGTTGTTAAAGCCGGAGAACCCATTTTTTTCGACAAATACAATTCGGAAGTATTCTTTACAGCTCCAACGAGTGGTGAAGTTTTGGAAATAAACAGAGGAGAACGTCGAAAAGTTCTTGAAATTATCATTAAAGCTGATGGTAAAAATGAATCTGTTTCGTTTACAAAAGCCGATCCAAAAAATCTTACTGCTGAAGAAATAAAAGGACAGCTTTTAAAAAGCGGATTATGGCCGTTTATAAAACAACGCCCGTACGGATCTTTGGCCAAGCCATCGCAAACACCAAAACATATTTTTGTTTCCTGTTTCGATTCGGCTCCACTGGCTCCCGACTACGAATTCGTTTTTAGCGGGCAAACTGCGTTACTTCAAGCCGGTATAAATGCATTGGCAAAATTAACCAGTGGCAAAGTTCATCTCGGAATCAGACCGGAACAGGCAAACGGAGTATTTTCAGGTTTAAAAAACGTGGAAATAAATCAATTCTCCGGACCACATCCGGCAGGAAATGTTGGTGTACAAATTCATCAGATTAGTCCGGTTAACAAAGGTGAAGTTGTTTGGACAATTGCTCCGCAGGCAATAATATATATCGGAAAACTTTTTGAAACTGGAAAACTCGATTTTTCTAAGATCATCGTGTTATCCGGTTCTGAAATTAAGTCGCCAAAATATTTTAAAACCTATCACGGAGCGCATCTCGGAAATATTCTAAAAGGGGCCACCCAAAAAGCCGGCAACGAACGTATTATTTCCGGAAATGTACTCACCGGAACCAAAGTTTCTTCTGATAATTACCTCGGATTTTTCGACTCTCAAATTACGGTTATTCCTGAAGGTGACCAATACGAATTTATGGGCTGGGCAGATCCCGGATTCAATAAATTCTCGCCGGGAAGTACATTTTTTGGCAAACTATTCCCCAAAAAAGCTTATGTACTTAATGCGAATCTCCACGGCGGAGAAAGAGCTTTTGTTCTTTCGGGCCAATACGAGAAATACGTACCGATGGATATTCTTCCGGTTTACTTGCTGAAAGCAATTTTGGCAAACGATATCGACAAAATGGAGCAACTTGGAATTTACGAAATTATTGAGGAAGACCTCGCATTGTGCGAATATGCCTGTACCTCGAAAGTAAAAGTTCAGGAAATTGTTCGCCAGGGATTAGACCTGATGATGAAAGAATTGGGATAACCGAATTTTGAAAATAACTCAAATATGAAATTTATACAAAAATTCTTTGAAAATACTAAGCCTTATGTGCAGAAAGGGGCAAAATACCAATGGCTCCATTCGGTACACGATGGCATGTTCACCTTGTTCTTTGTACAGAAGAACACGTCAAAAAGCGGATCGCATATTCACGATTACACCGACCTGAAACGCACAATGGGTATTGTGGTTCTGGCTCTTATTCCTGCTCTTTTAATGGGTATGTATAATACCGGATATCAACACTTTGCTGCCATAGGCGAATTGGCTGACTCAAATTTCTGGGAAATTTTCTTTTACGGATTTTTGCGGGTGATGCCTTTTATAATGGTGTCATACATTGTCGGACTCGGAATTGAGTTTGTCTTTGCGCAAATGCGTGGACACGAAATTCAGGAAGGATTTTTGGTGTCTGGAATATTAATTCCGCTTATCATGCCCATCAATACCCCACTTTGGATGGTTGCCATATCAACAGCTTTCGCCGTTGTATTTGTGAAAGAAGTATTTGGCGGTACCGGAATGAATATCTGGAACCCGGCATTGGTAGCACGTGCATTCCTGTTCTTTGCCTATCCAAGTCAAATGTCGGGCGATTCAGTATGGGTCAGCCTCGGCGGACAAAAAGCGGTTGACGGATTCTCTGGTGCAACTCCTATGGCCCAAGCGGCAGCCGGACAGCCCAATGTTGATGTTTGGAATTCGTTCATCGGATTAATTCCCGGCTCAATTGGTGAAACTTCAACACTGGCAATTTTAATTGGCGCTGCAATTTTGATCATGACCGGAATTGGCAGCTGGAAAATAATCTTTGCAACCTTTGCGGGTGGAGCTGCAATGGGTTTAATACTGAATGCTTTTGCAGGTACCAATGCTTATATGGCACTTCCATTCTGGGAACATTTTATTATTGGAGGGTTCGCTTTTGGTGCCGTGTTTATGGCAACAGATCCGGTATCGGGTACACAAACCGAAAGAGGCAAATGGATTTACGGCTTTCTGATTGGTGTCCTGGCAATTATGATCAGGGTAATAAATCCGGCTTATCCAGAAGGAATGATGCTTGCTATTCTGCTAATGAACACTTTCGCCCCTCTTATCGACCATTACATTGTGGAAGGAAGCATTAAAAAGCGGCTGAAACGAGCAAAAGTTAACGCCTAAACCATAAAATTCATAAAAAAATGGATACGAACGGGAATAAATATACATTCATATATGCTTCAGCAATGGTTATCCTTGTTGCGGCCATCCTTGCTATAACAGCGCTTAAGCTTAAACCTGCGCAGCAAAAAAATATTGATATTGAAAAGAAGCAAAATATCCTTGCTTCAGTAGGAATCGCAAGTACTTTTACAGACGCTGAAACAATTTATGCTGAACGGATTGTGCAGTCGTATATTGTAAATTTTTCGGGAGAGCAAATTGAAGGCCAGGCATTTGACATCGATTTGAAGTCGGAAAGAGCCAAACCCGAAGCCGATCGGAGACTACCTGTATACGAATGCAAAACAGAAGAAGGAACAAAATACATTCTGCCCGTTTATGGAGCTGGTTTATGGGGTCCTATCTGGGGTTATGTTTCTGTAAACGATGATATGAATACTTTATATGGAGCTAACTTTGCCCATGCCGGTGAAACTCCCGGACTGGGAGCTGAAATCAACACCAAAGCTTTTCAGGAACCTTTTAAAGGAAAAAAGATTTTCGATGAAAATGGAACTTTGGTTTCCATTACAATTGCAAAAGCAGGAGAAAATGCTCCGGCAGAACACAAAGTTGATGGAATTTCCGGTGGTACCATCACCAGTAAAGGGCTTCAGGCCATGTTGCTGAACGATTTTACTTCATACAAAGCATTTTTCAACAAGAAAAAACAATAGACGATGAGCGAAGGATTATTTTCAAAGAAAAATATAGGCTTGCTTGCCGACCCAATTGGCAGCAATAACCCAATTACGGTGCAGGTACTTGGCATTTGTTCGGCTCTTGCTGTGACTGCCCAACTGAAACCCGCATTTGTAATGGCTCTTTCTGTAACCGTAGTAGTTGCTTTCGGTAACGTAATCATTTCATTACTCCGGAACACAATTCCAAACCGAATCCGAATCATCGTACAGCTGGTGGTTATTGCCGCCCTGGTTATTATCGTCGATCAATTCCTGAAAGCTTTTGTTTACGATGTGAGCAAGCAACTTTCAGTATTTGTTGGATTGATAATCACCAATTGCATTCTGATGGGACGTCTGGAAGCATTTGCTTTAGGAAACAAACCCTGGCCATCGTTTCTGGATGGTATTGGCAACGGAGCAGGTTACGGCTTAATCCTGATTATTATCGCTTTCTTCCGCGAATTATTAGGCTCTGGTACCCTGTGGGGTTACCGCATTATTCCTGAAAGCTGGTACATCGCCAATGGCGGATTTTACTCCAACAATGGGATGATGATTCTTCCTCCAATGGCATTGATTACTGTGGGAGTTATTATTTGGGTGCAACGGAGCAGAAATCCTAAACTTCAGGAAAAATAACAGAAAAATAAAAAAACCGATATGGAGAACTTATTAAATCTGTTCGTTAAGTCAGTATTCATTGAGAATATGGTATTTGCCTATTTTTTGGGCATGTGTTCTTTTCTGGCTGTTTCGAAATCAGTAAAAACGGCAACCGGCCTGGGATTGGCAGTTATTTTTGTTCAGGTTATAACCTTGCCTGTGAACTATTTGCTTGAGAAATATTTGCTCATGGATGGTGCCCTGGCATGGATGGGTCCCGGATTTGAAACTGTTGATCTAAGCTTCTTAAGCTTTATCATGTTTATAGCTGTAATTGCTTCGATGGTTCAGTTGGTTGAGATGGTGGTCGAAAAATTTGCACCCGTATTATACAATCAGCTTGGGATCTTCCTTCCGTTAATTGCAGTAAACTGTGCTATCCTCGGAGGATCATTGTTCATGCAACAGAAAGCTTTCCATACTTTGGGTGAAGCCACCGTTTACGGATTCGGCTCTGGGTTTGGATGGTTCCTTGCAATAATAAGTATTGCTGCAATCCGCGAAAAAATCCAATATTCGCAAATACCAGCACCTTTAAGAGGGTTGGGAATCACCTTCATCATTACCGGTTTGATGGGTCTTGCTTTCATGGGTTTCATGGGGATCAAACTTTAATTCGAATTAAAAACATTCACAACGATGATATTTTTAGCTTCTCAAACGACAGTTGTCCTGGCCAGTGTAGTCATATTTCTTTTGGCAATTATACTGATGGTCGGCATGCTTTTGTACGTTAAGACAAAACTTACTCCCAAGGGGAAAGTTAAAGTCAGCATTAATGACGGTTTTAAAGTTGTTGAGACAGAACCGGGCGATACTCTTTTAACAACTCTCGGAAACAACAAAGTGCTTCTCCCGTCTGCTTGTGGTGGTGGTGGAACCTGCGGTATGTGCCGTTGCCAGATCGAATCAGGAGCCGGCTCAATTCTTCCAACCGAAACAGGGTTCTTTTCACGCAAAGAGCAGCAGGAAAACTGGCGTCTGGCTTGTCAGGTAAAAGTTAAGGAAGACATTAATCTTCATATTCATCAGGAAATACTTGGAGTAAAAAAATGGGAATGCACCGTTGTTTCTAACGACAACGTGGCCACCTACATCAAAGAATTTGTGGTTAGGCTTCCTGAAGGAGAAACGCTCGATTTCAAATCAGGAGGTTACATACAGATTGACGTTCCAGAAATTAATGTTGATTTCAAAGACATGATTATTGGCGACGAGTACCGTCCGGAATGGGAACGCTACGGAATGTTCAATCTTCAGATGAAGAATCCTGAACCAACTTTCCGTGCATATTCAATGGCCAATCACCCTGCTGAAGGAAACATTGTGATGCTGAATATTCGTATCGCAACTCCTCCTTTCGACCGCGTAAATGGAGGATTCCAGAAAATTAATCCAGGTATTTGTTCATCATTTATTTTCTCGCGCAAACCGGGAGATAAAGTGATGGTTTCCGGACCTTACGGCGAATTCTTCCTGAAAAAGAACGACAACGAGATGATGTTTATTGGTGGTGGAGCAGGTATGGCTCCCATGCGGTCACATCTTTTCCACTTGTTTCATACCGTAAAAGAAACCAAAAAGAAAGTCACTTTCTGGTATGGCGCCCGCTCGTGGAGAGAAGTTTTCTACTACGAACAATTTATGGACATACAGAAAAACTTCCCGAATTTCAGCTTTAATCTGGCATTATCTGATCCACAACCTGAAGACAACTGGACAGGATACAAAGGATTTATCCACCAGGTAATTTACGATCAGTACTTAAGCAAGCACGAAGAACCAGAAGAAATTGACTACTATCTCTGCGGTCCGCCAATGATGAACAGCGCTGTTAACAAGATGCTGTACGACCTTGGGGTTCCGGATGAAAACGTACTGTTTGATGACTTCGGAGGCTAAAAATAAGATAAACAACATTAGAAAAAAGACGTCATGCGTATGCATCACGTCTTTTTTAATTATTTAAACAAACCAATTATCGACCAAGCTGTTAAATTGATCTATGATTTATCACCGCAAATTTGTACATCCAAAATCAAAAACATGGGTTGTTTTTGTTCATGGCGCCGGAGGGAGTAATGTCGTCTGGTTTCGTCAGCTAAAAGAATTCAAGAAACATTTTAACGTGCTTCTGGTTGATTTGCGTGGTCACGGACGATCAAAACCAAGCGATTCTGAAAAAGATTCGGGATACTCGTTTGACGAAGTGGCGCTGGATGTAATAAGAATCATGGATCATCTGGAAATAAAGAAAGCTCATTTAGTTGGCATTTCGTTGGGATGTATTATCATCAGAGCCATCGACAAACTTGCACCGGGGCGAGCCGAATCCATTATTCTGGGTGGAGCAATCATTCAATTTAATAAAACCATCAAAGTACTGATAGGTATGGCGAAAATTCTGAATTCGGTTTTGCCATACATGTGGCTTTATAAATTGAATGCTTTAATCCTGATGCCTTACCGGAAACACCGCGAATCGAGAAATATTTTTATTCAGGAAGCAATTAAACTGGGAGAAAAAGAATTTGCAAAATGGATGAAAATGACCCGCGAAATAAAAGCAAACCTAAATGAATTTCTGCACCGCGAACCTTCGGCTCCGGTTCTTTATCTGATGGGCGACGGCGATCACATGTTTCTGCCGATGGTAACCGATCTGGTAAAAAGGCAAATAAATGCCAAACTCGAAATCATCAAAAACAGCGGACATTGCTGTAATCTTGATCAGGCAAATTTGTTTAATGAAATTACAATTCGCTTTATTAAGCGAAATTCAGAGAAACGTGAAGTTCTACAGCTGAACTGATTAAACAGGAACGGTAAAATAAAAGGTTGATCCTTTGTTCAATTCTGATTCAACCCAGATCTTACCGCCAAACATTTCGACCAGTTGTCTGGAAAGGAACAAGCCAATTCCGGTTCCGCGGTATAATTGCTGCTTGTTGTTGTCAATTTTTCTGAAACGATCGAATATAACCTGCTGATGCTCCTGATGAATCCCAATCCCGGAGTCCTTAACCGAGAAAGTGTAAAAATTTAAACTCTTTTGCCAAGCTACCTCAATGCTTCCTTCATCGGTAAATTTAATAGCATTCGACAGTAGATTCCGAAGAATTTGTTCAAATCTAACCCGGTCAACATTAACCACAAGTTCCGAATTATCGATATTACTTATAACCCGAACATTTTTCCATTTGGGAACGGTTAGCTGAAACGATTCTGTTATTTGTTTTATCAAAGGCACCACATCAACATCTACCAACTTGACGGTTAATTGATTCGACTCAATTTTTGAAACGTCGATTATATCTTCAATCAAACTCAGCAGATAATCGTTGTTGAGTTGAATCTGGCTTTCAAAAGCTTTCTTGTCTTCCTCCTGAATATCCGGATCGGTCATCAGCGATGAAAAGCCTACAATCGCATTCAGTGGTGTCCGAATTTCGTGCGACATATTCGCTACAAAAGCCGATTTGAGATTGTCCGACAACTTGGCTCTTTCGTATTCGTGTACGTAATTTCTCTTTATCACTGCTATAAACGAATAAATAACCAGAAAGCTGAAAGCCATTCCGATATAGTTATCATACACCCTCGAATTGATATCCGGATAGGATCCAATTGCTTCGGAGTAAAAAAGTTCGACCAACAATAAACCCAACAAGTTCGCAAACATCAAAATTGAAATTGATAGAATATATTTCTTGTCGAAAACCAGAATCAGAAAAGCGTATAGTACCACGAAAAGTGGCAATATCGGCCCCTGTGAAGCAAAATTCAGGAACCAGATAAAATCTGTATATATCAAAGAAATAATACTGATTATCCAATAAAACACGTTGCCTAATGTGACAAACCTCCCAAAAAGAAAAAGGGCAAAATACAGAACAATACCAACCGCAGATAGGTACACAAGCGAATCATGAAGACCAATAATCCAATTAAAAAATGTACTTAAAATAAGAACCAGAGTAATAGAAAGGGAAGTAATTAAAAACAACCGATCTTCAAAACGAGCGGCAGATTTTCCACAAATAAAATTTTCCAGATTACTTAAATAAAACTTGAGCTTTTTCATCCGAAAATAAGAGTGTTAAATAATTGATTATTAAGCGTTCGGATGGAACTCACTTGACAGTAGGATTCCACTTCGAATTACTTTTTCATTCATTTTTGTGCCGCCTCCTTTAAAATTAGTTCCAGCGGCATGTTCGTTTCATGCTACAAACCATTTGGCAAGTAAATCAAAATGAACAGCAACCTACAAAATATGTCTAAAAGAATATCTAAACTGAAATTCAGCAATAACTCTCAGTTTCAGATTCATTAAGTGAAATCTTCTTGAAACGAAGTTCTTTTCGGGCGTTGGCCTGTTCAATCTTGTCGTAAGATTGGGCACAACTAATTCCGCGTTCTTTCATGTGCTTATTGCCACCAATATGGTAATTTGGAAACTTTCCTTCCTTTTTAAATAGTATTTGTATACCTAAGCCTAGCACAACAAAAGTCATTAACACGATGGCTATCAATACTAATTTTAAAACTTCCATGAGTAATTTTCCTCCCCTGT
>JAHEYU010000020.1:39403-77168 GCA_023251435.1 Bacteroidota bacterium
TAATGATAAAAAACATATTTATACATTTAAAAATCAAATAGATTCAAGACTTAAGTATAATTAACAACTCCGAATATCAAATGAAAATAAAATTGACAAAATGTTAGATAATCAGTATTTTTAAATCAAATTAAAAATCTCTTATAACTCAATCAACATGGAAAAGCATATTAATATTGTTGCAGCGCTCCAAATCGGACTTAGTATTTTCAATTTACTGGTCGCCTTTTTAATTTTTACAGTTCTTAAATTAGTAGGCGGATTTGTGGACGATGCGAATGCAAACACAATACTTTCTATTATTGCTGATATTTTAGCAATCGTACTTATTATTATTTCAGTTCCCGGAATTCTTGCAGGACTGGGCCTTTATAAAAGGAAAGAGTGGGCCCGAATCTTAACGCTCATACTTTCTGTCATCGAAATTTTCAGTTTCCCATTCGGTACAGCCATCGGAATTTACTCAATCTGGGCTTTAATTCAACCCGAAACTATTGCCGAATTTAACCCTGCCCAGAATAACAGGTAGCCATTTATACTTTGGGAAATGCAGGTAAAATCTGTTTACATCCTTATCGGCGGTCGGGTTCAGGGTGTCGGGTTTCGATACTTTGTTCAGCACAAAGCAACAGAACTGAACATTTGCGGCTGGGGTAGAAATACTCCTGACGGGAAAGTTGAAATTGAAGCCGAGGGTGAACCACAAAATCTGGCAACTTTTATTGAATGGCTTAAAATTGGTCCGGCAAGAGCCGTTATCAGGACATTTTCAGTTTCCAACATTACTCCAGTTAGACAATTCAAAAACTTTACAATTCGATAAAATCTCAAATGAACAACCAAAACTTCCACATGTCGCCTGAAGAATTCAGGAAACAAGGTAAACTTATGATTGACTGGATTGCCGACTATTACGAAAATATCGAAAAATATCCGGTATTATCTCAGGTTCAGCCCGGTGACATTAAAACTAATTTACCACAAAGTGCACCAACAGAAAGTGAGCCGATGGAACAAATTATGGCCGATGTAAATACCATATTGATGCCCGGAATTACCCACTGGCAGTCGCCAAATTTCTTTGCCTACTTTCCGGCCAATGCTTCAGGGCCATCTATTCTGGGCGATTTGCTTTCTTCAGGATTGGGCGTTCAGGGAATGTTGTGGGCCACCAGCCCGGCCTGCACAGAACTCGAAACCCGGGTTTTGGATTGGCTGGCCGAAATACTTCAGCTTCCTGAAAAGTTTAAATCAACATCAACTGGAGGAGCTGTTATTCAGGATACAGCATCGAGTGCCGCGCTAAGTGCAGTGCTGGCAGCACGCGAACGTAAAACCAACTTCAAAACCAATGACTCCGGAAATCCGGGAAATCTGGTTGCTTATGTTTCAAGTCAAACCCATTCGTCGGTTGAAAAAGCGGTAAAAATTGCCGGAATCGGGAAAGACAATCTTCGCCAGATTGGGGTGAACGAAAACCTGGCAATGCGGGCTGATTTGCTTGAAGAGGCCATAAAGAACGATTTGCAAACCGGATTGATTCCCTTTTTCGTTTGCGCAACAGTTGGAAGTACCTCCACCAATGCCATCGATCCGTTAAACGAAATTGGTCAGATTTGCGAAAAGTATCAGCTTTGGATGCACATCGATGCAGCCATGTCGGGCACTGCTGCAATTTGTCCTGAATACCGACACATTTTAAACGGTGTTGAACTGGCCGACAGTTTCTCCTTTAATCCGCACAAATGGATGTTTACCAATTTCGATTGCAATTGCTTTTTTATTGCCGATCGGTCGGTGTTGATTAAAACGCTAAGCATACTTCCTGAATATTTAAAAAATCAGGCGACCGAAAGTGGCGCTGTAATCGATTACCGTGATTGGCATATCCAACTCGGACGCCGATTCCGCTCGCTTAAACTTTGGTTCGTCATCAGGCATTACGGGGTCAACGGACTACGATATCACATTCAGGAGCATATTCGCATTGCACAGCAATTTGCCGAATGGGTACGAACATCTGCTGAATTCGATCTGGTTGCTCCGGCTCCGCTAAATCTGGTCTGTTTCGCCCACCAAAAAGGGAACGATTTCAATAAAAAACTGCTTGAAACCATTAATGGCACTGGAAAAATGTATTTTACCCATTCGGTTATTAACGGCAAATACGTACTTCGGATGTGTATTGGTCAAACCAACACTAAGGAAGAACACGTTAGCGATGCATGGAAAACTATCCAAAAAACAGCTAACGAATTAATTATCAGCGAATAGCAAGCATTTGTCTTAAAAACATGTTCAACAACAAGCAAAAATTGGGATAATTTCATAAGTGTAATATTTACATTTATTATTAATTGTCTATTTTTATCCCATAAACAGAATCATTTTAAAATTAAAATCATGATAAACTTAAAAGAATTAGAAATTTGGTTTGTTACTGGCAGCCAGAATCTGTATGGACCAGAGGTACTGAAAAAAGTAGATACCAACTCCAAAGAGATTGCAGCATTTTTCAACAGTTCTGCACAAATACCGGTAACCGTCGTGCATAAATCGGTGATGAAAAGCCCCGACGAAATAACCAATCTTTGTATTGATGCCAACTCTACCAAACAGTGTATTGGTATAATTACCTGGTGCCATACCTTTTCACCATCGAAAATGTGGATCAACGGGTTGAAGTTGTTAAACAAACCGATGCTCCAGTTGCACACCCAATTCAATCGCGACCTTCCCTGGGCTGAAATCGATATGGATTTCATGAATCTCAATCAGGCTGCACACGGTGATCGCGAACATGGGTTCATTTTAACCCGTCTTCGTAAAAGCCGCAAAGTAGTGGTTGGCTATTGGAAAGAAGACGATGTTCAGGAACGTATTGGTGTTTGGAGTCGTGCTGCCGCTGCATGGTACGATATGCAAGGAGCCAAACTTGCCCGTTTTGGCGACAACATGCGCGAAGTTGCAGTTACTGAAGGCGACAAGGTAGAAGCCCAGATTAAATTTGGACTTTCAGTTAATACCTGGCCGGTTGGCGACATTGTAAAAATTATCGATGGTGTAAGTGAGGCTCAGATCGACAAACTGATTGAAGAATATAACGACACCTACGAATTCAATAAAGAAGCCATGGTTGGCGGAAAATACCACGAAAGTGTCCGTTATCAGGCTCGTATTGAAGCTGGTATCAAATCTTTTTTGGATGCCGGAGGTTTTAACGCTTTCACCACTACATTCGAAGATTTGCATGGGTTAAAACAACTTCCCGGCCTGGCTTCGCAACGCTTAATGGCTGCAGGTTATGGTTTCGGAGCTGAAGGCGACTGGAAACATGCGGCACTCGTACGCGCTGCAAAAGTTATGGGGATTGGCCTGAAGGGCGGTTGCTCGTTCATGGAAGATTACACCTATCACCTCGACCCGGCTACCGGGTACAAAGCGTTGGGCTCGCACATGCTCGAAATCTGCCCAAGTATTGCCGATGGAAAAGCTAAAATTGAAGTACACCCACTAGGAATAGGTGGAAAAGATGCTCCTGCACGTTTAGTCTTTAACACCCAAACCGGCCCTGCAACCTGCACCAGCCTTATCGACATGGGAACCCGTTTCCGGATGGTGGTGCACGATGTAGAATGTGTTGCCCCAGAAGCCAAATTGGAGAAATTACCGGTTGCCAGCGCATTATGGACTCCGATGCCTGACCTTAAAACAGGCGCTGCTGCATGGATTTACGCAGGAGGTGCCCATCACAACGCATTCAGCCAGGCAGTAACCGCTGAATACATTGAAGATTTCTGCGACATGGCTGGAATAGAATTGGTCCAGATCAACAAAAACACATGTATTTCTGATTTCAAAAAAGAATTGAAATGGAATGATTTATATTACTTATTATCCAACGGAGTTTGATAAGCTGAATACGCATCCACAAATAAAGAGCCGGAGATTTTTTCTTCGGCTTTTTTTATTAGCTCAGCAGTAAGAATATTTCGCCAACAGAGTGAACGCTTCCGAAAGATTTTGCCGCGGATAATAATTTTGGTGAGCCAGATTAAGAAACCGAAGGATTATAAAAGCATCGAAAAACTGAAAAAATCGCTTTCTGAAAGAAGGCAACGAAGAACTATTCTGATTAATTTCGGTAAGTTTCAATTCAAAATCAAGCGTTTGAAGATATTCCTGAACAGAATCAGGTAAAGACGATATGAATCTGGAATAATCCTCGACGCTTATCCGGAATAAAGAATCGACCTGATCGAAAAGTTTTTTTAAATCCAGGAAAGCCGCAAAATTGTAGGTCATTGTCAGGTCACCATCCTCATTCATCCATTTGGTCATTGCCGCACCAGTTCCAAACGGGACTCGGTCTGAAACCCGGGCTGATGGATACACGAATACATCCATAATTTCAGTCAGCCTACCCAGTTTGGTAAGTTTATTCAGGAAGTAAAAATCTTCGCCTGCCTGTCTGCGGTTCATGCCTCCTTGTTTCGTATATGCGTTCGCCCTGACAGCAAAAGCCGATCCGATGGTATAAATTGAATCCGGAAATCCGGCGAATTCCAGAGCCTGTTTATAATAGTGAAGGTAATCTTCGTATAAGCAGATTCCTGCTTTCTGCTTTGCATCTTCCATTTCTTCGAAACGATGCCTGAAGTTTAAAGTAGCTGCGAAACACGATTTGTCTTCAGAAAACACAGCTTCTATCTGTTTCAGATAATTGGGCGAAACCAAACAATCCGAATCAAGTGAAACAATTACACCTTCAGGCCTACTGATGGCGTTAAAACGACGGATTGCCTCATCCATTCCGATCTTACGTGCCATGCCGGCACCGGCATGTTTTGCATTTACCGAAGTCGCGTATATGGGCTGTAAGACTAAATTCTGACGATCGTTGCACTTTTTCCATTCAATCAAATTCTGGTATGTTTCCCGGTTAAAATTTTTAACCTCCTGCGAACTTGCCTCCGAATCGTTTACAGCAACGATTACTTCACAAAACGAATCGATCGGATCACAAGCCCAGACAGATTCAAGTGTCCTGATTATTTCGGGTTCGTTCAGGCACGGAATCATCACAATCATTGCAAGCGAAGGCGAAACTTTTCCTTCAATGAAAGGCGCATAGACAATATTATTTTGAATATAGCGATCGGCAAACATAGCTTCATTTTCAGTCATCAGGTACGAACTAAAACAAAAAAATCCGAAGGTTATTCGGATTTTTCTATATTTTTCAGTTGTCAGTTATTTTGATCTTGCTTTGGTATATCTGGCATTCATATTTACCAAAACTTCTTTGGTGATATTGTAGGCATCATCGCCAACTAAAATTTCGCCGGCATTCAAAATATAACTGTATTTTTTGTCTTTATTATAAATTTTCAGATAGGTCATCAGGCTATCCAGTAATTGTTTATTGTTATCGGCCTGAATTTGCGACAGTTTGGTCGAAAGTTCCTGATCAAGCCTTGTAATTTGCTGTTCTTCTCCCATTAATCGGTCACGCTCCTGCATTGCTCTCTCCTGTGTTAGAAAGCCCCCACGCTGCACTTTTTCCTGAAACGCAGCAGCCTGTGTTTCGAAACGGCTACGTTTATCGCTGTATTCTTTCGAGAAAGCTTCCTGCTGGCGGGTAAATCCATCATGCATTTCCTGCGCAAAATCGTAGTTAACAACCAAAGAATCAACCTTTATGTAGGCAATTTTTAATTCTGAAGAACCAGCACCTTCGTCTGAACCAACACTTCCGGAGCCATTCAATTTATTTCCACTGAAATGCAGAATATAAAGACCTGCTACTGCAATAAACAAAATAACAATAAGTAGTAATGATGTATTTTTCATGTCTCGGCTCAATAAAATTTTGCCAAAAATAAAAATTTATTACCAGTAAACGGCTATTGTCTGATTTATTTTTAGAAAGCATTTCAGAAACCTCCCGCAATATAAGAATCAGAATAAAAGCTGCGTAAAATCATTAATTTACCTTGATAAACATCATTGAATTCAGGCATTTTAATGAAGTATTTTGAAGTTATAAAATGTGAATTGAAATCGACTTAATATGCTTAACCAAATACTTGCAAATGCGCTTCCATATATGCCCAAAAAGCTAATCTGGATATTTTCTAAAAGATATATAGCCGGGGAAACCATTGAGGAAGGAATGAAGGCCAGCCGACAACTTAATCAGCAGGGTATTGAAGTTACTGTCGATTTACTTGGCGAATTCATTAAAACGATTGAACAGGCCGAAGAAAACAAAAAACAGTACCTCGAGATTATTGAGAAGTTTACTTCAGAAGGAATTGTTGGAAACTTTTCGCTAAAACCCAGCATGTTCGGGTTACTGATAGACAGAGAAATTTGCCGTACATATATTGAAGAGGTAATAAAAAAAGCCGTCGAGAAGAAAAGCTTCATTCGAATCGACATGGAAGACTCACAATGCGTCGATTACGAGTTGGAACTTTACCGCAACCTACAGCAAAAATATCCGGCCAACGTGGGCTTGGTTTTGCAGGCATATTTGCGCCGTACCAAAGACGATTTACTGAATATGAGCAATATTCACGTGAACGGAGCTCCATTGAATTTCAGACTTTGTAAGGGAATTTACGTCGAGCCCAAAAACATCGCTTTCAAAAAATTCGAAGAAGTTCAGGAGCATTTCATCGACGATCTGAAATACATGTTCGATCACAACATGTACGTTGGAATTGCCACCCACGATAAACAACTGGTTGAGCAGGCACTCCAGATTATCAAAGAAAAGAATATCGATAAAACCAAATATGAGTTCCAAATGCTTTATGGAGTAACACCAGAACTTAGGAGCAGCATTGTAAAACAAGGACATAAAATGCGTGTATATGTGCCCTTCGGAAAAGACTGGTTCGGCTATTCGACCCGCCGGCTAAAAGAAAATCCGAAGATGGCTTCACTCATTATAAAAGCACTTTTTTTTAGGGGTTAATTTTAGGGGTTATTACGGGGAGGTTCGGAAACGGCCTCCCTTTTTTTATAGCTTAAAAAAAAAACAAAAAATCCCTGAATCTTTTGGATTCAGGGATTTTTTGTTTTGGCGGAGAGCGAGGGATTCGAACCCCCGGTACCGTTACCAGTACAACGGTTTTCGAAACCGTCCCATTCGACCGCTCTGGCAGCTCTCCAATAAATTCATTTACAATTTTACAGATTGACGATTTACAATTACTAGCGCATTTACCTTCGTTCAAACGATTCGATCTTTCAGCCTCAAATATAACGATTCAGATAACTTTCGGCAAGCAAAATGTTAAAGCCCCTCTAGTGAAGAATTGGTGGAATTGCTCTGCTTCTCAAATTCAGCGATTGCAGCATCTAGAAACTCAACAAAACGATCGGCGTTTAGGTCGTAAGCTTTTGGTTCAGCAAGCATCTTTTCGTTATGATCGAGCAGTACATAGTAAGGCTGTGCATTTACACCATAACGGGATATCTGAAAATCAGCATATTTTTTACCCAATGTTTTCTTCACTTTTCCATCGTAGGTAGATGTAATCCATTCACTTTCGGGCAGGGTCGATTTGTCATCGACATAAAGGGCAATAATTACAAACTTATTTTTAAGTCTTTCGAGCACTCGCGGATCAGACCAAACATTGGCTTCCATCTCGCGACAATTAACACAACCATGCCCTGTAAAATCGATAAATACAGGTTTATTTAATTTTCTGGCACAGGCCATTCCCTGCTCGTAATCAAAGTATCCTTCCAAACCATGCGGAAGATGAAGGAATTCAGCAAATTTTGGTTTCTCACACAATGCCGAACTTGTTGGTGTAAATGCGCCCGAAGTATCGTAAGCCGGAGCCGCCAGTTTAACCTCGTCACGGATAATCTCATGCAGATCGAAGTCGTGTGTTGATTGCGGGGGAAGATAACCTGAAATTGCTTTCAACGGAGCACCAAACATTCCGGGAACAAGATAAACTACAAAAGAGAAAGAAAATATTGCTAAAAGCAGGCGTGGAACAGAAACATGTTTCACATCGCTATCGTGCGAAAATTTGAGTTTGCCAAGCAAATAGAAACCAAGCAGTGCAAAAATCACAATCCAGAGTGCCAGATAAACTTCGCGGTCGAGAATTCCCCAATGATAAGTCTGATCGGCAACACTTAGGAATTTCAATCCTAAAGCCAATTCGAGAAACCCAAGTACCACTTTCACAGAATTAAGCCATCCGCCTGATTTGGGTAAGTTATTTAACCACCCCGGGAATAAGGCAAAAAGGGTAAATGGCAAAGCGAAGGCCAGTGAAAACCCAAACATTCCAATGATTGGTTTCAGTATCTGACCACCGGCTGATTCAACCAAAATAGCCCCAACAATTGGTCCGGTACATGAAAATGAAACCAAAACAAGCGTTAGTGCCATAAAGAAAGATCCCATGAGTCCGCCTTTATCAACTTGCTGGTCAGATTTATTAACCAACCAGCTTGGCAAAACTATTTCGAACATTCCGAAGAAAGAAAAGGCAAAGAGCACAAAAACCGCGAAGAAAATAATATTAGGCAACCAATGTGTGCTTAACCAGTTTGCGGCACCGGGCCCAAATAACACTGCCACAAGGGTGCCAATAATCGTATAAATTGCTATAATGGAAAATCCGTAGAAAACAGCGTTTAAGCGTGATTTAAATTTCGATTCACCCGAATTCATGAAAAATGAAACGGTCATCGGAATCATCGGAAAAACGCAAGGGGTAAGAATGGCAGCCAATCCAGCCAAAAAAGAAAAGAAAAGAAACCACAATAAACTTCCCGACTTCTTGTCCTGATCAGAATTTTCGGTTGAAACAGGTGTAGTTTGTGAATTACCGGATGAATTTGAACTGTCAGCATTCAGGCTAAATGAAAAATCGGCTTCAGTTGGAGGAGTACAAGTCTCGTCGTTACAGGACATAAATTCAACAAAACCTTTTATCTCAACCTTTTCAGTACCTTTTAGCTTTATTTTTTGTGTAAGCACAGCTTCCTTGCTAAAATAGCCAAGCTTCATGTTAAATGTCTTATCAAAAAATTCAGTGGGCAACGGCTCTTTTACAAGTCCTCCAATAAACTCAAACAAAGTTGAATCGGCAAAATTGATCGATGTTCTGATTGGACCACCCTCGGGAAGTTCGGTATCATACAAATGCCAGTCTTCTTCTATAGTTGCTTTAAAAATAAGGGTGGCCTCCAATCCGTCCTGCTTAGATTCAAAAGACCATTTTACCGGTTCCAGAATTTGTGAAAACAATTGGAATTGAATAAAAAACAAAAAGCCGATTAATAATGAAACCCTTTTCATCTATGAAATTTTAGTTTATTTAAACAACAAAAATACACAATGGAATTTACCAATTAATGAAAACCGTCATTGAAAAACTCGAAGCTGCGATAGATATCCACTATCCGATTAAAAATAAAAAATCCCGGCACTTGAGATACCGGGATTCTTTATAGAGATTAAAATACAATCTCTTCCTGATTTTCATCAAAAAAATGGTACTCCGTAAGTGAGTATGAACTCATTTCTTCGACTTTAATAATTTTAAGGTACTTGAAAGCCCATTTAAGTTTTAAAGACCAAAATCCTTTGTTTAGATATGCAGCCAGATAAGTATGAGTCTTGATAATGACCTTTTTCTTATTGAGTTCTTTAAAAATATAATTGACTTTACTTTCCAATTCATCGACCACCAAAATGGTCGGAGTCACATTACCCGTACCTTTACAGGTTGGGCAGACTTCTGCAGTTTCCACATGCTCTTCAGGACGAACACGCTGACGGGTGATCTGCAAAAGACAGAATTTGCTTAATGGAAGGATGTTGTGCTTGGTACGATCGATCGCCATCGACTCTTTCATCCTCTCAAAAACTTTGTGCCGGTTTTCGGCCTGATGCATGTCGATAAAATCGACAACAATAATACCACCCATGTCTCTCAATCTTAGTTGCCGCGCGATTTCTTCGGCGGCAGACAGATTCACTTCGAGCGCATTGGTTTCCTGGTCAATTCCAGCTTTCGAACGATTTCCACTGTTCACATCAATTACATGAAATGCTTCAGTGTGTTCGATTATCAGGTAAGCCCCATTTTTGAAGGATACAGTTTTCCCAAAAGATGCTTTTAGTTGCTTATCAATCCCGTAGTAATCAAAAATCGACTGATTACCTTTATAAAGTTTAACGATATTCTTTTTTTCGGGAGCAATTGTACTCAGATATTCAGTAATTTCTTCACAAGCAGTAGCATCATTCACAATAATGCTATTGAAGTCGGGATGATATATATCCCTTAATAAAGAGGTGGTTCTGTCTAATTCTCCGATTACAAGAGAAGGAGCATTTACTCTTTTTAATTTCTGAAAGGTTGTCTCGAATTTGGTTACCAGTCGTTTAAGTTCCTGGTCGAGTTCGGCAACACGTTTTTCTTCGGCAGCAGTACGAACTATTACACCGTATTTTCTTGGGCGGATGCTTTGAATTAGTTTCTTGAGTCTGTTTTTTTCCTCATTCGATTCAATTTTCTGCGAAATACTAACTTTTTCGCTGAAAGGCATCAAGACCATATTACGGCCTGCAATAGAAAGTTCTGAAGTCAACCGGGGACCTTTGGTCGAGATAGGCTCTTTTGCTACCTGCACCAATATGCTTTGTCCGGTCTTAAGAATATCTGAAATCTTTCCATCTTTATCAATGTCAGGTTCTGACTGAACTTTAGAGATGGAAAAGATTTTGTTACTTTTCGATGTGGCAATTTTCAGGAACTTATTCAAAGTCGAAAACTGGGGACCCATATCGAGGTAATGCAGAAAAGCATCTTTCTCGTATCCAACGTCAATGAATGCAGCGTTCAGACTAGGCATTATTTTTTTTACACGTCCAAGATAAATATCTCCAACCGCAAATTTAGCACCCGTCTTTTCCCTGTTAAGCTCGACTAACCGTTTATCTTCCAATAAAGCAATAACTACTTCAGAGGGAGAGACATCTACAATTATATCGCTACTCACTACGTTTATACATTTAATACAGTTTAAAACTACCAGACTTAAAAACAGATTAAACCTAAAGCGCTAACGTGCTTTAGGTTTAATCAAAAAATGTCTTTAAAAGCTATTGCTTAATTAAAGAAAAGACTATTTTTTCTTTTTATGTCTGTTTTTCCTTAGTCTTTTTTTACGCTTGTGCGTAGCCATCTTGTGTCTTTTTCTCTTTTTTCCGCTTGGCATAATAATTTATTTAACTTGGTCCTTAACTTGAGCTACAAATGTTTTCGCTGGCTTGAATGAAGGGATAAAATGCTCAGGAATAATGATTGTAGTATTTCTCGAAATATTACGCGCAGTTTTTTCTGCTCTTCTTTTTACAATAAAACTACCGAAACCGCGAAGATACACATTTCTTCCTTCAGTCAGGGAATCTTTTACTGTTTCCATAAAAGCTTCAACAGCTTTTTGTACAGTTACTTTTTCAATACCTGTGTTCTTACTTACTTCGTTTACAATATCTGCTTTTGTCATCTCTTAAAATATTTAATATTCAACAATTTATATTTCTGACACAATTGGAGTGCAAAAATAAAAATTATTTAAAAACTCAGAACAATTAATTTCGATTATTTTTGCAATTCTGAAAGATTTTAAAGCAGTTAGGTGAAAAATGGATGTTTTTAACTCACGAATACATCAATGGTATTCATTATTCAAGCGCGATTTACCCTGGAGAGATACCAGAGATCCTTACTTTATATGGCTTTCAGAAATAATCCTTCAACAAACCCGAATTGATCAGGGTCTGGCTTATTATCAGAAATTCACCGAAACTTTTCCGACAATAACAGACCTTGCCAATGCTTCTGAAGATCAGATTTTAAAACTTTGGCAAGGATTGGGGTACTATTCCCGAGCCAGAAACCTTCATTTTACTGCCCGCTGCATCAGGGAACACTACAACGGAGAATTTCCTCAGCAACATCATTTAATCCTTTCGTTAAAAGGCGTAGGTGAATATACAGCAGCCGCAATAGCTTCCATCTCGTTTAATCAGGCATATCCGGCTATCGATGGGAATGTCTTCAGAGTATTATCGCGCTTTTTCGGAATATCAGAACCTATTGATACCGGCCCAGGTAAAAAGATATTCTCTGCGATTGCCAAGGAATTGATAAAAGGAACCGATCCGGGAATGCACAATCAGGCATTGATGGAATTTGGAGCATTGCAATGTACCCCACAAAAACCAGCTTGTTTAAAATGTCCTTTACAGGATCAGTGTTTTGCCTTTTCAGCAAATAAAATTGCAGAACTGCCGGTAAAACTTAAAAAAACTATGCAGCGCGACCGGTATTTTAACTACTTCGTTCTTTTTCATGGCGATAAAACATGGCTAAAAAAGCGCATGGAAAAAGATATTTGGGAAAATCTTTTCGAATTTCCGATGATCGAAACTTCCGAAGCAACAAGTATCGAGAATCTTGTGGCTATGCCTGAAGTAATTCAGTTAGTAAATCCGGATTTTGCTGTTATTAAAAGCGTGGAAAACTGGAAAGTACATCTGCTAACTCACCAAAGAATTAATTACAGAATTATTCAGGTTAACTTGCTTCAGGAAATTATAATGCCTTTAAATATGATTGAAGTGAATAAAAAAGATATTTTTAACTTTGCTGTTCCAAAATTACTCGAAACATATCTGACAGGGGACAATTGCATTGAATAGTTCATTGAAAAATGAGTTTTTAACAATTTGAAATATTGCAGTCTATTGCAATGGAACTTTACAAAATTTATTGTAAATTTATTTGTATAATTTTAAAACCTAAGAAATATGTCAGTAAACAAAGTAATTTTGGTTGGCAACGTAGGACGTGATCCGGAAACCAGACATTTGGACAAAGGCGTTGCAGTATCGCGATTCTCGCTTGCAACTACAGAAAACTACACCTCAAAAACGGGTGAAAAAGTTAGTAATACCGAGTGGCACAACATTGTTGCCTGGAGAGGATTGGCTGAAGTTGTCGAAAAGTATGTAAAAAAAGGAAGCCAACTATATATAGAAGGGCGCCTTAGAACAAATTCGTACGAAAAAGATGGTGTTAAGCATTACGCAACCGAAATTAATGCCGACACATTGCAATTACTCGGCAAACGCGAAGGACAAGCAGAAATGCCGGGACAGACTGGACAGACCGAACAATTGCAAACCGTTGGAGAACCGGATTTAAGTCAACCGGAAGAAGACGATTTGCCATTTTAATAACTTAAATAAAAATTAATTGGAAACAGACCCTTTACCCACGTTGTTAGCAATATCCCTGAATATTGAGTTTCTCCCATTTACCGTAAGTATTGCCATCAGCCTGGTAGTTATTTTAATTTTACTGTTTTTTTCTGCCCTGATCTCCGGATCAGAAGTTGCCTATTTCTCATTAAGCCCTTCTGAAAAACAAAAAATAGCCGGACGATCGTCAAAAAAGAACATTTATACCCATAAAAATCTGGAATCTCCGGAACAATTATTGGCTACCATATTGGTAGCCAATAATTTTGTTAATGTAGGGGTCGTAATCTTATCAAGTTTCACAGTCGATTCGCTGATCGATTTTTCGAATGAGCCGATAGTTGGATTTGTATTTCAGGTAATCATTATTTCTTTCATTCTCCTTGTGATTGGCGAGATTATCCCAAAAGTATATGCGACCAAACATGCCCTTAAATTTGCACGGTTTATCTCATTGCCACTTCACTTCCTGATTAAAATACTTAAGCCGTTTAATTCGCTATTAATCTTTTCTACTTCATTCATCAATAAGCGGATGCGTTCGGCAAACCAGCACATCTCAGTTGATCAGTTATCGCAGGCTCTTGAACTTACCTCGCAACTCGAATTAAACGAAGACAAAGAAATTCTCAAAGGAATTGTGAAATTCGGAAATAAAAGCGTAGTTGAAATTATGCGTTCGAGGGTTGATGTCGTTTCAGCTGACATTAAAGACAACTATTCAAAAATCATGAATATGATTACTGAAACTGGATTTTCGAGAATCCCGGTATATTCCGATACTTTCGACAATATAAAAGGAATTCTTTACATTAAAGATATCCTTCCGCATATCCACAAGGGAGCCTCCTTCCGCTGGCAAAGCATCATCAGGCCACCATTTTATGTTCCTGAAACAAAAAAAATTGACGATTTGCTCGAAGAATTTCAGAAAAACAAAGTTCACATGGCCATTGTGGTTGACGAGTATGGCGGCACCTCAGGCATTGTTACTCTCGAAGATATTCTGGAAGAAATTGTTGGAGAAATTACCGACGAATTTGACGAAGAAGAAAAATTCTACACTAAGATCAGCGAAAATAAATATCTGTTCGACGGAAAAACTTTACTGAACGATTTCTACAAAGTGATCGGATCGGACGAAGACTTGTTTGATGAAGTAAAAGGGGAAGCAGATTCTCTGGCCGGACTAATTCTGGAATTAAAAGGCGAAATTCCGGCAAAGAATGATATCATTACCTGCAAAAATTTCGTTTTTACAATCGATGCGGTTGACAACCGGCGCATTAAACAAATCAAAGTTGAAATTAAATCGACCGAGGCCTTGTAAAATGAAAAAACTTCTGATCATTTTTTTCTCATTCTTCCTGCTGATTACAATTTCGTGCAAAGAAGAATATACCCCAAAACCACGGGGTTATTACCGAATTAGCTTTCAGGAAAAAGCTTATCACCCGCTTTATTCTGCCACTTTTCCCTACCGGTTCGAAATACCCGAATACAGCAGGATAGTGCCCGATGACGAAAGCAATGCGGAGCCTTTTTGGGTAAACCTACAAATACCGGCTCACAAAGCTGAGCTACATATCAGCTATAAGAAGGTGGATAATAATCTTGCAAAACTTACTGAAGATTCACGTTCGCTGGCATATAAACATTCTCAAAAAGCTGATGCGATTGATGAAAGAGTTTTTATTAATCCTGCAAAAAAAGTGTACGGAACTATTTATTTGATCGACGGGAATGCGGCTTCGCCCCTGCAATTTTATATTACCGATAGCACCAAAAACTTCATTCGCGGAGCATTGTACATCCGCGAAGTTCCCAATATCGATTCAATTCGTCCGGTAATTGAATTCCTGACACCCGACATTATTCATTTGATTGAAACAACCGAATGGACCCGATAAATGCCTCTATTTAAAACCATACCATTAACCGGCGGATTGATTGGCGTTTGGAAACTTACGGAAAAACCGGACGATTTATTTCCTGAATTCACTACCGAAGAACTCTCAGATCCGGCCTTTCAACAATATAGTTACGACAAAAGAAAAGTAGAATGGCTTGCTACACGCATTTTACTGAAACGATTAATAGGCCCGGATTTCTCGATTTCGTATTCTGAACATGGTAAACCAATTTTGAACCACCCCAAATTTAAACATCTTTCAATCAGCCATTCGCGCGAATTTGCATCAATTTTCGTCCACGAACATCTCCCGGTTGGTATCGACATCGAAAATCAGAACAGGAACTATAATTCGATTGGGAAAAGATACCTGTCAGAAGCAGAAATGAAACAAGCTGGCAATAATCCTTTGCTTCAATGCCTTTACTGGTGCGCAAAAGAAGCCATATTTAAACTTGTTCCTGAAGATGGTATCGAATTCAAAGAGCAAATACTCATTTCTCCGTTCGACCCCGCAACCGAAACCAAATTCCGGGCTAAATTTTTATCGGGCAATACAGTGGAGGAATACCAACTTCATTTCATTAATTTTTCAGACCAATGCATGGTCTGGGTCATCGCATAAAGAATTGATAATAAAATTCATATCAACACTTTTGCACCCGGATAGTACTAACCTATTGTAAGTTTGGGAAATTCTATGAATCAATTTCGGGTTTTATCCGTTTAGTTTAATTACTTTCAAACTTAAAGAAAGAACAACAAAATTATGAAACAGTCAGAACCACATATTCTGGTCATTTTTGGTGCTTCGGGCGACCTGACCAAAAGAAAATTAATACCGGCGCTTTACGAATTGCATACCCAGCAATTCCTTCCTGAAAAATTTGCCGTTTTGGGCGTTTCCAGAACCAATCTTCCCGATGAAGTATTCAGGACAAAAATGAAAGAATTTTTACCAACGCAGCCGCAACTTCAGGAAAGTGTTGATGTATTTCTTGAACACCTATATTATCAACAGCTTTCGACATCCGATTCGGTTGAATATCCGGTACTTAAAAACCGGCTTGATGAATTGGGAAAATCATTGTCGATTCCTGAAAACTATATTTATTACTTGTCAACACCTCCCAACCTATACCAGATAATTCCTGAAAGCCTTGCTGCTGTTGGGCTGAACGATAAATCAAATGGATTTAAACGACTCATCATCGAAAAACCGTTTGGCACCGACATGAAAAGTGCTCAAGCTTTAAACAAAAATCTTCTGAATTATTTTAACGAAGACCAACTTTATCGTATTGACCATTACCTGGGAAAAGAAACCGTTCAGAACATGCTTGTCACGCGCTTTTCGAATGGCATTTTTGAGCCAATCTGGAACCACAATTTCATCCATCATATTGAAATAACCTCTGCCGAAACACTCGGAGTGGAAGATCGTGGTGGGTATTACGACCATTCGGGAGCAATGCGTGATATGGTACAAAACCATCTGATGCAGGTAGTTGGCCTGGTGGCTATGGAACCGCCTGTAATAATTGAGGCTGATGCAATCAGAAATGAAGTTCTGAAAGTTTTCCAATCGTTGCGCCCAATTAAGGAATCAGAAGTTGCAAAATTTGTGATTCGCGGACAATATACCCAATCGCATATCGGCAAAGAGCTCATCAAAGGATATCGCGAAGAGTCGGGAGTTGACGATCATTCGCGGACAGAAACATTTCTGGCAATTAAATTCTTTATCGATAACTTCCGATGGGCCGGTGTTCCATTTTATATCCGCACCGGTAAAAAACTTCCGTCCAGAGTTACCGAAGTGGTGATTCATTTTAAAAATACACCCCATCATCTCTTCGGAAATCAAGCTGGCACCGAACCCGTAAGTAACCAATTGGTACTGCGAATTCAGCCCGACGAAGGCATTTTGCTGAAAATAGGAATGAAAGTTCCGGGAGCTGGGTTCCGTGTACAAACCGTAAATATGAATTTCCATTATAACGAGCTTTCCGATGTTTATCTTCCTTCGGCTTACGGAAGATTGTTGCTCGATTGCATGCAGGGCGATGCCACCCTTTATGCCCGTGGCGATGCGGTCGAAAAAGCCTGGGAATTTGTTCAGCCCATCCTCAACGCCTGGCAAAACAATCCCGACATTCCAATTTATGGCTACCCCGCCGGAACCTGGGGACCGGAAGTTACTGATGACCTGATTGAAGACGGATTGTGGCGTTTCCCTTGTAAAAATCTCGCGCACGATGGAGAATATTGCGAACTCTGAAAAGTTCCGGGTCTCAAAATTCAAAGTTTCATGTTATGAAGAAAGAAGAACTAATCGTTTTTAAATCGGCAGAAGAATTGGCAAACAAATTTGCCGGTCAGTTAATAAGTTGGGTAGAAAATAACTCAGGAAAAGACTTTCATTTAGCCATTTCAGGCGGAAAAACCCCGGATTTACTGTTTTCAGTTTTAGCTGCAAAATATCCGGAATCAGACCTTTGGCAAAATGTGCATTTCTGGTGGGTTGACGAGCGCATGGTTCCGCCCAACCATCAGGAAAGTAATTTCGGAGTTGTTCAAAAACTTCTTTTTTCGCATATTTCTATTCCTGAAGAAAATATTCACCGCATAAAAGGTGAAAACAATCCGGAAGGTGAAGCCAGCTCTTATTCTACTCAAATTCAGGAAAACTTACCATACGCAAATGGCTGGCCTGTTTTCGATCTGATTCTTTTGGGAATGGGCGACGATGGACACACTGCTTCCATTTTCCCGGATCAAGTGGAATTGCTCGAATCGGAACAAATCTGTGCAGTTGCAACTCATCCAACATCCGCACAAAAAAGAGTAACTCTAACAGGAAGAGTGATTAATAATGCCGCCAAAGTTTGTTTCCTGGTAACCGGAGAAAACAAGGCTGAACGCATATTAGAAATTTGCAGCAATCAGGAGAAAGCGAACTTTTTGCCGGCTGCTCACATTCTTCCCACGAGCAAAATTTTATACTGGTATGTTGACGAAGCAGCTGCTAAATCACCTTAAATCCGAAAGTTTGACAAAAACATTCCTGCTTACTTTAAATGCTGTGCCATGCCGCACTCCTTTAGGAAAGACAATCTGATCGGAAACATCTTCCCAGTCAACCATGTTTTTTGAACGAACCGCACCGTATTTGTGTTCGGTATATTTATCGAAATACACATATACGAAATCACCAACTTCCAATGCTGTTGGCCCTTCAGCCCAGTATTTTCCGGTGATTGGTTCAGAAACTTTCACGGGATATGGCCCCGAAGCCTTATCAGCAATGCTTATTCTGATGTTCTTTTCCGGTGGATTTGGATTTTCATTTTTCAGAAACATATAAAATTGATTATTCTTCGGGAAAATAGTCGCATCAATCACACTGAAATCCGGATTGAAAAACATTTCTGTTAGGCTGAACGATTGGAAATCTTTGGTTCTGGTGGAATACATGCGGTGATTCAAGCCTTTTTCGCGTTCAGAGGAGGCTACTTCTGAATGGCGGCCAGGAATGGTTGTTGCCCAGAAAATAATATATTCTTCGTTTGCAGGATCATAAGCCAGTTCGGGTGCCCAACTGTTTTTAGCGGTTGGCTCATGTTCCATTACCGGAATTCCTTTTTGTTCTGACCAGTTTATCAAGTCGGGCGACGAAGCGTATCCAATCTGCATGTCCCACCAGCCGCTTGTCCAAACCATGTGAAACAATCCGTCTTTTCCCTCAAGAATACACGGATCGCGCATCAGTTTATCGTTGCCGACAGCCGGAGCAATATAGGATTTTCCCTCGTTTAGCGGAATCCATTTTAACCCATCGGTGCTATAGGCAAGGTGCAGACCATCCTGACCATTATCGACAAAATACGAAAACAGGTACACCTCTTTCTGTGCCGAAGCAGTCAGGGACAAGAAGCAAAGTATAATTGCGAAATATTTAATCATGTTTTTACTTTTACCGAGCCAAAGGCCATAAAACAGTAGTCAGTCAATCACTTTAAAGTGAGACCGAAGGTTGTATAAAACGTTGTGAGCAGCGTAACCTGGTATTATTCCCCGGCTCTAACTTCCGCTAAAACATTGACGGCCATATCCAAACTAGGTTTGAAACGATTGGCCTTAAAAATGCCCGAAGTCATTTTTAAAAGGTCTTCGTGAATTGCCTCCAATGATTTAATGATTGTTGAACGAAATAATACTGCGCAAGGCTGGCAGTCGGATTGGTTTATTTCGAAGGTTTTGTGATACGCAATTTTGAGTTCCTCAATTGCTCTTTGATAGTCTTTGTTTAACCAATAAGTACGCGAAACATGCATCTTTTTATTGATAAAAGAAAGAGGTTTTGTACAGATAATACCTCCAGTAGGACAGCTTTCCAGTTCAATGAACCCAGTTTTGTCTTTAAAATACACAGTCTCCCTTTCGAAAATTGTAAATAGCCCCATAATCATCCCTTTCATCTCTCTCTTGCTATAGGTTTAATAATCAATTCAAATAAACAAATTATTTTTCATATTTCATACAGACAAATAAATTTTGTTCATACCTCTCTATTCTTCTTTTCAGTCATTTACGATATCAAAATCATACACCTATTTCAGGTAATCCTCTCTCATTGTACTAAAAACTTCGATGGCAACCGAATCTTAGTAATTTGATAAATTATTGTGCTGTTTTAGCAGCAATTCCAGAAAAGAACAACTTTGTTTTTCTTACGTGAATAGGCAATCATTCTTCCGTCTCCTTCATACAAATGATAAAAAAATCCAATCACATCCGGTTCGTTCATCAAAGTCTCGTACGATCCAACAACCAGAAAATCTTTGGTTTGCTTCAATATATCCGGAATAGGATTTCTGTAAAAATGCTTATCATCAAAAAATCCGGTAATCTTTAGTTGCAGGTATTGGTCATCTACAATTTTAAGGCTATCCGTTTTAGCGATACTGTCCATCCTGTTTTTATAGTAATTATTTTCCTTCCAACCTTTTTCAGTATAAAACATATAACTGGGCTTTCCATTGTCAAACAAAGCCCACCCCGGAAATTTCACCTGATAGATTTTATTTCTCTTCGGCGAAATGATCTCAAAAGTGATTGTATCCTTCAGATTAACCGGATTATAGAATAACTTAAAAGTATCCAACTCATTGGTGTTCGAAAAGTGATGAGTTTGAACCACCGTAGCCCATTTCTGCGCTATTGACCTCTGTGAAAAGAATAATATTCCTATGAATAGAACACTTCCTATGAATGCTTTCATAAAGAATTCTAAAATATGCTTCTATTTCAAAACATGATGAGCCAGTACTTTTTGTACATCGTAAACATCGACCGATTTATTGAATTTTTTGGTGATGCTCGGTACAGCTTCGCTTGAAACCCAGATTTTCAGTTCGGCATCCAGATCGAAGGTTCCGGCAGTTTCGATACTGAACCGCGAGATGCTTTTGTAAGCTACCGACATAAACTCGGTTTTGCTTCCGGTGATGCCTTGTTTATCGACCAAAATCAGTCGCTTCGAAGTGAAAATAAAAGTGTCGCGAATGAGTTTGAACCCAAGTTCCAATTCTTCGCCTTCAGTTAATAACTTGCCATATTCGCGTCTTAATTCTTCCTGACTAATAACGCCTGCGTTTCCCATTAATGCTGAAAATAGTCCCATAATGTTTGTATTAATCTGTAAATATGAAATTTGCTAAAATTTAAAACCTACAAGCAAAGTCGAATAATTGCTTTTATACTCTTTCACAAAATGAGCTGAGTGCACCACAGTTTCATAAGTAGCACGCTGGTTCCCATCAACAATAAGTAGATTTTTATGCGATTGAAACCTGATATTTGCAAATATTGAAAACTTGGGAGCAATTTTGTAATTAAGTCCGGCCTCACCAAACCAACCACCTTTTTGGACCGGATGAATCCTCAAACCTTTGTCCTGATCGACGGTTACTGTTGAATTATAAACGAAGCTTATTTCTTTCCCGATTGAAATGGAAGGTGAAAGTTTACCTCTTCCAAGCTCATATTTTAATAACAAAGGAATGCCAATGGTTTTGGTATTAATTTCGATAATTGTATCGTTATAGTTTTGCGCGGAAGTAAACTTCTGACGATAATCAATGCCATTCGAAATAACTTCCATCTGAAATGAAAGCTTCTCGCTGATCAAAGGCATCGGAACATTCAGGAAAATACCAATTGGAAAAGTGGCAAAAGTATTGGACACAATGGTTGACTTTTCTTCTAAAGTGTACATTCCTTTTACCGATGGCAAAAATGAAATCTGGGCCATCTGAACACCCGAAAACAACCCAAACCTGGGCTTGTACTTATTCAAATCTCGCTCATAATTAATGCAATCGTTTCCTTTACATACTTCATTTATATAGTCTTTGGTAACTGCTGACAACGATTTTTGATCGTATTCAACACCCTCTATCCTATCGAGTATCTTTTCAGAATCGCTGAAAACCGAATACAAAGTATCTCTGAAAATTTTGTTGTGCAGTATGTAGGTAGGGCTGTACAAAGTCGCCACATTTTCATCGTGTTTATAATGAAGAGGCACTTCTGCATTGGCTAAACCAATCATCTCTCCATCGTTTTTCTGAATATAAAAAGCCATATTCTTACTCTTTCGGTGATGATAAAGATTTACTTTCCCCTTAATCAACACATCGATAAAAACGTACTTATTCCGGCCTTTCACTTCAACTTGTTTCGAAACGTAATATTTGTCGTCATCCATTCTGTATGACTTTATTTCTTCAGGCAGGTAATTTACAACCTTGTCGCTGTTTGTGGCTCTAAAAACACAAATTTTTGAATTTCGATACCCTCCCCGATCGTTAATCTTGCCAAACAATGTATCGTTGCTGTGTGTAATTACATACCCTTGCTTAAAATTAAGCTGCCCATTTACCACCAGCGATAATGAAACTGTTGTCAGCAGAAATATTGATTTCAGAAAATGTCTCATATTCGGTCAATTATAAAAATAATTTGAATGTTGGAAGAAACAAACGGTTGGAGCAAATCGGTTTTGAGTTGCGCGAGACAGAAAACAGGAATCAGAAAAGCCGAAATAATCAGAATTCTTTTCATGGGTTTGGTTTAGGCAGGTTTTAAAAGCAATTGACTAATTGAAGTTTTGCTTTGCAATTACAAATTTTAAGTATGAGCTACAACTCCATTCAATAAGAATTTCTATTTCAAATTATTAGACGGTGTTCGCTTATTTATTTATCAGAAATACTTCAATTCGTTCCTTTATTTTTAGTGCCTCCTGATGATAAATATCAGCTTCTTCAATACTAGGCTTCCCATGAGGCATTAACCCCAAATCACCAGGATAGCGGGCTTCAATATAAACTGTATCAAGTTCTGCAAGAATATTTTCGTTAAATCCTGAAATTACAGGAACTATTTTCGAATACAAACTTTCAAGGTGATGGGTTTTGAGATTACCTAAATTGAACTCTTCAACAACAGCTTTAAAAGATTTTTCAATTGCTTGTTGTGCATGAAAAGCAACCATGTTGGTAATTTCTTCTCTTCCACGCATGACCTCCATGGCAATCAAATCATCATTTGCCGCGTTAAGCCACTCCCTTGTTATTGTTTTCATAAAGTACAATTCCCTTGTTAATGATTTCCTTTGAAAATATACTATTTAATTCAAGAAATCTTTCGTAACTAGCTTTTGTATAAACTATTAAGTCAATAGGAACGATTTTTCGGAAAGCTTTAATGAATTGATTATAATGCAAATATAAATCCATTTTTTCGCGATGAGTAGCTGGAGATGTCTCTAGAGGAGCTACAATCATTAAATCAATATCGCTATCAGCTGAAGGATTTCCATAAGCATGAGACCCAAACAGAATTATCCGTTCAACACCTTGTCGTTTAAATATTTCTGTTATTTCTGAAATAATCTTCTGAGTTTCCATGCCAAAGTTGAATTTACACAAATCTAAAGAAAATTGTTATAATTCCTTTTTACTCTGGGGGCAACTTTGAGTCGCCCCCAGAGTTTATTGAATCACTATACTTTAGGCAACGACCAAGGAGCGCGGTATTCGGCTTTGGTTAGTGCGTTGGCTTCGGGGTCGTTCAGGAATTCCTGTTTATCGCCATCCCAAACAATTTTCCGGCCTAAACGGTAAGCGATGTTTCCCATGTGCGAGAAACGGGCAATGTGAGCGCCAATTTCAATGTCGCAATTGGGCTTATTGCGGGTTTTTATGCAATCGAGGAAATTGGCGACATGCAAATCGAGTCCTTTTCCGGTACCTTTTTGAATAGGCAAATCAACAAAACCTTCTTTTGCGCTGGTACTTTTGGTTTCGGCCATTACTTCCCATCCGCCACGATCAACCACAAGGGTTCCGTACTCGCCAATAAAAGCAACACCATGCGGGCGACGTTTAAATTGCGCCCCATCAATGCCAATGGTGTGATCCCACAGAATACCAAAATCACCGAAATCGTACATCGACATCTGTGTGTCGGGTGTTTCCATTGCATCAGTCGGGAAAGCATATTTTCCGCCTGAAGAACTCACCGACTTCGGAACATACTGGTTCATTCCAAACAGTGCATAATCGAGCAGATGAACTCCCCAATCGGCCATTACACCGCCGGCATAATCCCAGTACCAGCGAAACGAAGCATGAAACCTGTTTTGGTTGAAGGGACGCAACGGGCGCGGACCGAGCCACATGTCGTAATCGACTCCGGCAGGTGCAGAGCCATCAGGCACAACCGGAATCGACCGTTTCCAGCCAACATACGACCATGCACGAACCGAGCGTACGCGCCCAAGATTACCGGCCTGAATATATTTAACGGCATCGAGCCAGTGCGGATCGCTGCGTTGCCATTGACCTACCTGAACTACGGTTTTGTAACGGTTAGTGGCTTTTACCATCAGGTTACATTCTTCGATGGTGTAGCCAAGCGGTTTCTCGCAATACACGTCTTTGCCCGCTTCGGCAGCATAAATCATCGGGATACAATGCCAGTGGTCGGGTGTCCCGATAATTACGGCATCAATATCTTTCTGTTCAAGCACTTTTCTGAAATCGCCATAAAGTGCAGGTTTCTTCCCGGTAAGTTTTTCAAATTCGGCCGCACGTTTATTCAGCACATTTTGGTCAACATCGCACAAGGCAGCACATTCCACATTGGGCTGTTTCATAAAGGAGACCAGATTTGTCCATCCCTGATTATTACAACCAATAAGTGCCACCACTATTTTTTCGTTGGCTCCAACACATCCGGCATTCATGATGGTTGGGAAAACACTTATGGCAGCGGCTACCGAAGCCGATTGTTTTATAAAAGTTCTGCGATCGTTGGTCATAATTATTTGGTTATTGGTTTATTAATTCTTTCTCCGAATATGGTTATTATTTCTACATTTAGAGTCTCTGAAATTTGCCCTAAAGGTAACCATCCAAGGCAAAAGTAAAAAGTTAAAAACCAGTATCTGCCAATATTTTATTGATATTTTTCTGATTATGCACTCGATTGCACAGTTTCAGACGATTATAGATATTTCAGGAACTAAAAAAAACAATTATGAGACCATACATTTTAGCCGAAACCAACTGGAAAAACGTAAAAGACGAACAATATCAGCTCGTTGTATTGCCCTGGGGAGCAACAGAAGCGCACAATTACCACCTTCCATATTCAACCGATAACGTAGAAGCCGAAGCCATTGCCGCCGAATCGGCCCGAATCGCCTGGAAAAAAGGGAGCAAAGTAATCGTGCTGCCGGCCATTCCGTTTGGCGTAAATACAGGCCAGTTTGATGTTCAGCTAAATATGAACATGAATCCTTCCACGCAGTTCGCCATCCTGAACGATGTGATTGAAACACTGAACCGGCAGGGAATTTATAAACTTGTGATACTGAACAGCCACGGCGGAAACGACTTCAGGCAAATGCTGCGCGAACTGGGACTAAAATACCCGATGATGTTTTTATCGGAAGTTAACTGGTACAAGGTGAAGGATGCCAATACCATTTTTGAAGATCTGGGCGAACATGCCGGAGAAGTAGAAACCAGCCTGATGCTTTACCTGAAACCGGAATGGGTATTGCCGATTTCGGAAGCGGGCGACGGCGCTGCAAAAAAATACCGGTTTAAAGCCATGCACGAAGGATGGGGATGGGCTGAGCGCCGCTGGACTGCTGTAACAAAAGACACTGGCATTGGCGATCCGGCCAAAGCAACCGTTGAAAAAGGAGAACAGTTTTTCAAATTGCTGACTGAAAAAATCGGAACGTTTTTGTTTGACGTGGCAACCACCAACCGGGAAAATTTTTACGAATAATATTTCTTTCTAACAAGCCCGTAGGGTGACTTTGAAGTCGCCCTACGGGCTTGCTTGTACCCAAATTCTGGTTTTCAAACTCCGGCAATCCGCTTTTTATATACATCGAGACATTCGGTTAAACGATCTTTGGCGGTGGTATCGCCCGGCACGTTGTGCGAAGGATGAATGTAAAGGGTTACTCCGCGCTCGGCCAGTATTTCGGCCACGGTAGTTACTGTCATCCAAACTGCGGTAATGAATCCCATCGTGGAAACCGGCCCAATTTTATCGACATGGTTTTTCAACGGAACACTGGCATCCTGAATCGGAACGCAGGTGTCAACAACCACATCGGCGATTTCAAAAATATTTTTTTCGCTCGAATGTCTCGACTTTTTACCTTCAGCTTCGCCAGCCGATCCAAAAACGATCAGTTTATTCCCCATTTCCTTTACTTTCAGGGCAATATCAATGTTTACTGCATTAATTCCGGTGTGCGAAAAAAGCCAGAAACAATCGTCTTTGTGAAACGTGTATCCTTTCATGATTTCAGTTCCGTAACCTTCAACCCTTTCAAGAAATACAAAGTTGTGCACACTCATGCCGCCCATAATATTGGTAAAAAAGGTAAGGGGCAGTTCGCACATCGGGTGAAAACCTACAAATCCACCAATTCGCGGATACATTTCTTCGATAGGCAAAGTAGCATGACCACAGCCAAAAGTATGTACCCATCGTTCTTTAGCGATGGTGTCGGCCATTATTTCAGCCGCTTTCTGAATATTTTCCATTTGTGTGGATTCAATTTTATCCATGATTCCACGAGCATTATTCAACCATTCTTTTGCTAACATAGTTCTGTTTTTTAGTTTTTTAGAATATTTTGTTTCTTCAGTTTCAGAATAATAAAATACAGGAGGATTAACATGATCAGGATAATGGCAATCATGTAAAGTGAAAAGCTGGCCACCTTGTAAGTTTCAAATACAATTCCTCCGAGCGCATTCAGTAACATATTTCCGGTAAGTGCCATTACAAGTACCAAACTAAAAGCTGCTCCTGAAATATCAGGAAACATGGTTCCCACGTAACCCAGCATCACCGGAAAAGCGGCTGCGGCTCCAAATCCAACCATGCCAATGCCCACCATTCCTATGGAGTATGATGTTCCGAATTTCATCAGAATCAAGCCTGAAAATGTAATCAGCAAACCCGACAGCAGCACTTTGTAGGCTTCAATCTTTTTCAGCGCAATGCCCAGCAACAATCGTGAAACAGTCAGGCTGATGCTCATAACTGTAAGCGAGATCAGCGCGCTTTGAGTGTTGGCCGAATACACTTCCAGAAAATATTGGGGAGTCCACGTGGTTGTCAGCGTTTCGAAACCGCTTTGAAAGAACAGGAAGAATCCGATCAGCAGAATGGTCGGATTTTTCAGCATAAAAAGGTATTTTTTGTACGGGATTCCGCCTGAATTCTTTGGCTCCGGGCATTTCAGGAGTAAAAATAGAGCCATTGGAATGATTGCCAGCAATCCGATGACAGATAAAATGGACGAATAACTCATGTCTATTTTCAGCAACACTGAAGTTACCAGAGGAAGGCTTAAAGCGCCAATTCCCCAGAAAACTCCAAGAAAGCTGAGGTAGGCTCCTTTCTTTTCGGTAAACAGGTCGGCTACCAATGCACTGGCGGCTCCGTTGATAATTCCCCCACCCAAGCCCAAAAGAAAAATCATTGCCTGAATAACGGTCAGTTGGTCGGTCCGGCCAATAACTTCGAAGGCGGTAAACAAAAACAACAGGCTCACTATCATGATAATTTTGTAGCCAAAACGATCGACAATGGGGCCAAACGAGACCGACCCAATCAGCGCTCCGGCGGCAAACAGCGAGGCCAAAAGTCCGATAAATATTTTATCAACCAAAAACGAACTGGTAAGATATTCGTTGATGGTTCCGATTGCCACGCAGGCGATCCCGAACAACAACATGGCTACGCAAGCGGCCAGAAAGAGAAGGTTTTTGTTGTGCATATCTGTAATTATCTCGTTAATTTACCTGATTGCCAAATAGCCGGCACCGTACATGCCCGCCTTGTTGCCAATGGCCGACACTTCGATGGTGACTTGTGTAAACCCAATAGGCTGTGCCCATTTTTGTGCTTCCTGATGAATCTGATTTAAAAAGCGACCTGCCTCGCCAAAAACACCGCCACCTAAAATAATCTTTTCGGGATTAAAAAGACTGACCAGATTGGCAACAGCCATTCCCCAGTATTCAATGGCGCGATTAATAACGGCTACCGCAATTGCATCGCCAGTTTCGTAATGCGCGATTAAATTATTGGCGCTTAGCTCCATTTCATTTCTGAAAATTCCTTTATAATCGCTGCTTTGGGAAAGCAATTCTCTGGCAAAACGCACCAATCCGTTGCCCGACGCGTAATATTCGAAGCATCCGCACGGAATGTATTTTTCATGATAAGGGCGATCCAAAGCAAGCCAGCCGACGCATCCTGCAATATCGTTCGCACCCCGCAGAATCTGTCCGTCGATCAGTATTCCTGCTCCAATGCCGGTACCAACAGCCATAAAAATTGCATTGCGGCATCCTTTGGCGTTTCCTTTCCAAACTTCGCCCAAAATATAACAGGCCCGGTCGCTATCGATCCTTATTTTTATTTGCCGGTTACGGAGCAAAGTCTCCAGTTCTTCAAGCAATGGATAATCGTCCCACCCGGCAATGTTAGGAGCCCATACTTTTCCCGATTGTGAATAATAAATGCCCGGCACCGAAACGCCCAAAGCATCGACCGGGTTTTTCTGCCTTTCGGCCTCATTGAAAAGTAAATTGATGTGATCGTTAATAACCAGTCCCACTTCGACTCCCTTTTTATCCCTAATCAATGTGTGATTGGAAGTCAGAATCTCACCCTCGTCGGAAAACAAGGCAGAATTGACTTTTGTAGCACCTAAATCGAGTCCGATAAATGCCATTGAAGTAAAGTTTTAGTAATTAGTCAGGTTAATTCTACTTTGACAAATAGAAAAATCAACTTGTTTACCCATAATCCCTAAAGGGAACAAGTCGATTTTTCAGCTTTCTCCCTTCAGGGGCGGGGTAAAAAAAGTTGAAAAATCATCACAATGTTAATGTGTCAAAGTAAAATTTATTGCCTCTACAAATATATTATTTTCCAGATTGGTAGGTTGTCGTACAGATTATGCTTTTGTGGCAGGTTGCATGTTATTCAGCACCAATCTACTTGGCAAATTTTGAAATAACTTCAAAAAAATATTGGTGAACATTATTATTCATTGCTGAACGACAAAACGCAAAGCCAAAAATATAGCGTACCTACGGCACGCTTTTACTTGCTTCAAACAATTGCGCTATAAATATTTGATGCCGCTGGCATCGAAGCCCGTTCCGTAGGAATGAAATATTTATAGAAAAAGGCATTCCATTGAAAATGGAGCCCCGTAGGTGGCGAAATTTCTATATTCTCAACAAAATCAGCGCCTTGTCCAATGTTGCGATATTATTATTTGGTCACTAATGATAATTATTATACTTCTGGATGTCGTGAAGTGGAATACATGATGCATCACAAACCAGAGGTGCGGAGTACCGAAATATAGACACCAATTTATTTGTAAAATTGCGGTGCGCTGCTTTCTACCTTTTTATTACAAATACCTGCCTGCCGGTGAGCTACCTTGTACCCACATCTTTTTCGACACCATGTTGAGAGATAAAACCTTATTTCTATTGGGGAACCTTAGTACAAGGTATGCAAACACAAAACACAAACCTTATTAATATGTCATATTATAACCCAAAATAAGGTTCAAACTGGATGGTGGTTATGATGCTACTAAGGTTTTTCTGAAAAAATAAGGTATTCAAATTTGATCATTCTATAAATTGTCATAAAGCAAAAAATTAAAAATTTGTGTACACACGGTAGCTGCCGGAGAGGCAGATCTTGCAGCTCTGCTGCCATTGATTGCTAACGATTCGACGGCTGATAGCTTTTATAGTTTAGTAAGAATTTGGCCATTTATTCAATTTAAAATAGACAAAAGAATACTTTACCCACACAATACTTCATAGAACCGTAATAACTTTAAAAAAATATTCCTGATATGTTGTTGAATACCAACTTTACAAAACTGAGTTTTCATTTTATTGTCGTAAATTTAATTATCAGAATCCAGGGCGACTGAAAATCAATCACTCTATCTTCAAAAGCTAATAAGAAATTTCCGCCACGGCATTCTAATCATGTTTTTTTTTCAGACATCATCTTTCTCATATTATTTCCTAATCTTAAAAAAAACCAACATGAAAAACACAAAAAATCTTATCAGCAGTCTGGTGATTATTTCCATTTTGTTTTTGAATTTCAACCGGTGTACACAAGCACCAACCGATGTTTCCGGCGAAATTAAAGAGCTGAATAATGGCTTTATGGAAGCCTTTAACAGCGGTGATATCAAAACCCTGGCCACCAACTACACCGCCAATGCAAAACTGTACCCTTCGAACAGCGATGTGGTTGAAGGACCTGAAGCAATTGAGGGATTTTGGAACGCTGTTAAGGGAATGGGGATTAAAAAAGCTCAGTTAGAAACCGTAATCGCCGAAAAAAACGGAAACATTGTCATCGAAGAAGGCAGGTACAAACTATTTGTTGATGGTGACCAAATTGCCGACCAGGGAAAATACATTGTTACCTGGGAAAAAGTTAACGGACAGTGGAAAATTGCCCGCGACATTTGGAATACCAACAATCCGGCTCCGGTGGCACGCGCAACAGAAAATGGAACCATCTGGATTGTAAACAACTTCGTAAAAGCCGACAAAATAACTCAATTCGAAGACTTTTACCTAAAATATTTAAAGCCGGCCGCCGAAGAATTTGCTCCCGAATTAAAGAAAACCGTTCGGTTTTTAAAACAAACTGCCCCCAACGAAGATGGAACGTATTCCTATTTCTATTTAATGGATCCGGCAATCGACAATGCAGATTATCAAATGGCTCCTGTCCTGACTTCAAAATACGGAAAAGAAAAAGCCGACGAATACATGAAAATTTATGCCGATTGTTTAAAGGGCCATACGCTGAATGTGGCTGTTCAGACAGGATGGTAAGTCCATCACAAGGATTGTCCCGTAAGGGCAATGCTGTTAAGTTAAGCCCGAAGGGCTTGAATTTGAATAACCTCCGGTGTAAACCGGAGGATGGAAGTGTCGGTAATTCAAGAGCCCTGTAAGGGTTCAACCCTTGCAGGGCAACATTTTTATCCATTTTCTTTCCGTCCATACATCGGGACGGTTATTCAAATTATATCCTTTCAGGATATTTAAACCTTAACTTAATGACATTGCCCATACGGGACAAAAGACTGGCATTTCTATATCTTTTCTACCGACCTTTGGTTCCTAACTGAACCATTTTTTGAAATTTAAACAGCCTCACAATAGAGAAGAAATTTATTGCGTTTATTTTTAGCCCCATCAATCAACTGTGGTGAAAAATGCAAAACCTTTTTCCGGGCAGAAAAGTACAAACAATAGTATCAAATAAACGCGAATCAATCCGATGCAGAATTTAATCATTCTATTCTTTTCAAGCATGTTATGGCTTGTGTCTCCTGAAAATAATTCCGGAGAAAACAACTGGGCATCAGAACTCAACACCGCCAAAGATGCAGTTTATCTCGATAAACTTGAACGGGATGTAATTCATGAGCTGAACAAAGTGAGAAGCAACCCCAAACGCTTCGCCGAGGAATATCTGGAAGAATTGCGCACCGCATTTAACGGCAAGCTTTTCACTTATCCGGGACAAATGCCAGTAAGGTCTCAAGAAGGTATCGGGCCGCTCGAAGAATGCATTAAAGTGCTGAAGGCAACCCCACCCCGCTCCATTCTGAAACCGGTTGAAGGATTATCGAAAGCCGCGGCTGAACTGATGGAAGATCAGCAAAAAAATGGCGGCACCGGGCATATTTCGCGAAAAGGTACCACTCCGCAACAGCGCATCGAGAAATATGGCGAATGGGATATTTGTTCGGCCGAAGATATCACCTACGGAAGTTTCGAAGCCCGGCAAATTGTGATTTTCCTGCTGATTGATGATGGAGTTCCCAACCGCGGGCACCGCGAAAATATTCTGAATCACTGTTTCCAGTTTGCAGGCGTGGCAAACGGACGTCATCCAGATTATGAAACAATGTGCGTAATAGAATATGCAGGAGATTTTAAATGAAACGATTAACCCAAATATCGGTTTCTTCGTTCAACACATTCAGAATGCTGTTCATGCTGTTTCTAATTTGTATTTCGTGCTCATTTGCCCGGCAAGATTCGGATACTAAGAATAAAAACAAGTCGATTGTCATGCAAAAAGAACAAACCGACGAAACGGTTGAATGGAAAAAAGAGGCCGGAAATATGGTTAACCAACAACTGACTGCAAGAGGAATTGCCGACAAAAACGTACTTCGCGCGATGGGAAACACGCCGCGCCACCTGTTTGTTCCTGAAAACCTGCGCAGTGAGGCATACAACGACGGGCCGCTGCCAATCGGTGAAGGGCAAACTATTTCGCAGCCTTTTATTGTAGCCATTATGACCGAATTACTGAAACTGAATGGCGACGAAAAAGTACTTGAAATTGGAACAGGATCGGGTTATCAGGCTGCTATACTGGCGCAGCTGGCCGATACCTGCTACACCATTGAACTGGTAAAGAAACTGGCCGACAGCTCGGGTGCACTTTTAAAGCAACTTGGCTACAAAAATGTAATTGCAAAGTGCGACGATGGCTACAAGGGTTGGCCCGAACATGCGCCATTCGACCGGATTATAATTACCGCCGCGCCGCCCGAAATCCCAGAAAAACTGGTTGAACAATTAAAGCCCGATGGCATTATGGTGGTTCCAGTTGGGAAAAACTATCAGCAATTAATCGTCGTTACCAAAACCAAAAAAGGAATCAGGCAGGAAAACATACTACCGGTTCGCTTTGTGCCAATGGTGAAGCCTGATTAACCGGCGCACGAGAACATTTATAGATCGCAAACCCTCTTCGGGTCGCCCCCTAAAATCACCCAAACGGGGGACTTTTCATCCTGCAAGTTCAGAACACAGTCCATAATAGAAATAATTTCCAGAGTTTTCGTTACCCAAACTCCCTTCCCTTTTTTGGGGAAGGGATGGGGCAATTAATACAAAATGCAATTATAAATTTGTACTGATGTGAAATTGATTCTGATACAACATGACGGCTACAGAACCAACATGGTGGTGATATTTTTAACATGACGGCGATTTCTATCAACATGACGGTAAAATCTTTAACATGACGGCTTTCCAGGCAACATGACGGCAAACTCTTTAACAGGGCGGGCGTGGGCGAGGCTTTTAGGAGAATGCGACTTGCTAAACCCCGAAAAGTTAAAACTCATTTGGCGCAAAAACCCGCCACAATTCCTGAATAAAAAAACAATCATTCGTTTTGATCTATGAACATAACTATCTACTTTTAAAACCTTAAAAATGATCAGCAATAGTGGGGTTAAAAAAACTCGGAATACAAAAAAGTACTGTAACCTTTTCCGCAATTCACTAGTTAGCGGTCAGCTTAGAAAAAACCGCAGACGGACAAGTAACACTTAAACAACAATAAAAAACAAAAGCGTATGACGACAATCAAACTACTCTTAAAATGGCTTTACGGAATTGGCTTTGCCGTTTCTGGTCTTGTATTAATGTTCTCGACTTCCTTTATTGGTGGACTTATTTTCATTATTGGTGGACTTATTTTACTTCCACCGACATTAAAAATGATAGAAGAGAAGATTGGAAGCCCATTAACAAGACCTATTAAATATTTGACCGTTATCGGGACAATTTTCATTGGTATCATATATATCGCTAACAACCAAGTTTACAAAGAAAATGAAACCAAGAAACAAGAACAAGAAGCTTTTGAAAAGTTACCTCAACACGTTAAGGACAGCATTAACCTTGTAAAAGCCCAACAAGACCGTTAGGTCAACATATAAAGAGAAGCTGATAAACTTGTAAACGAACAGAAAAACAGAAAAGAAAAAGTTGAAAAACAATTTAGCTCTTGGGACGGCTCATATCCTGGACTAACAAGTATTATAAAGAAAAGCATGAATGACCCTGAGAGTTATGAACACGTAGAAACAAGATTTAGAGATGACGGTAATTCAATATTTGTCATTACAGAGTTTAGGGGAAAGTACGCATTTGGTGGTAAAGTGAAAATTACAGTTTCTGCTCGTGTTGTCTTTGAAGGAAATGTAATTGAAGTTATAAACCAAAATTAATACGATTGACAACGAAGAAAACAGAAAGCCGAACCGCTAACTTCAGCTACCCTCCAAATCCGGCAGCGGTGGTTTTCGGTGTTTATCTTTCCGCTCGGGCTGCTTTTCGCCTTGATCCCGATTACTTAGGGACAATGGGTATCGGAGTGTAGCATCCTGCGTTATAGCCCATTAAAAAACAGCAACTATGAAAATTTTCTTAATTTGGTTTTTTACTCTTTTTTCATTGACAGGTTATTGCCAAATTCCGGAGATGAATAACCCGGAAAAATTTCCACATCAGACAAATGAATGGTTTGTAGATTCATTAAACAAAAAGCCAATAGACTTTTACTTAAAACATTCTAAAATTGACAAATATTCAAAACTATTTTATGAAGGCAAATTTGTAGCATCAGACGACGATTTGACATTTGCCTTTCTTGACAGTGTTTTAACGACAAATCCAGAAACGAAAGCCTTTTATTTATATGTTTTCAATTGTGTTCTAAGAATCACTGACGGAGCTTTATCTGAGTACATTAGTCAAGACTGTAGATTGTATTTTGAAAAGTATCCATGTGAGTTTCTTGATATTAAAAACAACAACTTGTATTCAGACAATTTTGAGAGATGGATAAATCTAATGGCATTCGATTATTATGGCGGTGAAGATGAGATTAAAACTTTAAATAAAAGATTCGAAACTGTCAGACAAAGTATTCAGAAAAATTGTGGAAATCACATCACAGAGCTTGAACCTATACGTTTGAAAATAAATAATTTAATAAAAGAAAATCAATAAAAACGGGCTATATCAACTTCAGCTACCTGTCAAGCACAGCAGCGGTGGTTGTCGGTGTGTATCTTTCCGCCCGGGCTTCTTTTCGGCTTGATCCCGATTACATCGGGAAAATCCGCCCTGAGTGTAGCTTCCTACGTTAGCGGTCATTGTACCGAAACTCATGACAGAAGATTAAGAATATAAAAAAAATGAAAAAAGACAAAATAATTTACTGGACAGCGACAACAATAATCGCATTGTTTGAAGGAGTAATGCCAGCATTGACTTCATAAACGGAATTAGCAAAAGAAGGAATAAGACATTTGGGTTATCCAGAATATTTTGGAAACGCTTTGGTTGTCTTTAAGATTTTAGGAGTTTTAGCATTAGTTATTCCACAAGTTCCTAAACGAATAAAAGAATGGGCTTATGCAGGTTTTGCTTTTGACTTTATTTTTGCAACAATTAGTCACGGAGCAGTTGACGGAATAAATGGACAAACATTTTTTCCATTAGTAGTATTTGGAATTCTAGCAGTTTCATACATTTACTATCACAAATTAAATTCTAACAAAAATTAAACATTATGTCGTTTCAAGCATACATTGATAACATTAAATCCAAGACGGGAAAGACACCTGCTGACTTTAAAAAATTAGCCGAAGAAAAGAATTTTATAGTTGACGGAAAACTTAATCCAAAAGTAAAATCAACTGAAATTACCAATTGGCTGAAAGAAGATTTTGAATTAGGACACGGACACGCCATGGCTATTTATGCGACATTCAAAGGAAAAACGGAATGACGAAAGAAACTATTAACTTAAATTTTGAAGTCACAGACTTTTTAAACAAACTAAACCATCCATTTATCAAGGAAATCGAGCAACTAAGAAATTGCATTTTATTAGCGGACAAAAATTTGACTGAAAATATAAAATGGAATGGACCAAACTATTGCTTTGACAATGAAGACCGAATTACAATGAGGATTCAACCACCAACTAAACAAATTCAACTAATCTTTCATAGAGGAGCAAAAAAGCAAACACAACCCCAAGACAAACTAATATCAAATAAAAGTAAAATGTTAGTTTGGAAAGAGAACGACAGAGCCATCATAACTTTCAAAAGTTTGCAAGACATCGAAAATGGGAAAACTGAATTGACAACAATAGTAAATGAATGGATAAAAGCAGCGAAATAAAACAACGAACCGCTAACATTTAGCTGAATAGCCGAAATCCCTTCTATAAAAAATCCCATTACCGGAAAAGGTTAAAGGGATTTTTTATGAGTTATTTTAGCTTAGATACTTTATACAATCAAAATTTTCCTACTCAAACTCCTGCTTTCCCTGCTTCTCCAAACTTTGTACAACTCGAACCAAATGATGCTCGAAAAACCGGCAGCGATGCATATCAGCGATTCGACTAAACTTATTTTTTCGAACTGAAAAAGCTCCAATAAAAATGGCACATTCAGGATCAGGATCAGGAAAAAAGCGGCGCCACCAACTACCCATTTAACGGTTTTATTGGAGGTGCCAAGTATCTGGAAAATGTTGCGCGTCCACGAACGGTTCGAGAGAATCACCGCAATGTTGGCGGCAATCAGCGTGGTAAATGCCAGCGCGCGGTCTTCCTGTTCGGAGTAACCCATTTTCAGGCCAATGAAATAAACAGCAAAAACAATGGCCAGAATTCCGATTCCCTGCGAGCAACTTAGCCAAATCTTTTTAGCGCCGAAAAACGGTTCATTAATGTCTTTCGGCGGACGATTCATCACGTTTGTTTCTTCCTTCTCTGCTTCAAAAATGATGGAGCAGGCCGGGTCGATAATCAACTCCAGAAACACAATGTGCACCGGCCAGAGCAACAAAGGCCAGTCGGCCACAAACACCGGAATGAGCGACAATCCGGCAATTGGAACGTGGATGGCAAAAATGTAACCCAGCGCTTTTTGCAGGTTGTCGAAAATGCGGCGGCCCATTTTTACGGCACCCACAATCGAAGCAAAATTATCGTCCATCAGCACCAGAGACGAGGCTTCGCGGGCCACATCGGTACCCTTTTCGCCCATCGCAATACCAATGTTGGCAGCTTTCAGGGCAGGTGCATCGTTTACACCATCGCCGGTCATGGCCACAATTTCGCGGTTTCGTTTCAGCGCGTTTACAATCTTCAGTTTCTGTTCAGGAACCACACGGGCAAAAACATTTACATCTTTTATCCGCCCGGCCAACTCTTCTTCTGTCATTTCCTGAATTTCGGGTCCGCTGATTGAAACAGTATGGTTTTTCAATCCTATTTCGCGGGCAATGTTCATGGCAGTCACCGGATAATCGCCCGTAATCATGATCACACGAATTCCGGCCTGGTAACATTCTTTCACCGCTGCAGGCACATTTTCACGAATCGGATCCGAAAGAGCGATCAAACCAATGAATTCAAAATCGAAATCATGTTGAATTTCCGGCAGGTTTTTGTTATCAATCAACGATTTGGCCACGCCCAGAACCCGCAATCCGGCTGAAGCCATTTCAGCCACTGCTGCCGAATATTTCGCTATTTCATCCGCCGAAAGATGGCACAATTCGAAAATCGCTTCCGGAGCTCCTTTGGTGGCAATGGTTTGCCGGTGTTCATCGTGTTTCGAAAAAACCCGCGACATGGCCAGCAAATCTTTCGATAGCGGATATTCTTTCACCATTTGCCAATCGGTGTGAATGTGCTCTGTATTTTGCAGATAAGCCTCGCCCATGTTGGTAATGGCGCGTTCCATCGGATCAAACGGATTGGTCTGGCTCGATAGAATTCCGTATTCGATTATTTCGTGAAACTCATCGGGAAAACCGTTTGATTTACTGACAGTATGAAAGTTTTCCCCATTGTAAAGGCGGGTAACCGTCATTTTATTCTGAGTCAGCGTTCCCGTTTTATCGGTGCACAAAACCGTTGCAGAACCCAGTGTTTCAACGGCTGAAGGTTTACGTGTCAGTACGTTTTTCTTCGACATCCGCCAGGCACCCAAAGCCATGAAAACC
>JAHEYU010000134.1 GCA_023251435.1 Bacteroidota bacterium
ATCGTAATCGCCTGCATCGTGCCAGCCACCGCAGTCCAGTCCGTGTACCTGATCCAATGGTTTAAATTTGGTGAGCGTAGAAGGACCTTGAATATAACCATCGAAGTGGTTGGTATCCACCGGAGCCATCAGCGCATCGTCGGTATGGCAGAGGCCGTGCCAAACGCGGTAGCCTTCGTTTACCCTCATGTGGCACATTTGTACCGGAAGAAAATATTCGACCGTTGGCTGCCACACATTTCGGTCGTAAATGGAATTGCTTATATTGAATGGTTCGGTGGTATTTCCGGCATATTTAACTTGGTAAATTCCGGGAGTTTTGATGTCCGAAAAATCGAACTGAAAATAGTTGAACCGAAGGAATTTTCCCCATTTCTTTGGCTCTGCGGTGCGGATTTCCTTCAGCCCGCCATCTTCAGAAATACGGTAAAGACTTGCTTTTCCAATTTTAGGATCGTTTTTGTCAACTTCAATTACAGCTATTTTTTGCTGATTTGGGTGATAACCAACCTGGCTTACGTGTACAACTGGTTTTGAAAGAAAATCGGGTAGGACATTGGAATCGATCACCCATTCAATGGCGCCTTTGGTTTTGCCTGGAGTAACCAGCGAGCGCACCACGAACCAGCCGTTGTTGTGGTAAAAACGTCCGTCGAGCAATTGCAGTGGCTGGCCTTTACTTTCTATGACCATGGTTTGTGCCGCAGTTTCGGGAGCAACGGTTAGTTTTTTGCCTGTTGCCATCGGGAAAGCCTGCCACTTGCCATCCACATCTTTTTGCATGGGGCCGTTGGGCTGAGTGGGGAAGATGCCCGATTGCTGATCGAGGTACCAGCTTTTTCCAAAAAGGATTGCGGGGAAAAGCTCGAAATTAAATCCTACTTTTTCATCCCAGCCTGCCGGAAGTGGCTTGTCCAAATCGACCAAAATGCGGATTTTATTTCCTTCGCCAACCACCCGAACGGTGTAGGTGAAATACAAATCGGGATATTCAACCGGATTAAACCCTTTGCGGTTAATGCTCGAATCGGGATAAGTACATTTTACACTGATTTCGTTTTTGGTGCGGTCAACCGAGCGTTTGCCTACTTTTGGGATGGGCTGCCATTGTCCGGGAGTTGGTTCGAGCCGTAAATCGCCGTTGGTGGCGACACGCGTTCCGTTCTGTATGATTCCGACAGCTCCCTGATGCCCTTCAGGATAAATATCGAAAAACACCATTACATTCAGTCCTGGCTTTTCGAAGTATTCATTTTCGTTGATTTGCAGCGATTGTGCATTGGTTCCTGAAGAATAAAAAAGAGCGAAAATCAGGAGGATTAAATAGAGATTTTTGTTCATCATAATTGGTTTGGTTTAAGTTTAAGTGTAAAAAAAACAAAAGTAGTTAGCTTTCGAGTCTTATACCGATTGAAGAAATATAACAGTCCAATCTTCGCACACTCGATTGGTCTTAACATTTCTATTCATCGGCATTATACCAGAATGGGTTTGGACTGATTTTAGATTTGCATTTGGTATTATTGTATTAATTACAGATTACAGTTTTTAAAGATACAGAAATTGTTGATTTGCCAAATGTGTTTTTCCTGATTGACAAAGACGGAATAATGAACATTTTTGTTGGTAATTGCATTCCTTCATCTGTGTTTTTATTTTGTGCTTCATAAACGTATCTTTGCTCCTGAACAAAAAAAAATACAGTATGGCATTCACTGCATTCCGGGGTATGAAACCCTTTTCGCAACTGATGTTTTCGTTATTTGTAATGGTTGCTTCGTTGCTGGTTTTCATGATTGTTGCTATGTTGGTGGCGATTCCTTTCTATGGACTTGAAAGTCTGACCGGCAGTTTGACGGAATCGGGAATGAATTCTGCTGAAGGACTCAGTTTTCTAAAATATTTTCAGGTTGTACAATCAATCGGACTGTTTGTAGTTCCGCCTTTTGTAATTGCCTGGCTGTATCACGGAAACATTGGTGAATATTTGATGCTCGACAAAACAACTTCCTTTCCTACCTATTTGTATGCCACATTGGTGGTTTTGTTGCTTATTCCACTCATAAATTTCATTGGCGAGATTAATAGTCAGATGGAACTTCCCGAATCTTTTTCAGGAATAGAAAGCTGGATGAAGACAATGGAAGAGTCGGCTGAATTGATGGTTGAAAAGTTTATGAAAGTGGAGCATATTTCAGGATTGATGTTCAATATTTTCATGATAGCCATTCTTCCGGCCCTGGGCGAAGAGTTGATGTTTCGCGGGGTTATTCAGCGTATTTTTACGGGCTGGACAAAGAATTACCATTGGGGAATATGGATTACAGCCTTTCTGTTTAGCGCCATGCATTTGCAGTTTTACGGATTCTTACCGCGAATGGCGCTGGGTGCAATGTTTGGCTATTTGCTTGTTTGGACCGGCACGATGTGGGTCCCGATTCTGGCACATTTTGTAAACAATACAATGGGTGTTATTGGCTATTTCCTGATCAATAAAAAAGTGATTTCAGGAGATATTGAAAAATGGGGAACCGGCTCGGAGCAAATTCCGTTACTGCTTTTCAGTATCGGCTCGGTTGGTTTTTTGTTATTCCTGATTTACAGAAACGAGCAAGCCAAAACAAAAATGCCCGTGAATCAGGATTGACTCACAGGCACCACGAATTGATTGATTTTATTTAAGAAAAAACAATACTCTGTTGTAGATTTTCAATTTCCGATTTTTTCTGTTCCGATGCGCGGTAAACATACACAATACCGTATTCCGAAGCTTTTTCCCGTTTCTCGTCGTCCGAAAGGTGAATCAGTGAGTTTTCCACTTCATTCCACATTTCCTGAATCAGCTGATCGGCTTGCTCGCGCAATTCGGCCACTCTTATTGAAGCTCGGTTGGTAATATTCTGAAGCATTTTCTGGTGACGGTACGCTTCCTTAAATTCTTCGTAATGAACTTTCACGAGTGCGATCGATGGACTGTAAATCGGGCTGCCACCTTTCATTACCCGTTTTTGCTCTCCGTCGATAATCCGTTCGCCCCAGTCTAATACGTTGGCTTCGAGGTTTAACGGAGGAGTTGCCTTCGAATTTGCTTTTAAACCATAAAATTCTATCACTTCGGGTTTCATCTCGCCGCGCAAAATAGCAAAGTTTACAACCTGAAGAAAATGGGATAAATAGAGTTTCGACTTCCTGAAAATTTCGCCGTACTCTTTGGAGCGATCGAACTGGTTTTGCTTGGAGATATTTAACTGGCGGATAGCGCCCAGAAAATGCGGATAAAACACCTGCATTTTCTCCAGGGTTTGCTGACTGAAAGCCAGTTTGGTCATCGATGTTCTTTTACCAAGTTCCAGTCCTGCTTCAATGGCGCGAAGCCTTGCTACATCTGTATTCGGTAATCTCCTGTAAGGCATAAAACGGATTTTAGATAGACTATTGCGAATATACAAATTCGCTGTAGCAAATTCTGATCTTCGCAAAAGAACTAATTAACAGCTAATTGTTTACAAGACATGTTAATTGGTTTTTAATTAACTACTTACCGATTTATTTCGAATAGATATCAACAGGCCATTGCTAATAAACTACCTGTTTTTACTCCTTAAAACGTATGTTTTTGGTTGTCAGACATCTAAAAAGATCAGTTTTGAAGGATTTCGTTCAACGATTTCAAGACCAAAAGGATAGAGCTTCACTTATTTTAGGCATCACCAATTTCTCTGAAAAGCATAAAAAAGCCCTGAAGAACTTAATCTCCTGAGTTTTTTTTGGTTCGGCGGTTATTAACCGCAAGAGCTTCATTTTGAATGTTGATATATTGTGTGAGAATTCAGCTTAGAACATTGTAGGCATAAACAAAAATAATAACACCTAGCAGGATGATCCAGGTATATGGACTAGCAAAATTCAATGTCCAGGCCAGATTTTTTTTCCTTTTAGGAACAATCGTTCTTGAATCCCGGGGATTAAAATAGAATATATTCCATTTATAATTGACAGGGTCATTTATCATCCGGTCGAGTTCGTGTTTTTCAAAAGGTGTTTTCATACCTGCAGATATTTGTAGGATTACTGTTATGGTTTATTTTGCTTAGTGCCGCAATAGCGGTTCATTGTTCAAGTAACGAAAAAAGCCCCGAAGAATCAAATCTCCGGGGCTTTTTTTGGGTGTGGCGGTTTTTAACCGCCATGTTCTTGTGCGAATAACTTAGTTCAGTAGCATATTAATTACGGCTTTATCCATATATAGGCTTTCACTAAAACTTTGGTTTTTACATCATATAACAAATTGAGCGAATAATCGATAGCCACATATTTATTAAGATTTTTGCTGAATTCTGAAAGATCAAATTTTACGCATAAATATTCCTCTTTACTTTTACCGTACAAGATTAATTTAGCATTATTCGTCTCCTTCGGGAAGAACTCCGTCAATTCAAATAACGAATTACCGGGAGAAATAGAAAAATGACCTTTCTTTTCAATCATTATATTTTCTGATGCTGTCTCAAAGGATGAGATTTTACCCTGTGTGGATATATAGAATACTACATCGGCAAAAATGTATTCTTTGGCATAATCGTCTGAATGAATGTTTTGATCAAGAGTTTTTACAGTGATCAATTCTCCGAAATCTTTTAAGGTTTCCTCATTTGAAAAAAGCCTAACTGATTTACCATTCATTTTATTTGTAATAAACAATTGTTCTATTTCAATGCCTTTATTTTGACACATAACTATTTGTGAAAGAAGCATAAGAACAATAATGCATGCAGATGTTTTCATCGGATTTCCTTAACACTTTTCGTTTGTAATAATCGGCAATTGGGTTGAAGTTTGCCACCCCGGCACTCCCGGAAATGCCATCATGTTGTCCGAAGCGGCTGGTGTTGCGATATTTTGGCTGGATTATAAATCCAGAACTTTAAAAAGTGCCAATTGCAAATTGGCACCAGCGGAGTGAGCTTTTAGGCATATCCCGAAGAGTTAAGGAAGGAGATACTTTTGTGTCACTATCATTTTGTTTCATAATACAGTTTTAAATCATATTTTTGGCTACCATTTTTCGCAACCCTCGAAAATACAATTGAGGAGTCAGAATGCTCTTCAATGTAATAGCTACCCAATAATAAGTATTCCTTTTCATAATCAGCAATATTACCGTTTGGTGGCTGGGCTGCCTTGATGTTTATAAAATAAATTGAATCATCAATAATCTTATAAGTCCCCTCTGTCAGGCAATATTTAGGAAATTTTTGAAACATCACCCCGCCTGAGGCTAATTCAACAAAGCTGTCTTTTCGAATTATAAATGATTCCCACAAATGATTGTTGTCGTATGTGAATGACCCCATATATGAACCATTCTTTAATTTGAGAGCAATATCTTCATTTTCTTTGTCACAACTTATAATTGCAGCCAACAGAACTAACCCCAAAATAAAATTGCTTACTTTCATTTTTATGTTTTTTAAATTACCCAATAGATGTATTTTCGAATGTAATGGTTGCGTTTTGTCGCATTTCCTACAACTTTTCTCTTCCAGATTTACACAAAAGATATTCAAAGCCGTTGGTGTGGATTTCAACTGATCCCATTTCTCCGGCGTAATCCCACGCCAAGCTATAAAGATAGTCTTTTGGCTGGTTAACAAGTTCATTCCGCACAGGATTGTTGCGATTATGACTAGTGGGGTGGTGGGATTCCATCTCTGAAAAATAGGATGAATACCAATTGTTCTTCAGAAAAAGCATAAAAGAAGCCCCGAAGAACTGAATCTCCGGGGCTTCTATAATAATGTGAGCGATTAGACTAATCCTGCAATTTAGCGCATAAGAACTCGCGGTTAAGGCGGGCGATGTTCGATAATGAAATGTTTTTAGGGCATTCTACTTCGCAGGCGCCGGTGTTGGTACAGTTACCAAAACCCAGTTCGTCCATTTTGGCAACCATCGCTTTGGCACGGCGGGCACCTTCAACACGTCCTTGTGGCAACAAAGCCAACTGGCTAACTTTTGCTGAAACGAACAACATAGCTGAGCCGTTTTTACAAGCTGCAACGCAGGCACCGCAACCAATACAGGAAGCTGAATCCATTGCTTCGTCGGCATCAGGTTTTGGAATTGCGATAGCATTGGCATCAGGAACTCCACCTGTATTTACTGAAACGTAACCAC
>JAHEYU010000082.1 GCA_023251435.1 Bacteroidota bacterium
GAAGATTACGAAGACCTTCGTTCGGCTATGGAAAAATTACAGCTAAACGATGCATCGCTCACCTACGAACCCGAATCGTCGGCAGCGCTTGGTTTTGGTTTTCGTTGCGGCTTCCTCGGCCTGCTGCACATGGAAATTGTTCAGGAACGGCTCGACCGCGAATACGATATGAACGTGATTACCACCGTTCCCAATGTGTTGTACCATGTGCATACCACGAAAGGCGAAACCATCAACGTTTACAATCCGTCGGGATTGCCTGCCACCACAACCATCGACGATATCGACGAGCCGTTTATCCGCGCGAATATTATCACCGCCTCCGATTTTATCGGGCCCATCATGACCTTGTGTCTCGATAAACGCGGAATACTGCTGAAACAGGATTACCTGACCACCGACCGCGTGGAAATGGTGTTCGACCTTCCGCTGGGCGAAATTGTGTTCGACTTTTACGATAAACTGAAGAGTATTTCAAAAGGATACGCTTCGTTCGATTACCACATGTTGGATTTCCGTCCTGCTAAACTGGTTCGTCTGGATATTCTGCTGAATGGCGAAATGGTTGATGCGCTTTCAACCTTGATTCACTTTAATAACGCTTATAGTTTCGGAAAGCGGATGTGTGAAAAACTGAAAGAGCTGATTCCCCGTCAACAGTTCGACATTGCCATTCAGGCAGCCATTGGAGCAAAAATTATTTCGCGTGAAACGGTTAAAGCGGTTCGAAAAGACGTAACAGCAAAATGTTACGGAGGCGACATCACCCGTAAACGCAAGCTGCTCGAGAAACAGAAAAAAGGAAAAAAACGAATGAAACAGGTTGGAAATGTGGAAGTTCCGCAAAATGCCTTCCTTGCTGTGCTGAAATTGGATTAAATATGATATCGGTTACATACGAATAAAACACAAATAATATTCGAAAGGGTTTTTCTGGCAACGGAGAAACCCTTTTTTAATGTTTTTTTGTCAATAACTTATAACTTTAATGCGCTAACTAATTCACCTAACCATGACCGGATTTATAGTCAAAAGCAACAGAATTCTGATTTTTTTGATTTCATTTTTGATAGTCGAAAATCTTCAGGCACAAACCCAGCCATTCAGGATTATTGGCTACATGCCAAGCTGGAAAGATGTCAGCACCTTTAATAAAACATTTGATTTCAAGCAGGTAACGCATATTAACTACGCGTTTCAGAATCCGGATGCTTCCGGCAACCTGGTTTCATCGAATGCAGGATTAGCTGACCTGGTGCAAAAAGCCCATGCCAATAATGTTAAAGTGCTGGTTTCGATTGGTGGCGGATCGGCTGCAAACGGCACAGCAAAAGAGAACTTTCAGAATCTGATCAGTACTCCGCAAAAACGCGCCGATTTCATTCATAAAATTGTTGTTTACCTAAATAATTACAAGCTCGACGGGCTCGATGTAGATATTGAAGGTCCGGCTATCAATGCCGATTATGGGGCTTTTGTTGCACAACTGGCTGATTCACTTAAACCCAAAGGTCTGCTTTTAACTGCAGCAGTAGGGTGGGGAGCCGACAAAATCCAGAATTCGACTCTTCCGCTGTTCGATTACATTACCCTGATGGCTTACGATTTTACCGGGAACTGGGATCTTACCCGTCCGGGGCAACATTCGCCGTTCTGGTATGCGCAAAAAATGATCAATGACTGGATTGCCCGTGGAGTGAAAAAGGAAAATCTTTGTCTGGGACTTCCATTTTACGGATATGGTTTTTACAAATCGGCAGGTAGTTATGGCTACGGCAAGATACTGTCTTTGTATCCGGATGCATGGTCGAAAGATCAGGTGGGAGATACCATTTATTACAACGGGAATGCGACCATCCGTGAGAAAACCAAACTGGCGATAGAAAAAACTTCGGGAGTGATGATCTGGGAACTTTCGCAGGATGCTCCGGGCAACAACTCGCTGCTTAAAGTGATCAATCAAACGGTTGACTCGCTGATGCTGACAAATCAGCACAATATGATTGGTGCTCCTGATTTTAAGTTGTACCCCAATCCGGCGCAAAACCAGTTGATTATTGAAGGGGTAGTTACTGATTTCCCTGTGAAAATTGAAATTTTTGACATTCAGGGTTCCCTGGTTAAATCGCAGGATTACAGGCATTCGGACGGCAAAATCCGTTTACGGATCAGCACGCTTAATGCAGGTAAATATGTTTGCAGGTTAACCACTGCTGAAGATGTTTTTTCGAAAATTTTTGTAAAAGGAGAATAGCGATGGGACTGAGTTTTCATTACAGCGGACGAATTGGTCATCCTGAAAAGCTTCAGGATATGATAGACGAAGTTGAGGATATTGCCAAAGCGTATAATTGGAAATATTTTGTCTTCGACCGTCAATTCCCCGCTGGATCGGTTGGTAAACCTGAATACAATCAGCGTATCTACGGAATTTGCTTTACCCCGCCCGAATGTGAAACAATCAATATTTGCTTTCTTTCGAACGGACGAATGAGTAGTGCAGCGCATCTAAAGTTTTGGGGCAAAACCGAAGATCAGGAAGAACGTGAATATTTGTACATGCTTTCGGTGAAAACACAATATGCCGGCGTTGAAACGCACAAGTTCCTCATTCAACTCTTTCGCTATCTGAATAAGAAATACTTTGCTGATTTTACCATGTCAGACGAAGGCCAATTTTGGGAAACCAACGACGAAAATGTGCTAAAATCGAATTTTAAAAGATATACAGAATTATTGGATGGCTTTGTTTCCGCCATCGAAAATCATCCAATACATGCCGATGAAGATATTGAAGAATACTTTCTTCGGATGATGAAAAATATTCAGGAGAATAAGAAAAAAGACAAGGACTGAACAACTTTAGTCTAACATTCGTTTCATAACGATATGAAAAGAAAAGTTTTGTTCTCCATCATTTTATTGGCTGCACTGGCTTGTAATCGTCCGCAATCTCAAAAGCAGAGCAACAGCCTGGTCGATGAGAAACCTGCAAAAGATACAGCACTTTCCTGCTGCACCAACCTTCCTTCAAGGTTTTCGTCAGGGAGTGGCCCCGGTTCCGATTCAACATCTACATCCAAAGTCGATCTTTCAGGAATGGTTCTGATAAAAGGTGCCCGGTTTATAATGGGTGGCGACAGCATTTGGGGGCGACCAGATGAATTTCCCCGCCATGAGGTAGAAGTTTCTGATTTTTACATCGATAAACATGAAGTTACCAATCGCCAGTTTCAGGCGTTTGTTGATGCTACCGGATACATCACTACAGCCGAAATAAAGCCCGATTGGGAGGAACTGAAAAAGCAGCTTCCACCCGGAACTCTAAAGCCAGCCGACGATGTGCTCGTGGCCGCTTCGTTGGTATTTACCCCGCCCAATCGTCCGGTTTCTCTCGATAATCCATTGGTCTGGTGGCAGTGGGTGCCCGGTGCGAATTGGAAACACCCTGAAGGTCCGGAAAGCAATTTGGTTGGGAAAGAAGACTATCCGGTTGTACATGTTTCGTGGGAGGATGCGATGGCCTATTGCAGTTGGGCCGGAAAGCGGTTGCCTACAGAGGCTGAATGGGAATTTGCCGCCAGAGGAGGTCAGAAAGATGCAATTTATCCCTGGGGAAATGAGCTCATCACCAAAGGAAAGCCAAAGGCCAATGCCTGGGACGGAAATTTTCCCAACAAAAATTCCGGATTAGATGGCTATCCCAGAGCCGCCCCGGTGAAACAATATGCGCCAAATCCGCTTGGATTATACGATATGGCTGGAAATGTGTGGGAATGGGTATCGGACTGGTACACCGCCGATTATTACAGCCAGTGTAAAAATAACGGGTTGGTGGTAAATCCGCAGGGACCATCAAAGTCCTATGATCCTGATGAACCGTTTGCACTGAAGAAAGTAACCAGAGGTGGTTCTTTTTTATGCAGCGATCAGTACTGTTCTGGATTCAGGATTGGCGCCCGCATGAAAACAAGTTGGGATACGGGGCTGAATCATACCGGGTTTCGGTGTGCGGTTTCGGCTGTGAAGAAATAGGAGAGTGGGCGAGATGGGGAGATGGGGAGAAAGGGAGAATGTGAGAAAATGGGATGATTGGTCTGAATGATAATTTTGTCAGTATTCTTTGCCGACTGGCTTTAGCCGACGGATATTAATAAAAAATCCCGCCTTTCAGCAGGATTTTCTGTATCAGATTTCGGGATTGCTTTACATGATCAGTTTGTAGCCTTTGCCATGTACGTTAATGATTTCAACCTTCGGATCGTCTTTCAGATGTTTCCGGAGTTTGGTAATGTAAACATCCATACTTCGGGCATTGAAATAATTGTCGTCGATCCAGATGGTTTTCAGTGCAAAGTTGCGCTCTAACACTTTGTTGGCATTGTTGCAAAGCAGTCGGAGCAACTCGGCTTCCTTGGTGGTAAGTTTTACTTCTTCGGCGCCACCGGTTAAAATTTGTTTACGCGAATCGAAGGTGTAAATACCAAGTTTGTAAATCGCGTCTTCGTGCGAATTAGTGTCCTGGCTTACCCGCCGCATAATTGCTTCAATGCGGAAGATCAGCTCTTCCATGCTAAAGGGTTTGGTGATGTAGTCATCGGCACCAATTTTGAAACCTTCGAGCACATCTTCCTTCATGTTTTTGGCAGTCAGAAAAATAATCGGGATATCCATGTTTAGCAGGCGGATATCTTTTGCCAGAGAGATTCCATCTTTTTTTGGCATCATGATATCAAGAATGCAAAGGCTATACGGCTGATTTTTGTTAAAACCTTTGTAAGCTGCTTCTCCATCAGGATATAAATCGGTTTCATACCCTTTGGCAATCAGATATTCTTTCAGTAACAAACCAAGGTTTTCATCATCCTCGGCCAATAGTAATTTTACTTTTTTTTCCATATTCTTCTATGTTTATCGGAAAATATATCATGAATTTTGTTCCTTTATTTAACGAGCTTTCCACCTTTATTTTACCACGGTGGGCATCAATAATTTTCTTCACATAACTTAACCCAAGTCCGAATCCTTTTACATCGTGCACATTTCCGGTCGGAACGCGATAAAAGCGCTCAAAAATCTGGCCAACATGCTCTTTTTGTATCCCAATTCCGTGGTCTTTAACAGAAAGCATCAGGAATTCCCCTTCCAATTCGGTTGAAATAATAATCCGGGGCTCATCTTTACTGTATTTCACCGCATTGTCGAGCAAGTTAAACAAAACATTGGTAATATGCACGTCGTCGCCTTTAATGATGGCAGGATTGGCTTTCAGGTCGGTTGTTAATTCACCATTTTTCGATTTTACCCGGAGTTCGAAATTCAGAACTACCGAATTGATGAGTGTATTTAAATTTACTTCTTTGATTTTTAATTTCAGTTTTCCTTCGTTAAATACGGCCATTTGAAGCACTTTTTCAACTTGTGTGGTCAGACGTTTACTTTCCTGATAAATAATTCCGGAGATGTGTTCAATGGTTTTTGGTGTATTGCTGACCGTATTGTCGCGCAACATCTGACTGGCAAGCGAAATGGTTGAAATGGGTGTTTTTAGCTCGTGAGTCATATTGTTGATGAAATCGTTTTTGATGATCGACAATTTCTTTTGCTTCAGGATAATGAGGATGGTGAATATAAAAATACCGATGAGCATGATGGTAAGTACGATGGTTGGAATAACCAGTATTCCGGTTTGTTTGAGCATGTAGCCTTCGCGTTTCGGAAAATACACATACAGCCAGTTTGGTTTCGGATTATCGTCGTTTGGGAAAAGAAGTGCCCTGTATTCATTCTGTTGATTGGAGCTGAAGTTCTTGTCTCCTGAAATAAACTTTTCTTCACCCCTCGAAAAAGTTTTTACGGCATGCCTGCACTCCAGACTAATACCCTGACGTTTTAGCTCCATCTTAATTAATCGGCCAAGGGTACTTACATTTATTCGGTTTTCAATTGGCAGTTCAGAAAGGACACTTGCCCATGATTGTTGCACCAGCATACGTCCGCGCCGGTCAAGCCTTTCTTCATATTGCTGTGCGGCAAATCCACGCGATTCTTCAATAATGTCGAAAGCATTGGGGAAATCACCAGGATTACCTCTTTCATTCGGTTTTGGCTGGGCAGATTCACTGTAATTTATGTGTACTTCCTCGGTAATAATATTTTCAGATGCTCTTTGCGAATACTCGACTGAAAATCTGGCATTCGGAGAATTGATTGTTTCGGAAAGTGAATGTTGATTGTTGCCCGGAAAAATATCATTGCCCAGCGACGATGAAATATCGAATTCACCTTCGGCCAACATCTTTGATTCTTCCATTTCGAGGCGGTAAGTGACCTGACTCAAGGCGCTTTTTACCACTGAGTCGAATTGCTCCTCTTTAATTTCAAGCGCTTTGACTATAGAATTGGTCTGAACCAGAACTAAACTGGTCATCACCAAGGCCATCAAGACGATTAATATCAGTATTACCCTCTTGTTCATGCTGCAAATATAACCTTTTGAAACTCCGACAATAAACACTTAACAATATTTAACACAGGTGCCAATTCAAGTGTTTATACTGAATTATTTGCATGAAGGGATGATGATTTATGAGGGTGAATAAGTGAGTTTCTTATTCAGGATTTATTCTGAGTCAGACTCGGGGAAATTTTCATTAATTTTTTCGAGGGCAACTTTTGATGCGTTTTGCTGGGCTTCCTTTTTCGATGTCCCGGTTCCTTTTCCCCAAAGCTGGCTATCGACTTCGATGCTGGCCACAAACCAGGGTTGTTTTCCGTCATTTTTACTTTCGTCGGCCGTATCGAACGAGACTGCTCTTTTGTTTTTTTGCGACCATTCAATCAATTGGCTTTTGTAATTGGTATTGGTATTCTGTACCTCGGCCAGATTGACATAGTTGTTCAGTAGTTTGCGGGTGATAAATTTTTTTGCTTCCGGATAGCCTTTGTCGAGGTAAATGGCGCCGATAAGTGCTTCGAGGGTATCGCCGTATATGTGGCTCGATTCGGTGGTAGAAGTGGTGTTCGATTGAATGTAGTGGTTCAGGCCGATCTGGTAGGTGAGTTGTGTGAGGAAGCTTCGGTTTACAAGCTTCGAACGCATTTGTGTAAGGTAACCTTCGTCCTGATTCGGGAAACGGTTGTAAAGGAAATCGGCGATAGCGGCTCCAAGAATGGCATCGCCAAGGTATTCGAGCCTTTCGTTGTTAATGTAGTTTCCGTGCGAGCTAACTTTTGAGGCCGATTTATGAATAACGGCAATATCGTAAACCTTCAGATTGGTAGGATAAAATCCCAACAAAGATTTTAAAAATAAATAAAACTCTTTTCTAGGAGAAGAAAAGAGTTTTATTCTTTGAACGATAGTACGTATCACTTGTGTTAAATTTTCTTGAAAATAACAGAAGCATTGTGCCCGCCAAAACCAAAGGTATTGCTTAAAGCAGTTTTGATTTTGCGTTCTTTAGCGACATTGAAAGTGAAATCCAATTTTGAATCGATTTCGGGATCGTCGGTAAAGTGATTGATTGTGGGCGGTATTATACCATCTCTTACTGCAAGGATAGCCGCAATTGCTTCTACAGCTCCGGCTGCTCCAAGCAGGTGACCTGTCATTGATTTGGTTGCACTTATGCTTAAATTATAAGCGTGGTCGCCAAAACATTTCAGGATTGCTTTTGGTTCGGCAATGTCGCCCAGAGGAGTTGAAGTTCCGTGAACATTGATATAATCAATGTCTTCAGGATTCATTCCTGCGTCTTCCAAAGCCCATTTCATAACCAGTGTTGCTCCGCCTGCTTCAGGATCGGGGGCTGTCATGTGATAAGCATCCGCTGACATTCCTCCACCAACCATTTCTGCATAAATCCTTGCACCACGTTTTACAGCATGCTCATATTCCTCAAGGATGAGGGCTCCTGAGCCTTCTCCCATCACAAACCCGTCGCGGTCCAAATCAAACGGACGCGAGGCAGTCATAGGATCACCGTTACGGGTAGAAAGGGCCCGCATGGAATTAAATCCAGCCAGACCTGCAGGGTTGATTGCTGCTTCAGATCCACCGGCAATAAATACATCGACTTTACCCAGACGGATGTAGTTCATTGCTTCAATGATGGCATGTGAAGCAGAAGCGCATGCAGTTACCGTGGTGAAATTTGGTCCTCTGAATCCATAACGGATTGACAGCAGGCCACTCGCGATGTTGGCAATCATTTTCGGTATGAAGAACGGAGAATAACGAGGCATCTCGTTTTTGTAATTCAGCGTTTCTTCAAAGAAGGTTTGTAAACCTCCAATTCCGGCACCCCACACAACACCTGCCCTGTCTCTGTTAACTTTCTCAAGATCAAGACCAGAATCTGTCATTGCCTGCGCTGCTGCTGCATACGCATACAAAGTAAAGGGATCATGTTTCCTGATTTCTTTTTGCTCTACATAGATAGCCGGATTGAAATCCTTCAGCTCGCAGGCAAAGGTTGTTTTGTGTGTTGAAGCGTCAAAACGGGTGATTGGGCCTGCGCCGCTTCTCCCATTTTTTAAGCCATCCCAGAATTCCTCAATAGAATTACCAAGCGGGTTTACAGTTCCAAGTCCGGTAACAACTACCCGTTTAAATTCCATAAATGTCGTTTTGTTATTATTACTTCAAATTTGCTTCAATGTGCGAAATCGCTTCACCTACTGTTGAAATTTTTTCAGCCTGATCATCTGGAATAGCCAAATCGAATTCTTTTTCGAATTCCATGATCAATTCAACTGTGTCAAGTGAATCAGCACCAAGGTCATTGGTGAAAGATGCTTCGTTTGTTACTTCACTTTCATCAACACCTAATTTGTCAACAATAATTGCTTTTACTTTTGCTGCAACGTCAGACATAACTCTAATTTTTGGTTAATATTAAAATAGTTTCAAAAAATTCGATGCAAAGTAATAAATTTACCCCTGATATTTCAAACAAAAAATGAATTAAATGGTTGAATTGGACTTTACGAGACAGAAATCGAAGCCTTTTTTTGAACTTATTATTCTAAAATTCCATTAAGCATAACACTTAAAATTAGATATTACAATGAAACGAATTGCCATTTTTGCCTCTGGTTCCGGAACCAACGCACAAAAGATAATCGAATATTTCGCTGCCAGTAAAGAGATATTTGTTGATTCACTTTGGTCGAACAATGAAAATGCCTATGCATTAATCAGAGCAGAGAAACTTGGGATTGAAACATTCACTTTCGACAGTGATGATTTTTACCGGAGTAACGAAATACTTGATAAACTTTACGATCATCGTATCGACATGATTGTGCTTGCCGGATTCCTTTGGCTTGTTCCCCGTAATCTGACCGAATTATTTACCGTTGTTAATATACACCCGGCTTTGCTCCCAAAATACGGTGGCAAAGGAATGTTCGGGATGAATGTTCACAAAGCGGTACTGGCATCAAAAGACAAAGAGTCAGGAATTACCATTCACCAGGTAAATCAGGATTACGATAAGGGAAAGATTATTTTTCAGGCTACCTGCCCGGTAGTTTCCGGTGATACCCCCGAAACGCTTGCTGCCCGCATTCATGAACTGGAGCACCAGCACTATCCGAGGATTATTGAGGAAATTCTCCTGAACGACGAGGAAGAAAATTAATAAAGTGATGTAGAATATATTCATAATAATGCCACTCAAGCTAAACTTAGGGTGGCATTTTTGTATTACAAACTAACAACCTAAAATCAGTGACCTATGAAAAATATTTTATTTTACATCTGTTTTCTGCCTGTATGGAGCATTGCCCAGACTTCAATTCAATTCGAAAATCCTGTCAAACAAAGACTTTTAGTACTAACCGACATTACAAACGAGCCTGATGATCAGGAATCGCTGGTTCGTTTGCTGGTTTATGCCAACGAATACGACCTGGAGGGAATGATTGCAACCACCTCAACGCATTTGCGCAATCAAACAAGGAAAGACAAAATTGAAAAATTGGTGCGTGATTACGGGCAGGTGAAACCCAATCTGGATAAACATTCACAGGGTTACCCAACGATGGAATATTTGCTAAGCATTACTTCGGAGCACCTGCCGGTTTATAGCATGGAGGGTGTGGGCGAAGGAAAGGATTCGCCAGGCTCTGAATTGCTGATTAAAGCCGCAGACCGCGCCGACAACCGTCCGCTTTGGGTATCGGTTTGGGGAGGCGCTAACTGTCTGGCACAGGCGCTTTGGAAAGTGAAGGCTACCCGCAGCGAAGAGGCTGTGCGTAAGTTTGTATCGAAGCTGAAAGTGTATTCTATTTCAGATCAGGATTTTGCCGGACAGTGGATCAGAAATAATTTTCCTGAAATTTTTTACATTGTCGATGCTTCTGCAGGCGATTCGTGGTTCGAATATTACAAAGCCACCTGGACTGGCATTTCGGGCGACCGTTATTATAAAAATGGCCCCGGAATTCACAACGAACTGGTTGATAATCCCTGGCTGGCAGCCAACGTCCGCGAAAATCATGGTCCGTTGGGCGCTAACTACCTTAAATTCGACTACATCATGGAAGGCGATACCCCATCGTTTTTCGGGCTGATTAACAATGGATTGGGATGGTACATTAGTCCGGCTTATGGTGGTTGGGGCGGAAGGTATGAGCTTTACCGTTCGTATGCCGAAAAGGGGAAAATATGGACCAGCTCGGTCAACACACAGGACGAAATGATTCTGTCCGACGGACGGAAAGAAGCTTCGAATCAGGCGACCATCTGGCGTTGGCGCGAAGCCTATCAGCACGATTTTGCTGCGAGGATGGACTGGAACATTGCCGGTGATTTCAAAAAAGCCAACCACAACCCAGTATTAACTTTGAACGGTAATACAGGAAAGGCAATTGCAAAAGCTTCAGTAAATGCTGGCGAAAAAGTGCAGCTTTCGGCCAAAGGCAGTAATGATCCTGATGGAAACCCACTAAGCTATCGCTGGTTTGTGTACAGCGAGGCTGGTAGTTTCGACGGGAAACTGGAGCTGGTCAATGCAACTTCCGAAGAAACAAGTTTTGCCATGCCTGAACTCAAAAAAGGACAGGAATTGCACGTAATTCTGGAAGCTAAAGATGCGGGAACGCCCGCTTTATTTAGTTACCGAAGGATACTTTTGAAGAATTAATGATTTAAAAAACTGACCAATGAAACTGACCAACAAATTTTTTCTCTTCGCGCTTTTTATATTGACCTCCTTTCTGGTATCAGGACAGGACCGCTCCAAATGGTTCGAATTTTACCTTCCGTGGAACGATTCGACCAAAACAGTTACCGACATGTCATCAACTCTGGACGCCCCTGCCGGGAAATATGGCTTCTTGCAGGTCACCCCCGACGGCCATTTCAGGTTTGAGAAGAAAACCACCCCCGACCGGTTTGTTGGTGTGGTAAATGTAGCCGTCGCCAATTTTCCGACCAAAGATCAGGCAAAAATTCTGGCGGCACGAATGGCCAAGTTCGGCATTAACCTGGCGCGCATTCACCTGATGGATGTGGAAGGCACAAGCGGCCTTTTTCAGAATTCATCGCAGAATACGCTGCAAGTCAGCACTTCGAAGCTCGATCTGATGGACTACTTTATCAAATGCCTGAAAGATCGGGGTATCTATTTCAATTTTTGCATTCATGCCGGAAGAGTGTATAAAACAGGTGATGGCATTGATTCGCCTGTGCTGAACGATCAAAGCAAGTATGTCACGCTTTTCAACCAGAAGCTGATTGACTTGCAGAAAGACTTTGCTCAAAAGGTAATTGGTCATGTAAATCCATACACAAAACTGACCTACGCCGACGATCCGGCAATGGCCAATCTTGAGCTGACCAACGAGAACTCGCTTTTCAATGGCTGGTTTGGATGGCAGCAGGATTATATTTTTGGCGATACCAACGGCGGAATTGGCGCTTTTTACTCTGCCGAACTCGACCGCAAATTTAATGATTGGCTTCAGGCAAAATATAAGGACGACAATTCGTTGCGCGAAGCCTGGAAACCCGATGGTTCATCAGGAACAAATACTGAACTGGTGAAAAACGGTTCGTTCGAACAAAACCTGACCAGTTGGAGTTCGCAGGCTTCGAATGGCGCAACGGCTACTTTCGCTGCGGATGCCACCAATGCAAAAGACGGCGCTAAATCGGTAAAAATTGCCGTTACCAAAGCTGGAACGGAAAATTGGCACGTTCAGTTGAAAACCAATAATTTCAAGGTTGAAAATGGGAAAGACTACAAACTGACGTTTTATGCCAAAGCCGATGCCGCAAAAACATTGGTGCTGGAAGTGATGGAAAACCAAACATGGAAATGGGTAATGGGGCCTTCGTACAATGTTACCACCGAATGGAAAAAGCAGGAAGTGTTTTTTAACTCACCAATGAATTCGGAGATGCTGATCGTGGCCTTCGAATGGGGAAAACAAACCGGAACTTTCTGGCTCGACTCGGTGAGCATAACTCCATTTTATGGCATTGGGCAGGAAACCAATGAAACGCTGGCTGCCAAAAACATCAGACGGGTAAAAAACACCGAAATCGGAAAATACACCAGTCAGCGCGTGGGCGACAATACCAATTTTTATTTCGACCTGGAAAAGAAATATAACGACGACCTGACTGCCTACGTGAAAAATACACTCGGCGTGAAATGCCCTGTGACATTTACCAACAATTACTACGGACTGGCTTCTATTTATGCGCAGGCCCAGGCCGATTATATGGATTTTCACATGTACTGGGACCATCCCAATTTCCCGAGCGGTTGGTCGAATACCAATTTCACCCTGAATAACAAATCCATTTTGCTGAATCCTGCTGGTTCTACTTTCAACAAAATGATGCTGACCCGCGTGAAAAACAAGCCGCACGTATTGAGCGAATACAATCATCCGTACCCGTATATTTTCCAGTCCGAATCGCCATCGCTGTTGTTTGCCTACGGTTCTTTTTTCGATCTCGACGGAATTGTCTGGCACGCCTACTATGATTATATGAACAATTTTTCGATCCGTCAGCAGGACATGTTTTTTGATATTGCCATGCACCCGGTGATGATGACCCAGCAATTACTCGCTTTGCCCTACCGGAATTATTCGGTTCAAAAGGCCAAAACCTGGGTGGAAGCCAGTTACAAAAAGCAGGATGTTTTCAACAATACCAAAATTTACCAGGACAACGATGTGGTGAATGTCAACAATGTGAACTACGGAACAGCATTCCTGAAACATGGCTTTCAACACGCAGGATTTGAGGCGGAAACCACTTCGATGAGCGCGCCGTTGACCGATCCGGGCAAGGTAATTACTTCCGAAACCGGCGAACTGAAATGGGACGGGCAGCTTGGATATTTCACGGTGAACAGCCCATTCTGGCAGGGTGCAACCGGTTACCTGGGTGGCAAACCCATCGAATTGAAAGACATCTCCATTTCGAATGTGGTGACGACGGATAACCTGAATTTTGCATCGGTTCAATTGATTTCATTGGATTCGCTGCCCATCAGCCAATCGAAAAGGATGCTTCTGCTGACCAGCGCCCGGCTCGAAAACGATGGGCTGAAATGGAACCCGACCAATACTGCACTGGTAAGCGCAGGCGGTACACGTGCATTGTGCGAACCGGTTGAAGCTGTGGTGAAATTTAAATCCGCCAGTAAAGATTCGCTGGGTGTTTATCAACTGACCACCACCGGAAAACGCGATATTCAGCTAAGCACGGTGAAATTGGGGAGCGACGTTCAGGTTAATATCAACAAAAAAACCTTGTGGTACGAAATAGCCAATCATCAGGCAGTTTCTCCTCCAACCGGATTGAATAAACAGCTACCGGATAACTCAAAATGGATGAAAGCCTATCCCAATCCCGGTAACGCCCAATCCACCATCGAATATTCCTTTCCAGATCAAACCCAGGCCGGGTTTTTCATTTACACCGCTCATGGTCAATTAATCCTGAATGAAAATGTTCAGATATTGAAAAATCAGGTCAATCAAAAGACAATTGATATTTCTAAGTTTGCAAAAGGAATTTACTATTATGGGTTTTCGTTGGCTTCGGGAGAAAAAATAGTGGATAAATTGATTGTGGGATTCGGATTAAATGAAAACAAGGTGTTATCGCAATAGAGGCCTCTGGCCAGTTCACGAGGGTCGGTTTAACAACCGTTATGCGCCACCAAAAATACACTGTTCAACAGAATATTGGCACGGCAGCAGGTATTTATGGGTATTTAATAAGTTTGAAGGATTAGGGCAATCCGGAGTTTGTCCATCATTTTAAGTCATAACAAATATGAAAAAGTATAGTCTGATTTACCTGGTTATTTTAGTGGTGCTTTCACTGGCAAAAATTGCTGATGCCCAGGTTGCAAGGCCCGGTTACAATTCAGGAAAAGGGTTTTTTATCCTCGACGGAAAGTTGTACGATTCAACCGGAAATGAATTTATCCCGATTGGCGCCAACACTGCGGTATTTTGGCAATCGGAAACGAACGGAATGAAATCTTTTCCGGATATGAAAAAAGCGAATGCCAATTGTGCGCGAATCGTTTCGGTTACCAACCATCCGGACAATTCGTGGTCGTGGCAAAGCAGTTTTACCAAGCAAAAAGCGTGTGTGAAAGCGTGTGTTGACAATAAACTGATACCTATTCTGGAGTTTCACGATGTTACCTGTGGCAATGGTTACGACACAGATGCAGAGGGGAAATTCCTCAAAAAAGTGGTGGATTACTGGTGTACGCCCAACCTAGTTTCGCTTTGCAAGGAATACGAGAAGTACCTGATTGTGAATGTGGCCAACGAGTGGGGGCCTGCCAATGTTGGATTCCGCGATGGTTACAAAAAAGCGATCACTGCCATGCGGAACGCCGGAATCAAAAACACCATTTTAATTGATGCAGGAGGGTGTGGCCAAAACCCTTCAACCCTAATCAATTATGCACAGGAACTGCTGGACTTCGATCCTGAGAAAAACATCCTTTTTGCCATTCATTTCTACGGATTGTGGATGACCAAAGAGAAGACCAAACAAAGCTGGCAGTTTTATGTGGAAGACTATCTGCAGCAATTCAAGACAAAAAAAATACCTGTTATTGTAGGCGAATTCGGCTGGACCGGAGCGCCTGATAATTTTACGCTTTACGACCCCCAAAAAATAATTACTGAAAGCAACAAACACGGGATTGGCTGGCTTTTTTGGGCATGGAACAGCGAACCGACCCAAATATACTACAACATTGTAGCCGATTATGCAAAAGGATATACCACCGAAGCAGATTTAACTGAGCACGGAAAATTCATAGTACAGCAGTACAAGGATAATGCAAAAGAGGCCAAAGCGTTTTTACCCACCTCCACCTCAATGATTGATATGGAAACCAGTCCGTCTATTGGGGTATTTCCTAATCCATTGACATCCAAAGTGCTGAATGTCGATTTCAGAAATATTGAAGAAATGAAGATTAAACAAATCCAGTTGAAGAATATACTGGGGACGACCATCAAAGATTTTCAAATTGAAAGCGCTTTGTCTGGCCAGCTCGTTTTAGATGGAATTGCTCCGGGAACCTATTTTTTGTGTTTCAGGAACGACCAAAAGAGCTATACGAGCAAATTGTTGATCACAAATTGAAAAGAGAACATCATGCAAAAAAGTTCATTTCTGGAAATACATCCCGGTACGGAAACAAAAGGAAGTGGACGGACATGGCTTTAAATTAATAATTGCTTAAATTGCGGGGAACTACATCAAAAATCAGAATTAACAAATAGAAAAAACCAACTAATAAATCTAAAACGTTCATTATGAAATTTTTGAAATCTTTTATTTTGGGAGCAATCATAATCCTAAATGTATCATCCCAGCTTCTTGCCCAAGGCGGTAGAGTATCCGACAACTTGTCAATGCCCAGTAAAATCCTGAAGATGGATCGCAAATATGCCATTTATCTGCCTGCCGATTACGAAACCTCGGGCCGCAGTTATCCGGTGCTTTACCTGTTGCATGGTTCGGGCGACGACCACTCGGGCTGGGTGCAGTTTGGCGAAGTGAAACACATTGCTGACAAAGCCATTGCCGAAGGAAAAGCAACCGCCATGATCATCGTAATGCCTGACGGAAATACCGGTCAGCGTGGTTATTTCAACAGCCCGAAAGGCGACTGGAATTACGAGGATTTTTTCTTTCAGGAGTTTATTCCAACCATCGAAAAGACTTACCGCATCAGAGCAGAAAAACGATTCCGGGCTATTTCGGGCTTGTCGATGGGCGGCGGCGGAACTTTCATGTATGCTTTGCATCATCCCGAACTGTTTTCATCTGCCTGTCCGTTAAGCGCTTCAACCGGCCCGATATCTCTGGAAGAAGCCTCGGCCCGCTGGGAAAAGCAATATCCGGGTATTTCAAAAGAAGATCAGCAGAAATATTTTGCCCGTCACAGCGCGCTCGAACTGGTTAAAGCGATGCCCGACGATCAAAAGAAAGCTGTTCGCTGGTACATCGATTGTGGCGACGACGATTTCCTGTACGAAGGAAACAGCCTGGTTCACATTGCCATGAAAAAGAAGGAAATTCCCCACGAATTCCGCATCCGCGATGGAGCCCATACATGGACTTACTGGCGCGAATCGTTGCCAACAGTTATGGAATTTGTATCACAAGCATTTCATCAATATTAAAAACCACAAAACATGAAAACCTCACGCCGTTCATTTATTAAAAACAGTGCGGTTCTGCTGGCCGGAACTTCGCTTTTGCCGAATGCCGCCTTTGCCGCCGCCAAAGCTTCAGAAATTATTGGTCTGCAGCTTTATTCGGTTCGCGACGAGATGAAAAAAGATCCTGTCGGAACCCTTACGCAACTGGCCGGATTCGGGTACAAACATGTTGAACATGCCAACTATATCGACCGCAAGTTCTATGGTTTTACAGCCAAAGAGTTTAAAAAAGTACTCGGCGATCTTGGCCTGAAAATGACTGCCGGACACACCGTTTTGGGTAAAAACCATTGGGACGATAGCAAAAAAGAATTTACCGATGCATGGAAATACACCGTTGAGGATGCCGCTACCCTTGAACAATTGTATGTGGTGAGTCCGTGGATGGATGAAAGTATGCGTAAAACTTACGACGATTTGGTTCGCTACATGGAAGTTTTCAATCTTTGCGGTGAGCTTTGCCAGAAGTCGGGAATGAAATTTGGCTACCACAACCACGATTTCGAGTTCGGCGAAGAACTGAACGGGATGAAAATCTTTGATATCATGATGAAAAAGCTGGATGTTAACAAAGTGGTGATGCAGCTCGACATTGGCAACATGTACATTGGCGGAGCCAAAGCCCTCGATGTAATTGGCCAGTATCCCGGCAAGTTCGAGATGATTCATGTGAAAGACGAAATTGCTGTTGGCACAACCGGAAAATACGAAAGCGCCATTTTGGGCAAGGGAATTATTCCGGTAAAAGAAGTGCTCGACATTTGCCGCAAATCGGGTGGAACCAAAGTTTTTATCATCGAACAGGAAGCCTATCAGGACAAAGCTCCGATGGCTTGCATGAAAGAAAACTTCGACATCATGAAAAAATGGGGCTATAAATAAGTTCCGGGATTGTATCTGTTTTAAAAGTTAAAATATTACAGCTCCGTCGGATCTTTGGTTTTCCGGAAGCGGCAGAGCCTTAAAATATTTATAGTAAAAGGTCGATAAAAGCAGGTAAGGTGCATCGCACCGGAATATTTAAATTAATCAATACCTATATTCCGGTGCCCTGCACCTCTTGCGCGAGTTGCATCCTATTAGCTACAAACATCAACGGTGCTCTGCACCTGAAATAGGTTTGCTTTTTTTCCCGTTCAAAATGTTACAGAACCATACAAACTATTACATCATGAAAACACTTCTGCTTTTCGCCTTCCTTTTTCTTAACCTGGCGGTTTTCGCACAAACCGGAAAAGCCCGTCTGCTGGTGCGTTCCGACGATATGGCTTCGAGCCACGCAGCCAACGAGAGCTGCATCAAAGCAGTTAAAAAGGGAATCAGCCGTTCCATCGAAATAATGGTGCCCTGTCCGTGGTTTTTCGAGGCAGCGCAGTTGCTGAAACAAAATCCCGGCATCGATGTGGGCGTTCACCTCACCGTTACCAGCGAATGGGACGGCATAAAATGGGGGCCAATTACCGCATCGCCCTCGCTGGCCGACGCCGACGGAAATTTTGTGGCGGCAACCGGCGACTGGTACAACAAGCCGTATAAAATGGCCGAAGTGGAAGCCGAATACCGCAAACAAATAGAACTGGCCATGCGCGAAATTAAGACCGTGACACATATTTCGTCGCACATGGGAGCGCCCGATGTGAAACCTGAACTGAAAGCGCTGGTGAAAAAACTGGCCAAAGAATACAACCTGATTTACGAAACAGAAGGTTTGACTCCACTGCCCAAAAACGGCATGGATAAGGCTAAAACGAAAGACGAAAAGGTTGCTGCTTTTATCGCGATGCTCAAAATGCTGAAACCCGGAAATACCTATTTGTTTGTAGAACATCCGGGCAACAGGACCGAAGAAATGAAGTCGGTTGGCAATAAAAATATGCTCACCGTTGCCCACGACCGCCATTTGGTAACCGAAGTTTTCACCAGCGACAAAGTGATGAAAGCCATCAAGGACATGGGAATTGAGCTGATTGATTACACAAAAGTTGGGGTGAGGGGGAAATAGCGGGATTGCTGATGTGTTGTTCAATAAACAGTAAATGAACGATTTAATATTCTGAAATCAATGGATTAGCTTGCACTATAAGTCTTTGCAATAATTCTTTATGGTACCAATTAATATCATTTACGAAGCGCATATTGAGTTTTTTCAAGCTCAATTACTTGAATGGTATGCAAAGAATGGACGAAATTTTCTTTGGAGAAATAAATCTGCTACTAATTATGAATTGATCATCTCAGAAATTTTTTTGCAAAGGACAAAAGCCGAAACAGTATATAAATTTCTACCTCAATTTTTCAAAAAATATTCTACATGGAAACTGTTGGGCGAAGCAACCGAAGAAGAATTGAAGGAAATAATACAACCGCTTGGCCTATATAACCAACGAGGAGAAAGACTTTATAAACTTGCCCAAGAAATAAAAATACGAAATGGAAGATTCCCAAGAGAACGTAATCAAGTTGAAGACCTTCCTATGATGGGGCAATACATCACCAATGCTTATGAACTCTACATTTTAAAAAAGAAAGCACCGCTGCTGGATGTGAATATGGCTCGGCTTCTGGAACGCTTCTTTGGTGAACGCAAAATGGCAGATATTCGACATGATCCTTACCTACAAACTTTAGCCTATCGAGTTGTTAATGTTGAAAAGTCGAAAGAATTAAACTGGGCAGTCCTTGATTTTGCTGCATTAATCTGCAAAAAGCGACAACCAAAATGTGAGTCTTGCCTGTTGGTAAAAACCTGCATTTATGGACGACTTAACTATTGTTAAATCCATATAAAAAAGCGTACTTTTGCTTGACTTCCCGCTTTTTTATTAATACGGAAGTCAATAAGGGAAAACGGACTAGTTATACCCACTTAAACAAGTAGTAAAGAGAAATCTCGTGAAAAAAAAACTTAGATATATTGATTTATTTGCAGGTTGTGGTGGTCTTTCTCTTGGACTTCATAACGCTGGATGGAAAGGCTTATTTGCTATTGAAAAAAGTCCTGATGCCTTCAAAACATTAGAATATAACTTAATTGAAAAAAGAAAACATTTCGATTGGCCAAAGTGGTTACCTAAGACCAATTTGGAAATAGACCGCGTTTTGACGGACTACACTGAACAGTTAAAAGGCATGGCAGGAATAGTTGATCTGGTCGCAGGTGGCCCTCCTTGTCAAGGTTTTTCGATGGCTGGTCGCCGAAATGAAAATGATTCTCGAAACAACTTAGTTAATTCATACATCACCTTTATCCAACTGGTTCAACCCAAACTTATTTTCTTTGAAAATGTAAAGGGATTTACCCAGAAGTTTAAAAAGAATAAGGAAAAAGGTCGTGAATATTCAAGCTTTGTGGAAAATGCATTAATTGAAGCTGGATATTATGTAGAAGGTAGATTGGTGAACTTCGGTGAATATGGTGTACCTCAAAAACGAACTCGATTTATTCTAGTGGGAGTACGAAAAGATATTCCAAATGCCTCGACTGAATTGGCAATTAGTTTTTTTGAAAAGGTTAAAGATAATCGATTTTCGTTTTTATTGGAAAAGGATCTTACTATTGAAACCAACATTAAGGATGCTATTTCTGACTTGTTAAAAGGAAACGGTGTGACACAAACTCCCGATTCAGGTAGTTTTAACTTAGGTTACTATACAGATACTCAAAGCAACTATCAAATCCTAATGCGTGAAGGTGTTGAAGATACAATTGCTGATAGTCATCGGTTCCCCAAACATCGAGATGATATTATCTCGAAATTTAAATTTATATTAGAAAACTCAAGAAAAAATAAAGATGTTGATGCTTCCATTCGAGAACGATACAATATAAAAAAGCACACGATCATTCCGCTTGATGGTGATGCAAAAAGCCCAACGATTACTACTTTGCCCGACGATTATATCCATTATTCTGAACCCAGGATTTTAACGGTTCGCGAATATGCCCGAATTCAATCTTTCCCCGATTCATTTCAGTTTAAAGGCAAATATACTACAGGCGGGAAGGTTCGCACTCAACAAGTTCCTCGCTATTCACAAATTGGAAACGCCATTCCTCCGCTGTTTGGAGAACAGAGTGGATTGATTTTAAAAGAAATTATTAACTCATGAGTGAGCAACTTCAATTTAAAATTAGTTCTGCCCTAAAAAACATCATTGGCAGTGATTTGATCAGTGATGATTTTATTGCTGTATTTGAATTAGTGAAGAATTCTTATGATGCTCATGCAACGAAAGTTGAGATAATTTTTGAGAATATTTATACAACTGGAGCCAAGATCATTATTAAAGATGATGGGAAAGGCATGAACTATGATGACTTAATTAATAAGTGGTTATTTGTTGCTTATTCCGCAAAAAAAGATGGAACAGAAGAAGATAGTTATGATTATCGAGACAAGATAAAAATTAAACGTGCTTATGCAGGAGCCAAAGGGATCGGTCGTTTTTCATGTGATCGACTAGGTGGAAATTTATATCTGGAGACTGTTAAGGATGAGGAAAATGCAAAAGTTGAAGTGTTAGTTACTGATTGGGATAAGTT
>JAHEYU010000083.1 GCA_023251435.1 Bacteroidota bacterium
CTGTTTGATCTTCCACTTCCTGTTCTGTAATTGGCGACTGCATTTTTTCGAATTCAGGCTTATTTTCATGTGGATAGATAGATTGAGTAGATTGGGTCTGAAATATTTCATCAGCCGCCAGATGTTTTTTGCCCAGTAGTATGGTGATCGTAAAAGTGCTGCCGAAGCCTTCGCGACTTGCAACAGTGATCGTTCCATGATGTTTCTCAACCAATTCTTTAGATAAATGCAATCCGATTCCTGTACCGGTTGTTTTGCCGGTCTCTTTATTTTCAATCTGATAAAACCGATCAAATATCCGCTCAAGGTGTACCTGATTCATCCCGCTACCTGTATCTGAAATGGCAATCGTGAAAAATCCGTCATTTCCGCCAATTTGGTTTTTGTTAATTGAGATGGTAATAAGTCCTTCTGGTAAAGAAAATTTAAACGCGTTTGAAAGCAGGTTGAAAATTACCTTGTCCATTTTTTCCGGATCAATCCAAACCATCAATTCATCGCAACTGGGTTCAAAAGAAAGGTGTATCTTTTTATCAAGGGCGGTTTCCTCAAACAGTGAAATAATTTCTTTCAGAAACTTCACCAAATCAATTTCATGTGCTTTAAGTTTGATCTGAGTGTTTTCAATCTTTTGCAATTCGAGTAATTGATTGACAATTCGTTCCAGTCTTTTTGTGTTTCGGTAAATATAGTTGATGTTTTTCTTCTGAAAATCATTTGGATCGGATCCCATCAGTTTTTCAAGCGGAGCAAGAAGCATGGTTAGGGGTGTTCTGATCTCGTGCGAAATATTGGCGAAAAACTGCATCTTGGATTGATTGATTTCTTCCAGTTTTTCACGTTCAACATGTTCCAGATGGAGTTGATTTTTCATACTAATCCTGAACAAGGCAATTCGCCTGATATAGTAAATGATTGAAATCAGGATGATAATATAGACCAGGAATGCCCACCAGGTTGACCAATACGGTGGTTTTACGATGATACACAATTTTCGGGGCTGATCGATCCATTGACCATCCAGATTCGTTGACTTTACATACAGGAAATAGGTGCCTGGATTCAGATTCGTATAGGACGCATAGCGTTGCTTGTAATCTTTGTTGTCCCAGTGTGAGCTAAATCCTTCAAGTTGAACCGCATACTTTATTTTTTCAGGAACAGAAAAATTAATGGCTGCAAATTCAACAGTAAAACTTTGGTGGGAATATTTTAAAACAATGGTATCTGTTTCATTGATGTCTTTTCGGAGTATGCCATTCGCTTCATTATGATTGTATTTTATTTCCTGGTTAAAGATTTTCAAACTGGTAAAAATCAGATTAGGCTTAACCGGATTGTTATTGATGCTGTCAGGGTTAAAATAAACCAGCCCGTCGGTACCGCCAAAATATATCGTTCCGTCCTTATCTTTAAAAGATGCTCCCGGTCTGAATTCGTTACATGGAAGCCCATCGTAAACATAGTAATTCTGAAATGTGCCTGTTTTTGAATCCAATTTTGAGATACCGGACGATGTTGAAATCCAAAGATTATTTGAATGATCAATTTCTATCGCCATAATCCCATTGTCACATAAACCATCATCAGTTGAAAATCTTTCCCTTTTCTTGTTTTCAGGATTATAGCAATACAAACCTGCCAAAGTTCCGAACCAGATTCGGTCTTTTTGGTCTTTTACAATGCTGAAAATAATATCGTTTGTAATATCGCCTGAAACCGCCAGAAGGGAATGAAAAGTATCTCTCTTCTTGTTCCAGCAAAACAATCCATTATAGGTTCCAATCCACAAGGTACTGTCTTTGTCGTATTCCAGAACATTAATAATAGGTTTTATTGTTTCAGTTTTCCCTCCGACCACTGGATGGGTGTTATCCGTGATTGTTTCATTTTTTAGATTCAGGTAAAATAAACCTCCGCCATTGGTTCCGATCCACAGGTTGCCTGAGTCATCTTCTTTTATATCGAAAATATAGTTGTTCCAGTTTTCTTTGTCGGAGCCCGGAATTTTGTAATTAATCAGACCTTTCCCTTTACCCTGATAACAAAATAAACCCTCCAGATAGGTTCCAATCCAGATCCATCCACGCCGGTCTTCATGCAAGCTGATAATTGCCTTGTCGCTCAAAGTGGCACCTTGCCCTGCATACTTAAACACGACAAAGTCTTTGCTGTCTTTCCACTTGACATTTAGCCCACCGCCATCGGTACCTACCCATAAGTTGTCCTTACTATCACGCAAAATAGCTTTGACAATAAAATGGCTGAGTTCCTGTGTTTTATTTTTTGAATTTCCGATGGAATGAAATTGCTTTACCGAAGATATTTTGTGGTAAATCCCGCGATATTGAATCCCAAACCACATATCTCCCTGATTATCTTCGAAACAATAGAATTTTGCTTTACTCACATTTGGAATATCAATTAAATGATTCGCATCACTGAATTGGTTTTTTTTCAGGTCATATATTTTCAGTCCGTTGTGTTCGGTTCCCACCCAAACAATTCCCCGTTTATCGGCAATAATACTGTAAATCCCTCCATCCAGCAGGTTTTCAGGATTGGAAGAATAGCCTGCCTGCTGAAATGATCTTGTAGATTCGTCATAGACGATTAATCCTGCCCTTTGCGTGCCAAAAATGATTTGTCCGGTTTTGTTTTTATGAACAACAATCACTCTGCTGTCGGGGAATTGATAATTGATGCCTGTATATTCCCTGATGTTGTAAAACTGTTTTTTTTGAGTATCGAAAATCAAGACAGCGTTATCGTTGGTTCCGATCCACAAATTCCCCTTTGCATCAAACACTGCCTGATTATATTTTGAATGATAAGGAGTTCCGTCGTCTCTGAAATGATGGTTATATAAATTGTATTTCCTTGTTTTTGGATCGAATTGAACCAATCCATGAGATGTAATGAGCCAAAGCATTTTTTGACTATCCTCGAGAATGACATTTACAGCGAATGAGATATTAGTGTTCCCGACGCTCACTTTTATTGGATTGAAACAATCCAGTACAAAATCGTATTGATTTAGTCCGTAATTGGTGCCGACCCACACTTTACCTGAAGAATCTTCAAAAACGACGCTTGCCGATGATGAATTAATGGAGGTGCTGTCGTCGGGTCGATTGAGATACACTTTAAAATTATATCCATCGAAGCGGTTTAGACCCGATTCTGTTGGTATCCATAAATATCCTTTCGAATCCTGAAAAAAGCTTTGCATGCTTGTTCCTGATAATCCATCGAGCGAAGAATAAAAACGGTCATTCTGAGCGGTTAAACCCAAATGTGAAATCAGTATGACAGAAATGAAAATCAGGAATTTATGCATAGCCGCGTTTTTATGAAACGAAAATAGCGAAAAATCCTGCTATAAAATTAAGGCACAAAACACGATAAAACACAAACATCTGACTAACTGACTATTGATATTTTCGATGTAACACTATTCCAAAGAAATGGAACATTGGTTTAATAGATTTTCTTAAAGTCTTTAATTGCTGTAACATGACAATTAAAGTCTCCACTGTCCTCCGATTAGATTTGTGGTCGTGTTTGAACGAATCTTAAGTAAGCAGAAATGGAACTTTCACTTTCGAAAGTTTAACTCTTCAGACGACTATAATGATTTGTTCAGCCCAATAACTCTAATAATTATTCATTAATCGTTAATCAAACTTTTTCTTATGAGGAAAACTATTCTGTTTTTATTGCTCATGGGGTTTTTCGTCTCTGCTTTTGCGCAAATACAAATGCGCGGAAAAGTTGTAGATAAAAACACCAAAGAACCGTTGCCTGGTGCAACGATAGTGGCTAGTGGAACTACTGTTGGTACAATTACCAACGAAGAAGGTGAGTTCACATTTAATGTTCCCCAAAATGCAAAAAAAATCTCCATTTCATTTATTGGTTACGAACCAATAGAAGTTAATGTAGCACCAAACGTTACGGTTGAGTTAGTATCATCGAATCAATCAGTTGATGAGGTTGTTGTTGTTGGTTACGGGGTGATGCGCAAAAGTGACGTTACGGGAAGTGTCGCCAAGGTAAATGTGGAGGACATTCGCAAAGTTACATCGATTGATGCTGCCAAAGCCATTCAGGGCAGGTTGGCCGGCGTCAACGTAATGTCGAATTCAGGCAGTCCAGGTTCGGGTGTGAAAATCCGGATTCGTGGTATTGGCACCATCAATAATTCGGATCCACTCTTTGTGGTCGATGGTTTTCCGATGGGCGATATCAGCCACGTAGCACCAACGGATATTGAAAGCATGGAAGTATTGAAAGATGCTTCGGCTACAGCTATTTACGGTTCGCGTGGTGCCAATGGTGTTATTCTGGTGAAAACCCGTACCGGTTCAAAAGCTGGTAGGTTTGAGGTTAATGCAAGCGTTGTAACTGGTATTTCGGAAGTTGCCAAACGATTGGAACTGGCCGATGCGACCGAGTTTGCCAATGCCCGCAAATCAATCGGAATGACTGACGACATTATTAATTATGTACTCGACCAACAAGCTGCCGGAAACTACCTGAAAGGAACCAACTGGCAAGATGAAATTTATCGTCAGGGAATTAATTCACGCTACAATATAGGCATACAGGGAAATACCGAAAGCTATTCTTACGACCATGGAGTTACCCTTTCGACCGAAAAAGGGGTTGTTAAAGGCACACAACTCGATAAATTCATGTTCCACTCCAACAACAATCTGAATCTTACCAAAAAGATTAAAACAGGCATGAATTTCAACTATGTACGTTACGAAAAACCGGGCGACAGAGGCGATTTCTACAGTGGAACCATTCCTGGTGCTTTGCGTTCCGATCCTATTTCGGCAGCGTGGGACAGCTACACCAATTTTTATGGTGAGGTTTATTATTCTCAAGCTGCTACCAATCCTGCATTGTCAATTTATTTGGGAGAAAAACAAAAAAGTATCGGCAACAGAGTGATGGGTAACTTTTACCTCCAAGTCGACGATTTATTAACAAAGGGATTATCATTCCGCTCACAGTTTGGTAGTATTATGGATTTTAATGACAACAAATCATATAGCCCGAAATATTACATTACACCCACTCAAAAAAATGACGATGCAACGCTTAATCAAAACAGAGGTTATGGCTTAAACTGGGTGAATACCAATTACTTTTCATACAACGCCAAAGTTGATAAGTTGAATATCAACACCACACTGGGTATGGAATTGCAGGCAAACAAATGGTCGGATATATGGGCTACCGGATACGATGTGCCTGAAACAGCAAGTTTACAATATCTGGGCGCACACAAAGACGCTGTTAAATTTAATTTGGGTGGTGGTCAAAGCGAAAGCCGTTTGCAATCCGGATTTTTCCGTGGAAACTTCTCATGGGATAATAAATATGTATTGACAGGAACTGTACGGGCCGATGGCAGTTCGAAATTTACGAAAGAAAACCGCTGGGGGTATTTCTCTTCGTTTGCCGGTAGCTGGAATGTGCACAACGAAGAATTTATGTCTGGCATCAGTGAAATAGTGCCAATGTTGAAAGTTCGTGCCGGATGGGGACAAGTTGGAAATCAAGGCAGTGCCGGAAACTTCGACTATGTGTCAAGCGTAAATGGTGGATACATGTATGCATTGAACGGGTTGCCGGTGGAAGGTGCTGTGCAGCAACAATTGGCAAATACAGAGTTGAAGTGGGAAACCGCTGAACAATTAAATCTCGGGCTTGACTTCGGATTATTTGAGAATAAATTAACCGGAACCGTTGACTATTTTATCAGAAACACGAACGATATGATTCTTTCGAAACCAATACCCATGTATTCTGGAAAGAAGAAACCTGCTGTAAATGCCGGAGCCATGCAAAACAAAGGGATTGAGGTTACGTTAAATTATGCCAAAAATAAAGGTGATTTTAAATACGATGTGGGTGTCAATTTCACATTTATTGAAAACAAAATTACCAGTTTAGCAGGTGGTGACCCTATTCGTAGTGGTGGAGCCGGACGTTTAGGCAATACAACGAAAACTGAAGTGGGTAAAGAAATCGCTTATTTCTATGGATACCAAACGGATGGACTTTTCAAAACCCAGGAACAACTGGATGCTTACAAAAAAGACGGTGTAGCGATTCAACCAAATGCAGGACTGGGCGATGTAAAGTTTCTGGATAACAACGGCGATGGTAAAATCACCGAATTGGATATGACCTACCTGGGCAGTGCAAGTCCTCTGATGACAGGTGGTTTTAATTTGAATATGGCCTACAAAGGCTTTGACATGGTAATTTTCGTAGCCGGTTCTTATGGAAATGAGATTGTAAATACGATGCGTCAGACTTTGTATAATTCGAAAATGTTCGAAACAAATATCAGTCGCGATATGGCAGTAAACTCATGGACCCTCCAAAATCCTACGTCGAATGTTCCCCGATTGAATGCTGCTGACCTGAATAAAAACACCGAAAACTTTTCGGACTTATATGTGGAGGATGGTTCCTACTTACGTTTGAAAAATTTGCAGGTTGGTTACTCGCTGCCAACTTCATTAATAAATAAAATCGGTGTTAAAAACCTTAGAATCTATGCTACTGTTGATAACCTGCTTACAATTACCAATTATTCAGGTTTAGATCCTGAACTCTTTGGATTATATGGCAACTCATTATCTTATGGTGTTGATATGGTTACCTATCCACAACCACGGACTTACTCTCTGGGTGTTAATATTACATTATAAAAAATCAGTTATAACATGAAAAAAGCAATATATATTTTACTGTGTACAGTCCTGACAATTGGATTCTCCGGCTGTGAGGATTTCCTTGACATAAAGCCTCAGGGGTCAGAAAACAGTGCGAATTTCTTCGACTCTGAAGAAAACGGCGTTCGTGCAATCATAGGTATTTATGATATGTTACAACTCGATGAAGGAGCCGGTCCCGATGGGCAATGGATGGGACACCACCACGATTTCATCGTTAGCGATATTAGAAGTGATGACGCTGAAAAAGGCAGTAACGATGGCGACTACGGCGCAATGTGGGAAATGCTCGATTTTACAATGACACCACAGATTGGTTTTGCAAGCGATTTCTGGATTCATGGTTTTTGGGGCGTATCACGCACTAATTACGCGTTGGATAATTTGCCCAATGTAACCTGGAGTCCTGCTGTTCGCGACCGACTTATTGGCGAAGCATCTTTTTTAAGAGCCTATTATTACTCGCACCTTGTTCGCATTTACGGAGGCGTTCCATTGTTTACAAGCTCTGTAAAGCCATCTGATTTTGGTAATGTTAAACGCGCTTCTTTGAAAGAGTGTTATGCTCAAATTGCTGCAGACTTGTTGAAAGCCATTGAATTATTACCCGAAAAAAGTGTGATTCCAGCTGCCCAGACAGGTCGTGCTTCCAAAGGAGCCGCCCGTGCCCTTTTAGCCCGTATTTACATGTATCAAATTGGTACTGATATTGAAAATAAAACCACCTGGCAACAAGTGTATGATCTTACCAACGCTGTAATAACTTCAGGCGAGTACAGTTTAATGCCTAACTACGCCAAACTTTGGGAAACTGAAAATAAGAACAACGAAGAGTCTGTTTTTGAAATTCAGTTTGGTGTGGGTGCCAGCGATGCTGCACCTGCTTCAATAGGAACAAACTTCTACAACTTCCAGGGTAACCGGAAAGACGATTCAGGTTGGGGATTCAACAATCCGACTCCTGATCTTGTAGCAGCTTATAATGTTACAACTACAAATGACCCGCGCCTTTCGTGTGTGGTGTACGGCGAAAAATTCAACAACGGAATTTTATATGGTGTAAAAAAGAAATACGACCGCAACGAGCAGGGCTCTGACTGGTTGAACCGCAAAGCTGCACTTCCTGTTAAACCGGCACAGGCAAAAGCAAGCAACCGTAACATTAAAATTATCCGTTATGCCGATGTGCTTTTGATGCATGCAGAAGCTTGCTGGTACCTCAATAAATTTGACGATGCCAAAGCCAAACTGAATATGGTTCGTAACAGAGCACGCAATAGTACTTATTGCATGGGTTATGCCGAAGGCAAAATGGACTACAGCGCAGCCCCAACTTCAGTAAATCTTCCGGATATTACTTCAGCAAGCAATCAGTTGTTAGAAGATATCTGGAAAGAACGCCGGCTTGAATTGGCCATGGAGCAAATTCGTTTTTACGATTTGGTACGTACTGGTCGCTATTTTACAGCAATGGATGCTGAAAAAAATCAAAAACGTGCTGCGGGTCTTACTTATGGTCTGGGAGACAAAGCCTACAAACAATTCCCTAATCTTAAAACGAATGGTTTGGCAAAATCAATTGATGGACCAAACGGTAACAAGGTTCCTTTGATGCCTATACCTCAAACGGAAGTCGCAGCTTGGGGATTGGAACAAAACCCTGGATATTAATCACTAATTAAAAATTATTATCGTATGAATAAAAATATAATTCGGATAGTTTTGGTTGCAGTTGTATCGGTATTAATATTAAGTTGTAAGGATGAATCCAAATTTTCGGAAAACTATGATATTACCTTACCAGCAGCTACTGTAACAAGCATTTCCAACGAAACTCCTTTTGTAGGGAAGCAAATTACCTTCAAAGGTACCAATATGAAATCTGTCAGTTCTGTGTCAATTGGAGCCTATACTTTCAAAATTATTGGTCAATACAACGACTCCATGCGCGTTGAAGTTCCACGTGTGATTGAAAGTGGTGCAATTACCCTGATGAATAAGTACAAACGTCAATACGTGACAGCTCAAATTCTGAAACCACAGTTTTATGTAGCCAAAGTTACTTCCTGGCCTGCAAATATTGAAAGAGGAAAGCCATTTTTGCTGAAAGGCGAAAACCTTGACTTGATTAAAGAAGTGAAGATTGCAGGAAAAGTTGTTTCAGTGTTTGGTTCCGTTGCTCCTGACAAAGTTTCCTATTCTTCAACGGGAGTTGATTTGGGTGAAGCTGCTGTAATCGAAATTACACCAAAAGCCGGAGAGAAACAAACTTCGGCAGCCATTCCTGTGATCGCTCCTAAAAACACGTATGTGCCAAAACAAACAATATTGCTTTTCGATTTCGAAACTGCTCCGGTTGTTGTGGCAGGCGATGCAACTCAGCCATTTACACAGGAAATTGTCAACAATGGATTCTTTAACAAAGCGTATAAAGTTACAGCCGCTTCTGGTAATGGTTGGAACGGTATCTATACCAAACTTCAGAATACCAATGGCGGACAAGGTTTTGACCTGTCAGCCTATACAAAACCAACACTTACACTCCTGGTAAATACAAATGGCGGACAAGGGTATGTACAACCTTTAATAACCATTGGCGGGTCGACAACTGACAAGCATTTTACAGGTGCTTTTGGTTATGGCGATGACTATAAAATAAAAACCACGGGTTGGGAATGGCGTTCGTACGATTTGGAAAAAATGGGATTTGCTAACATCAAAGGGCTTGTATCCAACTTCACGATGCAATTCCGTGGTGGTAACGTGAACGGTACTCCTTTCGAAATCATGATTGACCAGGTGATGATTACCGATGGCCCTTTAAATCCAACTTTAGCTTGGGATTGTGAGGCTGCACCAGGAGTTGAATTTACAAATTGGAAATTAGCTGCTACAGGCTCTGCCCCTTCGCTAACAGGCTATATTCAAGGCTCCAGTTACAGTGTTGCTACTGGAATTTCTACTGGATGGAATGATAAGTTAGGTAGAGCTGCATTTGCTGTAAAAGCACTCGATCCAGTTGTTTATGCAAATGGTATCTGGGTTAATTTTTTGGTGAATACTGGTAGTAAAGAAGGGTATTTTCAATTCGGGTTCGGTTCAGGCTGGATGCACTTCACCAAATCTAATGGGTATGGTGACGATTATAAGTTTGTACCGACAGGAAATAAGTGGGTGTGGCGTTCAATCAAAATAGTTCCTGGAGAGGGAGATCTGAAAAGTTTTGATTCTACAAAAGATTTCACAATGGATATTACACTTTATGGAGGTAATATAGCGAATGGAACTCCAATGGAGGTAAATGTCGACTATTTTGTTTTCACAACTGTTCCATTAGATCCAAACTTAAAAACTGAATAATAGTTTTCTTAGATTTGATTATGTAGCGGAAACTAAATGAGTTTCCGCTACATTTAAAATGGATGGTGTATTTAAAAATTATCCTGCGGATTTAGGCCTGAAGGGATTTTATATGATTTGGTAAAATGAGCATGATAAATCTTCATGCCAATAAAATAAGACCATAAAAAAAAGGATCAACAGATGAAAATAATTCGATTTTGGCAAAATAAGGAATTAAAACTTATGCTTACGGAATGGTTTCTGATTCTATTGTCAATTATAGTTATTCTGATAATCTTATATATCATTCTCCTATGAACATCTCCTCTCATAATAGTATTAAGATGAAGACAGCCATAAAAAATTTATTTTTAATCATGTTCTTTTTGCCATTGTTGATTAAATTAGTCGTCAGTGCTCATGCCCAAATACCTGCCGGATACAAAGGCAAATCCTTTCGCGACTCGGTTTATGTTTCCGGCGCGCAACTGATACCGGGAAGAGTTGAATTGGCCTATTTTGACCTCGGTGGCGAGGGTGTTGGGTACCACGACACCACTCCTGAAAATGAAGGTTCGAAACTTAACCACGAAGTACACGATTACGGAAGTCACTGGCGCCCGGGAATTACCGCTTATACCGCATTCTTCCGCGAAAACGAAGGCGTCGATATTTCCTACACCAAAGACTGGGCAGATTTTAACCATCCGAACAAGGTCGATCCGAAAGTAAACCAACTCTATATTGGTTGGGAAGAAGATGGCGAATGGACGAACTATACCGTGAATGTGATGAAACCCGGCAAATACCGTATTATTACAATTTACGGAAACAAGGACAATGGCTCTGAATTGTGGATCAACAATCAGTTTGCTGCCAAACTGTTTTTACCTGAAGATACCGGTAACTGGCATTACTGGACGCAGGCAACTGTTGGCGAAATCACTTTCCCGGCTTCCGGATTAAATCTACTCACATTAAAATACAACAAAGGCTCAAACCTTGCATTTCTCGACTTCCTGTTTGTGGAGGATTTGCCCGCAACGAAATAATTCTGAAACCTAATAAGATCCTGATGAAACATCTGCCATTCAAATTACTATCCTGTTTTATTGTCTTCCTTTTTGCCGTTGGAACTTCGTATTCGCAGGCCAATTTCAAACTGATTGCACCGCAAAACGGAATGACAATCAGCAACAATATGCCCAATCTTTCATGGCACAAAACCGATTGCGAACACTATGAAGTATGGATTGACGGCATTAGGATGGGCACTGTACCTTCGTCACAAAACGCGTACATCCCTTTCCCTTTATCCTTCGGAAAACATACATGGAAAGTAGTTGCCGTAAGCCCGAGAGGAAAGCTGCAATCAAATACGCAGGAAATAATAGTTGATGATGCTCCGCTTTCTGATGTACCGGAAAGTTCGCAGCTCATTCGTGAAGGCTGGAAAGTAAAATCTTCTGCTGAAATTGGCATGAACGGCGCAACACTTTCAGGATCAGGAGTGAATACAAAAACATGGGCAGGCACCAGTCTTCCGGCTACAGTTTTGACTGCATTGGTACGCAATGGAATTTATCCCAATCCTTACATCGGAACCAATAATATGTTGATTCCTGACATCAGCGACGAATACAACAAAGATTACGACCTGCTGAAATACAGCCACATCAAAAACAAAAATCCCTGGAAACAGCCCTACTGGTTCCGCAAGGAATTTGAAGTTCCTGCTAATTTCACAGGCAAACACCTTTGGCTGAACTTTGGCGAAATCAATTACAAGGCGCAGGTTTGGCTGAATGGCAGACTTGTTGCCGATTCCACCGAAATGATCGGGATGGAACGCTCGTTTCGCTATGAAATTAGTTCATGAATAAAAAAAGAAGGCAAAAACATACTCGCAGTTGCCATCTGGCCGCCCAATCACCCGGGCAAACCCGCCATCGAACCGCTGGCTCCGCTTTCCGATCCCGGACAAAACATGGGAGATGGTCAAATCAGTCGCGATTACACCAAATGGGATACAATGGGCTGGGACTGGCAGCCGGCTATTCGCGACCGCAACATGGGCATCACCGAAGATGTGTTTCTGACAACCACCGACGAGATTGAATTCGACAATTTATATGTGACTTCCAACCTGAATTTGCCCGATACCACCACCGCAGAAATTACTGTTTCTGCTGATCTGGTTAATCATTCTGAAAAAGAACAGGAAGGTGTGGTGAAGGTTGTTTTGAAAAATGGCAACGATGAATTTGCTTTTGATCAGGCTTACAAACTAGCTCCAAAATCAACAAAATCATTTAGTTGGGAACCATCGAACCAAAAATTGCTCCGGATACAGAATGCCAAACTCTGGTGGCCTTTTGGTTATGGGAAGCAAAACCTTTATACAGTAAATCTTTCAACCGAAACCAAAGCGAATGACAAGGCCACTGTTTCCGAAACTTTTGGTATCCGCAAGGTGGAAACCTATATCGGTGCGAAAGAACGGGTGTATAAAATCAATGGACGCGAAATTTACCCCAAAGGCGGCAACTGGGTGATCGACATGATGCTTAACTGGAATGCCGCACGTTACGAAAAGGAAATTCTTCTCACCCGAAACGCCAACCTGAATATGCTTCGGGTTTGGGGCCCGACAGGTGTTGCACCAAAAGCGCTGTATGAGGCTGCCGACAAATACGGCATCCTGATTTGGCAAGATTTTCTGAACGATTTTTGGGGAACGTTTAAAAACACTCCCGGTTTTCAACCTGAAATTTCGCTTTACGAAAAAGCCACCATTGGCATCGTTAAAAAGTTAAGAAACCATCCGTCGCTGGTGATCTGGTGTGGCGGAAACGAAGGCGTAAATCCGCGCGAAGAGCTAATTGTGAATACTATTCTGAAGAAATACGATAACCGTGACTCGCGCCATTACCTGAAACGATCTGATGGAGACGGCTTGCACGGTGGCGGTCCTTACCATACGCTCGAACCAAAGGATTATTTTACTCACCCAAAGCTGAATGGATTCAGCAGTGAAATCGGTCTGAGCGGCATTCCACCGATGCAAAGTATGGAAAAATTCATGCCCGAAATGGGAAAAACCTGGGCACCCGGAAGGTTTCCGCTCGATGGTGTATGGGCTTACCACGACGCCAACAACTGGCCCGGAAATGACACCCGAAAATTCACTTCATACGACGATATGCTGCGCAATTATTACGGAGCACCTGACACTTCTGTAGTCGAAAAGGGAGTTGAAAACTACATCGAAAAAAGTCAGCTCATCAACTATGATGTGTATCGCGCAAGCATCGAATCTATCAACCGGCAGTTGTGGTCAAATGCCAGCGGTATTCTACTCTGGAAATCGAATTCGAGCTGGCCAAGCATTACCTGGCAAGTTTACGACTGGTATCTTCAGGCCAATGCAGGTTTTTACGGCGCTAAAAAAGCAGGCGAAGCAGTTCATATTCAGCTGAACCGTGACGACCATAGTGTGTCATTCCTGAATCTTTGCAACCAGTCCCTTTACGACATTAACATTTCGTCGATTCTTTATGATACCAACCTGAAAACGGTTTGGAGCGATAAAAAGCAAATAACCATTGGGGCAAACGCCTCTTTGAATTCAGGAATAACAGTTCCTGAAAGCAAGATTGTAGCATTCCTGAAGCTGCTGGCTACCGATGTTTCAGGCAAGGTGCTGGCTGAAAATTTTTACTGGCTGAACGAAAGTAACAACTTCAAAGCTTTAAATAGTCTTCCGGAACCCAGTCTTGAAATTGCAGTCAAACTCATTTCCACAGAGAAAACGCACAAGTATCAGGTGGCTGTTAAAAACACAGGCAATTCACTGGCTTTTATGCTGAATCTGAAAATGGTTGGTAAAGATTCGAAACAGGAAATACTGCCAGTCTTCTGGAGCGACAATTTCATCTGTCTGCTGCCCGGAGAAAGCAAAACACTCGAAGCTGAAATAATGAACGACGATCTGATCGAAGCTCCTATGCTGGAGTACTCGACATTCGGAAGTAAAAAATCAATGGAGGAAATTAAATAGAAAATTATAACCAATGGGAAATAGTACAACCAATCAATTTACTAAAGTCTTTTTCAAGATGCTCAATCTGCTCATCCCAGAATTTTCGGAAAATCCGCTGGATGCCTTTGCTAATGGTAATGTGGCCATTTGTGTCATCGACGAAGATGGAAATGTCTACGGGAAAATTTGGGGCGATCAGAAAGTGACCGGTCGCAATTTTTACAAGAATGCATGGACAAAAGCCAGTCAGGTCTGGATTACCGGGATGAAAACCGGCGAATACGAGAAAAAATTGTACAACGACGAATTCGATGAAGAAAAATACGGCATCAGCAAACCCGACCTGATTGGTTGGGAAGGTGGCCAACCCATTGTCCTGAAAGATGGAACCATATTATCGGTCGGATTCAGCGGGTTCCGTGGAATCAATGACCTTGCGATTGTGACCAAAGCCGTGATGATGGCAGAAGGTCAGGTATAAAAAAAACAAAAATCAAATCAATACGAATATGAAACTCACAAATAAACTTACACTCTTTCTGGCGGGAACCGCAATTTGGATTTCACCGGCATTTGCTCAAAAGAAAATACAAAAAACTGCTAATGAAACCAATTGGCCGATCATTGTCCGCAAATGCGATCAGCTATTCGAAGGCGATAAACCTTTCCGTTTTCTTGGGATGGCAGCACCCAATATTCAGGCCAACGAAAATCAAGTCAGAGTTGATCGCACAAACCGTTTCCCAGATGATTACGAAATCAGCGACATTTTGGATGGTATCCGCCGCACGGGTGGACGAGCTACACGAACATTTTCACTGTCGGTTTTTCATCCTGACGATAAAGGAATGCCGGTTTATTTCTCCGGACACCGGCAATACAACGAGGAAGCTTTTCAGTGCCTTGATCGTGTCATCGCGCTGGGTCATAAATACGATGTGCGCATGATTATTCCGTTTATCGCTTCACAGTCATTCGCCAGTGTTCGCGGGGTGGACGAGTTTTCGGTGCTTGCCGGTAAACCCAAAGGTTCGTTCTGGACCGATCCGGAGCAAAAAGCCGATTTTAAACATTTTTTGGATTTTATCCTGAACCGGAAAAATACCGTCAATGGCATTGTTTATAAAAACGATCCGGCCATTCTGGCCTGGCAGTTGGGCAACGAGTTTGGCAGCTATCCGGGCGATCGTGGATTGAAGTATGATGAATGGTCTCCTAAAATTCTGGAATGGAGTCTCGAAATGGCGGCGTATATTAAATCGGTTGACACGAATCACCTGATTATGGAAGCCGGAGGCGCCGATCGCGAAAAGCTGATTGCCGATCCGAACATCGATGTGATCAGTGATCATTTATACGAATACTGGAATAAAATGAGCGGGAAACCGTGGCGCTTATCTCCGATTGCCCTCGAATCGTACGCCCAGTGCAAAGGCCGCAAACCTTTGATGGTCGATGAGTTTGGCCTTGGCACTACCGAAAATATCAGGGAACTCATGAAGACCATCCGCGAATCAGGAATTGTTGGCGGACTGATGTGGAGCATCCGCAGTCACCGCCGCGATGGAGGCTGGTACTATCACAACGAAGGCGGCACACCAGTCAATTCTTTTCATGTTCCCGGTTTTTCAGCCGGCTTTACTTACGATGAAGTCCGTTTGCTCCAGTTGCTGCGGAAAGAGGCGTACCTCATTCGTGGCATCCCGGCACCCGAAGTGGAAAAACCAGCACCCGCTCCAGTTCTTTTCCTGAAAAAAGATGGCTTTACCTGGCGCGGTGCAACAGGCGCAGCTTTTTATACCATCGAACGCGCTGAATCGCCCAAAGGTCCGTGGAAAGTATTGGCTACCGGATTGGAAGATTCGGTGCTGGCTGAAGTCGCCAAATTTGAAGAATCGCCCGCAGGTTCCGAACCACTTACACTTTATGCTGACGAGTGGGCCGAATCTGGAAAAACATATTACTATCGAATTAAAGGCACCAACGAGGCCGGCGATTCAGGATATTCCGAAGTTTTAAAAGTTCAGAAATAATCAATTTAAGATGTATCAACCTGATAATAAACGTTATTCTGAGATGGAATACCGCCGCTGCGGGAAAAGCGGTCTCAAACTGCCGGCACTGTCGCTTGGTTTGTGGCACAATTTCAGCGATGTGGATGTTTTCTCCAGCTTTCAGAAAATAATCTGGAGAGCATTCGATGCCGGAATCACGCATTTCGATTTGGCCAACAATTACGGACCACCTCCCGGATCTGCAGAGAAAAACTTTGGCCTCATCCTGAAAAGCGATCTGAAGAAATACCGCGATGAACTGATCATTTCGACCAAAGCCGGCTACGACATGTGGCCAGGACCTTATGGAGAATGGGGTTCACGCAAATACCTGCTGGCCAGTCTCGACCAAAGTCTGAAACGGATGAAACTTGATTATGTGGATATTTTCTATTCACACCGTCCAGATCCGGAAACCCCGCTCGAAGAAACCATGGGTGCGCTCGACCATGCCGTTCGGAGTGGAAAAGCTTTGTACGCGGGCATTTCAAATTATCCGGCCGAACTCACTGCCCGTGCAGCGAAAATCCTGAACGGTTTGGGAACTCCCTGCCTGATCCATCAGCCCAAATATTCGATGTTCGAACGTTGGGTCGAAGGTGGATTGCTAGATGTTCTTGAGGAAACAGGAATGGGTTGTATTGCCTTCTCGCCCTTGGCACAAGGCCTGCTGACCAACAAATACCTTGGCGGCATTCCTGCTGATTCGCGTGCAGCCAAAACACATGGCGCACTAAATTCAGGTCAGATTACACCGGAAGTTTTGTCCCGCATTCAAGCCTTGAATCAGCTTGCTGTCAACCGCGATCAATCGCTTGCTCAAATGGCCATTGCCTGGTTGCTTCGCGATCAGCGTGTAACATCGGTACTAATTGGGGCAAGCAGTATTGCACAGCTCGAAGACAATCTTTTGTCGCTTAAAAACACCCGGTTTACCACTGATGAATTTTTGAAGATCGAAGAGATTTTAAAACAATAAATAATCTGTCAACGAACTATTTAACCGATTATGCCAACACGTAAATTATTTATTGGGCTGTTTATTCTTGTTTCAGTTTTCTTTCGAACCGAAACTTCAAAAGCCCAATTGTACAATCCGAATTTCAATGCTGCCGAAAACAAGGGTTCTCTGTTAAAATACCTCAACGATATTTACGGCAAAAAAATCATCTCCGGACAGATGGATGACAAATACCTCGCCTACATCATTGAAACCACCGGGGGAAAATCGCCTGCCATGATGGGATACGATTTTAACGGGATTTGTCCGTCACAGGGCGGAAACAATGATGCGGTAAAAGCCATCAATTGGGTAAAAATCAAAGGAGGAATTGCCCAGTTTCAGTGGCACTGGATTTCGCCCAATGCCGATGGGGACTTTTACTCGCCGAACTTCAAGCTTAGCGAAGCGCTGAACGACACCAACAGTATCTCGTACAAAAACATGATTCGCGACATTGATTTGGTGGCTGGCGAGATGAAAAAAATGAAAGAAGCCGGAGTTCCCATTCTCTGGCGGCCTTTGCACGAAGCAGAAGGAAAATGGTTCTGGTGGGGCTATTCGGGAGGCGATGCCTGCAAAAAGCTGTACAGACTAATTTACGACCGAATGGTCAATAAATTCAAACTCGACAACCTCATCTGGGTGTGGACGAGCTACGGAAAAAACAAGGAAAACTGGTATCCGGGCGACGATGTGGTTGATATGATTGTATGGGATTATCCAGACTATTCAGTCGCGGGTTCGTGGACACAATACCAGCAGTTGTTTGGTGGGAAAGGCAAGTTGTTCGGGATTGGTGAAGATGGAAAGCTGACCGACCCTTCAATTCTGGCAACTCAGGGCTGGCTCTATTTTCTCACCTGGGCATACATGGTTCAGGACCCATCGGTAAAAGACGGCAAAAATCCCAGAGAGTGGCTGAAACAGGTGTACAACGATTCGCGGGTGATTACGCTCGACGACCTGACTCCCGGACCGAAAGCCTCTGCAGGACAAAGTCAGCTTAATTTCGATACCGACTACAACGGCACTGAAATCGTGCAACTCGATGGTTCGGGCAGTAAAACCGACAATGGGACTATTACAGAATACAAATGGAGTAACAACAATGTGGAAATTGCAACAGGGGTAAAACCGAAGGTTTCGCTGCCGTTGGGATTGCATACCATCAAACTGACCATCACAACAAGCACCGGAGAAAGTAAAACATCGCAGGTAGTTATCACCATCAAAAAGCCCTCGGTTTCACTGAAAAAAGCTTACAAAGTTTCTTCCACGGAGGCAAATCTCGGGAATATTGCTGCCAATGCTGTTGACGGCAATCAGGCAACACGATGGTCGAGTGCCTATTCCGACCCGCAATGGTATCAAATCGATTTGGGAAAAAATTACGATATCAGTCAGGTGGTTATTTACTGGGAAGATGCTTCCGCAAAAAATTACAAGATCGAAATTTCGGATGATGGCACTTCATGGAGAACAGTTGCAACAAAATTGAATATGCCAAAAGGTGCGAGAATCGATGATTTAAGCGGATTATCGGGTTCCGGAAGGTATATCAGAATGTACGGAACCGAACGCACAGGCACCTGGGGCTATTCCATTTTTGAGTTCGAAGTCTATGGAACCGAATCAGGCACAACTGGCTTGATAAATATGGATATGCATAATCTAAGGATATATCCTACCATCATCAGAAAATCAGAAAAGATGCAAATTTCTTGTTCTGGCAGTCTTTTGCCTGCAAACTATCAGATTTACTGTCAATCGGGCCAAATCAAGAAACAAGGAATATTAACTGACACGAATAGTTTTTTGGTGATTGATCAGTCGGAGGCTGGTTTCTATTATTTCAAACTTAGCCACAATGATCTCTCAAAAGCGATAAAATTCGTTGTTGTAAATTAATGCCGATATATTATTGTTCCTATAGGGAAGTAGTTTAAATAACATAAATATAAAAATAAATGTCGTCGACTAAAAAAGTAATAATTGTTGGATTTTGGATTTGTATAATCCTTTTTAATGCTGAAATACTTAATTCACAGCCACTGGTTAACGCAAATGCAACCGTTCAGGCCAAAGAATTGAAATCTTTTCTCGATTCAGTAAAAGGCAAAAAGATCCTTTCAGGACAAGCATTCGAAGATGTGAACGAAAACTGGCTTACCATTATTTCAAATGCAAGCGGAGGCAAACAACCGGCCATCATGTCACTCGACTTTATGAATTCATCGCCTCTGCGGGTTTCGATGGGAACCAATCCTGATGAAACCACAAACAAAGCCATTGACTGGGTGAAGAACAAAGGCGGATTGCTCGAAATGCACTGGCATTGGGATGCTCCGAGCAAAGTTACAGGCGACAAATGGCAGGCCTTTTATACCAAAAACACTTCGTTCGATGTGGCTGCTGCCATGAACGATGTGAATTCGGAAGATTACAAATTACTGGTTCGCGACATTGATTTTATCTCCGAACGTTTGCTGCGTTTGCAAAAAGAAGGAATTGCACTGCTTTGGCGACCACTACACGAAGCCGAAGGTAAATGGTTTTGGTGGGGTGCTAAAACCGGCGATGCCTGCAAAAAACTTTACCGGATGATGTACGACCGGATGGTGAATTATCACAAAATCAACAACCTGATCTGGGTTTGGAACAGCTATGGAACAACCAAGGAAAACTGGTATCCAGGCGATGATGTTGTGGATATCATTGCCTGGGATTATCCCGATTACAATGCGCAAACAGGCTCGTGGAGCCAATACCAGCAATTATTCGGAACAAAAGGCAAACTGTTTGCTCTGGGCGAAAGTGGCGAACTTTTTAATCCTGAACTGTTGCCGCAGCAACCCTGGCTTTACTTCATCACCTGGGCTTATATGATCAAAGATCCCAGCCAGCAGAATGGTAAAAATACAGACAGTTGGATCAATAAGGTATTCAACGATTCGAGGGTGTTAACCCTGGATGATCTTCAGCCTGGATTGAAAGCCAAAGCCGGAACATCGCAGATACTGGAAGACAAGGATGGGAATGGCAAAGAATGGGTCACACTTGACGCAAGCGAAAGTTCCACCCAAACAGGTCAGATTGTTTCTTACAACTGGTCGGTATTGGGAGTTGAAATTGCAACCGGCGCAAATGCCAGTGTTGAGCTGCCCCTGGGAATGCATGAGGTTTTACTCACCGTGAAAACCAACACCGGCGAAACAAAAACAGCCAAAGTGATTATCACGGTAAAAGCGGCCAGCCTGAGCAAAAAAAAAAGTTTTATAGCCTCATCCACCGAAGCTAATCTTGGCAACAGTGCTGCCAATGCGGTTGATGGTGATTATACCACGCGATGGTCGAGTGTGTATTCCGATCCACAATGGTACCAAATCGATCTGGGGGCGGTCTTTACGATTAGCCAGGTAACGATCAGTTGGGAAACAGCATCTGCAAAAAACTATAGGTTAGAAGTTTCCGATGATGGTGCCAGCTGGAAGACCATTGCATCCAAATCAAATATGCTGGCAGGTGCCCGCACCGACGACACCAAAGGATTGAACGCCAGCGGCCGCTATATCCGAATGTATGGAACAGAGCGAACCTCGCAATGGGGATATTCAATTTTTGAATTTGAGGTATATGGAAAGGAATCGAACACCACAGGCATTTTCAATGCAGAAATGAACAGAGTGAAGTTGTACCCTAATTTCATCCGTAGAACGGAAAAACTTCAGATTGAATGTACTTCTGACTTGATCAGCTCTAATTTCAGGATTTACAATTTAAGCGGACAAGTAGTCAAACAGGGCAAGTTTGTTGAAAACATCACCAGCCTGAATATCGACGAATCATTTAGTCCGGGGATGTACATTTTCAAAGGGAATGGATTTGGGTTACAGCCGGTGAAATTTTTAGTGTGTGCCCTGCATAAGCAGCAGCGCACACTTGTTGTAAGCTGTTGAAAAAGTTTAAAAATACAAATAAACTTTACATAACCGGCAGACGGCAAGTGTAATTTTCCCAGAGGGTGAAAA
>JAHEYU010000021.1 GCA_023251435.1 Bacteroidota bacterium
ATTTTATTAATGCTTGCAACAAGCAGTTTTTGGTCGGTTGCCCAACGTTTTGAGGGCGGTATTTTGGGCGGTTTAAACGCCTCGCAGGTTGATGGAGATACCTACAGTGGATACCATAAACCCGGAATTGCGCTGGGTGGTTACGTTCAGGTCGATCTTTCGAGAACAGTTTATACCGGCATGGAACTGAAATTGATGCAAAAAGGTAGCCGGAACATCGATTCACTGGCCACCGATGGACGAATCAGGTATATTATGCGGTTGAATTATGTCGATCTTCCGTTCTATCTTGGCATAAGAACCAGTGACAAAATTTCGCTGCTTTTTGGACTTTCGCCCGGCTACCTCTTAATCGGAAATGAATACGACGATTATGACAAATTCGCCGAACAAGATCAAAATGCATTCAATCCCATCGACTTGCAGGGATTTTTTGGTTTCCGGTTTCAGCTAAACAGACGACTTCGTATTGATTTGCGTGGTGCTTATTCTTTGTTGCCTATTCGCGAACAGAAGGGCGACCCGTTGTGGTATTGGAAAAGTAATCAGTTTAATAATCTGTTGAGTACAACTGTACTTTATCGCCTCGATTTTTAACCATTCAAGCCTTTTGTCAACTAAACCTTATGAGAATCAATACATTAACCACCATTTTATTGCTTTCCCTGTTTTTTTGTTTCTGTTCTGTTCAGGAGAAAAAAAGTGAGTTTACCGACGAAAAGATTTTTAACGAGTTATCCGAATCCCTGAATAAAGAACTGTTCGAAGTCTGGTATCCGCGCACCATTGACAGTATTCACGGAGGCTTTCTGAGCGATTTCGACTACAAGTGGGAAATGAAAGGCCGGCAGAATAAAATGATCGTGACCCAAAGCCGACACGTTTGGACGACTTCGACTGCGGCAGAGTTTTTCCCTGATAAAAAGGATCATTTTCTGAAAATTGCTGGTAACGGAGTTCAATTTCTGAATGATAAAATGTGGGATTCGGAGAAGGGCGGATTCTTTAATCTCGTTGATCGTGAAGGAAATGTGCTGAAATCGGGAAAATCTGACCGAATAATAAAAGAAGCTTATGGGAATGCTTTTGCCATTTACGGATTGGCGGCCTATTCGCGCGTTTCAGGGGATACGGCGGCACTATCGCTGGCAAAAAAAGCTTTTCTCTGGCTCGACAAACATAGCTACGATCGGCAGTTTGGCGGGTATTTTCAGTTTATGGAGGCTGATGGAACTCCTTTGAAAAGCGGTTTTAACAGTGTTCCGCCAAAAGATCAGAATGGGTCCATTCACCTGCTCGAAGCCTTTACCGAATTATACCAGGTGTGGCCCGATCCGCTGGTACGCGAGCGTTTGCTGATGATGCTCGCATTGGTTCGCGACCGGATTGCCCATCCGAAAGGTTATTTGCAGCTTTTCCTGAACGAAGATTTATCGCCGGTTTCGTACCGCGATTCGGCTGAAGATATCAGGAAAAAGAATTGGCTTCACGATCATATTTCGTTTGGGCATGATGTTGAAATAGCTTTTTTGATGCTGGAAGCTTCTGAAATTGCAGGGCTTGAAAACGATACTCTTACACTGCGAAAAGCCAAACAAATGGTCGATCATTCGATCGAAAATGGCTGGGATAAGGAAGTTGGAGGGTTTTACGAAGCAGGTTATTATTTCAAAAATCAGGATACAGTTACCATTATTAAAGACACCAAAAACTGGTGGGCGCAGGCCGAAGGTTTGAATTCACTTTTATTGATGTCGGAACTTTTTCCCGAAGATCCCCACAATTACAAATCACTTTTCCTGAAGGAATGGGAATATATTAAAACCTATTTAATTGATAATGAACATGGTGGCTGGTACCCGAATGGAATCGACAATGAACCGGAAGCAAAACTTGCTATGAAATCGCAAATATGGAAAGGGAATTACCACACATCACGGGCGTTGATGAATTGCATGAAACGGCTGAATCAGTAAATTTTGTTTTCAGGCGGTTGCCAAAGTTGCGATACTCACACGGGCGTTGGTTTTAGTGATGATCTCGTGGGCACATGCTTCAAGCGTCGAGCCGGTTGTAACCACATCATCAACCAATAAAATATGTTTTCCTGAAAAGGCTTCAGGATGTGTGAGTTCAAAAATTCCATCCACGTTTTGCCAGCGCTCGAAGCGGTTTTTACGGGTTTGTGTTTCGGTGGCGGTTACCCGTTTCAGGTTATCGTCCGACAGCTCTTTCTGCATTTGCTGCGCGATGCCCGAGGCGATCCACCAGCTTTGATTATATCCGCGCTTCTTTTCTTTTGATAGATGCAGCGGAACCGGGCAAATCACATCAACCGACGAAAAATCGGGTGACATCAACAAATCAATGCCAAAATGTTTTCCGATTTCAGCACCCAATTCCTTCATTCCCTTGTACTTCAGGTTATGCAACAGAGATTGGTATTTACTGCCTTTGCTGAAATAAAAAAACGAAGTGGCAAATTCTATTTGTACCCTTCCGAAAAAAAGCTGAGCAACCCGGTTTTCGGATTCCAAATGGTAATTGGTACGCGGAATATGGTGCAAGCAGTGCAGGCAAATCCACTGTTCCTGCTCAATCAGCTTGTCGCCGCATACTACACAGAGTCGGGGAAAAAGAAGTTCGGTGAGGTAAAAGAAAAGAGGGATATTCATAAGCCAGCTACGAAAAAAAGTTCAGATAAACGATGGCGCTTATCGACAAACAGGCCAGAATTGTGATGAGGATGGTAACCGATAATCTATACCTTCTCTCTTTTGTTGAAGCGCTTCTTATTTGCTTTTTTATTTTGCCCAGACTTTCATCAGAAATGTCGGTTTCACGAAGTTGATTGTTCCGGGTATTCCATCCGTCTTTTAGGAATAACTCATTAAGTTTGCGCGTTTTTTCTTTTCTTTCTTTTTTCGAAGCTGCAGCATTCTTCATCCTGCTAATCATATCAAAAACATGTCCTGCACTACTCATCTGATCTGAATTAATCTGTTACAATAATAAACGGGTTGAGACGATTAAATATAACAATAATTCTTTTGAATCAGCTGGTAATCTGGTTGTATTGTCAGATATTTCTAATTTTTCTGAATTAGCAGGGTAACTACCAAGTCTTCGGGTTTCGAATCGGTGCCGTATTTCGGATATGGTTGAGCGTCAACAATTTTTATGGTGAACCCTTCAGGCAATTTATCTTGCTGGTTAACTACCGAATGTATTTCAAAGGTCGATTTGTTGTTGTTGTCAGTCCATTCGCCCTTTACGGTAACTTCTCCCTGCCAGACACAAACCACTCCTTCGGCACAGCGTGAGTCGCTTATTTCTTTGATAATTAGTGTATTTTGCCCATCGGCCGAAGTGTAGAGCTGGTTAACTCTGAAAGTTGATACTTTTCCTACTGTAAATGCAGGATCGGGGGTAATAACAGTTTCTTCGCAGCCCATTGTGGCAAAAAGGAAGAAAATCATTAAATATTTGATTGTAGCATTGAGTTTCATGATGTCTGTTAAAGTAATAGTTTTGAGTTTTTAAGCTTTTCTTACAGAATTATAGACGATTGTTCGATCGTTTTAGTTGCGTAAAGCTAACTAAGTATTTTCTGTTAGATAATCTTCCAGAGTTGATCGGTTATAAAAACCTGAGGGTTTTGTCTCTTTGGTACTTTGTTACTTACTTTGCACCGTTGATAAAAGATAGAAAACTGTGAAGATCGGAACTATTGATTTGGGTGAAATGCCGCTGTTTCTGGCGCCAATGGAAGATGTGACGTACAAATCGTTTCGGTACATGTGCAAAAAGTACGGTGCCGATGTGATGTACACCGAGTTTGTTTCGTCGGAGGCGCTGATTAGGGATATTCAGAAGACAAAACAAAAAATGACTTTATTCGATTTCGACCGTCCGGTGGCTATCCAGATCTACGGACACGACATCAATTCGATGGTTGAAGCGGCCAAGGTGGCCGAAGAATCGCAGCCCGATTTTATCGACATCAATTATGGCTGCCCAATGAAAAAAATCATTCGTCATGGTGCAGGGGCAGGGATGTTACTCGACCCCGACAAAATGCAGCGAATGACCGAAGCCATTGTGAAAGCTGTTAAAATACCGGTAACTGCCAAAACCCGCCTGGGATGGGATCACGACAGCAAAATAATTGTTGATGTGGCTGAACGTTTGCAGGATGCAGGAGTGGCGGCATTGGCGATTCACGGGCGTACCCGCAGCATGTTATATACCGGAGAAGCTGATTGGTCGCTGATTGCTGACGTGAAAAACAATCCGCGCATGACCATTCCGATTATCGGAAACGGAGACATCAACGGCCCATTAAAGGCCAAAGCGTTTCTGGACCAGAGTGGGGTAGATGCGCTGATGATTGGTCGCGGGTCGATTGGCCGCCCATGGATATTTTCGGAAGTGAAACATTACCTTCAAACCGGTGAACTACTCCCTCCTCCAACGGTTTCAGATGTTGTACAGAATGTACGCGATCAGCTGAACATGTCGATTGAATGGAAAGACAATGTGCGCAGCGGAATACTGATGATGCGCCGCCATTTTGCCAAATATTTCCCGACATTGCCAAATTTTCGGGAGCATCGCATTCGTTTATTACAGGCCGAAACGCTTGAAGACGTTCAGGAAATGCTCGAACTGATTGAAAAATTGTACGGAGATGTGCGGGTTGATTATGAAAATGTAAGTTTGAAATAGCATGGGGCAGAGGGCAGAGGGCATGGAGCAAATAGCATGGAGCATAGACAACTCGCACCTCGTATCCGCAACTCACAACAATGAAAAAATTTCGAACAATTCAAATTGGAGCCAATCTTTACAGCTTATTTGCTGATGAAATTAAATCGGCCAAATTCCGGAAGCACTATTCGGATAGTTCGTTCTGGGATAAATTGAAGCGATATTCGAAAGTGGCCGGAATGAAAGTTGTGTATCCTGCGCTGTTGTTGCAATACATGATGAAATCGGACGATGTGCCACTTAGAGCTAAATTGATTTTATCGGCAGCCCTGGGTTATTTTATCCTGCCGATTGACTTTATCCCCGATTTTGCACCGTTGCTCGGGTTTACTGACGATCTGGGTGTTTTACTGCTTATCATCCGCCAGATGGCTGTTTTCATTACTCCAGAAATCAGGAAACAAGCCCGCGATCATGTACAAAAATGGTTTGGCGAAACCGATAGTGCCGAATTGGATATGCTGGATAAAGAGTATACAAAACTTTGATAAATGGAACTTCTCTCTTCGTTACACATTAATGCTCTCGAATGGACCATCATCATGGTTTGTGGAATGCTTATCGGGATGTCGAAGGTTGGTGTTCCGGGAGTTTCCATGATCGTTGTGCCGGCACTGGCTTTTATCTTCGGCGCCAAACAATCAACCGGAGTTTTACTTCCTATCCTGATGATGGCCGATATTTTTGGCGTAGCTTATTATCGCCGTCATGCCAACTGGAACCACCTTGTAAAAGTAATTCCCTGGGCGGTAGTTGGCTTGATTTTGGCGCTTTGGGTTGGAGAATTGGTGAACGACGAGCAATTCAAAAATTTAATTGCTATACTGGTATTTTTAAGCATCGGCCTGATGTTGTGGCAGGACAAACGAAAGGGCACAAAACTTTTTCCCGACAAGTGGTGGTTTGCTGCAGCAATGGGCATTTTGGGAGGGTTTGCCACCATGATTGGCAATGTGGCCGGACCTGTTTTTGCCATTTACCTGCTGGCGATGCACCTTCCGAAGAACAGTTTCATTGGCACCAGCGCCTGGTTTTTCATGATCATCAACATCACCAAATTTCCGCTACAGCTATTTGTTTGGGACAATATTAATGCTGAAACATTGATGATTGACCTTGTGACTTTACCCGCCATTGCGGTGGGTGCATTTGTTGGATTCAAAGCCGTAAAAATAATTCCTGAACATGTTTACCGCGGATTCGTGATTGCAATTACTGCTGTTTCAGCTTTTTTGCTGCTGATCTGAAAACAAGTTCCTCCGTCTTAAGGAAAGATCTGGGAAAAATCAGAAAGCCTTTCCACGAGACAAAAACTTTTTTGCTGCAATGGAAAGGCTTTCAGGATTTTATAGATCAAGCAACCAAAAATGCCAGTTAAGATTCTGATATTTATAGCGCTAGTTCTTTAACGATTGGGTAAAATCATTTTGAATCTTCATCATATTCGATGTATAGATGAGTAAATTACGGGTTTCAGCTAAAATTGACATCACCAGCAAACTGTTTTTTGTACCAATTTCATTCTTTTTCACCGCTTTAATCAGATTCTTACGGGCCTCTTTGTTCATGCCAATAATTTTTGCCTGTTCAGCGACAATGGTATCAAGCTTATCGTTGCTATTTTCATCCAGCGAATTAACAACAAGTTTCATGTAATTATCAACCTCTGCTGCCAGTCCCTTTAACTCTTCTGCTTGTGGCTCAGTAAGCGGTTTATGGTTATTGTCAACATGCTTGTAAACAGGCTCAATCAGGAACGTAGCACAATGCACAATTTCCTTCAGGTAATCGAGCGTTAAAATATAATAATGGGTGGCTTCGATTGAGTCGGCCATTGGCGAAGTATTTACATTTTGGTAGCTATTGGCTCGTTTCTTATCAATTTTCTTCATCAAATCCGATGATCTCTGAAGCTGCTTCTTTAGCTCTTTGTGATCTTCTTTAATAAGAAGCTGAATCGTGTTGCTGTAAAGATCGTTCACTTCGGTCAGCGTTTTTGTAATCCCGTTGTTGCATTTTTCCAGAAGGCTCCCGGCAGGATGGATTTCTTCTTCATCTTTATCCTGAATGAGGCTAGCGCTTTCGCGTTTTTTGTGTGTAAGATAAGTGCGGTAGAATGCAAAAACTGAAACCGCAACAAGGATCATTACCCCAATTGCCTGAGTGAAACCAAGGAAAGTTGAAAGAAGAAATGCCACAGTAAAAGCAGCAAGACCGGTAATGAACCAACCACCGATTACAGTGAATACACCTGTTATTCGGTAAACAGCGCTATCGCGACCCCATGCGCCATCGACCAGCGAAGTACTCATGGCTACCATAAAAGTTACATACGTTGTCGAGAGTGGTAATTTATAGGAAGTTCCTACAGCTATCAGAATTGATGCAACCATCATATTTACAGAGGCCCTTACCAAATCAAACATAGGCGGATCGACTTCCTTTTTAAGACTTTTTTCGAGTTCGGTACGATCGAAACGTTTGCTGATTTTTGCCACAACTGGCTTTGGTATTACAGTACTGAAAAACGTAGATGCATTTACAACATTGCGAACCAAATATCTTGAAAATGCTGACGAACCAAAACGTTCCTGTCCTTCATCCTGACGACTAAGCTTTAATTCGGTATCGGCTACATTTTTGGCTTTTTTCGAAAACCAAAGTGTGATTACCATCACTATACCTGCGGTAACGAGGAAGTACATCGGGGTTTTTATTTCATTCAGCAAATCGCCCATTAAAAGGTCGTTGCCATTGTTGGCCATGTATGTTTTAAATGCCTCAAAGCCAGCGAGCGGAACCCCGATGAAGTTCACCAGGTCGTTGCCGGCAAATGCCATGGCAAGTGCAAAAGTACCGGCCAAAACTACAATTTTTAACGGATTGGCCTTAAAAATCCAATAAAGGGTTTGCAGAAATAGTGACGACAAAACAAAGCTTCCGGCAATGATCAACAAGGTATTCTTTTGAATGATTTCATAGTGCTCGTCTGACATGAATGAGGCGTCTTTCAAACCTTTTATCATGATAAAATAGGTAATTGCTGAAATAGCCAGACCTCCCCAGAGTGCCCCATAATATTTAATTGTTTTTTCGATGTTAAAGGTAAAAAGCAAACGGCTTAACCATTGGATAACTATCCCAAAAACAAACGACAAAGCCACCGACAAGAGTATGCTTGAAATGATTACCAGCGCTTTTGAGGAGTTGATAAAATCGCCAATCTGTGCGATCTTTTCTACTCCATCGACTACAATTACAGCGCCATCGCCAACTTTAAAAAATGCCATTCCAACAGCAGCGCCCAAAATCCCAAAAACGAGGGAAACTGTTGTGGAAGTTGGAAGTCCGAAGGTGTTAAAGAAGTCGAGCAGCAGAACATCGGTAAACATCACTGCCATAAAAATGATAATGATCTCAGTAAAAAAGAAATACTGCGGATGAATAAGACCTTTACGGGCTACTTCCATCATCCCGTTCGACAGAAGCGCTCCGGCCATAATCCCGAGACTTGCTATAATCAAGATTACACGGCGCCGGGCTACCTTTGAGCCAATGGCTGAATTCAGGAAGTTGATGGCATCGTTGGCTACACCAACCATCAGGTCGGAAATTGCCAAACAAAAAAGTACTGCGATAAAAAGAACGTAAATGCTCATAGATTGGTTATTAATTCATTTATCAAATTTTAATTTACAAATTATATTTTAATAGACTTATGTGTTTGGTAATCAGATGTATGTATTGTTTTTATAAAATATTCGGACGCAAAATTAGATAAATATATTGGGCACAATTAGATTATCGTTAACCACTTTCATTTCAAAAACGTTCTCATTACAAATTTAATCGTTTTGTAATATTTATTGTTCTTCAGTAGCAATCAATAGTTGGTTAAGGCTAATTTAGCTGCTATTTGTCATGTTTCGGCCTTAATCATTTCTTAACAAATCACCATTGACTAAGATTTCAATTAAAATAACTTACTTGACTTTTTTTATTTCCATCCCAAACCTTAATCGTTTTTTAACTGTATAAGAGATTTGTAAATTGATGCATCCATTTGATTTATTGGCTATTTTAGTTTATTGCCGATTACAAACCTGTTAATTTAATTGTTTTGTAATATTTCTGTAACAGACGTGTAATTGCATCGCATAATCTTTGTATCGGCTTAAAATTCAAAAATAAATCTTGAGTAGAAATGAAAAAACCGTTATTAACAACCTTTGTGATACTTTGTATCACGTTAATCGCTATGTCGCAGGAACCCAAAGAAGCATTTAAACCACATGGAAAACCAATTATCAGGGTTTTTGGCAATGCTCACACCTCGTTTGCCGATGGTGAATCCCAATCTGCTTTCGAACTCACCCGGGTTTATCTTGGCTACGAACATTTTTTCAGTGAAAATTTCTCCGGAACAGTAATCTACGATGTTGGAAATCCAGGAGTAGGAAAATTGCAATTGACCGCTTTCGTAAAAAATGCTTTCCTGAATTATAAACACAACAATCTCTCGGTTGATTTTGGGATGATACCAACCACGCAATTTAAGGTCCAGGAAAATTTCTGGGGATATCGTTACATGGAAAAGGTATTTCAGGATGCTTATGATTTTGCTTCGAGCGCCGATATTGGAACCAGTGTAACCTATAAATTTGCTGAAGCTTTGAGCGCTGATATTGCCTTGTACAACGGCGAAGGGTACAAAAAAATACAGTCGGACAATATCCTGAAAACGGCCGTTGGATTGACATTAACTCCAGCTAAAAGTTTGATCATTCGCGGAATGTATGATTTCATGAGCGGTAGCGTAACACAAAGTACTTATGCAGGTTTTATTGGGTATAAAGCAAAAAAATTGTCACTCGGAGCCGAATACAACTATCAGACAAACCATTTAATGGTTGATGGAAACGACTATTTCGGACCTTCTTTTTACGGAACGTACGTAGCCTCTAAAAAAGTGAAAGTCTTTGCCCGCTACGACGATCTTCAATCAAAAACTCCATCAGGAAAAACAGAAAACTGGAACATGGCCAACGACGGGAAACTGCTTATGGCTGGAGTGGAATTTGCTCCGGTTTCAGGAATAAAATTAACGCCAAACTATCGTGGCTGGAATCCGGCTAACGAAACAGAACCATTCATTTCAACACTGATGTTGAATTGCGAAATAAAATTTTAATAAAAGAAAAGAAAAAATTATGAAGACAATTATTACAGTATTGGTATTGGCAGTTCTTTTTACTGCCTGTCAGAATTCAGGAAAGAAAACTGAAAAATCGTCGGGCGAAAAAGTTTCGCTGACTGCAGCAGGAGCAACCTTCCCTCTTCCATATTACAACCTGGTATTCAAGAATTATACTGAATCAAAAGGCACATTGGTCACTTACGGAGGTATTGGTTCAGGTGGAGGTATCCGTAGTTTGACCGACAAAGTGGTCGATTTTGGAGCTACCGATGCTTACCTCGAAGACAAACAACTGGCCGAAATGCCTGCGCCGGTTGTGCATATTCCAACCTGTTTGGGAGCGGTGGTGATTGCATACAACCTGACCGGAGTTGACGAATTGAAATTATCTAACGAACTGCTCGAAAAAATCTTCCTCGGCGAAATTACCAAATGGAACGACGCGCAGATTGCTGCCAATAACGCAGGAGTGACACTTCCGGCCAAAGACATCCTATTTGTTCATCGCTCTGACGGAAGCGGAACTACACACATCTTTTCAGATTACATGACCAAAATCAGCACGAAATGGGCTGAAAAAGTAGGCACCGGAAAATCACTGAACTGGCCTGTTGGAATGGGTGCTAAAGGTAATCCCGGTGTAGTGGGAACCATCAGCCAGACCGAAGGCGCGATTGGATATGTAGGTTCTGAATTTGCATTTTCACAGAAAATACAGATGGCCAAAGTGCAAAACAGCAAAGGCGAATATGTGTTGCCAACCATTGCTTCGGTTAGCGCTGCTGCCAAAGGAAATATTCCTGACGATACCCGCATTATGCTGACCAATTCAAGCGATCCGGACTCGTATCCGATCAGTGGTTTTACCTGGATTATTCTGTACAAAGAACAATCCTACAATGGCCGCTCACTGGCACAGGCTGAAGAAACTGTGAAATTACTTGATTGGTTGGTAAGCGCCGAAGCTCAGGCTGAAGCTGCGAACGTAAACTATGCCCCGCTAACTGAAGATGCGGCTGCAAAAGCAAAAGCGATTCTTCGTAGCATTACTTACGACGGAAAAGCAATCCTTAATTAAGACTTAAAACAGTTAAATGAACAGCGACAAGATTACAAAAATCGTATTATTTTCTGTTTCATTTATTATCCTGATTATAGCAGGAGGTATGGTGTTCTCCCTTGTTGGGGGCGCCATACCTTCGTTTAAAACTTTTGGTTTAGGTTTTATTACCTCTTCGCAATGGGACCCGACTGAAGGGAAAGAAAATTACGGAGCGCTTCCGTTTATTGCCGGAACACTGATTACATCGTTTGCGGCACTGATTATCAGCTTCCCGCTTTCGTTTGCCACCTCCTTGTTTTTGGGCGAATATTTCCGGAATACCCGCGTTGCCAAAGTCCTGGGAACGATGGTCGATCTCCTGGCCGGTATTCCATCGATCGTTTATGGGTTGTGGGGATTTTATGTTCTGCGTCCGTTCCTGATTGATATTGGTTTCGAAAATCAAGGATTCGGGGTTTTTACTTCCAGTCTGGTTTTATCCATTATGATCATTCCTTATGCCACATCTTTGAGTAACGAAATTATTTCTATGGTTCCGAACGATCTGAAAGAAGCGGCATACTCATTGGGTTCTACCCGTTACGAAGTTATCAGGCACGTTACCATTCCAGCGGCACGTTCTGGAATATTTGCCGGATACATTCTGGCATTTGGGAGGGCTTTGGGTGAAACCATGGCCGTTACCATGCTTATCGGAAATGCGAACAGGATTCCAGATGGCTTATTTTCGACGGGGAACACGATGGCCTCGGTGATTGCCAACCAGTTTGGCGAGGCCGACGGACTTAAGCTTAGCGCCTTGATTTCGATTGGGTTGTTGCTTTTTGTAATCACGGGAATTGTGAATGGAATCGGGAAACTGATCATTAAAAAAATGAGTTAATAAGATGAAGTCAATTAGCGAAATCGATAATATTGGGGCGAGAACAAAAAAGGACCGCATCTTTATGGGACTGGTTGTGCTTCTGTCTGTCGTAACCGTTTCTCCAATTGTCCTGATTATTTCCAAACTAATAATTAAAGGATATAAGCAGCTCAACTTTGGATTTCTGGTGGAGAAAATGCCTGACACGATGCAGGCGATGACTGCCGTTGCCAACAATGAACTGATCCCCGGAGGTATCGCAAATGCCATACTCGGGACGCTCCTGATGGTTGTTTTGGCTTCGGCAATTGCCATCCCGGTCGGCATCATTTCAGGAGTTTATCTCTATGAGAATCAGGGGAAATGGATGGCAAATCTCACACGGAGCGTTTCCGATATTTTACAGGGAGTTCCGTCGATCGTACTTGGGTTGATTTCGTATTTGTGGGTGGTTAAGCATGTTACCAACGGATTTTCGGCTTTGGCCGGCAGTTTTGCACTGGGAATTATGATGTTGCCCATGATTGTTCGTTCGACCGAAGAAACGCTGAAAATGATACCACAAACCCTCAAAGAAGCCGGACTTGCGTTGGGAATTCCTTACTGGCGGGTACTCTTCGGAATTCTGATTCCAACAGGTTTCAGTGGACTGATGACCGGGATCCTTCTGGCCGTGTCGAGAGTAATTGGCGAAACTGCTCCGTTAATGCTCACAGCCTTGGGTAGCTCTGTTATCAATACGAATATCTCGAAACCAACCAGCGCTATTCCTTTGGTAATCTGGGAATTTTATAACGACCCGAATATGGTGGACCTGATTTGGAGTTCATCACTTTTATTAATGATCATGGTACTTGCATTTAATCTGACTGCGAAACAGGTTGCAGCCAGCAGAAAATAGAATAGAAATGAACACGAACATATTACAGATAAAAGATCCGATACTTTCCATTCAGGATTTGTCGGTAGCCTACGACAAGAATGTGGCGGTAAAGAATGTGTCGGTCGGAATCAAAAAGAACAATGTAACAGCCATTATGGGGCCATCGGGTTGCGGGAAAAGTACACTTTTGCGTGCGCTTAACCGTTTGCACGAGTTGTACGAAAACATTACAACAACCGGATCGGTGTTTCTGAACGATGAAGATATTTTCAAAATGTCGCCCATCAAACTACGCCGAAAAATGGGAATGGTTTTTCAACGTCCCAACCCGTTTCCAACTATGAGCATTTACGACAATGTAATTGCCGGCTACAAACTGAATGGCATTAGCCAGAAAAGGCAGGAACGCGATGAAATTGTGGAACGCTCGCTGCGCGATGTTGCTTTGTGGGACGAGGTAAAAGATTCGCTCACCAAAAAGGGAACTTTTTTAAGTGGGGGCCAGCAGCAAAGGCTTTGTATAGCACGTGCCCTGGCATTTAATCCTGAAATCATCCTGCTCGACGAACCCACTTCGGCGCTCGATCCGGTGGCGACTTCGAAAATCGAGGATTTGCTTATCAAACTGAAAGAGAACTATACCATCATCATGGTAACTCACAACATGTCGCAGGCTGCACGCATTTCAGACTATTCATTATTTATGTATCTTGGTGAATTGGTGGAGTACGGCAAAACCAAAAACATGTTTACGAATCCGCAGGACAGGCGGACAGAAGAATACCTGACCGGAAAGTTTGGTTGACGTTCTGGTCGCTGGCTGCTAGCTTCTAAAAGCCAGAAACTATTGTAAGTTGCGAATCATTTCTAATAGTGTTAATGATATAAATAATAACCCATGTCAGTAAAAAAAGACGAAGCGATAAAAGATATTTTGGCCGATTACGAATCGCTGGCCAATCTGGTGCTACGGCAACTCGACATTCTCGAAGCCCTGATATCAAGCAGCGAGCTACATTTGTCTGAAGAACAACTTAGCCAGATCAAGGAAAATGAAGATAAACTCGACAAATGGGAGGTGAAACTAAGTGATAATATTGTCAACACGATTGTGCTTTATCATCCGGTAGCTTCCGAAATTCGTAAATTAATTGCACTTTACCGGATCATCATCAGCCTCGAACGAATTGGCGATTTGGCCGTCAGTATCACTAAATTTATGAAGGAAATAAAGAACGAAGAGGTGTATGCCAGCCTTTCGGATTTTATTTCGCACATGATGATATTAAGTGTTAAAATGGTGAAGAATGCTATGCTTTCGTTCATCAATAAGGACATGGATCTGGCAATATGGACCATCAGAAATGAAGATGTAGTTGACGAGTTGAACCGGAAAATGCTGAAAAAGGCCATTGGTAAAGCGCAGAAAGCCGAGGAAAAGAAGAATATTCTGATTAGTTTTATCAATATTAAAGAAATGGTCTCTAACATCGAACGAATATCCGACCATGCCGCAAACATTGCAGAGGCGTCGATTTATGCTTTTGAAGGAAAAGACATCAGGCACCACCGGAAAAGAGAAATTGAAGCAAAATATAAATCATCAGAAAATGAGTGAAGCATATAAAATATTAGTGGTTGACGATGAGAAGGACTTATGCGAAATCCTTCAGTTCAACCTGGCAAGCGAAGGGTTCGACATCGAAGTGGCTTATTCAGGAGAAGAGGCACTAAACAAGTCGATTGACCGCTTTGATTTGTTGTTGCTCGATGTAATGATGGGTGGAATGTCGGGGTTTAAACTGGCAGACAAAATCAGGAAGGAACTGGGTCTTTCGGTTCCAATCATTTTTCTGACAGCCCGCGAGACCGAAAACGATATGCTCACCGGTTTTAATGTTGGCGCCGACGACTATCTGTCGAAACCCTTTTCAATAAAGGAACTGACAGCCCGCATCAAAGCAGTTCTTCGCCGTGGCAAATCGGTTGAGGTGAAACCCAAAGTAATTACCGTTGACGGCATGGAGCTGGATTTGAACCGCAAATCGATAACCATTGACAATGAGCCTGTTTTGCTTACCCGAAAAGAGTTCGAGATTTTGGTTATGCTGATTTCTAACAAAGGAAAATACCTTAGCCGACAGGAAATTCTGGATCGTATATGGAGCGACGATGTGATTGTAACCGAGCGTAATGTGGATGTAAACATTGCCCGTCTCCGGAAAAAGATCGGTGAATATGGCAACTGTATCAAAGGTCGGTCGGGATACGGATACTGTTTTGAAAACTAGGAAATAAAAAAGATTAACATGATTGTACAACGCACTTTTCGCCGCCGAATATTCATCAACTTCTTTGTTGTATTTTCCATATTCACCTTGGCTGTTCTTTTGTACCAGTACGATAGGGAAAAGAGCTATCGTACCGGTCAGCTCGAAAATATTCTGGATAATATTTCGGAAGTAACCTACCGCTACATTGAGCACAAACAAATTTTCGAATCAGGTGATTTCAAATCACTCGATACGCTGAAAACACTTCTACCTATCGAAAATACACGTTTGACAGTGATGGATATGACTGGGAAAGTAGTGTACGATAGTTTTGTAGAGGATGTTGAACCGGTTGAAAACCATTTGAAACGGCCCGAAGTACAAAAGGCGCTTTATTCCGGAAAAGGTTCGAGCATTCGCCTTTCGGCTACCACCAATCAAAAATTTTACTACTACGCTAAAAATTGCAAGAAATATTTTGTGCGTACAGCCGCCGTTTATAACGTCGATATCGTCAAATTCCTGAAAACTGAACGAATATTCCTAACTTTCGTAGTTTTTCTGTTCCTTTTGATGTGGCTTTTGCTTCATTTTACCACTCGCCGGTTAAGCGAATTCATTGTAAAACTCAAAGATTTTGCGCTGAAAGCCGGACAAAATGAAGACATTTCTAAGATGGACAGCAACTTTCAGGATAACGAACTGGGCGTAATCCGCAAACAGATTATTCAGATTTACGATAACCTGAAAACGACCAAAGACCAGCTAACCAGCGAAAAGGAAAAATTGTACGGACATCTTCAGGTGCTGAGAGAAGGTATTTCTATTTTTTCTCCTGAAAAGTATAAGATACTGGCCAACAGTCATTTTATTCAATTCATCAACATGATTTCTGATAAATCGACCATCTCTGCAGAACACATATTTTCGATTCCGGAATTTAGTAAAGTAGTTGAGTTTGTTGATCAATACCGCGATAAGGACATTCAGACCCAAAATAAAGAACTTCCGCAGATTGAATATACCATCGAGAAAAGCGAAAAATTCTTTCAAATCAGGTGCATCATTTTTGTCGATAAAAGTTTTGAAGTGCTGATCAGCGATGTGACCCGTCCGGAGAAACAGCGATTGCTTAAACAACAGCTCACCTCCAACATTGCCCACGAATTAAAAACGCCATTGTCATCTATAAAAGGTTATCTCGAAACCATTTTGAACAATCCGAATATTCCGTCAGATAAACAAACCTATTTTTTGGAGAAAGCTTTTGCCCAATCGGAGCGATTGACCGATCTGCTCAACGATATTTCGTTGCTCAATAACATTGAAGATGCTGGGGGATTATTTGAATTCAAATCGTTGATGCTGAAGCCCGTAATTCGCGATGTGGTTGAAAACCTGAAAAGCCGGTTGACCGAAAGGAATATGGATTGTGTGGTTGATGTTGATAGCGATGCGGTGGTGAACGGAAACGAATCGCTTCTTTTTTCGGTGTTCCAGAACCTGATCGAGAATTCGATTAATTACGCTGGAAACGGCACCCGGATTGCTATTAGGAAATACCTGGAAGATGAGAAATTCTATTATTTCCAGTATTCCGATTCAGGTTCCGGAATTCCGGAGGAACATTTGCCACGCATTTTCGAGCGATTTTACCGTATTGATTATGGACGTTCGCGCGAAAACGGAGGAACCGGTTTGGGGCTTTCAATCGTAAAAAATGCTGTAATGCTGCACAAAGGCGAGATCTCGGTTAAAAACCGGCCCGAAGGAGGACTGGAATTTCTGTTTTCGCTGGCAAAAAAATAATCCGGGAATTCTGCTGGCTTTATGCAAAATCGCATCAACGCTGTTTCCTTCAAATTTTAGTTGGAGTTAAGATTTGGATATTCTACTTTTGAAAAAATCTGTAATATTCAACTAAAACTATAATAGTAGCGCAAATGAAATCGAAACTGATTACCCTTTTACTTATCTCCATCCTGTTTAATTCGATTGGCTTACAGGCAAAAAGCAAAGTTGACCTGAAGTTGAATTTCAAAAAGGGAGCCGCTTACGAAATGACGACTGTTTTAAATAGTGTGACTGAACAGGTAATGAACGGCACCAAAATGAAAGTTGATCAGAAAATGGAGACCGGTTTTTCTTTTCAGGTATTAGATATTTATCCCAATAAGAACTTTTTGGTAGAGTATTCGATCCGGAAAATGAAAATTTATGTGAGTATGAATGGGCAGGAACGAAGTTTTGATTCGGAAACAAACAATGGTGATAATTCGATGACTGATATGCTGAATTCACTTCCGAAGATAAAACTTGAAGTTACCCCGCAGGGTAAAATTATTCGTGTGGAAGAGATTGACTTGTCAACATTGGTCGGCGAAAATTTAATGATGCAATTTATGCACGTTTTCCTGGGCAATAGAAGTCTTGAAGTGTATATGGGCCAGATGTTTAACTATTTTCCTGAAGCAAGTGTGGGAGAGGGTGACAAATGGAGCACTACTGTAAGATTAGCCAACTTGATGAATCTGGAATCGCCAATGAATTATGAAGTAATTGCCCATGAAAAGGGCCAGATGACATTAAAAGTTACTTCTGAAGAAAATTCAACTACTCCAATTGAAAAAGATGGGATTGCGATTGAAATGAAAAAAATTGGGAAACAGTCGGGTACAATGACGATTGACACCAAAGATGGCTGGATAAGATCTTCTGAATTGGCTCAGAAATTTAATTTAAACATGAAAACGAAGGATCCCAAAACACAATTGGATACTGAAATTCCAATCTCGTCAGATTCGGTTTTCAAGATTTCAGTTGTCAAAAAGTGATATTTCGATTTAAAGAGAAAGCCCTGAAACTGTTGTCGGTTTCAGGGCTTTCTGCATAAATATCGGAACCTCAGTTTAGAACACTGCCTCCACAATTTTTCGGGTATTGTCAGAAACACCGTAAGTGTAAATATGCAAACTCGGAACCTGATGTGCAACAAGGTCTTTTGATTGCTGAATTGCCCATTCCGTTCCCACCACTTTGGCATCGTCGTCGGTTTTACATTTGCCTAATTCTGTCGCCAGTTCCTGGGGAATATCGATGCTGAATAGCTTTGGCAAAACAGTCAACTGGTTTTTCAGATTGATTGGTTTGATGCCCGGAATGATCGGCACCTGAATGCCAATATCCCGGCATTTATCTACAAAATTGTAGTATTTCTGGTTGTCGAAAAACATTTGGGTCACAATGTAATCGGCACCTGCGTCCACTTTTTGTTTCAGGTATTGCAGATCAATCCCGGCATTTGGTGCCTCAAAATGTTTCTCCGGATAGCCAGCCACCCCAATGCAAAAATCCATAGGATGTGTATTCTTTAGATCGGCTTCCAGGTATTTGCCATTCCGGAGATTTACAATTTGTTCGACCAATTGATTGGCATTCGAATGTCCGTTTGGATCAGGTCTGAAAACGTGTTCACCTTTGTTGCCATCGCCACGTAAAGCCAACACATTACTGATTCCCATGAAATTCAGGTCAATCAAAACATGTTCGGTTTCGCTTTTCGAAAAGCCACCGCATAAAATATGCGGAATCACGGGAATACCGTATTTGTGCTGAATACTGGCCGCAATTGCAACCGTTCCGGGGCGTTTGCGAACCGTGCGTTTTTCGATGCGTCCATCGGGCAATTCTATGTACATCATCTCATCGCGATGCGTAGTAATGTTGATGTACTTCGGATCAAAATCGACCAGCGTTTCGATGGTTTTATATATTTTACTGGCATCGTTTCCTTTGAGCGGGGGCAACAACTCAAACGAAAAAACGGTTTTATTGCTTTGATTGATAATATCAATAACTTTCATTTAAGGGGTATTTAAAGGTTCAAGCACGGAGCTGACTTTCAGAATTTGAACGAAATATTATTTAAAAATGTTCTCTATTTTCTTTTCTGTTTTATTCATTTCGCGTTTCAGTTGGGTTTCAACCGAATTATTGAAATGAAAAATCATATCGGATACAAACATAACAGCCAAACCTAGAATGAAAAAGATAATTGCAGATTTTGTGTTTTTATTCATGAGTTATTAATTTTTAGATCATATTTTTATTCGCAATATCGGACAAATACCTTAAAATCCTAAAGTGTGACTTTATATTTTCAAGATAAATGATTCTTTCCAACAAAAAAAGCAGAGTTTTCATTCTGCCTTATTGAAGTTTTTCTGTTGGTTATGCCTATGCGATTTCTAAACCAGTCCTTTTTACCAAATCAACCAATGGTGAATTGTCGTTGCTATAAAAGCGTTTTGTACCAACTAAAAAGGGTTCAATCCTTGAATTGACTTTGCGAGTCAGATTCCATATTTTACCAGCCAAATAATCGTCGGTATCGTTATCTGTCACAATCATCAAATCAATATCGCTTTCGCTTGTTGCCGTATTGCTCAGGTAACTTCCATACAAAAAAGCTTTATCTACTGATATTCCTTCCAATCTAAGCAGAAGGACTTAGTTTCGTGATATTTCTATAACTTCATTTTTAGTCATTTCGACATTTTTTATGAAGACGTAATCTATTCCGTCCGAAAGCAGTCAGTTTCTTTGTTTTAGGTTTTTGCGCGGACGGTTTCCCCGTTGTCCATTTTAACCCGGGGTGCTTTACCCCGGGCTACAAATATTCCGCTCCTCTGGAGCTATGCGATTGTTCCGAGCAAGCCTTTTTGCGACTGAACACTGCGACTGCCAACTTTCTAAACTCCTTTATAATTCAAATTCGAAGGCATAAACTTTTCGATTATTTCAACGCTCACACCTTTACGGCGGGCATAATCTTCAACCTGGTCTTTACCAATTTTCTCGAGACTGAAATATTTTGATTCAGGATGCACAAAGAATTCTCCACTCACCGAAGCTGTTGGGAACATCATAAAATGTTCGGTCAAAGTCATTCCAATTTCATTAGCTTTCAGCATGTTGAACAGATTGGCCTTTTCGTGGTGCTCGGGACAGGCCGGATAGCCTATGGCTGGGCGGATTCCCTGGTAATCGACATGAAACATTTCCTCCAAAGTCAGCTTTTCGTCAGGAACATAACCCCAGTATTCTTTGCGAACCTGTAGATGCAACAACTCGGCAAATGCTTCCGACAATCGGTCGGCCAGAGATTCGAGCAGAATGGCATTGTAATCGTCGTGGTCGTCGTGGAATTTCTTCATCCATTTTTCGATGCCCACCCCGCCGGTTACGGCAAATGCGCCAAAATAATCGGTTTTACCGCTTTCAATTGGGGCGATAAAATCGGATAAACAATAGTTCGGCGAACCATGTTTTTTGGCTTCCTGCTGCCGAAGCTCATAAAAACGACCGGCTTCTTTCCTTCGGGTTTCGTCTTCGTAAACCACAATGTCGTCGCCATCGGCATTGGCGGGCCAGATTCCGAAGACACCGTTGGCCTGAACCATCTTCTCCGCTTCCATCCGATCGAGCATCCGATTGGCATCGGCATACAGTTTTCGGGCTTCTTCGCCCTGATGTTCGTCGTTCAGGATATCCGGAAATTTGCCTTTCAGCTCCCACACAAAGAAAAAGAAGGTCCAGTCGATAAATTTCCGGAGTTCCGAAATTGGGTAATCAATCAGTTGTTTGATGCCCACAAAATTGGGTTTATAAATCGGGGTATTGTCCCAGTCAATTTTCAGCTTATTGGCACGCGCTTCCTCAATTGACAGGTACTTTTTAGCCTTCTTCTGTCCGTGCAAATCGCGCACATTTTGATAGTCGTCACGAATTTCCTTCAGGAATTCCTGATTCCCGGAGAGCAGGTTCGAAACTACGCTCACTGCACGAGATGCATCTTTGACATGAATTATCGCATTTTTATATTGCGGTGCAATTTTAACGGCAGCATGAATTTTCGAAGTGGTTGCTCCGCCAACCAGCAATGGCAGGTTCATACCCCGGCGTTCCATTTCGGTAGCCACATCCACCATAATTTCGAGCGACGGTGTAATCAGCCCGCTCAGACCAATGATGTCCACGTTTTCCGCAATGGCCGTATCGAGGATTTTATCGGTCGGCACCATAACTCCCAAATCGATGACCCGGTAGTTGTTGCAGCCCAAAACCACGCCCACAATGTTTTTACCAATGTCGTGCACGTCGCCTTTTACGGTAGCCATCAACACCACTTTTCGGTTGTCGGTGGTATCGAATTTGTCTTTATCGGCTTCGATGTACGGCAACAAATAAGCCACCGCTTTTTTCATCACGCGGGCCGATTTGATCACCTGCGGAAGGAACATTTTTCCGGTGCCAAACAAGTCGCCAACTACATTCATTCCGTCCATCAGCGGACCTTCGATGATGTTCAGAACAGGCGAGTATAGCGGCAGCGCTTCTGCCAGATCAATATCGATATAATCCGGCAAGCCTTTTACCAGCGCGTGTTCCAGCCGTTTTTCAACCGGAAGGTCGCGCCATTCGTCTTTTCGCTCTTCTTTGGCATCCTGTGCTTTTAAAGTCTGAGCGAATTCGAGCAACTCTTCGGTGGCATTCGGATTTTTATTCAGTACTAAATTCTCTACTTTTTCCAGAAAATCCTTCGGAATTTCATCGTAAATCTGCAACATTCCGGGATTCACAATACCCATGTCGAGTCCGGCTTTTATGGCATGAAACAGGAAAACCGAATGGATGGCTTCGCGCACCTGATCGTTTCCGCGGAAACTGAATGACACATTGCTGATCCCGCCGCTGGTTTTGGCGTGTTTCAGATTTTTCTTGATCCAGCTAACCGCGTTGATAAAGTCAACCGCGTAATTCAGATGTTCCTCCATTCCGGTGCCGATGATCAGGATGTTCGAATCGAAAATGATATCCTGTGGCGGAAAGTTGATCTCGTTGACAAGAATATTGTAGGCGCGTTGGCAGATTTCAATCCGTCGTTCGAACGAATCGGCCTGACCGATTTCATCGAAAGCCATTACTACCACAGCCGCACCATACCGTTTCAGAAGTAGCGCTTGTTGGCGGAACACTGCTTCTCCTTCTTTCATGCTGATGGAATTCACAATCGCTTTGCCCTGAACACATTTCAGCCCTGCTTCAATCACTTCCCATTTTGACGAGTCGATCATCATCGGAACGCGGGCAATATCAGGTTCGGCCATCAGCAAATTCAGGAAAGTGACCATTTCTTTTTTGGCATCGAGCATGGCATCGTCCATATTGATGTCGATGACCTGCGCCCCTTCATCCACCTGATTGCGGGCAATGGCAATGGCTTCCTCATATTTTCCTTCGCGGATTAAACGGGCGAATTTACGCGAACCCGACACATTGCATCTTTCACCAATATTCATAAACACCGACTCATGAGTCAATGTTACCGGTTCAAGTCCACTAAAGATCGTATGTTTATCCTTTTTCCTCCGGTGATGAGGTTTCGATTTGGCTGCAATTTTGGCCAGTTCACGAATGTGATCGGGAGTTGTTCCACAGCAGCCACCAATGATATTTATAAATTTATTATCGAGAAAATCGCCGACCTGATGTGCCATTTCTGCAGGAGTTTCGTCGTATTCGCCAAATTGGTTGGGTAAACCGGCATTCGGATAGGCGCTGATGAAAAAGGATGATTTTTTCGAAAGTTCTTCCAGATACGGACGTAAATCACGGGCTCCCAGCGAGCAGTTCAGCCCGATTGAAAGCAGATCGATGTGTGAAACCGAAGTCAGGAAAGCCTCAACCGTTTGGCCTGAAAGAGTACGTCCGCTGGCATCGGTAATTGTTCCTGAAACCATCACCGGAAGCCGCATCCCGCGTTCTTCCAGTTCGTCCTCAATAGCAAAAAGTGCAGCTTTGGCATTCAGCGTATCGAAAATGGTTTCGACCAAAAGCAAATCGACTCCACCATCGAGCAAACCTTTCAACTGTTCACGATAGGATGCTTTTACCTCGTCAAAAGTTACCGAACGGAAACCCGGATCGTTAACATCTGGAGAAAGCGAAAGCGTTTTATTCATCGGACCGATTGCACCAGCCACATAGCGCGGTTTCTCCGGATTTTTTGCCGTGAACTCCGCGGCGACTTCAACAGCCAGCTTAGCCGATTGCAGGTTAAGCTGATACACCCACTCTTCCAGATGGTAATCGGCCTGCGAAATACTGGTTGAGTTGAACGTATTGGTTTCGATAATGTCGGCGCCTGCTTCCAAAAATTGCGCATGAATTTCGCGGATGACTTCAGGTTTAGTGATCGAAAGCAAGTCGTTGTTGCCTTTCAAATCGTACTGAAAATCAGTAAAAATAGTACCCCGGAAATCCTCTTCCGACAAGCGGTGTTTCTGAATCATGGTTCCCATGGCGCCGTCGAGCACCAACACCCGCGATTCGAGATCGTGTTGTATATTGTATTTCATTATAAGCCCCCTTCCTAACCTTCCCCCGTGAGGGGAAGGAACCGGATATTGCATTTTTAGTTTATATTTCTTTTTACTTAGTGTTCTTGGTGCCCTTTGTGGTTAAATGAGTTGCCTTAATTTCATTTTAAACTGCCCACGGATACCAATTTTATCGCAGCAAATAATTACTGCCGAGAGTATCTCAGGAAACTGCTCCGTTTGCTGTGTTACCTGCTGCACATCATCTGGCACCTGTACCAAATTACCAAACGTAGTTGCCAGCGCATCAGCCAAAGCGGTGTTTCGGCAAATAATCATAGTCGCATCGGTTTTGCCTAAACTCACCGACGGACCAACTGTTCCGGCGGAAGTACAAACTCCCAGCGGCGATTCGGAAGCCTGAATTTCGATGCCAATCTTTTCCGACAAAGGTGAACTTCCGGCATAAACAGACATCAGCAAATATCGTTCAATTTTCAGGAAAATATCACCACCATTTTCAACCACCAATTCCTGAATTCCAAATTGTTGCATCAAATGTCTCCCAACCATTTCTGAAAAAGCACCGGCCACGGAAGCCATCGGCCCCACTCCGGCACGATTGGCAGCTTCAGCCATGACCTTAACAATTTCGGGGGCATTCGGTTCTACCGGATGTGGTTCGAACGTCTTTCCAAAGACCGGATCTGTCAGCAAATATGCCTCCATTTCCGATCGCAACTGCACCACTTTTGAGTGGGCAACTTCCTTCATTTCTTCCCGGAACGAAGCCGGATCAACGCCAATCCACAAGTCCGTTTCCTTGTAATTCACCACAAACGACCGAAATCGTTGCTTTGAAAACTGGTTGCGATATGTGCGAGGTTCAAAGCCTCCCCCAACCCCTCCAAACGGAGGGGAGAAAGAACCAGCATTCGTAGATTTATCCTTAATCATTGTAAAAAATGCACCTCAATGAATATATATTATGCACTTGCAGCACCGAAAGTCTCCCCGTTTGGGGAGATTTAGAGGGGTCCATTATTCCCTAAAATCTATCTTAAACAAATTCAGCGGACAAGCCGGAACGCAAAGTTCGCAAACAATACACTTTTCAGGATCGAATTGCAGTTCCCATTTTTCAGGATCCATTTGCAAAGCGCCTGCAAAACAAACCGCGGTGCAATTTCCACAACTGATACAGCGAATATGATCCCAGGTAATTTTCTTATTCAACGGCTCGCAACTCACCTGATTTGCTTTCAGATAAGCGATTCCGTTTTTCAGGTTGGTAGTGGTTCCTTCCAGTTCCAGCACCAAACTTCCGGTCTTCCCCGGCCAAACTTCAGCACGAAGAATATTAATCCGAATGTCGAAATCTTTTACCAAATGATAGCTAAACGGCTGATCTCCACTTTGTGGCGGAAACTTCAGCACATATCTTTTTTTCTGCATTTTCATCTCAAGAAATTTACAATTTACTGATTTACAATTTACTATTGAAGAAGTGCGGAGTGCATTAAGTTTCAAGTTCTTCTGACTTCGGTCTTTTCTGAACACTGCGACTGGCCACTGAACACTTTCTTCTGACTTCCATCTTTCATCTCTCTTTCAGTGATTTCAATGAGGTATTGGTCGGGAACATCTGAACCGGTTTGCTGATTTCGAACTCACCGGCCAGAATCGATTGTTTCAGGATTTCAGCAATTTTACGGGCTTTGCTTAGGCTCGAAACCGGCGCTGTCCGAATCTTTTTCCCCTGAACTTCAATTTCTCCTGAACGCAATTCCGCATAAGTTACACGACCCAAAGCAGGAGCTCCTTCTACTCCGTAATCGCAAACCGTTGTTTCAATCTGCTCGTTCCTGATGGAGACATTTTTTGCGATGTCGGCATTCAGCACGGGAATTGGGATTCCGATCCCCACGAATAAACTCACGCCGTATTTTTCGTAATAAGCTGCCTGCAAAAATTCCGACGACATTTCTTTCAAATTGCCCATCACGGCCAGCGTAGCCGAATTTCCTACCGGAACGCCGTATTCATTTTTCGGTTTCGAGGTGTTGAACTGCGTTCCCGGCCAAACCACAAATCCTTGTGTTCCGCCGAGAAAAATTCGGGTTCCGATGCCAATAGTTTTCATTTCCGGGTCGTTCAGCAACGGACTCAGTTCTCCGGAAGTGGAATAGGTGGCATTGCGCATGTTGGGAAGCAAATTTCCCATGTACGTGTATTTCATTTGCGAAGTAGAATTCACCGCCACGGGATAATTCTGATAGGCATTGCGCGGATTGAACAGAATCATTTCGTTCACCGTTTCCTTGTTGATGATGGTTTTGATGTGTTTCCGCGGGTAACAATCGGTACCTTTTCCCCAGGCTTCCAGTTCTACATCTTTGCCATCAACTAAGTCCTGAATCACATGTGCCCCGCCATATTTCGGATTCTCAGGATCGCAGGCCGTTGCGCCAATGTAGGTATCAACAGCAGCCAAACCTTCGTACGCAGGCACTCCGTTCAATCGTATTTTTTCCATCCGGATGGGTGGATTGGCGTGGCCAAAATTGACAATCGCACCTGACGAGCACATGGCTCCAAAAGTAGCTGTGGTAACCACATCCACTTTTTCGGCTATTTCTTCAGGAGTAGCAGTTAAAGCCATTTGCGAAACTTCCTCAGCAGTCAGAACTACCGCTTCGCCCCGACGGATTTTTTCGTTGATTTCTTCGTATGTTTTTTGAATGCTCATGAATATATTTACGATTTAATGATTTACAATTTACTGGCAATGCCCAGAGTTTGTTTTATAGGGGATTTTTCAAGTCTCCCCTTTGGGGAGATTTAGTGGGACTTTTTTAGCACATGCACATATTAGAAAAATACATGAAACTAAGGAAGTAATGATTTGAGTGTTTCTTCATTTTCTTGTTTAAATTATAATTCCGTTTCCGGCCGGGTATTGGCACCTTTTCTGTTTCAGCTGGTTGCCAGAGTTTCGCTGAGCCCGATCTCTCCGCTCTTCTTTATAATCAAACAATCAGTTTGTGCGAGGATTATTTGATAATGAGGCAAAAATAAGCTCAAAAAACCGATTTGGCAAACAAAACCTGATTTTGAGTGAGGAGTTTTAGTAAAAGTTGATGTTTTAATTACGAATTGCAATCTATCTTTACTTATTATTACATATAAATGCAGGTTCTCCTGTGTAGTCCGTCCTTTCATCAATAATTTTTACATTTGCAGCATCAAAAAATCGAAAGTCATGATTCAGGAAATACAAATTTACAACACACTTACCCGCAAGAAAGAAGTTTTTGAACCGCTGGTTCCCGGCAAGGTTGGGTTGTACGTTTGTGGGCCTACCGTTTATGGCCCGCCACATTTGGGCCATGCCCGCTCGGCCATTAGTTTCGATTTGGTGTTTCGTTTCCTGAAACAGATTGGCTACAAAGTTCGCTATGTGCGCAACATCACCGATGTGGGCCATTTGGTGGCCGATGCCGATGAGGGCGAAGACAAAATTGCCCAGCAAGCCAAACTTGACGAGCTGGAACCGATGGAGGTGGTGCAGAAATATACCAACATGTATCATGAGGCGATGGCCATGCTTAACCTCGAATCGCCCAGCATTGAGCCACGCGCTTCGGGCCATATTATTGAACAGATTGAAGAAGTGAAGAAAATATTGAGCTCAGGATATGCTTATGAAAGCAATGGATCGGTGTATTTCGATGTGGAAAAATTTGCTTCTGAAAATGAATACGGAAAACTGTCGGGCCGGAAAATTGAAGATTTGCTTTGCAATACCCGCACTTTAGATGGACAGGACGAAAAACGCTCCGGACTGGATTTTGCCATCTGGAAAAAAGCTTCGCCCGAACACATTATGCGGTGGCCTTCGCCCTGGAGCGACGGATTTCCGGGCTGGCACATGGAATGTACGGCCATGAGTTGCAAATACCTGGGCGAAACATTCGACATTCACGGCGGCGGAATGGATTTGACGTTTCCGCACCACGAAGCAGAAATGGCACAGGCACAGGCAGCCCACGGAAAACCTGCCGTTCGCTACTGGATGCACAATAACATGATTACTCTGAACGGGCAGAAAATGGGCAAATCGCTTGGAAACGCCATTTCGCTGGAACAGTTTTTCAATGGCGATCACCCTTTGCTCGAAATGGCCTACAGCCCAATGACCATACGTTTTTTCATGTTACAAGCACACTACCGCAGCACACTCGATTTCTCGAACGAAGCACTTCAGGCCTCGGAAAAAGGACTGGAACGTCTGATGAAAGCAGTTGCTAAAATTGAAACCTTACCTGTTTCTACTGTTTCATCAGTAAATATTGCTGAATTATCGGCCAATTGTTATACCGCTATGGCCGACGATATGAACAGCCCGATTGCCATGAGTTATTTATTTGAAGGGGTAAAGATCATTAACTCGGTAGCCGATGGAAAATCAACAATTACTTCTGTAGATCGTGAAGCCTTAAAAATGCTTTTCAATGCTTTTGTGTTCGATATCTTTGGGTTGAAAGCAGAAGGTCAGGTTGATTCAGGAAACAGCGAAGTGCTGAACGAAGTAGTCGGTTTACTGATGAAACTTCGCGCTGAAGCCAAAGCCAACAAAGATTGGGCAACTTCGGATAAAATCCGCAACGAACTTGCCGCAATTGGCTTCGACATTAAAGATGGAAAAGACGGAGTGAGCTGGGAGTTGAAGAAGTAGGCAGTATTCAGTCGCAGTTTGCAATTCATGTTCAATAACAATTCCCTTTTGTAACATACGTTACAATTTAATCCACTTAATAGCTGTAATTTTATGTTGCAGATTGAAAATCAGATAAAAAGCTGGTTTCTGCCAAAACCTTACAGCTATGAAACGAGCATGTTTGCTAAATTCTAAAACACCGGTAAAGACGTTAACATGTGAGTTCCATACGACAATTAAAAAACAAATTGTTTTCGTATGAAACGAGCCATGAGCGATAATCTCACACAGACAAATGATTATAGTTGGCGAGTTCCATGTGACAATTAAAAAACGAATTATAAACACATGAAATTCATATTGCATTTTCTTCCTCCGAAAGCCTGGAGATTCCCGGTTCTGCTGCTAGCCGGAATTTTTATAGGCTTATTTTTCTTCCTGTTTTATGTGAGCAAAGCCTATTCGTATTTATCGGACGAGCCTGAGACCTGCGTGAATTGTCACATCATGGCACCGCAATATGCCACCTGGGGGCACAGTTCGCACCGCGAATACACCAATTGCAACGACTGCCATGTACCGCACAACAACGTTTTCAACAAATACTTTTTTAAGGCCAAAGACGGAATGCGCCATGCATCCATGTTTGCCTTGAGGTTGGAGCCTCAGGTTATCTTTATTCATGAGGCCGGACGGGATGTGGTTCATCAGAATTGTGTCCGCTGTCATTCCAAATTATTGGTTGATCCGAAGTTGAGCGCTTCGGTAAAAGATTTGCACGCCCAACGAACCGACCGTGTTTGCTGGGAATGCCACCGCGAAGTTCCTCACGGAAGGGTGAATAGTTTGAGCAGCACACCCAATGCAAGGGTTCCTTTGCCTGAAAGTCCGGTTCCGGATTGGCTAAAAAAAGCAATGTCAGATAAATAATAACAATAAAATACATATCCAAATGAAACCTATTACACAAATTATTGAAAAACGCCCATGGATGGCCTGGCTCATCTTCTTTGTAACAATCGTTGTCGTTTTTTTAGTCGGTTTATTGGCTTCTTCGGTTATCGAACGCCGTGCCGAAGCAGTTTTCGTAAATATTCCGAAAACAGAAATTTCACAATTCGAACCGCGAAATTCTGTTTGGGGTCAAAATTATCCGCGTGAATATCAATCGTATTCTCAAACTTCGGACACTACTTTTGGTAGTAAATACAACGGAAGCCGGATGATCGACATGCTGGAAGTTGATCCGCGGTTGGTGGTACTGTGGGCAGGATATGGCTTTTCGAGAGATTACAGCCAGGGACGCGGACATTTCTATGCGGTTGAAGATATCCGAAATACACTGCGCACCGGCGGACCTACCAACGATACTGATGGGCCGCAACCTTCAACCTGCTGGACCTGCAAAAGTCCGGATGTTCCGCGCCTGATGCAGGAAAAGGGTGTGACCGAATTTTACAAAGGGAAATGGTCGGCTGGAGGTTCCGAAGTAGTGAACCCGATTGGCTGTGCCGATTGCCACGATTCGAAAACCATGAACCTGCACATTTCGCGCCCGGGATTAATTGAAGCTTTCGCACGTCAGGGAAAAGACATTACCAAAGCTAGCCATCAGGAAATGCGCTCACTGGTTTGCGCCCAATGCCATGTTGAATATTATTTCGACAAGAAGAAAGTTGAAGGTGCGGCTTACCTGACTTTCCCATGGGATAAAGGAATGAGCGCTGAAAATATCGAAAAATATTACGATGAAATTGAATTCTCAGACTGGACACACTCGATGAGCAAAGCGCCCATGCTGAAAGCCCAACATCCGGAATACGAAACTCATTCGATGGGAATTCATGCTGAACGTGGTGTGTCGTGCGCCGACTGCCATATGCCTTACAAAAGCGAAGGCGGACAGAAATTTACCGATCACCATATTCAGTCGCCACTGAATAATGTGGCGAATTCGTGCCAGGTTTGTCACCGCGAAGAAACGGCTAAGTTGGTTCAGAATGTGTACGACCGTCAGGATAAAATTATTGAGAACCGCGACAAACTGGAAGAATTACTGGTACACGCGCATGTCGAGGCCAAAAAAGCCTGGGATTTAGGCGCGACCGAAGCCGAGATGAAAGATATTTTGATGGGAATACGCCATTCGCAATGGCGATGGGATTTTGCAGCAGCCAGCCATGGCGCTTCGTTTCATGCGCCGCTCGAAACCAGCCGCATCATTTCAACCGGAATAACCATTGTTGGTGAAACCCGTATTAAACTTTCGCGCTTGTTGGCTAGCAAAGGATTTAATAAGGAAATTCCTTATCCCGATATCGCCACCAAAGAAAAAGCACAGGAATTTATTGGGCTGGATATGAAAAAGTTGCGTGAAGAAAAGCAAACCTTCAAGAAAAATTTGTTGCCTAAATGGATTGAAGCTGCCGAAAAGCGTGAGGCTGGATACGGCAAAAAGGTGGAAATGTAAAACATTGATGTCTAAACGGACAAAACAAATTTCATCGAACCATCAAACAATAATGTAAAATGAAACAATTATTAGTTATTGCAATATTTAGTCTTTTGCTGGGCAGTCAGTTGAAAGCGCAATTCAGCCTTTCGGGCGAGTTGCGACCACGTACTGAATATAGTCACGGTTTTGCTACTTTGGCTGCTGAAAATCAGGATCCATCGCTGTTTACATCGCAACGCACACGCCTAAACTTCGATTACAAAATGGATTTGCTGAAAGTCGGTTTGGTTTTACAGGATGTTCGCATCTGGGGAAATCAGGCACAACAGGTATCTAATCAGGATTTTGCAACTTCGGTTCATCAGGCTTGGGCTGAAATGAATTTGGGTAAGAGCGTGATCCTGAAAGTTGGGCGACAGGAATTGGTGTATGATGATCAGCGGATTTTAGGAAATTCAGGATGGGCTCAACAGGCCAGATCGCATGATATGGCCGTATTTAAATATGCAAAAAAGGTGAACGTTCATTTGGGGATTGCACACCACGAAAATACCAATAGAAAAAACAATTTCTACGACGGGCCTGATGCTTATAAAGATTTACAATTTATTTGGCTTAATCGAAAAACGGAAAAGTTTAACCTAAGTTTTTTATTTCTGAACAATGGAAAACCTGTAATGGAAGGTACCGAACAGAAATCAAAGTACAGCCAGACTTTTGGAACTCGTGTTGAAGTTCCGGTTGATAATGTGGCATTTTCAGGCAATCTCTATTTCCAGACAGGAGAGGATGGAGCCAACAAATCTTTAAATGCCTATAATTTGCTGGTCGAAGCAACTTATAAAATCTCTGATAAATCACAGTTAAATCTGGGTTATGAGATTCTTTCTGGATCTGATTATAACCAAACACAGAAGAATAATTCTTTCACACCTATTTATGGATCGAACCACAAGTTCAATGGGTTCATGGATTATTTTTATGTCGGAAATCACCTGAATACAGTTGGATTGTCGAATGGCTACGTTAAATTCTCCACGTCAAAAAATAAAACAGTTATAAATGCTGATCTTCATTTCTTTGCCACTTCTGCTAAAATTTCAGAAACTGCTGATAATTATTTAGGAACAGAGTTGGATTTGACATTGACGCAGACGTTGAATCCGGTAACAAAAATTTCGTTTGGCTATTCGCAGATGTTTGGAAGCGAAAGTCTTGAAATCCTGAAAGGTGGTTCGAAAAGTGCTTTCAATAACTGGGCTTATTTGATGATTTCTGTAACGCCGAAATTTTTATAAAAAGTATTGAGGGTTTCACTTAAAATGAAGCCCTCAATAACATCTCCAACAAATTACCCGATTCTCACCGAAGTCATGGTTAACGATCCCATTACCGGCTTGTCGTTGAAGAATGAAATGGCTTCTTTCTCTTCTTTCAAAGCCAATGCATATAGCAACGGCAAATAATGATCGGGAGTTGGAACAGCCAACTGAACCTCGAGACCAAGAGAAGTATAGTTGATCAATTCCTTATGATTTCCGGATTTGATCAGTTGCTTAAACTTATCGTTGGCCTGAATCGCCCAATCGAAACCATATTCCGGTTCGTTCATTTTGTCCCAGGCAACCATCCGGAGGTTGTGAACCATGTTTCCGCTTCCGATGATTAGTACACCTTTATTCCGGAGTGCAGCCAATTGCTTGCCCAGCTCGTAATGATACTGCGGACCCTGACTGTAATCCATGCTCATTTCAATAACCGGAACATCGGCTTCAGGATAAATTCGCCGGATGACGCTCCATGCACCATGGTCCAAACCCCATTTTTCATCAAGTCCAACCGTAGTTTTGGTAATGATTCGTTTGGTTTCGTGGGCCAGTTCGGGACTTCCCGGTGCCGGGTACTGGACATCGAAGAGCGCTTTTGGAAAGCCTCCAAAATCGTGAATCGTTTGTGGTTTTGGAGTGGCTGTTACAAAAGTTCCTTTCGTTTCCCAGTGTGCTGAAACACAAAGAATGGCTTTTGGGCGGGGAATCGATTTTCCGATATTTCGCCATTCCTGAACAAATTCGTTTTCTTCGATGGCGTTCATCGGACTTCCGTGTCCGACAAACAAAACCGGCATTCGGGCCGTATTTTCGCCAAATGTGATTAATTGGTTGATCTCATTGGAATTCATGGCTTTCAGTGCAAAGGGTAATAAAAAGGCTGATCCTAAAAAAGACCGACGTTTCATGTTTGCTTATTTATTGTTTCTAGCCACAATAAACAAGCAAATGCAGCATAAGTTTTACCTGATTTCTTCTGTACCATCGGCATGGCGGGCAAAGCGACCCTTTTCGCGCGGATGTACCTGATCGCGGCGCGACCACGGCCAGCCACCAAATTCGGTTCGCTGGTAGTCGTGCATCGCTTGCTGAATTTCGGCCTGAGTATTCATCACAAACGGCCCGTATTGCACAACCGGTTCGTTGATGGGTTTGCCCTGAAGCAACAGGAAATACCCGTCGGTACTACCATTTTCAACAATCAATTCCTGATTTGGCTTAAGCTGAATAGCCTTTTCAACCGGTATTTCTTCTCCGTCAATCCGGATAGACGAACCCCGATAGAAATACACGGTTCGGTTGACTTGTTCGCTGGCTGCTGCAATTTTCCACTGTGCTCCGGCTTCCATTTTTATTGTCCAGATGGCCACTTCATTTTCCGGTTCAGCCGCCCAAGAATCGGGTGCAGGGTCGAGTGCTGTCACATTTCCGACACTTCCGGCAATTACATTGATTTCAACCAATTTCCCATTTTCATCCGGAATCCGGACCAGCGGAATATCTTCAGACCAAAGCATTTTAAAATGTGGTTTGACAAACTTTTTGGCCTTGGGCAGATTGAGCCAAACCTGAAACAATTCAGCAGGGTTTCGGCTTTCCTGATTCAGCAACGGAAACATTTCGCTGTGCTGAAGTCCTGCTCCGGCAGTCATCCATTGCACATCGCCTCCGCCATATCGACCGGCCTGACTGTGCGAATCTGCATGATCTACCAGCCCTTTCGTGACTATGGTTACCGTCTCAAACCCGCGGTGCGGATGCGCCGGAAATCCTGGAATGGTTTCGCCATGATACATGCGCCAACCATCTTTAATGGTAAAATCCTGACCAATATCACGGCCTTTCAGCAACGATTTTTCAGGACCCATTTGTTCGTTTCCTTCAGGAAAATCGTCGAGATGATGCGCACAAAACAAAAACGGATTGGACACGGGCCACATAAAGCCGAGTGGTTTGATGCTGATGATGGAATTATTTTTCATGGGTCAGTTCTATTCAACAGCAATCAAAAAATGCTGCGTCCTGAAATAAAGTGTGTTGCCTGATATTGCCGGCGTTGCCATGCAAACATCTTTCAATGCATTTTTTGCCAGAACTTTAAATTCCGGCCCAGCCTGAAGCACGTAAATATTGCCATCCTCAGAGCTGAAATAAATCTTACCGTCGGCTGCAATTCCCGAGGCAGAAAAAGCTTCCTTCAGGCTGTCCTTGTATTTCATCTCGCCTGTTAGGGCATCGAAACACATCAGCTGTCCGTTTACCTGAAGGTTGTACAAATAACCATTGTAAACGAGCGGTGTTTGCATATAAGCCCCTCCACGTTTGACACTCCATGCAATATATTGGTTTTTGGTACTGTCAGCAGCCAGTGTAATATCTCCGGTTGCATTGGGTCGAACCGCGAAGATAGGAGAGAACTTTCCGTGCGCGCTGTTCAGGTATATGAGATCATTGGCAACAATTGGTGTAGGAGTCGGGATATCACCACCATTGCCAAGTTTCCAGATTTCTTTCCCAGTCTCGAAATCGTATCCGCCTGCATGTTTGAATCCGTTTACGAGAATCTGCGTTTCTCCGTTTTTTGTATAAATGGCAGGCGTTCCGTAAGTTTCGACTTCGTCGCCACGCGAAGTTTTCCATATTTCGTTGCCGGTGGCCAAATCGAGTGCTGTTAGGTAAGGTGTTTTGGGAATATCGCATTGAACAATTATGCGGTTTTCATGAATAATCGGCGAGCTGGAATAGCCCCACTCAATACCCGGAGCCGCAAAAAAGCCCGGATTTAACAGTCCCATATCTTTCTTCCAGACAAGATTTCCTTTAAAATCGTAGCAATACAATCCTTCCGATCCAAAGTGGACGACTACATATTTTCCATCAGTTGCTGCAGTGCAGTTGGCTTGCGATGCCTTGGTATGACGTTTTGACTTTGGAATTCCCTTATGAGACAGCCTTTCCCAGATAATTTTTCCGGAGTTTTTGTCGAGACAATATACTTTAAACTCGTGAACTGCACTATCGTTGGCTTCGCCAATGTCGCCGTACAAACCCACTTTGAGCGATTCGCTGCTAGTAGTATTTACCGCCGTTGTTACAAAAAGGTAATTGTCCCAGATCACCGGACTCGAATGGCCTAAACCAGGAATCGAAGTTTTCCATTTAATGTGCTCGCCTGTCTCGGCGTTCCAGGTAGTTGGTGGTTTGGCATTTTCGATGAACCCGAGCGCCCACGGACCTCTGAACGATGGCCATTGCTGATTGTAAGGAGTTTGCGAATAGCCGTTCTGAAATAGGAAACAGAAAAGCAGGAAAAGAAAGTTGGCTGATGTTTTCATGGTTAATGGTTTTATTTTCAGGAATAGTATAGGAACCGGACATAAAATTACGCCTTTTGACAGTCATTCTTATGAATGCCTGAAGATAAAACAAAAGATCAATTGTGCTCTTCCATATTCCGGAGAATAATTTCTATTCGCTTGTCCGGAATCAGCCAAATTAAAGCTACCAGAACATAAAAGCTTCCCGAAATCCACTCGCTGATAAAACTGGACCCGATGCCCAACAAATAAAGAATGGGAGACATTTTTCCCTTGATGTCGCTCCCAATGGCACGAGCCAATAGCGAACGTTCGCCTTGTGCCCTGATGATCTGATTTTGCAGGACGAAATAGGCGATAGCGGCCATCAGCAATACGATACCATAAACGGCCATCGGGATGGGCGCAAAATGATTTTCTCCGATCCAGCCGGTGGTAAACGGAACCAGCGACAGCCAAAACAGCAAATGCAGGTTTGCCCATAGAATGGCTCCTGAAATGTGTTTCACCGTGTGCATCATGTGGTGATGATTGTTCCAGTAAATACCTATATAAATGAAACTTAAAATGTAGCTGATCACTACCGGAATCAGCGGTTTCAAAGCCGCAAAGTCAGCGCCGTGCGGCACTTTGATTTCCAAAACCATGATGGTGATGATGATGGCCAATACACCATCACTAAATGCTTCAAGTCGTGTGCGGTTCATAACGTTCTGTTTATGTGACGAAATTGAAACGTTTGGTAGTTAAAAAAGTTGGGAAAGCTATTTGTTTAACCCATTAATTATCGGAGTTAGCAGAAAATGCTCCTGCCAATCCTTTTCCGCTTCCGGATTTTCTGATGCCTTTTGCGCATATCGTGCTGCATATTGTGAATGACCAGCAACATGAGCTGTGGCAGCAGCATGTCCTGCAGCCCTTGCCGCAGCAATGGCTTTGGGATTGATTGCGTCGCGTGCCGCAGCATGAGCTGCAAATGCAAACTTACGTGCGTCATTCATTTTAAGTTCACCGCGTACCCACGCACGGGCCGCCTCAACGGCTTGCCTTGGACGGTTATCTTCCGGATAATCTTGCTCAAAAACAGCAAGTACATGTTCGGCACAGGCGGCAGCCCAGAGAGTAAGTGCATAGTGGCTGGCAGAAATTTAGTTGGTCATTGGTAAACGTTTGATTAACAGAACTACTACTACTCATTTCTCCGGATATCCTTTTTGTAGTTCTTCATTATTTTCCCAAACTCTTTTTCTCTTTTCCGCTTCTCGACAATTGTAGCTTCAAAATGGGCTTTCTCCCGTTCCATTTTTTGATAATTTTCATACGAAGCCGCATCGATTTCTCCATTTTCAACAGCCTCCAAAACAGCGCACCCAACTTCGGTGGTATGTGTGCAATCCTTGAATTTACAATCTTTGGAAAGTTGAAAGATATGGTCAAAAGTGATTTCCAAACCGCTTCCGGCATCGGCAATGCCAACTTCTCTCATACCCGGATTGTCGATTAAGATTCCGCTATTTTCCAAAACAACCAGCTCCCGGTTGGTGGTTACATGCCGTCCTTTGTGTGTGCTCTGGCTTATCGCATCGGTTCGCATCAGTGTTTTTCCTGAAAGATTATTCACCAACGAAGATTTTCCGACTCCCGAAGAACCAAGCATGCAATAGGTTTTTCCTTTTTCAATTAGCGCATTTACAGCTTCATATCCGTCGCGGGTTTCGTTGCTGATAGCCATAACCGGGACATGGCTGATTCGTGCCTTTATACTTTCGATGATGGCGTTCAGTGCGGACGCATCGATTAAATCAGTCTTGCTCAATACAATCAACGGTTTAACTCCTGAAGTATTGCAAATCGTCAGGTACCGTTCCAGTCGGTTGATGTTAAAATCGCGGTCGGCAGCCTGCACCAGAAAAGCAAAATCGATGTTTGTTGCAATGATTTGCACCTCGCCAAACTGACCGATAGCCTGCCTTTTGATGGTGGAGTACCTCGGAAATACCTGGTGAATAATCGCCAGATCACCATCATAAACGATCAGAGAAACCCAGTCGCCAACAGCAGGAAAATCCTCGCGGCTTTTTGCCGAAAAGCGCATATTTCCGGTTATCTCTGCTTCCAGTTCGCCTTTTTCAGTCCACACCATATACCGTTCCTTGTGCTCGGTAATCACCCGTCCCACCTCAAAACTTAGGAGATTATTCTCTATCCTGAATTTTTCAAGGTCTTCGTTATATCCAAAATCTGCTAATTTCATCGCTATTCAATGTTGAAGATTACATTCTACCGAATAAATATAGCGATTTTACAAATTGGTAGATTGCCAATCGCGCAGGAAACAAACTATTTTACAGCTCAATCTTTGGTGATTTGTGGCTCAAAAATCAATATTAATGAGCTCAAAAAAGGAGATTGGGGAGCTTTGTTTTTTTATTCGTCATCATTTTTATTAGCCAAATATCCTATTCTATTCTTTGGTTTGTCTTTTAAACTTGTCATTTCAGTTAGCGCCTGATAAATATCGTTGAACTGCAAATTCGTTTCAATCATAAAGCTATCCAACTTTTGATTGAGCTCTGCATAACCTAATGCGTACTGTCTAAGCGCGATAAAGGCTCGTACAATTTGGATATTTACCTGAATGGCAGTTTCGCTTTTCAATACGCTTGCCAACATTGCCACTCCTTGTTCGGTAAACGCAAAAGGCAGGTATCTCAAACCTCCCCAACTTGAGGTCGCAAATTGCGTCCTCAAGATTTTCCATTCATCAGGGCTCAATTCAAACATGAAATCACTAGGAAAACGGGCATTATTCCTTCTGACAGCTTCTTTTAAACGCTTGGTTTCGGTGTCATAAAGTACGGCAAGATCAAAATCCAGCATTACCCACTGACCTCTAATCTCGTATATTTTATTTTGAATTACTTGTAATTCCATCTGGAGCGTTCATTTTTCATCGGGTTTCTGTGTCAACGAACAATAGCCAATGCTATTTCGCATTTTTCGCTACTGTTTGCTGATTATATGCAAATATAGAATGTTTTAGGATTCTTTGTTAGTTTTCATAAGGAAGGAATTTTTAGAATATTCGGTTATTTTTTAGCACCGTTACGCTCGAATTATCATCATCAAAATATTTCTTCCCACCTTTTTGTATCTTCGGCCACAAATCCATTATTCGCTATGAGTAACGAAAACAGCAGAAAAACATGGGCACATCCGTGGTCGTACCGCGAAGGAACGATAGTTACAGTAGCAATTCTTTTGCTTGGCTTTGCCCTTCAGGCTGCCGGTGGAGGCATGGTGCTTCGGTTTTCTGGCTTCCCGTGGAATTTGATTTCAGGAATTGTATTTCTGGGTATTCTTGTTTCGTGTTATTTGTGGCTGAAAAAGCATCGGGCAGTAAAATGGCTGGGTAGCGTTAAAGCTGCTTTACCAGCCATTCTGGGTTTTACTTTTCTGGTTTTGCTGATGGGTTTTGTGAAACAGGATGTTGTTCATCAAAATAGTTTGGTTCGAATTTTTGGATTATCTCATTTGGTACAAACCTGGCCATTTATCCTGATTAACCTCTATCTAATGGTTTTGCTTGGCATCGTTACCCTGAAACGGCTGACTCCGTTTACACTTCGGAACTTTGGCTTCTTTCTCAATCATTTCGGGTTGTTTCTGGTTTTGTTTTCGACTGCTCTTGGAAGTAGCGATGTGCAGACTTTAAACATGAATTGTTACGAAAATAAGTCGGAATGGCGGGCCAGCGACCGTCGTGGAAACATTGTCGAGTTGCCGCTGGCCATAAAACTGTTGGATTTTAGCATCGAGGAATTTCGCCCAAAAGTGACAATTGTTGACAATAAAACCGGCAAAATATTGATGGACAAAAACCGCCAGTCGTTTGAATTGCTCGACCGCGATACTTTCGATTTGTTTGAATACCATCTGGAAGTGGACACTTTTTTGGCTACTTCAGGAAAAGTAGGGGAGAGCTATTTCGCGGTAAATGAACCCGGTTCGTCGCCATCGGCAATGGTTAAGGTGACCAATTCACTCAATGGGACAGTCATTTCAGGATGGATTTGCAGCGGAAGTTTTGTGCTGCAACCCGAAGCACTAAAACTGAACGAAACGTATTCGCTGGTAATGCTGCCTGCCGAACCGAAAAAGTTTAGTTCAGAAGTCTCTGTTTTAACCAATGACGGAACAAGCCGGATCGTAATGATAGAAGTGAACAAGCCTTTCAGGATAAATGGCTGGACAATTTACCAGCTAAGCTATAACGAAGAAATGGGCAGATGGTCGGATATGAGCGTGCTGCAGTTTGTGCGCGACCCTTGGCTTCCAGCAGTTTATTCAGGTATCTTCCTGATGATGGCCGGTGCTGTCTTTTTGTTTATTTTCGGAAAACCAAAAAATGGAGGAGTTGAAAATGTGGCTTAATTTTCCGGTTGTTGCATCATTCGCTATTGTACTTTGGCTGGCTGCGACTGGCCTTTTTCTGTTTTCGGCTTCAAAACTGCTGAACAGGCTGGCCGCTGGTTTAAGTGTAACAGGAACAGTTGCTTTGCTTGTTTTTGTGATCATGTTGTGGATTTCGATCGACCGGCCACCTATGCGCACGCTGGGCGAAACCCGTTTATGGTACGCTATATTTCTTTCCGGAATTGGCCTTATCTCCTATTTTCGCTGGAAGTACAAATGGCTGGTGTGTTACAGTCTCACCTTGGCTGTGATGTTCTTGTCAGTCAATCTGAATCATCCGGAAACGTACGATAAAACCTTGATGCCCGCATTGCAAAGCCCGTGGTTTGTGCCGCACGTAATCGTATATATTTTTGCTTATGCACTTTTGGGCGCTTCGTCGCTGGTGGCTATCCGTATTTTGTTTGTCAAACAATCAGGCAAAGCAATCAGCGGGCCGGTTTCTATGGCCGACAACCTGGTTTATCTCGGATTTTCGTTCCTGACACTGGGATTGCTGTTTGGTGCGCTTTGGGCGAAGGAAGCCTGGGGGCACTACTGGACCTGGGATCCGAAAGAAACCTGGGCATTTATTACCTGGATGTTTTACCTCGTTTATATTCATTACCGTTTCAGGAACCCATTGGCTCACAACAAGGCCATGATGATACTGGCGGCTTCGTTCGTTATTCTGCTTATTTGCTGGTTTGGAGTTAATTACCTTCCAAGTGCTCAAAACAGCGTGCATATTTATACCGAATAAGCGGTACTATTTTTTCATCTCCAGGAACCAAATGATGGTTTGCAATCCAACAGGAACAACTCCCAGAGGATGATCGTATCCAGGAATGATTTTAAGCTCTAATTTGGTATTCGACACTCCCGTAGTCATAAAATCGGCTAACATTTTCTGGCTAACATTTACCGGAATGTACTCGTCGTTGCCTGCATGGTAAAGTCTTGTTGGCGTAGAAATTTTCCAGGGCGAAACACTGTTGGCAACAAATGCACTTTTCAGTTCTGCAAATTTGGGGTTGGTGGCATATCCGGTGCGATAGTCCGAAGTTAAAAGGGTAGCCATATTGGTAGATAATTCTGAATTTATTGCACCTCCACTGTGTTTGCCATCGAACAAGCCTGGAATTTTTGCAGCATAAGGCGCCTGAATAAAGTCGCTTAGCGGGTTTTTTACCAAGCCGATGGAAGTATAGGAATTGAGCAGGTAGGTCAAAAAATAAGGCATTGGATATTCGGTTTTTGCAATAACCTGTTCATTCATAAATTCGAGCGAGTATGGACCGGCTGCGCATGAACTTGCAATCAGGTCGAATTCTGAAGCATAATTTTTTTCGATTGCTTCCTGTAACTTCAAAGTTGCCCAGCCTCCCTGCGAGTAGCCAAAAATAAATAGCTCTTTGGTTGGTTTTGCCACAATTTTTTCGTCTTTTCCCAATTCATTTACAGCCCTAAGCATATCCAGAATACTTTGTGTGGTCGATTCAGCATGAAGGTAAGGATGAGCAAGTTGTGAAGATGCTCCAAAGCCAATGTAATCGGGAATAACCACAATAAAGCCGGTTGAGGCAACACTTTCAAGAATTGAAAACAAGTCGTTTTTTGGATTTTCACTGGGAGCTTTGTTGTGCTCGGTGTTGGTTCCGTTCTGAAAACACAGAATGGGGTAATTCCCGGGCACCTTTGGCAAACAAACCAATCCGGAGGCCTGAATATTCGTGTTTTTGAATTTGGTTTTGTAAACTATCTTATGAACTTCGATTTCGTCGGTAGCTTCAGAACCAATGACCGAGCTCCCGGCGTAAATCAGCTCAACATACGATAACCTTATTTGCGATTCCTGGGCGGGGATGGCAAATTTGAACTCGTTCTTAATTAGATACTCGTTCTGAATTTCTTCAGGTTCATCATTTTCATTGCACGAATTCAGCAATAAACCTGAGAAAATGAACATCAGCAAATAAACGCGGTAAATTCTGAAGTTTTTCATGTGTTTTAAATTTGTTTATATGGATATCCTTAATATTACCCAATGTCATAAAAGTCATTCAATTGTCATTTGGTAGTCATTAAGTTGCCAGGAAATGACAACCGAATGACAATAAATGACTCATGCAAAATGCCAAATAGGTATGCAAACGGACAATCATATTGTTTATACTTTAAATCTTAAGTTCATATCCCAGTTCAGCCGCTGAGTTCCTAAGAAATTCACGGGTAAAATAATCCGGGTCTACCACTTCGTCGTTCCAAATCAGGATGTCGAGATCTATGTTTCGCGGTCCGTATTTTTTCTGTGACCGGTCTCTTCCCATTTGATCTTCAAGGTTTTTGAGATATAGTGATAATTCTTCCATCTCCATTTCTGTTTGTATTCTGACTGCTCCGTTTGTATAATCGGGTTGTTCGGTTATACCAATCGGTTTGGTTTGTACCATTTCCGAAACCTTAACAATCCCGACATCAGCAGCCAAAAACCTCAGCATTTCCTGAATGTGGTATTTGGCTTCGATATTCGACCCGATGCCAATAATACAATCGTTCATCTCCTTGCCTCCATTTCGAACGAAACCGATTCGGCGAACCGCAGTGCGTGTGGCTTGTCAACTTCTACCCGGGCATGGCTTACACGTTGGTCTGCCATTATCAGGTCGAGAATATTTTTTGTAAGCACTTCCAACAGCTTGAAACGGTTGTCCTGAACCAGTTCAATAACTTGTTTTGTAATTGTTTTATAGTTGTAAATGCCAACAGGTTCGTCCACAAGCAAGGCTTCCTCCGGAATATCCGCTTCAATCTCAATGTTAATAACTACATCTTGTTTATTCGCAACTTCTTCGGGATTAAAACCGATATAAGTTCGCAGCAATAAATTCTTTACGCGGATGAGTGCCATTTAAATTGTTTTAATCTGTTAATCCAAGATTTTCACCTCCATCACAAAATAAAAGCTGACCGGTTAAATAGTCGTTGTTTACGATGTAATCCAGACTTTTCAGTATCGGATCGAGACCACCAGGACGCTTCATCGCAATGTTTCCGGCCAGTTTCCACAGGTAATCCTCGTCCTTCTCTTCAGGAGGAAGTGTTAAGCCCGGAGCAATTGCATTGACACGAATATTTGGTCCAAATTCGAGCGCCGCCATTTTTGTCATCTCCCACAAAGCCTTTTTCGATAGCGAGTAAGCTGCAAAATTCGACTTATTATTGGTGATGCGGGTATCTGCAAAGTTGATAATCAATCCATTTTTTGCCAGCCTTACATATTCGCGCGTGAGAATAAACGGAGCTCTAAAGTTAACATTCATCTGCCGATCGAGAAACTCGGTATCAGTACCGGCGAAATCAGCACGGTCAAAAACAGATGCGTTGTTGATGAGCAAATCGACGTTCTTCATGGCATCGACAACCCTCGAAACAAGCGTTTCAACTTCAGGAGCATTGTTTAAATTGCCACCGAAAAGCGCAAATTGCTGGCCGGGGAACGATGATTTTAACTGCTCCATGAGCAATTTTGCGTCGGATTCAGATGTATTGTAATGTATGGCGATATTCCAGCCTTTTGCTGCAAGATGAATTGCCATGGCTTTTCCAACGCGTTTGGCTGCCCCGGTTATCAGTGCTGTTTTTGTCATTTCTTTATAAACATTCAATCATTCCTGAAGTTTAAAAACTGTTACTTTTAGTTTGTCGCCGGTATTACGGATTATTTGTTCTTTTTGCAAGGTTGCGAATGAAGTCGCCTCGTGATGATGTTCCGCTTTCGGTATTTTGTGCAATTATTTTCTCAATCGTTGTACTTTTTTTTACAGCAAATTTTTCTCCTGAAAGTATAAGTTCAATTTGTTGCAGCTCCAAATTCGTGAATTTCAAATTTTTCAAAGCATCCACATTGTCTTCTAGTTGTTTCACTGAGCTGGCTCCAATCAGTACGGAGGTTACTCTGCTATCTTTCAGCAGCCATACCAGCGCCATTTGGGCAAGTGTTTGTCCTCTTTTTAAGGCAATTTCATTTAGTTTCTTTACTTTTTCAATAGCGGGTTCAACCTGCTCGGGTTTAAGAAATCCCCATGATTTGGAGGCCCTTGATCCCTCTGGAATTCCATTCAGGTATTTGTCGGTGAGTAATCCCTGCGCCAGTGGTGAAAATGGGATACAGCCAATTCCCTCACGTTCTGCTACATCCAGCAGTCCATCTTCAACCCAGCGTTCAAACATCGAATATTTGGGTTGATGAATCAAGCAGGGCGTTCCCAGTTCTTTCAGTATTTTCGATGCTTTTTGAGCCATTTTTGCCGGGTAATTAGAAATTCCGGCGTATAATGCTTTTCCCTGGCGTACAGCATGGTCGAGTGCCATCATGGTTTCTTCAAGCGGTGTGTCGGGATCGGGACGATGCGAATAGAAAATATCTACATATTCGAGGTTCATCCTTTTCAGGCTTTGATCGAGACTTGAAAGCATATATTTGCGACTGCCCCATTCGCCATAAGGACCAGGCCACATAAGGTAACCAGCCTTGGTCGAAATAATTAACTCGTCGCGGTAGGGAGCCAGATCGAGTTGCATAATTTTACCGAAATTTTCTTCGGCACTGCCGGGAGGCGGCCCATAATTGTTGGCAAGGTCGAAATGAGTTATTCCAAGATCGAAGGCACGGCGGCACATAGCACGTCCGTTTTCAAAATCATCAACTCCGCCGAAATTGTGCCAGAGTCCCAGCGAAATAGCCGGAAGTTTCAGTCCCCATTTCCCGCATTTATTGTATGGCATCTGGCCATATCTTTCAGAATCAGCCTGGTATTGCATTTGGTTTGATATTAGTTTTTTAATTTTAGATCGTTAAAAAAGCCAATTTAAGAAATAATGTCTGTTCGAACGTAATTAAACCGAACTTTTTTAAACCGAAGCGGTTCATTTCATTAATATTGATTGCAGTTTCAAGCTATTTTTGTTTCCGGAGAAAGAATTAACTTTTATGCATATCCGTAAATTTACCTGATGTCATTCAGTTGTCATTTGGTGGTAATTAGGTTGCTTTGAAATCACGACAGTATGACAATATAATGACCACAACTGACTGCTATAAAATGCAAAATGGGTAATTAAATGGTCAAAAAAATTTAACTCTATGAGCGAAGAAAAAAATGAAAAACATGTTGGCCCGATTTATATTGTTTCAGGAGGGAAAGGCCTTGCAGGAAACAATATGGTTCATTCGCTGCTGATCCAATATCCGAACAACAATGTTCCGGTAAATATTGTGCCCAATATTCACGAAGAAATTCAGCTCGTTAAGTTGGTCGAAAAAGCGAAACACGAAGACGGACTTATAGCCCACACTCTGGTGAACCGCGAATTACGTGATTCTCTGAAGAAACTTTGTGCCGAGAAAGGGGTTAAAAATATTGATTACATGGGCGAGCTGGCCGATTATCTGGATGAAAAACTGGACATTCCATCGGTGCAGTCGCCCGGACTTTACCGAGAGCTGAACCAGCAATATTTTGATCGTATTGAAGCCATTGAATTTACACTGAATCACGACGATGGCCTGCAGCCGCAGAAATTGCACAAAGCAGAAATTATACTTACCGGGGTTTCGCGCTCGGGAAAAACTCCGCTCAGTGTTTACCTTGCCATGTACGGATGGAAAGTGGCCAATATTCCTTTGGTAAACGGCATCGATCCGCCAAAAGAATTGTTCGAGGTTGATCCCCGACGTGTGTTTGGGCTGAGTATAAGTTCCGGGCAGCTTATATCGCACCGAATTAAAAGACTGCGAAGTTTAAACAATACCGACAATACCAACTATGTTGACGAACGTTTGGTAGCGCTTGAAATCAGGAGTGCAAATTTTATTTTCGAAAGGGGCGGTTTTACAGTTATCAATGTATCGAACAAACCGGTTGAAACCACCGCCAACGAAATATTGAACATGATGGCCACCCGGTTTGAATATCGTGGTCGGAGACTTGATTCGCCTTACCAGCAAAAATCAGAATGAACCCTTTCGTGATTACTCAACGGTAACCGATTTCGCAAGGTTTCTGGGCTGATCGACATCGCATCCGCGCATTACAGCAATGTAATACGAGAACAGCTGCAAAGGAATAATAGCAAGCAATGGCGAAACTGCCGGGTGCGATTTCGGAATTTCGAACACGTCGTTAACCATGTTTTTCAGGGTATCGTCGCCTTCGGTAACTACCGCAATAATATTTCCTTTACGGGCTTTAACTTCCTGAATGTTGCTTACAATTTTCTCGTAATAGTGGTCTTTGGCGGCCACAACAATCACCGGCAAATTATCATCGACAAGTGCAATCGGGCCATGTTTCATTTCACCGGCAGCGTATCCTTCGGCATGGATGTAAGAAATCTCCTTTAGTTTCAATGCTCCTTCGAGTGCAACCGGGAAAAGATAACCTCTGCCAAGATAAAGTGCATTGATAGAATCTTTGTATTTGGCTGCAATTTCTTTGATATGTGGATGCTTTACTAAAATTGATTTTAACTTTTCCGGAATTTCAGCCAGTTCTGAAATTAGTTGCAGGTATAATTCAGGAGAAATTGTTTGCTTTTCTTTTGCAAGTTTAAGGGCAAGTAATGTAATTACAGTTACCTGTGCGGTAAATGCTTTGGTCGATGCAACTCCGATTTCAACGCCTGCGTGGGTATAAACGCCAGCATCGGTTTCGCGGGCAATGCTCGATCCAACCACATTGCAAATTCCAAGAATGGTTGCGCCATTTTCTTTGGCCATGCGCAATGCGGCCAGTGTGTCGGCAGTTTCACCACTTTGGCTGATGGCAATCACCACGTCGTCGCTGTTTAAAATAGGGTTGCGGTAGCGGAACTCCGATGCATATTCAACTTCAACCGGAATGCGAGCATACTCTTCGATCAGGTATTCGCCCACCAAAGCGGCATGCCATGAAGTACCACATCCTATTATGATTATTCGTCTGGCCTTCAGTAGTTTTGGGAAAACATCCAGTAGTCCGCCCAGTACAATTTCTGAATGGTCGGGCGAGATGCGGCCCCTGAAAGTATCTTCGATGGTTTTTGGTTGCTCGAAAATTTCTTTCAGCATAAAATGCTCGAAATCTCCTTTTTCGAGATCGCCGATACTCATATCAACCTTCGTGATTTTAAAAGCTACCGGATTATTTTCAAGTGTTTTAAGAGTCAGGCTGTCTTTGTTTATGATGGCAACATCGTGGTCGTTCAGATAAATAACACTGTCTGTGTAATTTACAATAGGAGTTGCATCGGATGCAATGAAATATTCGCCACGGCCAATCCCGATTACCAGCGGACTTCCTTTACGGGCAGCTATGAGCTGGTTTTTTTCGTTTTTGCAGATTACCACAATTCCATAAGCTCCCACCACTTTCGAGAGTGCCAGTCTGACAGCAATTTCGGCATTCACTTCTTCGGCATTCAGGTAGAAGTATTCGATCAGGTTAACCAATACTTCAGTATCGGTGTCCGACTGAAAAGAGTAGCCTTTTTTCTGAAGGTCAGATTTCAATTCGGCATAGTTTTCTATGATTCCATTGTGAACCAGCACAAAATCGCCGTTCATTGAGGTATGTGGATGGGCATTTCGGTCGTTTGGTTCGCCGTGGGTAGCCCAACGGGTATGCCCGATTCCGATATTTCCGCTGATATCTTCGGCTGAAACGAATTTTTCTAGGTCGGCAACCCGCCCCTTACATTTAAAAACTTTCAGTGAACTGTTATAGATAGCCAATCCGGCAGAATCATAACCACGATATTCGAGCCTTTGAAGGCCTTGAATCAAAATGGGATAAACATTTTTATCGCCAATGTAACCAACTATTCCACACATACGATTAATTTTTGGGGTTATCGAAAATGGGGGACTAATTTATTTTTGAATAAGTTATCTCAAGCCGAATACCTGTTTTGCTGGTGGCTCCTTTTAAAACTACTCTTCTGAAACTTGCAGCTCTAAAGGCTGTTTCGAGGTAAAATCCGTAGTTTTCTTTTCCTGCTTTTTTGTCAATCACTTCCTGTAAGTGCTTGGCTATATTAAACCTGTAGGTTTTATCTTTGCTGTTATAAGCACCGCCATAATATGCTTGCGAGAAAAGGAAATCCGAAGGAAAATATTTGGTCGGATTGCCATCTTTGTCAACTCCAATGGCCGAAAAAACCAATTGTTCGGGGGGTAACAATTTTTTGAGGTCTGTAATTGTCGAATCAACCTGGAAAACAAGTTCTGCCTTGTTGATAGCAAAATTGGTTGAATCGCTCCAGTTTCCCAAATCAGGAATTAACACTTTGGTTCTTAGTCCACCGGTAGTCTGGAGATAGATCAAACTATCCTGAACAGTTTGTTTGTCGAGATTGGCAGCGAATTTGGTTGTTGAATAATCGTGCTTAAACTGACTAACATTGGCTGCATTTTTAGTAACATAAAAGGTCTGCTTATATTTTGTGGTATCGTTTTGTTTGCGGAAATACAATATCATACCCGAACCGGTTGTCTTCATGATAGTTCCACCACTTGCAAGGTCGCCGGCTTCGATGTACAAACCCTTAAAGTGCTTGATAAATTTTTCATTGTCCGACAGAATCACCGAATCGGTTGCCATCAGTTTTCGGGCCAGTGAATGGTTTAGGTGTAAGGCAATTTCTTGTGTTACAGTGTCTTTTATTGTCGATGTTGATGATCGTAATGTATCTTTAAATTTTGGGATGTAATTGAAATCGGCCAATACTTCACTTTTTGCAAGCCCCTTCAGGTCGATGTCCTGATAATATTTATTGTCGTAAATCAGGTCGGATGCAAGTTCGTAAACTTTCAGTTTCTGGGCGGTTAATGTATCCCCATAGATTTCCTTGTACGCTATGTAATAAATAATTGAGTCGATAAAATCGTTTGCCTTGAATTTAGGAAATGTATTTAGCCTTAGCTGGCAGGCATAATTGGCAGTCGATTTACCAAAAATCGGATCGTTCAGGCTACCAAGCAAATTGAAGGGAGGTTCATCTGTTCGCTGTTTTTCGTCACTCATGGTGTAAGCTTTTATCATTCCTTTTTCGCTCACCCATTTTCTTACGGTAACCAGGTCGCTTTTATCCAGCAAATCTTTTCCAAGATCATTGATATCGTCTGTACAACTTCCAAGTGCTATTACGATACATGCAAATCCGACTACGAATTTGAACATTACTGCCAGTTCTTTTTTCACCAATTATATTTTTTAAAATTGTTAAACCTATTTCTTACAACATTTTGTCATACAGATCATTGTAAGCATCAATATAGGTACTTTCAGGTTGGTAGTCTAGAAATAATCTTTCCGAAGATTTAATATATTCTAAGATTTCGCTGTTAATTTTACTTGTCCCCTGAATAACTGCATCCGAATAATTAATTGCCAGTTTGCTTAAATTCACATAACTCGGTTCATCAACAAGTTCTGTGTCCTCGTTCGAAATGTTATTCATTTTCAATTTGTTCCTGAAGTTTACATCGAGCGACTTCTTAAAGTCGTCGTGATAAACAGAATAAATCACTTTTGCATTTACAAATAAGGGATCGTCGTTGTAAGCCTTTTTAACGTAAAGGGGAATCAGCGAAGTTAACCATCCGCTGCAATGAATCAGATCGGGGGCCCAGCGCAGCTTAATTACCGTCTCGAGTACTCCGCGTGCAAAGAAGATTGCTCTTTCATCGTTATCGGCGAATTCATTTCCTTTGGTATCTTTCAAAACATGCTTTCGCTGAAAGTAATCTTCGTTATCGATAAAATAAACCTGCATTCGTGCTGATTGAATAGAGGCAACTTTTATAATCAACGGGTGGTCGGTGTCATCAATGATCAGGTTCATACCCGACAAGCGGATAACCTCATGTAATTGATTACGACGTTCATTCACACTACCATATCTAGGCATAAAAGTCCGGATTTCCTTTCCTCTCTCCTGAATTCCCTGTGGCAGGAACCTGGATTTTCTCGACATTTCGGTCTCGGGAAGATAGGGGGTAATTTCTGAAGAAATAAATAAGACTTTTTTCTTTTCCATTTAATTCGCCTGAGTTTAATTGTGCAAAATTAGTAAAATATCGGCAATATTCAATTCCAGCAGGTTACAGAGGTCTTAAAAAACCTTAACAAGTTACAAATGGTATTGATTTATTTATTTACTTTGCACCCTCATTTTTTATTCAAAATGCAGATAGTAAAGCATATAAACGCTCTTCGGGCGATAATTGACGGGAAAAGGGAAGAAGGATTGAGCATTGGTTTTGTTCCAACTATGGGCGCATTACATCCCGGGCACCTTTCTTTGGTTGATTTGGCCGGACAACAATCCGGTTTTGTTGTGGTCAGCATTTTTGTAAATCCTACTCAATTTAACGACAAAGGCGATCTGGAACGCTATCCCCGAGATCTTCAAAAAGACATTGATTTACTTGCTCCTTCCGCATGCCAGCTGGTATTTGCACCCGAAACCAACGAAATTTATCCGGAACCAGATACCCGTCAATTCAACTTCGGAACGCTCGAAGAAGTAATGGAAGGTAAATTCAGACCCGGACATTTTAACGGGGTTGCACAGGTTGTGAGCCGCTTATTCGAGATTGTTCAGCCCGATAAAGCTTTTTTCGGACAGAAGGACTTTCAGCAATTGGCCATTATAAACGAAATGGTCAGGAAATTAAATCTTCCGGTTGAAGTGATTGCATGCCCGATTATCCGCGAAGAGGATGGCTTGGCCATGAGTTCGCGAAATATGTTGCTGAGCCCCGAACAACGATTAAATTCAGCGCATATATCGGCCACGCTGTTCGAAGCAGCAAACAAAACAAGTCAGTTCTCCGTAGAAAATCTTTGCAGTTGGGTAGTTGACCGCATTAATCAAAACGAATTTCTGAACACAGAGTACTTTGAAATTGTTGATTCGGTGACGCTTCAATCGGTAAAAAGTTGGGACGATCCTTGTTCGAAAGTAGGCTGTATTGCTGTGCATTGTGGAAAAATCAGGTTAATTGATAACATTGAATTTAAATAAGATGATCATAGAAGTTTGCAAATCGAAAATACATAAAGTTACTGTTACCGAAGCCAATTTGCAGTATGTTGGAAGTATTACCATTGATCAGGATTTGATGGATGCTGCCAATTTGATTGAAAACGAAAAGGTTCAGGTGGTGAACATCAACAATGGAGAGCGCCTCGAAACGTATATTATTAAGGGGGAACGTGGTTCAGGTGTAATTTGCCTGAATGGCCCGGCAGCCCGGAAAGTGGCTGTTGGCGATGTGGTAATTATTATGTCGTACGCGCAAATGGACTTCGAAGAAGCCAAAACTTTTAAGCCATGGTTGGTTTTTCCTGATACCGAAACAAACAAGCTGATATAATTTCTTTTTGAAAAGATACCAATGAAAAACCTCATCGCTTTCTTAAGCAATGAGGTTTTTTCTATTTTTACAAAAAACATTTTTCAGATGACTGCCACAGAAATCATAAAATCTAAAATATTTGAGACTGCTTGTGAATTTATACCCGTTTTAGACAGCTGGAAACAATCGGGATGTTCTGTGGTTTTTACAAATGGATGTTTCGACCTTATTCATCGCGGACATATCGACTCGCTGGCAAAGGCCGCCGCACTTGGCAGCAAACTAATTGTTGGCCTGAACTCCGATGCTTCGGTCAAAATATTAAAAGGCGCAACCCGGCCTCTTATTGATCAGCAATCGCGTGCGATATTACTGGCTTCCCTGTTGATGGTCGATGCTGTGATCTTTTTTGACGAAGAAACTCCTTACGAACTCATCAGGAGTATTTTGCCTGATGTTTTAGCAAAAGGAAGTGAGTACCAGATCGAAGAAATTTCGGGATTCGACATTGTTTTAGCCTCGGGCGGACGTATTGAACGCATTGAATTAACCGACGGGTTTTCGACAAGTGATATTATTGAAAAAATTAAAGGCAGTGTTTAGCTGCCTTTAATTTTTTCAATAATATTTGATTCTTTCTATTTTTCTTCTTTCACCGTGACCGTAAAATCATTCTGAATTCTCATCATATTAACGGCATAAATCAGGATATTTCTGGTTTCATTTAATATGCCCAGTACCAACATGCTTGTTTTGGTTCCGACCTCTTTCCGTTTGATTGTTTTAATCAGGTTTTTGCGCAATTCTTTAATCATCAGGAGAATTTTGGCCTGTTCTTCATTTATTCTATCAAGTTTTTCCTGGCTGTTGTCTTCAAGCGAACTAAGCACTAATTTCATAAACTTGTTAAAAGCATGTGTCAATTGTGTTAATTCTTCTGCCTGCGATTCAATCAGTGGTTTGTGGTTGTTGTCAACATGATTATAAACCGGTTCTATCAGGAAAGTGGTACAATGAGCAAGCTCTTTCAGGTAGTCGAGGGTCAAAATATAATAATGAGTTGCCTCAATTGATTCAGAAACAGGTAATGAGGGAATTGCCTGATATAGCTTGTTTCTCTTATTGTTGAGTTTCTCTTCCAGTTGTGTCGAAATTTTCAGCTGTTTCTTTAATTCCTTGTGATCTTCTTTTATCAACTGAGTAATTGTTTCGCTGTATAAATCGGTTACAGTATTCAGTGTTTTTCTGATTCCGGAATTACATTTTTCGAAGAGAGTTGCAACCGAACGGTTTTCTTCAACTTCTTCAGCGGTTTCAATTTGATTTTTTTCGCGTCTTTTGTGGGTAATATTTGTACGGTAAAACGAGAATATTATAAAAACTACCAGGGAAATTACGCCAAAGAGTTGCGCCCATCCCATAAATATCGAGAGAAGAAAGGCTACTGAAAAGGCCGCAAACCCGGTGATAAACCAACCGCCGATAACAGTGAACACTCCGGTAATGCGGTAAACTGCGCTGTCGCGTCCCCACGCTCCATCAACCAGCGAAGTACTCATGGCCACCATAAAGGTTACATAAGTTGTTGATAGTGGTAATTTATAAGATGTTCCGACTGCAATCAGGATAGATGCTACCATCATGTTTACTGCAGCCCGAACTAAATCGAACATTGGAGGATCCACTTCTTTTTGGTTCTTTTTCTCTATTTCGGATTGATCAAACCGTTTTCGGATCTTTTCAACCATTGGTTTTGGTAAAATACTACTGAAGAAAGTATTCGTTGAAACTACTTTTCTTACAAGCACTCTTGAGAAAGCTGAAGAACCGAATCGTTCACTTCCTTCATCCTGTCTGCTAAGCTTTAATTCAGTGTCTGCTACTGTTTGTGCTTTCTTTGAAGTCCAAAGAGTAATGACCATCACAACTCCGGCTCCTATCAAAAAATACATGGGAGTTTTTATGTTGCCAAGCAAACCAGTCATTAACAAATCATTCCCATTGTTTGACATATAAATCTTGTATGCTTCGAATCCGGCGAGAGGCACCCCGATAAAGTTAACAAGATCGTTCCCGGCAAAAGCCATTGCCAAAGCAAAAGTACCTGCCAGAACAACTATTTTCAGTGGGTTGGTTTTAAATAGCCAGCTAAACAGCTGAAGAAAAACAGTCCAAAAAATAAAACTTATTCCGAGTATGATAAGTGTATTTTCCTTGATCAGTGCGTAACTTTCCTCTGTCATGAAAGAAGCATCTTTCAGCCCCTTTATAAGAATAAAATAGGTAATTGCCGAGATGGCAACACTACCCCAGAGAGCGCCATAATATTTAATTGTTTTTTCAGTATTAAAACTGAAAAGCAGACGACTGATCCATTGAATAACAATCCCGAAAGCAAAGGATAACACAACGGACAATAATATACTCGAAATAATCGTGAGCGCTTTAGATGAATTTATAAAATCACTGATTGCTGCAATCTTTTCAATTCCATCTACGACTACAATTGCACCATCTCCAACTTTGAAAAATGCCATTCCAACGGCTGCACCCAATAATCCAAATACCATTGAAACCGTGGTGGAGGTTGGCAACCCAAACGTATTAAAGAAATCGAGCAATAATACATCCGTAAACATGACAGCCATAAAAATGAGGATGATTTCTGCAAACAGGAAATATTGCGGATGAAAGAGTCCTTTGCGGGCAACCTCCATCATCCCATTCGAAAGAAGGGCTCCAGCTAAAATACCAGCACTGGCCACAATCATAATGATTCGTCGTTTAGCCACTTGTGAACCGATTGCTGAATTCAGAAAGTTTACTGCATCGTTGGCTACACCAACCATTAAGTCTGAAATGGCCAGTAAAAAAAGTACTACTAAAAAGAAAATGTAAATACTCATAGGATTGGTTTTTGTTCGCGGATTCTACAATTTTTTCAGGAAAATTCCTGAATTTAATAGATTGTTATTTTTTATTAATCATTTGTTAATCAAATCTTAATCGTTATTTAATTTTAAAGGGCGAGCAAAAATACTTAAATTATCTTTTGCAACGAACGATTAAGTTTGTTTAATCATTTAATAACATAGCAAATTTTCCCATTTCCCAATTAACTGGTCTTTATTTGTAGCATTCTAACCTTTGAGCATATCCAGCACGATTGGCTTTAATCCGCTAAAAAAGAACTCAACAGCAATCACCATAACAATAAGACCCATCAGCCGCATCATCACGTTGATCCCGGTTTGTCCAAGTATTTTAATGATGCGCGACGAGCTGTAAAAGATAATATAGGTGATAAACATGACAACCAGAATGGTGCTGAAAAGGATTATTTTCCGGGTTAAGTTAGAGGCATCTTCCATTAATACAATTGAATTGGTAATTGCGCCAGGCCCGCAAATCATCGGAATGGCAAGCGGGGTTACCGAAATGTCGTTCACGTATGTTTTAACTTCCGAATCCTTGATTTTTACCTGACCAAGCCGTGCCTGAAGCATATCCATTCCCATGATAAAAAAGATAACTCCGCCAACAACCCGGAAACTATTGACTGAAATGCCGAAAAATTTAAAAAGCAATTGCCCGGAAAGTGCAAAAATGATAATTGTAATTAATGCTACAATCGTGGCTTTTTTTGCGGTTCGGTTTCGTTCTTTGTCACTAAGATCAGCGGTCATGGTCATAAAAACCGGCATGGTGCTTAGCGGATTAATCAGGGTGAAAAATGAAGTAAAACACAAAAGTCCAAATGCAAGGGCGTCGTTCATTTTGCTTTTTTTAGTGAGTTCGAAAAGAGTCGAAACTTTTGCTGCGCCTCAAAGTTAGGAAACTTCTGTTGCCGATTTGTATTACTTTTACTGAAAGTTTAAAATCATACCGTGAGCCAGAAAGTATTATTTATCACGCCTCCGTTTACGCAGCTAAATACGCCGTATCCCGCAACTGCCTATCTGAAAGGATTTCTGAATACAAAATCTATCATCTCCAATCAGTGCGATTTGGGGATCGAAGTTATTCTGGAATTGTTTTCTTCGGAAGGGTTGAACTTTCTTTTCTCGCAACTTGCAACACATAACCCGCAACTTTCAGCAAACGCCCAACGAATCTACAACCTTCGCAACAGCTATATTCAAACCATCGAGCAGGTAATTGCTTTTTTACACGGCAAAAACGATGCATTGGCACATGTAATTTGCGACGAAAATTTTCTTCCTATAGCGTCGCGTTTCAATCAGGTGGAAGATTTGGACTGGGCTTTCGGAACTATGGGAATTCGCGATAAAGCGCGGCATTTGGCAACTTTGTTCCTCGAGGATTTATCTGACTTGATTGTTGAAGCCGTTGATCCGCATTTCGGTTTTAGCCGTTATGCCGAACGACTGGGCAGGTCTGCTGCTACCTTCGATGAAATTGATCAGGAACTGAAATCTCCGGATGGACTTATCGACGGGATTTTACTACGGCTGCTTCAGCAAAAAATAGAAACATACAGGCCAACCATTGTCGCTCTTTCAGTGCCTTTCCCCGGAAACTTGTACTGTGCTTTTAAATGTGGCCAATGGCTGAAAAAACATTATCCTGAAATTAAGATCGCGATGGGCGGCGGTTTCCCAAATACCGAACTTCGCTCGTTGTCTGATAAGCGTGTATTTGATTACCTCGATTTTATAATGCTTGATGATGGTGAAGCGCCTTTGCTGAATTTAATTGAATACCTCGACGGAAACTGCGCCAATACTGAATTAAAAAGAACTTTTGCACTGCAAAATGGCGAAGTGGTTTACCTTAATGGCTCCGCTTCCGGAGATTTTTCGCAATCAGAAGTGGGCGTGCCCGATTATTCCGATTTTTTGCTCGACAAATACCTTTCGGTCATCGAAATTGTTAACCCGATGCACCGCCTTTGGAGCGACGGACGATGGAACAAAATGACGCTGGCACACGGATGTTATTGGGGGCGATGCACGTTTTGCGACACTTCGCTCGACTATATTAAACGCTACGAACCAAGTGCAGCGCAGCTTTTATGCGACCGCATCGAACAAATAATCCTTCAGACCGGCCAAATCGGATTCCATTTTGTTGACGAAGCCGCTCCTCCTGCTCTGATGCGGGCTTTGGCCTTGGAAATTATCCGCAGAAAAATCACAGTGGTTTGGTGGACCAATATCCGCTTCGAAAAAAGTTTTACTTACGATTTATGCCATCTTCTGAAAGAATCTGGTTGCATCGCGGTATCAGGAGGACTGGAAGTTGCCTCCGATCGCTTGCTGGGCTTGATTAACAAAGGAGTGAGCGTGGTGAAAGTGGCGAAAGTTACCGATAATTTCACCCGCGCCGGGATCATGGTTCATGCTTATTTAATGTACGGATTCCCAACGCAAACAGCGCAGGAAACCATCGATTCACTCGAAGTGGTCCGCCAGTTGTTCGAAGCAGGAGTGGTACAATCGGGTTTCTGGCACCAGTTTGCGATGACGGCCCACAGTCCTGTTGGGCTGAATCCCTCGCAATTCAAGGTTAAAATTGAAAACGAAAAACCCGGAACATTCGCCAATAACGATCTCATTCACTCCGATCCAACCGGAGCAGAACATGAACTATTCAGCGAAGGATTGAAAAAATCACTTTTTAACTACATGCACGGAATTTGCTTCGATTTTCCACTTCAGGATTGGTTCGGTTTTAAAGTGCCACGCACTACCGTCGCGCCCAGTTATATTCGCGAAGCAATTGATTCGCAGGATTTTGAATCTCCGGGGCCAAATGCTAAAGTATATTGGTTGGGAGGAGCTGTTGCGGTGCGCTATTTCAGCAAAAAGAAAAAGAACCAAACCTTCGAAATGGCTGAACTGACCTTCGTAAATAAAAAAGAGAATTTAATCATTCAATTGAAACAGGACCAAGGGAAATGGCTGTTCGAACAAATTCCTGAAATTTCAGTAAGTAGCAATAAACTAGCGACTTTTGGAGAACTTGCAAAAGATTTTGAAGATCAAACCGGAAGTGATTTAGTGCTTTTCTGGAACAGTACATCCATGAAAAACCTAAGGGAAAACGGACTGCTGATGTTGTGAAAGAGTTATTTCAACTATCTTTGTCACCCTCAATAAAATCATCGTACAATGACTGACTTTAAGCGTACCCTCATTACTTCGGCTTTGCCGTATGCCAACGGCCCGGTTCACATCGGACACCTTGCTGGTGTGTATGTTCCGGCTGATATTTATGCCCGCTACCTGCGTATGAACGGACAGGATGTGGCATTTATAGGCGGTTCCGATGAACACGGTGTACCCATTACCCTGAAAGCCAAAAATGAAGGAGTTACCCCACAAGATATAGTGGACAAATACCACGGCATCATAAAAGATGCTTTTTCCCGCTTCGGAATTTCATTCGATGTGTATTCGCGGACGAGTGCCCCGATACATCATGAAACAGCATCTGCATTCTTCAAAAAATTATATGAAGAGGGCAAATTCATCGAGAAAACCAGCGAACAATACTATGACGCCGAAGCCAAACAATTCCTGGCCGACCGTTACATCACCGGCACTTGTCCACGTTGCGGCAACGAACGCGCTTATGGCGACCAGTGCGAAGCTTGCGGAAGTACGCTGAATGCTACCGATCTGATCAACCCGAAATCGACTTTGAGCGGAAATCCGCCGGTGATGAAAGAAACCAAACACTGGTATTTGCCACTCGATCAATACGAAGGTTGGCTGAAAGAATGGATTCTTGAAGGCCATAAAGAATGGAAATCGAATGTTTACGGTCAGTGCAAATCGTGGATCGACAGCGGATTGCAACCACGCGCCGTAACCCGCGACCTCGATTGGGGCGTGCCTGTTCCGGTTGAAGGCGCCGAAGGAAAAGTGTTGTACGTGTGGTTCGACGCGCCGATTGGATACATTTCGGCTACCAAAGAATGGACACCCGACTGGGAAAAATGGTGGAAAGATCCGGAAACCAAACTGGTTCATTTCATCGGGAAAGACAATATTGTATTCCATTGCATCATTTTTCCGGCCATGCTCAAAGCCGAAGGAACATTTATTTTGCCTGAAAATGTACCGGCCAACGAATTCCTGAATTTAGAAGGCGACAAAATCTCGACTTCGCGCAATTGGGCTGTCTGGCTGCATGAATACCTCGACGAATTTCCGGGCAAGGAAGATGTACTGAAATATGTATTGACCGCCAACGCTCCCGAAACCAAAGACAACGATTTTACCTGGAAAGATTTTCAGGCCCGCAACAACAACGAACTGGTGGCTGTGCTGGGTAACTTCGTAAACCGTGCACTGGTGCTGACTCAAAAATATTACGACGGAAAAGTTCCGGCGGCAGGCGAACTAACAGAAACAGACAAACTGGCGCTGGCTGAAATTTCAGTCATTAAAGCTGAAGTGGAAAAGAGCATTTCGCAATATCGTTTCCGCGAAGCCCTGAAATTCGCGATGGATCTGGCCCGTTTGGGGAACAAATACCTGGCCGATGCCGAGCCCTGGAAGGTTGTAAAAACCGATCCTGCCCGGGTGGAAACCATCATGAATGTCTGTTTGCAGATTACCGCCAACCTGACGATAATTTTCGCGCCGTTCCTTCCATTCAGTATGGATAAATTGCGTATATTCCTGAATATGGACGAACTGAACTGGAGCAACCTCGGGCGCACCGATCTGCTTCTTTTTGGTCACCAAACCAACACTCCTGAATTGCTGTTCGAAAAAATTGAAGACGATGTTATTGAGTTTCAGGTAAACAAATTGCTGGCTACCAAAAAAGCCAATGAAGTAGCCAATGCAACTGCCGCACCAGCGAAAGAAAACTGCACATACGACGATTTCCAGAAAATGGACATCCGCACCGGGACCATCATCGAAGCCGAGAAAGTGGCCAAAACTAAAAAGCTGCTGAAACTGACCATCGACACCGGAATCGACAAACGCACCGTAGTTTCGGGCATTGCCGAATATTACAATCCGGAAGAAATTATTGGCCAGCAGGTGAGCATTCTGGTGAACCTCGAACCTCGTGAACTGAAAGGAATCCTATCGCAGGGAATGATCCTGATGGCACAGGATGCCGATGGTTCGCTGAAATTCGTGACCCCAACCGTACCTGTTAAAAACGGGTCAGAAATAAAATAGATATCAATATTGTGCAGTCATCCCGAATTTATTTCGGGATCTGATATAAGTTGAGATCCTGAAACCCCGCCTGACAAGTTAGCGGGCAGGAAGTTCAGGATGACGTTTTCAAAGGAGTATTTCCAAAATATAATTGCGCCAACTACTGTTGGTGTGGTTTTCGTAAGCCTCAGTGCCGTCGTCAAGGCGGGTCGGTTGCTTACTCTATTATAACCGAACCCACTTTCTTACGAGAAGGTGGGTTTTTAATTTCAAAAAAATATCTTCAGTATTTGGATTTTACAAAAAGCAATGTATATTTGTGTATTAATAAACTAATACACCAACACTGTGATAAAAATTGAAAATCTGAATTTTTACTATCAGCGCAAACATCAGGTTTACGATAGTTTAAACCTGACTATTGAAGATGGCGCTGTTTGTGCTTTGCTCGGGCTTAACGGTGCAGGGAAAACAACCTTGCTAAATCTTATTGCCGGGTTTCTAATTCCCAAAGCTGGTTCATGCCAGGTTTTTGGGCACGAAGCCTCCTTTCGTGAACCTGAAATGCTCGAAGAAATATTTCTGGTAGGCGATACCAGCGAATTTCCGAACATGACAATTGCAGAGTTTTGCAATCTATATTCCGGATTTTATCCAAAGTTCGATCAAAAACTTTTATCAGATTGCATATCCGAGTTTGGGTTAAACCCCGGTTCATCGCTAAAAAGGCTTTCGTATGGCGATAAGCGTAAAGTAATGATAAGCTTTGCTATTGCTACACGATGCCGAATTTTACTTTTTGATGAACCAACAAACGGGTTGGATATTCCTTCAAAATCGACCTTTCGAAAATTAATCGCAGCATCGTTGACTGAAGATCAAACTATTATAATGGCCACGCATCAGGTGCGCGATTTGGCAAATTTAGTAGATCGGATTATTGTCGAACACAATGGTAAAATAATCCTGAATCAACAGGTTGACCATATTGCTGAAAAGTTGATTTTTGGGTTAAATCCTGAAAAAGTTGAAGTTGGAAATCTTATCTATAAAGCCGATAATTTTAATCCCAACGATACGATTTCACTAAACAAGGACGGTGAACCCGGACTGGTTGATATTGAGTCACTTTTTACGGCGGCAGTGACAATGCCGACTGAAATTTCAAAGATTTTTAATTCTTAAACCTACCAACATGAATCATTCATTTATTAAAATGCTCCAATACGAGTATAAAGCAAACTATATGATGTGGTTGTATAATCTTATCATTGGAGTCGGATTACTAACAACCTTTTATTTTTCTGGTACTACTCATGGTTCCGCTTATCCAATATTTATTTTTCCAATTTTTTTGTTGTTAACATGGGTTTTTACCATTAACTCATACCAGGAATCGACCAAAAGCCAGTCAATGCAAATGTATCATCTTGTTCCAATTTCAAGAAATACGAAATTCATATCTAAACAATGTATTACACTGTTGGCCTACCCGCTGGCATTATCATTACTTACAGCTTTTTTAATTGGAATAATCAGGATTTTTGTAAATAATCCGGATGTATTTCATAATTATAGTACCTCTTCTAATGTATCTAATCACACAAGTATAACTGGATTTAACTTGCTATTAATTTGGATTTTCGGTCACTCTGTAAGTACTTTTTTTGCTATTATTTTCAAGAAAAACAAAATAGTATATGCCTTTCTAATTTCTTTGGGATTACAATTCGTTTCATCTATTGCAATGGCAATCTATATTTCGATTCTCAACCTAAAAAACGGAGACAGAGTTCCAACTATTTTCACTAATAACAACATTGGCGACTATTTTGTCGTTGTTGCTTTGTTGCTTTCACTTGTTCTATATGGCATTTCGTATCATCTGTTTTTCAGGAGGCAATTGTAATGGAATTTCATTCACAACGTGCTATATTTTTTCAGATTGCCGATCTGTTAACCGACGGCATCCTGGAAAAGAAATGGGCTGCCGATGAACGTGTCCCCTCGGTGCGCGAACTGGCAGCTTCGATTGAGGTGAACCCCAACACGGTGATGCGTGCCTATACTTTTCTTCAGGATCAGGGCATTATTGTCAATAAGCGGGGAATTGGCTTTTTTGTCACCAGCGATTCTGTTTCAAAGATCATTGAATTGAAAAGAGCAGAATTCATTGTACAGGAAATTCCAAAAATTTCGAGAACCTTAAAATTGCTGAATCTGTCGTTCGATGAAATGAAAAGCTTGCTCGAGGCAACTAAGATCTGATCATTTTATTTTCGACAACAACTGCATCGAACCCGTTTTCTTCCGAGAAGGCGGGTTTTTTCAGGCCATAAAACGAAAACTACCCTAACTTTGTGTCGATATTTGGTGAAAATTACCCTAACTTTGTTACTATATTTAGTAATAATTACCCTAACTTTGTGCCATGTTTAACAGATATATTATAGCAGAACTCGATACATGGCTGGCTCAATTAAGCCGCAAGCCTTTGATATTAAGGGGAGCCAGGCAAGTTGGAAAAACGACTTTGGTGATGCAGTTTGCCAGTCGGTTTGAGCAATACATTTACCTGAATCTGGAATTACCGGAAGACCGGCAACCTTTCGAACAATTTGCCTCTGTTGAAACTTTGATTCAGGCTCTGTTTTTTATCAAAAACTGTTCGCTGGATCAAAAGAAAAGAACCTTGATTTTTATCGATGAAATTCAGGAAGTACCTGCTGCACTAAATATTCTGAGATATTTTTTTGAACAGGAACCAGATATTCCGGTGATTGCCGCAGGCAGTATGCTGGAAACCCTTTTCGATAAAAACATCAGTTTTCCGGTTGGTCGGGTGGAATACAAAGTGGTTAGGCCTGCCTCCTTCCCTGAATTTCTGGATGCAATGGGAGAAAAAGCTGCATTAACCCAACTGGAGAAGATTCCGGTTGCAAAATTTGCCCACTCCAAATTGTTACAGCTATTTCATACCTACACACTTATTGGTGGGATGCCCGAGATTGTTAATAGCTACAGTCAGAATAAAGATATAAAAGCGCTTTCTCCCATATACGATTCCTTAATTGCTTCATATCTCGAGGATGTTGAGAAATATGCATCCTCCAACTCACAAATTCAGCACATTCGTCATGCCATCTCGTTTTCATTTCCAAATGCCGGAAAGCGTATCAAATTTGAAGGCTTTGGTAATTCTGCATATAAGTCGCGCGACATGGGCGAAGCACTTCGAATTTTAGAAAAAGCGCTCTTGCTTCAACTGATTTTCCCCTGTACATCAGCGATTTTGCCTTTAATGCCAGATGTTAAGAAATCGCCCAGATTACAAGTATTGGATACCGGACTGATTAATTATTCGGTTGGCATTCAGAAAGAAATTTTGGGAACTACCGATTTGCTCTCGGTTTATCAGGGAGCAATCATTGAACATCTGATCGGTCAAGAGTTAATTTCCACCCAAAATCTGGCGTTGAGTGCCCTTCAATTTTGGGTGCGCGAGAAAAAGACTTCGAATGCTGAAGTGGATTATATTTTCCCTTTTGAAGGAAAACTGATCCCGATTGAGGTTAAATCGGGAAAAGAAGGAACTTTAAAGTCGTTGCACCTTTTTATGGACGAAGCGCCTCATTCGTTTGCCGTCCGGTTTTATTCGGGAGAATTGAGTGTTACAGAAGCCCAAACCACCTCCGGAAAGGTTTATCAATTGCTGAATTTGCCGTATTATCTTGGTACACAGCTCGAAAAGCACCTGAATTGGTTTGTAAACCGAAATATTAGTAATGAGTAGAAGCTTTATTCCCTAATCTTTCGATCATTTATTTTTCGCATTCTCCAATTATTGCTGAATTTTTGATCCGCAATTATTTCCTAAAAAATATTAAATCCTGTAACGTTTCATTTAGCAGATCGTCATATTCTGGTGTACAGAAAATTCAGAAACAGAAAACACGATGATTTGGAAATTGGGTTTACCGGTATTCCGGGGCTCTTTTAACCTGAAAAAAGGAGCATTTTAACCGTTTTACGGTCTGAAATCTGCCATTCATCGAAAAAAATAAGTCAAGAGGAATATTATACACGATTTTTGATTCGAAAACTACAGAAAACAAAGCCATGATTAGATTAAACAACATTCACAAATCCTATGAAATGGGAAGCAACAGTCTCCATGTTCTGAAAGGCATCGACCTTAATATTGAGCAGGGAGATTTTGTTTCTATCATGGGTTCCTCCGGTTCAGGAAAGTCAACTCTCCTGAATATTCTGGGGATGCTCGATAATTATGACAAAGGAACTTACCATTTGTCAGGCAATCTGATTGCAAATATGAGTGAGAAAAAGGCCGCCAAATATCGGAATGATATGGTGGGTTTTGTATTTCAGTCGTTCAACCTCATTTCGTTTAAAAATGCCATGGAAAACGTGGCGCTTCCACTTTATTACAAGGGAGTTCCACGAAAAAAACGGAATCTGATCGCGATGGAATATCTCGAAAAACTGGGGCTGAAAGAGTGGGCCAACCACATGCCCAGCGAGATGTCGGGTGGTCAGAAACAGCGTGTAGCCATTGCCCGTGCACTGATTTCGCAGCCTAAAATAATTTTGGCAGATGAGCCAACCGGTGCTTTAGATACTGCAACTTCGTACGAAGTAATGGAAATTCTGAAAGACATTAATGCCGCCGGAATTACTGTAATTATTGTTACCCACGAACACGATATTGCTGCAATGACCCGTCAGATTATCAGGCTCAAAGACGGACGAATTCACGAGATTATCCGCAACGGAGAACTGAAACAGTTCCAGAAAAATTACATGAAAGAACTGGAAACCGCTTAATCACTTCCTCATGTTTGACATCGATAAATGGCAGGAAATTCTTGCCACAATCAAAAAAAATAAGATGCGTACTTTCCTTACCGGGTTCTCTGTAGCCTGGGGGATTTTTATGCTGATGATTTTACTGGGTTCCGGAAACGGGCTAAGCAACGGAGTTGCCGCCAATTTCATGAACGACGCGGTAAATGCCATGTGGATATGGACCGGAGAAACCAAAATCCCTTATCAGGGAATGAAAACGGGGAGGCCAATTCAGTTCCATAACGAAGATCAGGAAATTGTGCAGAAAGTTGCCGGTGTTGGCGTTTCTTCCGGACGTTATTTTATGGGAAATACCCGTTATTCGTATAACAAGGAATCTGGCGATTACACTACAATCACCTGTCATCCTGAATTAAAAGACGTTGAGAATCTGATTTTGGAAGAAGGACGTTTTATCAACAAGATTGATATTCTTCAAAACCGCAAAGTGGTTGTTTTGGGTGCTGATATTAAAAAAGCATTATTCAAAGACTCTACTGCTTTGGGCGAGTATGTAAATGTTAACAATGTCCCTTTTAAAGTAATTGGCATTTCAACCGAACCCGGATCGACCAGAAACCGAAATGCATATATGCCGGTATCAACTGCCCAAATGATTTTCATGGGTTCGAACCGCTTACATAATCTGGCACTGACAATCGATGCCAAAACGCTTGACGAAAGCCGGGCGATCGAAGAACAGATCAGGAATGTACTGGCAAAAAAACACAAGTTTGATCCTGCTGATGAAAGCGCTGTAGGGCTTTACAACAAATTGGAAAACTACATCCAGACGATGAAGATTTTCCAGGCCATTAAAATATTTATCTGGATCATTGGCATAGGCACTTTAATTGCCGGAATTGTGGGTGTGAGCAATATTATGCTGATTGTGGTGAAAGAACGAACCAAGGAAATTGGTATCCGAAAGGCAATCGGGGCAAGCCCGTCGTCTGTAATTGGTTTAATTCTTCTTGAATCGATCATGATTACAACCATTGCCGGATATATTGGTCTGGTTCTGGGAACCGGGTTAATGGAAATGATCAATTATTTTATGGTGCAATCAGCGGGCCCTACTCCTGATCCACAGGGTACCATTTTTATGAACCCGACCGTCGATTTTAATATTGCGGTTTCAGCAACTCTCCTGTTAATTGTTGCCGGTGCCATAGCCGGTTATATTCCAGCTAAACGAGCTGCAAGTATTAAACCTATTGTTGCCCTGCGCGACGAATAAAAAGGAGGCCCAGCTATGTTTGATATGGATCTTTGGAATGAAATTATAAGTGCCCTGAAGAAAAACCGCCTTCGGAGTTTCATGACCGCTTTTGGTGTTTTTTGGGGAATCTTCATGCTGATTATTATGTCGGGTGCAGGTAAAGCCCTCGAAAACGGAGTTCTTGACGGAGTTAAAGCTTTTGCCACCAATTCTGCGTTTTTCTGGACCGAAAGGACCAGCATTCCCTATGAAGGATTTCAGCGTGGACGCCGGTGGAATTATGAAAATTCTGATATTCAATACATCCGCGACAATGTGAAAGAAGTCGAATATCTTTCGCCGCGCTTATTCGGGAATCAGCAGGGAGGTAACAATACCATCCGCGGAGAGAGAAACGGTGCTTTTCAGGTTTATGGCGATTATCCCGATTATTTTAAAATTGATCGCTGGTCGGTTGTAAAAGGAAGATTGATCAACGAAATTGATATACTCCACGAACGCAAAGTTTGTGTAATCGGAGAGCGGGTTTTAGAGGTGATGTTTGCAAAGGATGAAGATCCTATTGGTCAATACCTTAAAATCAGCGGAGTTTATTTTCAGGTGGTTGGCGTTATTCATGCTGAAACCCGGATCAACTTTGGAGGGAAAAAAGAGGAAAGTATCTCCATCCCGTTCTCTACCATGCAAACTGCATACAATTATGGCGATGTAGTTCACTTCTTTTCGGTTACCTCACAAAAGGGACACAAAGTAAGCGACCTCGAAGAAAAACTAAAAACGATACTGAAAGACCGTCATAAAATTGCTCCTGATGATCTTCAGGCAATCGGATCTTTCAACATCGAGAAAGAATTCATCAAATTCAACGCTCTTTTTCTGGGAATACAAGTACTTACCTGGATTGTAGGTATCGGAACACTTTTGGCCGGAGTAATCGGAGTCAGCAACATCATGTTGGTGATCATCAAAGAGCGCACACAGGAAATCGGTATTCAACGGGCAATTGGCGCGACTCCTGCAACTGTTATCAAGCACATTGTTGCCGAAAGCGTTTTTCTGACGGTAATGGCCGGATATATTGGCTTATCGCTAGGCGTTGGGATTCTGGAAGTTCTGAACCGTGTTTTACAATCTGCAGGCGACGAAATGTTCTTCAAAAATCCTGAAGTAAACCTGACTATGGCGCTGTCAGCACTCGGAGTACTTGTTATTTCAGGAATTATTGCCGGCCTGATACCTGCCAGACGCGCTGTAAGTATTAAACTAATTGACGCGATAAGGGATGAAGGTTAAAAAATAAATGATATAAGAATTTAGAAAACAGAAACATACAAATAACACAAATCATGAAAAAAATTTTTAAAATTCTCGGAATTGTAATCCTGGTAGGGATTTTCGGGGGAACTATTTATTTCCTCTACACCAAATCAAAAAAGGCACCTGAAGTATTTGAAACAAAAAATCCGTTTGTAAGCACTGTCGTTCGCAAAACAGTTGCTACCGGATCGGTAGTTCCCCGCAGGGAAATCGAAATTGTGCCGCAGGTTTCAGGCATTATTGACGAGTTGTACATTGTTGCCGGCGACTTTGTAAAAAAAGATCAGGTAATTGCCAAAATCAAAATTATTCCTGATATGGTGAATCTGAATAATGCCGAAACCCGTATGAACAGGGCGAAATTAAGTTTTGATGATGCAAAAATTGATTACGACCGTCAGCAAAAATTGTTCGATCAGAAAGTAATTTCGTACGAAGAGTATAAAAATGCTAAAGTTGGCTACGATGCGGCCAAAGAGGAATTATCGGCTGCTGAAAATAATCTGGAATTAATTAAAAACGGTGTAACAAAAAAGGCCTCCACTGCTACTAATACCCTCGTTCGTGCAACAGTAAACGGAATGGTGCTCGATGTTCCGATTAAAGAAGGTAACTCGGTGATCCAATCGAATACATTCAACAACGGAACCACCATCTGTACAGTAGCCGACATGCAGGACATGATTTTTAAAGGCAAGGTTGACGAAACAGAAGTTGGCAAAATCAAGGAAGGCATGAACATCGAACTGGAAATCGGAGCCATCGAGAAAGATAAATTTGGCGCTATTCTCGAATATATTGCACCGAAAGGGAAAGAAGAAAACGGAGCCATTCAGTTCGAAATAAAAGCCAATGTGGTGCTGAAGGAAGATCAGTTTATCCGTGCAGGATACAGCGCCAACGCGAACATCGTTCTTGAAAAGAAAGACAGTGTATTGGTAATTCCTGAAGGTTTGCTCAAATTCGAGAAAGACTCTTCGTTTGTAGAAGTAGAAACAGCTACACCGCAAGTATTCGAAAAACGAATGGTAAAAACCGGAATTTCCGACGGAATCAATATCGAAATAACAGAAGGTTTGTCGAAAACCGAAAAAGTTAAAGGCGTGAAGATCGATCCGAAGAAAGTAAAGGAAGAAGAAAAGAAAAAAGCATAAAACTATGAATATGAAACGAATGTACAGCCTTGTTGCAGCAGCTTTAATGCTGGTTGTTTTTACAGGCGCCAGTGCGCAGGAAAAATGGTCGTTACAGAAATGTATTGATTACGCGCTTCAGAATAATATCCAGATCAAGCAACAGACGCTTAATTCTGAATATTACAACAATCAGCTCGGGCAGGCAAAATTTAACCGTTTACCCAACCTGAATGCAGGAGTTCAGAACAATATGAGCTACGGACGATCACTCATCTCCGACAATACCTATCTCGACATCAATTCAAATTCAACTTCGGGAAATATTAGTTCGAATGTTACCATCTGGAATGGTTTTACGCTTACCAACTCCATCAAGATGGCCGAGATGGATTTACGCGCCAGTCTTGAAGATACCAAAAAGGCAAAAGACGATATCATGCTGAACATTGCGGCATCGTATCTCGAAATACTTTTTGCTGAAGAATTGGTTACCGTGTCGGAAGAGGTGCTAAAAATTACCCAGTTGCAGATCGATCGTACCGGAAAACTTGTTGATGCCGGAAGTCTGGCAAAAGGTAGTTTGCTCGAGATTGAAGCACAATTTGCGCGCGAAGAACTGAATGTGGTAAACGCCCAAAACAGGCTTCAGCTTGCATACCTTGCATTGTATCAGTTTCTTGAATTGCCTTCGACCGAAAGCTTTTTGATCGAAAAACCTATGCTTCCTGAAATTGGAGCCAACTTGACGATGTTGAATACGATGGACGTTTTTAAAAATTCGGTTGGAATAAGGCCAGCCGTTAAAAGTGCCGAATTTAAACTTGAAAGTGCACGCAAACAATTGCTGATTGCTAAAGGCAACTTGATGCCAACGCTTTCATTTGGCGGAAATTATAATAATTTCTATCAAAACTTATTCGATTATCCAACCCCATCACTTAAAGATCAGTTTAAAGGCAACCAGCGTTATGGTTTTGGTGCATCACTTAATATTCCGATTTTCAACCGTTATCAGGCAAGAAACGGTGTGAGCAATGCGCAAATTCAGCTCGAAAACACTGAACTCCAGTTGCAAAACACTAAAAATTTGCTCCGGAAAGATATTGAACAGGCTTATACCAATGCGCTTGCAGCATTTAAAAGATACATTGCAAATCAGAAAGCGGTTGTTTCATCGAAAGAGGCTTTCCGTTATACCGAAGAAAAATTCAATGTTGGGATGATCAATTCGGTTGAATACAATCAGACAAAAAACAACCTGACCAAAGCCCAGAGCGATTTGCTTCAGGCTAAATACGAATATATTTTCAGGACAAAAATTCTGGATTTCTATAATGGACAACCCATTGAGTTGTAAAAATAGTAGTGCTCCATAATGTAAATGGTTTTTGGTTTAACCCGCCGGAGCAATCCGGCGGGTTTTTTATTGGGTAAATGCTTTGTCCTGAAGTTGCGTTATACCTGCTAGAATCTTATATTTTTCAAGTAATTGGCGCTCGACTGCAGGCATTCGATACCATTTGTTTCTCCGTCTCTTTCAACAATGTAATGGCGAACTCCCTGATCCCATGCTTCGCGGAAAACAGGCCGGAAATCGATGATCCCGGAACCCGGGCAGGCAAACGATTTTTCAGGAGTGGCATCCATGTCTTTTACATGCAGAATTTCGTATCGTCCAGGGTATTTTTTCAGGCATTCCACCGGATCGGCTCCACCTTTGTGAACCCAGTAAATGTCGAGTTCGGTTTTCACTGTTTGTGGGTCGGTATTTTTCATCAGTATGTCGAATGGGAGACCTTCTCCGGTGTCCTTTTCGAACTCCCAGTTGTGATTGTGCCAGCAAAATTTGATTCCGCCCTTTTTACAGGCTTCACCCAGTTTGTTCAGGTTTTCGGCAGCGGTTTTTGCTTCGTCGGCTGTAATGTTTTTCGCATCGCTGAGCCATGGCCAGTAGCAAACCCAATACTTTTTACCCATTTCGAGCGCATCTGCAATTTTCTTTTCAGGCTCTTTCAGCATGTCGGGCATAGAACTGCCTCCGGCAAAAACATTAATTCCGAGCGATTTACATATAGCTTTATATTCTGAAAGCGAATTGCCTAAATAGTTGCCGGTTTCCATTTCAGTATAGCCTTGGTTGGCCAGTTTTTCAAGAGTACCCTTCCAGTCCTCTTTCATAAAATTACTTACGATACCCGAAATAAAACCGATATTTTCGAGCTGTGTCGCTTTCTTAATGAGGGCCCAGGCTGGAATTCCAGCAGCGATTCCGGCCGAGGCCAAACCCAGTGTGGCGATAAATTGTCTTCTGTTTGTGGTCATATTTTTAATGTTTAAAAGCCCCTCTCCAACCTCTCCCCGAAAGGGAGAGGCTAAGGTTATCAGGGTTCTGAAAGTTATCGAATAAAGGAGCAAATTAATTGATTATACATTACTCAAAACTCCCCTCCTGTGGAGAGTTTATCCCGATTATTCGGGAGGCTGGGGGAGGCTTCCTATACTTTCGGAAGCGCCCAGGGTTTGCGGTATTCAGGAACAATGTAGCGGTTGGCTTTTTCCGAATTCGAGAATTTTCCTTTGGCTTCATCCCAAAGCAACAGGTTCTCGCCGGTGCGAACGGCAATGTTGGCGCAGTGAGCTGCAACAGCAACGGCCCGTCCAATTTCAGGAGTACAAACCGGTTTTTGCCTCGATTTGATGCAGTCGATAAAGTTTTGTGCGTGTTCCTGATGGTTCTCACCGCCTTTGTCAAAATCTTCGGCTTCGGTTTTGCTTTTCTTTTCTTTGTCATCCCACTGCGGAATGACCTTGTATCCGCCCCGGTCGGCAACAATGGTTCCTAAATCACCAATAAATTCAATTCCATAATTTTTATTCCACGGGCCAGTCTGAATCCCGGCTGTGTGCTGCCAGGTAACCTGGTAATCGCCAAACTCAAAAATCACCGACATGGTGTCATAAGTTTCGTGGTTATTGTTCTGAAATGAAATATTGGCTCCCGTAGCCAGTGTTTTTTGAGGTGGGGCAGTAATGTCTTTGGCCCAAAGCGCCATGTCGATGAGGTGAACGCCCCAGTCGGTAACCAATCCGCCACCATAATCCCAGAACATGCGCCAGGAACCGTGAAAGCGGGTGGGATTGAACGAACGCGAAGGAGCAGGCCCGAGCCACATTTCGAAATCGACTCCTGTAGGAACTGCGGTATCGGCAGTAACCGGTTGTCCAATTCCGTAGTTAAAGTTTCCCCATATGTTTGTTTTGCGAAGTTTACCTATTCTTCCGGATTTGATCATCTGGTTGATTTTGTTCCAGTGTGCCCCGCTGCGCTGTTGTTGTCCAACCTGAACAACACGGTTGTAGCGGTTGGCCGCTTTTACCATGAGGTTGCATTCTTCGATGCTGTTGGCCATTGGTTTTTCGACATAAACGTCCATTCCGGCTTCGCAGGCATTTACCATCGGGAGGCAGTGCCAGTGATCGGGAGTGCCGATTACAACCGCATGTAAATCTTTGTTTTCAAGTAATTTCCTGAAATCGCCGTAAAGTTGTGGCTTCTGATTGTATGTTTTCAGGATTTCGGCGGCTTTGCCATTCAGCACATTTTGATCGATGTCGCAAAGCCCGATGCAGTTGACTCCGGGTATGTTGAGGTGATTTTTCAAATCGCCAAAACCCATACTTCGGCAACCAATAAGAGCAACATTGATTTGGTCGCTGGGAGCAACTTTACGCGATGCAGCCTGAAGTGTACCGGGGAAATTGCTTAAAATTCCGATTCCTGCGGTAGCTGCAACAGAATTCCTGATAAACGATCTTCGGTTTGTAGTCATTGTAGTTAAGTTAGTTAGTGAATAAAATCAAGCTTAAATATAAGAGTTAATTTACACTTTCTACAATTATAACCCGACATAAAAATTGGATTATGAGATTGATCGAAATTTAAATTGCATAAAAAAGGTGGCTTGTATCGAAATACAGCCACCTTAAATATTTTATTTTGCTTCTCTTATTTTGCACTTCTCACCGATCCCGAGCCTGCCACCGACTGATCGATCAGCGGTTTGCCCTTGTAAGTTACATTTCCTGAACCAGCCAAACGGATGTATAGGTTTTTATTGGCTTCAATCCCAACATTTCCTGAACCTGCTATTTTTATAGAAACATCGTCGGCACTATAATCCATCCCTTTAAAATTTCCGCTTCCCGAAATGGTGATACTTAAATCCTGTGCTGCGGTTTTTCCGGCCACAACAATATCGCCCGAACCTGAAATTGCGGATTTAACCCGCTCGGCTGTTAGTTCCGACAGCTTGATGCTTCCGCTGCCACTGACAGCCATATCCAGAATTTTGGTTTTGATTTCGTCTTCGGCAATAATATCGCCCGAACCCGAGATTCCCAGTCCAACTATTTCAGGAGCAGTGATATAAATGGTAACTTCGCCTGGCTGAAAAGTCTTCCATAAGTAGTTTTTGTTGGGAAACCTGATGATCAGTTTACCGTCTTTTACTTCGGTAATTATTTCTTCGAGGGCTGAGGGTTTTGCTACAATTTCGAGGCTGTGTTTTGCGCCTTGTTCAAAATGAACATTGGCACCAATCCTAAGCGAAATTTCATTAAACGGATCCACTTTGCGGGTCTGATTGTCGGCCTGAACCTGAATGCCTGTCAGGATAAAAACGAATAAAACGAATGCTGTTGCTAATCTTGTTTTCATGATTCTTATTTAATTGATTATTTGTTCCACACTATTAAACGAATTTATAGACGCCAAATTTTATTGGAAGTTGCAAAGTGGCAAAAAATAAAATGATTCCATGTACACTCATTCGAAGGGTTATACTTTTTTCTCCATTCACCAGCAAGTCCGCTAACTCGCAGGTGAATTTCCTCCAGTCACCTTTTATATTTGATAAATCAATACCGAATCTGTAATTTCACGATCATAATTATTTAAAATCACTCAACCCTTTAATTGATTAAAAACTAACACCAAAATTAACTACAATGAACTCAACGCTGATCTTCGTAATTGTTATCGCTTTAATTCTTCTGCTGGTATTTATTTCTGTTTTCAACAGCCTGACCAACAAAAAGAACCAGGTAACCAATGCTTTTGGCACCATCGACGTTCAACTGAAGAATCGTTACGACCTGATTCCCAATTTGGTTGCAACCGTTCAGCAATATGCAACCCATGAAAAGGAGCTGCTGACCAAAATTACCGAATTACGCTCCAAAGTAATGCAACATGATCTCGCTCCCGAAGACCGCGTTAATCTTGACAACCAGATATCTTCAGCTCTTTCGGGATTGATGGTTGCAGTTGAAAACTATCCCGACCTGAAAGCGAGCCAGAACTTTATTGACCTGCAACGGTCGCTGAACGAAGTTGAATCGCAGATTGCTGCTGCACGCCGGGCTTATAATGCTGCCGTAACCGATTTTAATAATGCCATCGAAATGTTTCCGGGAAACCTGTTGGCCGGAATGATGCTGCTGAAAGCCAAACAAGTTTTTACAGCTACCGAAACCGAACGCGGAAATGTGAATGTTAAGAATCTTTTTCAGTCTTAAATTTAGCTTCTTATGGCATCGGCAAACGAATTAAAACTGCTTTACGAAAATCAGTTAAAAGAAAAACTGAGCGCGCTTGAATCTACCCGCAAAAAGATTCTAAACAGATACCTGCTTACCTTTTTGTTTTTAGCAGGCCTGACAGCAGGAATCTTTTTTCTGGTTAGTCTGAATCCTCATGAAGCATTGATTATTATATCAATTCTGGGTTCTATTGCATTTCTGATCTGGTTCATGTACGAAACCGGGAAAATAAATAAGAAATACCGCGAATCATTCAAGTCGGGTGTGGTGGCCGAAGTTGTTAAACTGATTAACCCTGAATGGAAATACCTGTTCGATCATTGCATGAGTCAGGAATCGTATCAGCAAAGCGGTTTATTTCCACATCACTATGACCGCTATGAAGGTGATGACTTTGTTACCGGCCAGATTGAAAAGACAGATTTTCAGTTTTCCGAACTTCATACACAATACAAACAAGTTACTTACGGGTCGAAAGGACAGCGCAGAGAGCATTGGGTGACCATTTTCCGGGGAGTATTTCTACATGCCGATTTTAACAAGAACTTTTCGGGAACAACTTATGTACTTCCTGATACTGCGGAAAAACTGCTTGGAAAATTTGGCCAGAGCCTGCAAAAAATGAGCAGCAGAGGAGAATTGGTTAAGCTTGAAAATCCGGAATTCGAAAAACAATTTGTGGTTTACAGCTCCGATCAGGTTGAATCGCGTTACATTCTCACTCCAACGATTATGGAAGCGATGGTCAATCTTTCCAATCGGTTTGGAGGTGAAATTTATTTTTCGTTTGTTGGCTCGCGTGTTTATTTTGCGAACAGTATCAACGAAGCGCTTTTTGAACCCAATATTTTTCGTTCGGGAGTTAATTTCGGCGATATGAAAGAAATGTACGATCTGTTCGAAATGATTTCGGTTCTCGTACACGAATTAAACCTGAATACGCGAATCTGGACCAAGAGTTAACAGAACAGATGCAATTTGTATATAGTAAAGTCTCTTAAAAGAGATGGTCATTGGTTGTCATTTAAAGTCATTCATTGGGAAAAGGTACCAACAATTAAATGACAATTAATGACAACAAATTACATCTCCTGACTCACTCTTCATCCAGATCAAACAATCCTTCCGGAATGCGCAGTTCAATCTCTCGTTTGTCTTCGTCTAAGTTTACAATCAATTCTTCATTGAGCGGAACAAGGGCTTCTTTCCCCTGATAGTCAACTAAAAGCAACATATTCCCGGCGTAATCGTGAACTTCCTTTATTTCACCAATCAAGCCCTGATCTTCGCCAAACAGTTGATATCCGACCAATGCATGAGGGCTCATTTCATCGTCAGACTCGATCACATCCTCTTTGTTTACAAAGACCGACAATCCGCAAAGCGCTTTTGCTTTTGCATCGGTATCCACCCAATCGAGTTGTGTAATAACCGATTCCGACGATTTAAACCTAAACCCTTCTTCAGCTATAAAGAATGGAACAAGCAAATTGTCGATCTCCAGAAAAAGAGCCGGATATTCTTCGAGTGTTTCGTAATATTCTTCCTGAAAACGGATGACGAGTTCACCGTTGATGCCATGCGGTTTTTGCACATAGCCCACTTTAACGCAATTGTTTTTCGGTATTGTTTCCATGTTGGTAAAAATAGAAAAAAGCGACAGATTTCTCTATCGCTTTTATAAGTTGTCTGTTTTATTCCGAAGATTAAAACAGGATTCGCTCAATGATTAACCTTCAGTTTCTTCAGGAGCAGCTTCTTCAGCTACTTCTTCGGCAACAGGTGCAGGAGCTGGAGCAGCAGCGGCTTTTGCAGCGGCGGCAGCGTCAGCATTGCGTTTTGCAATGGCGTTTAATCTTTCGGTGTTTTTCTTAGTTTCCATTTCAAGCTGAGCTTTACGTGAAGACTCTGAACTAACGACCAATCCATCTTTTTTAGCCTGAACTTTATTCGCTTTTTCGGTTACCCAGGCATCGAATTTAGTTTCAGCATCTTCAGCAGTGAAAGCGCCTTTGGCTACACCACCTAAAAGATGTTTTTTGTACAGTACTCCCTTGTAAGAGAAAATAGCTCTTACTGTGTCGGTTGGTTGAGCACCTTTTGAAAGCCAGTCTAAAGCTTTGTCAAAATCGAGATCGATAGTAGCAGGATTTGTGTTTGGATTATAAGATCCAATCCTTTCAATGTTTCTACCATCCCGTGGCGCCCTGCTATCAGCTATCACAATGTGATAGTAAGCATACCGTTTGCGACCATGTCGCTGCAATCTGATTTTTGCTGGCAT
>JAHEYU010000084.1 GCA_023251435.1 Bacteroidota bacterium
TTATTTTGCATTTTATGTCACCTCTGCCCTGAGGGTTTTTTATGGCTGGCTCTCCAATTAATTTTGAGCCAATTGCACATTGAGCAGACAGGATTCTAGTCAAGGGCGGACTTCGACACGTTTGGTTCGTCTGCTTCGCGCACTCACCGACCGGTTCAGTTATCGATCGAAGTGAGCTTGTATACCCTTGACTTTTCCGGGATGCGATCAATATCTTCGGAGAAAAATTGAGTGAGAGTAGTACCTCTCTGTATAAAAAACTTTTTATTCTTTCCGTTTGTAAGATACCAACGGATAGCCAAATTATCATTATTTTTATAGAATGAATGAAAAAATAAGCTTGTACTATTTCAAAAACTCCAACATTACTATTTATGTGGATGCCTACTTCAACGAAGGCAATTTGGTTGTCGAAGGTTATGATATTGGAAAATCGGTGGAAGATGCCTGAGGGGATTCGGATTATGAATATTCAATTACCGTAAAGAAGGAAAACCTGGACGCTCTTTGCGAAGCACTTGAAATTGAAACTGGGAATCAGGCTTTAATTCTGGAGATGATGAAAGTGAATTTTTCCGGAAATGAAGGCTTTTCTTCTTTTGGTTCTTTTTTAAGCCAAAACAAGATCGACTTTGATCCCTTTTCCTGGACTTAACCAGTAATGTTTATTCTTTCTAAACGAAAGTGAATTTATCCTTCGAGAGTTCTTTTTCTCCATCAAAACGGTAAGCAGCCAATACGCCATTCCTGGCGACACTGTAATCAAGGCAGCAGATATTTCCTCTTAATAATTCAGGATGTCCACTCATCCAGTAGTGCCCAAAAAAGACTGGCTTTTCTTTTTCAGAATAGTAATTTGAGGAATGCATCATGGAAATGTCAAAGGATTCATCCGGAAGGCTTTCAAGTGGAATAACACTCATTTCACGGTAGCTGTATTGCTTTGGATCCTGCCACCATTTTATCCTTATCTCATTTCGTTCTGTTGCATCTTTGTCAACAAACGAAAGACCTGCGGGCATCCGGACTTCTTTGCCCTTCAGCGTTTCATCAATTGTCCGGTATAATTCTGTTCCTTTTACTACCGAATGATGAAGAACTGTCTCATTCAATCGTTCATTCTTTAATGCTGAATGAAGAAAAGCGATGTTATCACTATCCCAGCAAGCGTGAGCGGCACGGAAACTATCTGTTTCATAATAGAGCGGCAAGGTTTTGAACCATTCCAGATAATCTTCGTATTCATCCTGCTTGTTTTGAAATTGCTGGAGCGTCGCATAATGCTGAATGATATTCTTGATCAGGTGCTTCCTCAAATGCCCACCTTCGCGTTCCTCATAATGAAAGCACAAAGCATTGTATTCGTGGTTTCCCATCAGGGCTATGGCTTTTCCGCTTTCGACCATTTGCCGGACTATTCCCAGGGTTTCCCTGATTTGGGGCCCTCTGTCAATATAATCTCCAATGAACAACACTTTCCGTGTGGAATGGCTATATGTTCCATTATTGGTTGAGTAGCCAAGCTTCTCTAACAATTCAATAAGCTTGTCGGCATGGCCGTGTATATCACCAATGAAGTCGATCATGAAATGCATTTAAATTTTGTTTAGAACTTCAGTAAAGTTGTTCTATTACAATTGAATTATAATTACAATACAAAGGTGCATCATAATTATAATTCAATCGGGTAATAATTATGAGTTTTCCTCCTCCTCAAAATATTTTTCAGAGAGATCCTTTTTGCTGGTTCCCTTCGACATTTTATCAAAGAATTTCATCCTCGCATTGGATTCTTTAGCAAACATCGCATTCGTTCCTTCTATTGTTTGGTTGAATGAGATATAGTTGTTTATTGAGATTTGCGCGGCAACGCCTTCAACATCGATATTTGCTCCTATGAAAGTAAATACCCATCCCAAAGCTTTGAGTTCATCAATGAGATTTTTTATCATTTTACCGGAAAACTCGCGAGAAGAGTTCTCTTCGCCATCGGTAATGATTGACACCAGCACCTGATGTTCTTCTTCTTTATTGATTTGATGGCGTAACCTGGTTAAAGAAAGCCCTAAAGCGTCGTATAGGGGTGTATTGCTATCAGGGTTGTAACTTCTTTGATTTAATTGTTCAACACGTGAAACAGGTGACATGTCAAGTACAGTTTTTATTTCGCTGCTGTTAAAACTCACAAGTGTTACCAAATGAATTTGTTCGGGAAACTTCTTTTGAGCAGAAGCAATTGTTTGAATTGTTTCATTAAACCCATTGATTGTTTGTTGTTTAATGCAACCCATTGAGCCACTTTCGTCCAGAACAATAAGGTTGTAAATCTTTGTCGTTTTCATAGTAAGTAATTTAATTGATTATTAATTTAACACGACAAAGTAAAGGTTCACCTATGCATTCTATCTGCACGCATATTCTATTTATGTAAATTAATTTTGATCTATTGTGCTGGAGTGCTTATATTCGTAAAAATCTGCAATACGCAGCATTGAAATAACGATGGAAGCAGCATCCTGATGATTCAATTCAGCTCCTCCGGCATGTGACACCTGATTTCCATAGGTTTGCAATAACCTTAAATGTGACTCAATGTGTGGACGATCTTTTCTAAGATAAAGCGATAATCCACTTATTTTTGAATGTAATGTGGATGGTTCAAGCACAATTCCATAAATTCTTAACAACTCATCGCACAGCTTTTCTGCAAAAATTCTGCCTGCCAATCCAAATGCTTTGAGGGAAGAATTATTTGAATCAGCCAGTGAAAGCAAATCAGTGAGGGTGTTGAAAGACAGTGTTGAAACATCCATGTTGATGATTTCCTTCGCATCATTCAAGGCTGCATTTAGAAGAGTCGTATGAACGACTTCTGTCCTGTTGAGCAATTCATTGATTTTTTTGTTTAAAACCCCAATGGACTCAAAATCCCTTGCAAATACTCGGATGATTTTAAGCTTGGTTCTTTTAAGCTGGTTAAAAGTTTTTAATAATTCAGCCACTGAATCCTCCATTGGGATTCCCTGGTTACCTGTCCCCAGCAATGGCAATGAAATGCTTTCAACTTCTTCAGAAGGGTGAGTTTCTAAAAAATCCACAAGCTCCCTGTATCGATTCATAAGAGTTGCAGTTGTGAAACTTCCTGGGTTGTTAAATTTCGATAGTTCAATGGCAACTAATTGAGCGAAATGCTTATTTTCGTTGATGTTAAATGAAAGGATATTTTTCGAAATTCTTTGAATTTCTTTCGATGTAAAGCCTTCTATTGTGATACCCGTTCTAGCAAAAAGACATCCCCATGTCGTGCCTGTTTTAGGGAAGAAGTTTCCCTTATAGGCTGAAAGTAAAAGAATGTCTGAATAGACATCAAAGATATCACCGGCGTAAAATTCGATGATTACATTTCCTCCATCTATTTTTATTTCATGCAGATTAAACAATGTTGTTTTCATAATAACTTCAGGTGTGCTACCATTTTTTTTAATGTTTTGTGCGACAATCATGTTTAATTTAGGAGTATCAGCAAATCTGAATTCACTCAATTAAGTCAATCTGCACAGCTAATTCAAGCTCTGTTTCCAATACCAGATTCTCCTTTTTGAAACTCCATGGAACGCACCGAAGTGTTATTTGACTGTCATACTGAAAGAGCAATTCTTTGGTAAAAGTCTCGCATTCAGGATAAATAAGTATTAAATGATCTGATTCGTATTTCTTTCCGTAGGCATACAACTGATACATGTCGGCCTGTGTAATCAGGTAGTTTTTGCCTGATAGATTATGGTCGATTATTTTCCATTTTGTATCAGCAACTATCAATACTTCACTTGTTCTAACCACAAGATCCGGTCTGATTCTGAATTTGTTTTGTTTCAGCAAGAGGTCGGTTAACAGGAAGTGCTGACGATCCTGGGTGGTTATTTTTAATTCAGGATATTGCTTTTTGAGTTTGTGGGCAACATACGATTCAAAAAGTACTTCCATCGGAAATAGGATGGCTGTGTTCAGGTTCTTCCCTTTGTAGCTTGTGAATGATTTTCCTTCCAGAAAAAGTCTTGCCCAGATTAAGGCCGTGTCGTAATAATTGAATAACCTGCTGTGTCCATTCAATTTCGACAAGTCTGAAGCAAGGTTTTTCGAATGATCAACCTCTTCAAAAAGAGATAATAAGGCAATAATCTGGCTTTTATTTTTTGCTGATTTGCTTTTCCTGGCTACATAGATTAGCGCTGATTTTAGTATCCTGTTTTGCGGAATATTTGCTTTAAACTCATCAAACCGAACAAAAAAGCGATCTGCCCGGGTGACATTTAGTTTGATTTGATCACTAAAAAGTAACCGACCTTTTAAAAACTTTTGGTTCTCTTCCGAGTTGGCATAAAAATGTTTGATTCCTCTTGTAAGAATTCCTTCCACCTCCTTTAAAAACATTGAGATGAAAATTTCCAGGATAGGCATTCGGTTTGCATTGATATGAGCCTTATCAATGGTTTTGAAAGGTGAATTGCGTAGCGTCCGAAGCATCGAAAGCAAAATGGACCGGCTTTCATTGATCGCCTTGATTGTGTCATCTTTTTGTGCGGTATATATTTTTGGCAAAATCTCAATAGTCGTTCCATTTCGGGTTTCAATTACGCCAACGTAGTTTTTTACCCTTATAAAATCTTTCCCTTTTTGCCGGTGATACGAAAAGGCTGATTCAATTTCAGTTGCAGTATCGCTATTTTCTGCAACAAAACACTTCAGGTTTTCAAATGATTTCGGATCAAGATAAATCGCCTGCACCGAATCTTCACATTCCTGAAAATCCTTTGCATTCCAGATGGTTCCGTATTCACATATTTGTTTTACGTTTTTCACCCGAGTTTATTTTGTTGCCGATGGTCGTTCATAAATATGAATAAAGCTTTCAGCCGGAATAAGGTTAAAGTTCCCGGAAACCAAATTGTTATTGATTTCATAGATGGTTTCATCTTCAAAATCATCCAGCTCTAAACCAAACAACTTCTTTTCGTCTTCTTGTGTATATTTTTTTCTGATACGGACGAATTTCTGATCCTCGGATTTTCCCCATTGTTTGATGTCACCTAAAACCAACTGCACTTTTTCCCAGTCTTTGTAGAAATACTCCTGAAGAAGGGGAATAATTTTATCCCGGAATACCAGGCAAATATCCGATTTGCTCATGCAATTGATCAGATAAGAATGACCAATGGTGTGATCGCGGTCTAACAAAAACTCGATCCGTTCATTGATGATTGAGAGCAGTTGTTGCAAATTTATCCCTTCAATATCGGTTTTTAAAGTTGATGGATCTGGCATCAATTCCTTAAATGAGAACCTTCGGCGTAAAGCGGTATCAAGCAAAGCAATGCTTCGGTCAGCAGTATTCATGGTGCCGATAATCCACAAATTGGAAGGAACTGTAAATGGCGATTTTGAGTAAGGAAGAATTGTTTCCACATTATCTCGTTTGTCAGTTTCAATCAAGGTAATTAACTCACCAAATATCTTCGAAATATTGCCCCGGTTAATTTCGTCAATAAAAATCGCATAGGAATTTCCACGATCCTTTCTTGCTTTTTCACACATGGTAAAGAATATACCCGGTTCGAGCTTGTAGCGGATTTCTTCATCATTTTTCAAATCAGGCTTTATACCTTCAACAAATTCTTCATAGCTAAACGATTGATGAAAGGTCACCATTTCGTATCGTTTGAATTCCTGATAGATAGGTTGATAGTTTTTCCAACTACTCCATTTCTCTATTAAATCCGGAAGTATTTCTTCTGTTTTCTCCTTATCGATAGACCATTTTGAGTTGTCGTCTTTCCAGAACACCTGAATCTCACTCCTTTTTGCAACATTTACATTCGGGCAATCAGCTTTTGAATAGTATTGGAGCCAATACCAAATGGTATTCCTGGGTGTTTTATTTTTAGATTGATTAATCTTTTCGGCCATTAAGGGATGCTGTGCCAGATCGTTCACTTTTGTTGAACCCAGATCATATAAGCTGAGAACAATTACCTCCCACCATGCCAGATCGGAAACTAATTCGTAAACAAATATCTCTTTGGACTTACCTTTCGATTTGTCAGTGAACTTTTTAAAATATTCGTTTATCAAGGTATAGGTTTTTCCGGTTCCGGGAGGCCCATAAAGAATAAGATTTTTGGGAATATCAAGTTCTTCTTTAAATACCAAAACTTTACCTTCTACGCCATTAGTTCCATTAGAACCACCGGATTCTGTTGTAGTAAATGCCATTTGAATTATTTTTTCACGATATGTTTTGTCAAAGACTGCTTTTCTGTAGGCTGGATTATCGTTTTTCAAGAAACCCGATTGGCTGCCATAGTTTAACTCCTTTTTTGCAGCTTGAACCCATGCTTCCCAAATGGCAGGAGTAATTTGTAAACTTTTTTTAAAATGAACCCACACCGGTGGATCAGTTTCTCCTTTTAACGCATCAAATGATCCAATTTGCAGAACATTACCATCATGCTCTAATTCAGGCTTTAATACACGGGGAAGGATTAGCCGGATTGAATCTTTCTCTGTTTGCAAAATGTATCGCTGATTCAGGGTAACTGCCAAATAATCATTGGTTTTTGGGGTTGCGAAAACAAAATGTGAATCATCCAAATGAATGTTCAATGTTGTTGTAAGAAATTCTGCTTTTGAAAAATGCTCTTCAACCTTCGCCCTGCTATTTATTTTTCTGATCCGATTGATTAAGGCTGTTTCGTCATTCTCAGGCTCTGAATTCAATCGCGAGCTAATCCAAATAAAGTCCTGTGCTAATAATGTAAAATGAGCCAGTTGGGAGATTTCAACGGGAAGATTATTCTCAAATTGTGTTTTATATTCATGGTTAAGTATCAGTAATTCTCTCAGTTCACCAATCAAGTCAAAATATCTGACTAGATGTTGGTTATCAGGCAACTTAATACCCATTCTTTTGACAAATTCGCCTATTTTCTTGGCTTTATATGGGCAATATTTTTCAGGATACCTCATGAATAAATACACTGAAATAGTTCCGTCGTCCTGATAATCGTTAAGTTTTTTGCCCGGTTCCAGTTCTTTAATTTTGGCTTTCCCAAATATTTTAAAATCTTTTATTCGATCGGAAAGATCCAGCGTTTCATCAAATAGGTTTTCAAATGCTGACTTTGTCTCTTCCTGGTATGCTTCAGCAAAACGAGTAATCATTTTATAGGCAAAATAATAGCTACTTGTTAGTAAATTCTTTGCTAAAGACAATGCATCCTTGAGCATAACCGGAAAATTCTCAGCTTCCAGATCGAAGGTTTTCTGAAAGTGTATTAACGCTTTCCATTTATAAACTTCATCATAATCCGGCTTTTTTATCTCTTCAAGGTATAAAGGAATCAGGGTTTCAATCTGTTTGGCATTTTCAGCATTCAGTATCATTGGTTCGGTTTTATTATTATTACAAATTGGTTCTTTATCTGGTTCAGCATTATTGTCGATTGGTTTTACCCAAAATTTCTCACCGCATTGTCATTTACCTGATCAATGATCCGAACAATTTTACCCACCATTACATCATCAAATACTCCTGTGATACCTTGGTCATTGATGTTAGTAAACGGTGGTTCAAACAACATGGCTTTATCGATCGTTCCATTTTGGGTAAGGAAACTGATGATGTTGTTGATGAAGGTAATCTGATCGGCTGACAGGTTTCCGGACTGAATGAATTCGGAGAACAGCTGATTCGCAGCTGTGATGTCCAATCCCAGCAAGCTCCGGATAAATTTACCCAAAGGCATATCTCCATATTCCCTCTGAAAATCAGCTTTGGTACCTAATCCATCGGTGAAAAGCATCTTTTCCAGCAAGTTAAGCTCATCATGGGTTATCTGTATGTTGTTCCGGATTTTATGAATGACCAGGTAATCCTTGTTGTTCCTGATAAAACTTTCAACCCGCTCGCGATAACTTTTCATGCTGGTGTACGAGCGGAGAATTTCGATCTCTTTAACTCCATCCTCGTCCAGAACATCCTCAAAATTGGTATATACGTTTTTCTTTTGAGCTGTATCAATGAATTTGATCAGATCGCGTAAATCTATACGGACTTTCTCCAACCTTCTAAGAGAGATTTCCTGCCAGAATTCATCGGTTTGAACGGCCTTGATGGTTTCCAACTGCTGGTTTACTGCCGGAATGTTTTTCTTCTTCATCAGCAGCCGGCCAATGGTTCCGATTCGGCCAATAAGAGCGACTTGTTTGTTGCTTCTCAGGAGCAGAGCCAGTTGCAGATTCAGCACTATTAAGTCAAATCGTTTGGCAATTTCATCATCTTTTTCAGCAATGGGAGCCAAATTCGACAAGTGGAGGCAAATATCAGCAAAATCGCCTTTGCTGATGTTTTCCCATCGCTCCCGGCTGGTATATTCATTCACCAATCTTAATTCTTTTCGCACTACAAAACGTTGTTGATCGAGTGTGGCAATTAACCGATGTAACTCGTCGATGTATGAAGTTGCCAGCTTGTTATCTTCTTCGGTTGATTCTTCAATTGAACGCAACATTAAAGCAATTTCCAGCTTGGTTTCGAACAATTGTTGCGAAAGAGATTTCGGAACTGTGGGTACAATTCCTTCCGGAAATTCATTAAAGTATTCGAAGTTTTCGCAGAAATCGAAGATCAGGAAATGTTCCTTGTCTTTTTCCGGAGCAAAAAGATTGGGACACAATCGCGTGCCACGCCCGATCATTTGCCAGAATTTGGCTACCGATTTAACCGGTTTGAAAAACACCAGATTCACCACTCGGGGCGCATCAACGCCGGTATCCATCATATCTACCGATACAGCAATCTGAGGGTCCGCTTCTTCGTGATGCAAACAGAAAGTCTCCAGTAAATCCTGTGCTTTGGTTTCGAAATTGTCGATTACCCGAAGAAATTTTCCGCTATATTCAGGATAATTTTTATTGAATCTTTCTTCGATAAACATAGCATGGGCATGCCTTCTGGCAAAAATGATGGTTTTTCCTAACTTGTCACCTCCCTGGGTTTTCAGGCCGTTGGTCATCAGGTAATCGAGCACTTTATCAACTGTATTGGTATTGAAAAGCCATGAATTTAATGCACTGCTGTCAATCTCTTCATCGGCCTCCCCTTTGGTCGGATCACCAAATTTCTCCTCGTATTCAGCCTTTTCAGCTTCTGTAAGGTCTTTGTAACGAATCCCTTCGCGCGGAAACTTGATTGGTACCGACATTGCTTTGGGTGGAACCAGAAATTTATCTTCTACGGCCTGATTTAACTCGTAGGCAAATGTTGGGTTGTTGTCTTCAATTTCGAATAAACTATAGGTGTTCCGGTCAACTTCTGTTTTGGGTGTAGCAGTGAGCCCAATCAGCAGTGAATCGAAATAGTCGAAAATGGCTTTGTATTTCTGGTAAACCGAGCGGTGAGCCTCGTCAATAATAATCAGATCAAAATGCCCGGGACCATAAAACCTGCCGTTTTCACTTTTCAGACTGTCAATTTTATTCATGATGGTTGGGTAGGTCGAAAAAACCAACCGCGTACCGTTGTCTTCTTTTTCTTTTGTCAGATCGATGGCCGTCAGATCTTGCAAATGTTCCTTGAATGCGTTTTTAGCTTGCGTAACCAATGCATTGCGATCGGCCAGAAAAAGCACACGTTTTACCCAATTGCATTTTGTAAGCATATCGACTATAGCTGCTGAAACCCTGGTTTTTCCACTTCCGGTAGCCATCACCAGCAGGGCTTTACGGCTTTTACCTTTTAGCTTCACGCCCTGGTCGGTAACCATCGCTTCGGCGACCCGCTGAATGGCTTCCAACTGATATGGCCGCCCAACAATATTTGTATCAACCTTAAATTTGCGCAAATCTTTACGAGATTTTCGCCTGTCGATCAAAAGCTGGAGTTCATCTTTGGTATAAAATCCAGCGACCGGTCGTTCAGCGTAAAAAGTATCGTCCCAGATATTTGTCTCGAATCCATTGGTGTAAAAGATCACGGGCCGCTGTCCGGTAGAGTGCTCCAAACAATTGGCATACAACTCTGCCTGATGCCTTCCTTTGTGCGCATCGACCATCGTTCTTTTGGCTTCGATCACTGCCAGGGGCAAACCATTTTCGCCCCAAAGTACATAATCAATGTACCCAATTCCAGTTGGATTGGTCGATAAAGGCATTCCTGAAACTTCAAATTCCAATTCCCTTCCCAGGCGCATCTTTTCCCATCCGGCTTCTTTTAACAACAAATCAATGTAAATCTTGCGGGTAACCGATTCGGGAATTAATTGCGGGATGGCTTTATTTTCCTCCGGAAGTTTTTTGCGCTCTTCCTTGCGGGCTGCAACCAATTCTTGTTGTCGTTCCAACTGAAATTTCAGCAGATCATTTTCTTTGGCCAGTTCTTCTGTGCGGGTTCGTTCCTTGTTTAATTTGTCGGTTTGTTCTGCTAATTCATCCGCTTTGGCTTTCAGTTCCCGCTGTGTCTTTTCGTTTTCTTTTCCATCCGGAATGAGACTTTCATCAAATGCCGGAATCGCAGGATTTTCTTCGCTGTAATACTTGCTTAAGAATGAGAGAAAGCGGAATAAGCCTTTTAGCGAGACCAGTGATTCGTTCTGATTGACACTCTTGCCGTGAGCCCCGTTGTTCCCATTCAGTCGAACCACATTGATTTCCTGAAACATGCGTGGCTCCAGGATGTTTTTGAAACACTGCTCGTGAATAAGATTAGATAATATGGGAGCGTTTGGCAGGGTGAGGTCCGAATCGTTTTCGTACAGCCAGAATACCGCTTTTTCGAGCGCGGTGCGACACATAATCGCGGCATATTTGGGGGCAATAAAAGTGTGTTTCTCTGCTTCAATTGCATTGGCCAATATGGCTTGAAATCCCTTTTCCAGAAAGCTGAAGTTCGTCATAATTTGGTTCGTTGGTCTTATGCTAAAGAACGATGAATGTATAGATGAATTTAATTAAATGCAACAATAATCGAATTTAATTATTTTAATCCTGATTATACCCAATGTAAAATGAACTATTCGCCAATTAATCAGAATTTTACGTTGATTTATCCTTGATTATATTCCGGATTAACTCATGATGTAATTTCCTTCATCTTCCCCAGCACAACCGGATACCGTTCATCAATTACTAAAGGATGAAGGTGTGCCGAAAGTATTTCTTCCAAATGCGAACTTTTAAGAATTTTAGTCAGCTCTTTTTTGAGGTATTCCTGTATTTCGGGATGTGTCTGTTCAATCTCGGGAACAATAGTCATTCTGTTGTCGATCAGGTAAATGATGTCTTCAAAATCGTGACTGGTGCGGTAATCGTGGCCTCTGCCGTTAAATGCTTCGAATTTGGTTGCCAGATAAGCCGGAGCCGAAAGTATCTGAATTTCTTCATCAAGGGCTTTCACGATCCATAGATTTTCGAAACCCAGCTTGTACCATTTGTTCGTCGGCCCAAGCGGCCCATCTTCTGCTGGCATAATGTCCACCGGAATGTTCTTGTATTTGTAACTGCAAATGGCATGGCCATAAGGATCAGGATAAAAACCAAGCTCGGCTAGTCGCTCCTGCATTCTCACCCAGTTGCTGAAATTCATTAGATTGATGGTCATGTCGATGTCGGCGGTCGGACGAATTTCATCGGCTGCCGGATCGTCGGCATACAGGCTGACCACCGCACCACCAATGAAAACCATTTGGTTTTTGAGTTCGCGGAGCGCTTTTGCAACTTCGGCAACAACGGCAATGTTGATGGTTCTATTTTCCATCTAAAATTCTTTTTTTTAGTTCTGAAATTGCCAGCTCTTTCTCGCGGGTTTTTCCTACCCGAAGCGCATCGACCAAGGCAAGCAGTTCGTGCAGTTTGGGGTCGTTTTGCACAGCATCTACTACCGAAGAATAAAGTGGAACAATGCTTTGCCCACGCAAAGTTCCTTTTCCTGAAGGCCAAACGTAGGGTTCGGTACTTTGGATCTGTTCGTTGAGCGGAGCGGCAGAATGTGCGGTTGGAATGCCCCTAACGATTGCCCCGGGCTGCATTGGGTACACAGATGCGATGCCGTATTGCAAAAATTCCATAAAGGTCAGTTTGCGTACGTTCTTTCCTGAAGAGTCTATCAAACCCGCATATTTCGACCGGGCAAACGATTTGCTGATTTCCGACTGGCTCATAAACAGCGCCTCGGCCAGTGGTTTTTGGGTCCAGGGCTGATCGCCCATGCTGATGATTTTGAGTAAAACCACCACATCAAGCGGACTCATGGTAGGTTGTTGTGTTTTCATATTCGTTAATTATTCCATATTCCGATTTGCAATAATACGGTTTTATATATTGAAATACAACAAATTAAATTGATCTATTCGGTATTCCGATATGGAATATATTTTGATTCTATCATCTTTAACGTTTGATCGAACTCATGACCAAGATTGTTTGAGTTCTTCATGTATGGATCGGCAGAACCTGAAATAAATTCGAGGTGACTAATGCCAATTAATTCACCAATTTTCCATGAAATAAATTATCTAAACATCTTACAAATGACTTCAGCAAAAGGGAAAGTTTGTATGAATAAAATAAATAGTAATGGTAAATTCTAATTGAAAAGAGGAGTTACACCATGGGATATAGCATATTCTTCAATTTTTTCAGCTTCTGAAATATCAACGTATTCAAAATCGGATATTGACCTGATATTGTTCCAGATACGGTGATTAATTTCAATTTGTTTATTGGGTTCGTATCCCAGGATAAACTGTTTTGAATTTGGGAATGCTCGGTTAAGCTGCAATAAACTTCCAATATTGAATTCAATGGCTTGAATCTTTTTTTCAAAATCAATGGATTGCGCAAAAACTTCAATTTCATTTTTTCCCATCAGATCGATCTTGACCGGAGTTATCAAACCTGGATAATCAGTAGAGTCAATCTCTTTTTCGATATTGAAATAGGATTTAACTTTCGGATAATACTCTTTTTTGAAGTTGTCAATTAACCTGACTTTATCATCAATAATATCAAAAGCAGACTTATCTACAAGTTTAACGAACATGGTTTGGAAAATTTGTTCAGTTGCCTCTAAATCAATGAAATTGGTACTGCCAAATGATATTAGATTATTGTTGTATCTGCTTAGATAATCCAAATATTGCTTGCTGAATATACGGTCATACTTATTCTCAACCTTTAGATTTAAGGTATCTAATGAATGATTTTGTATTTCATTGGATGTTACAGCATTCTCAATCAGCTTCAAATAATCCAAAGCCGATTTATAAGTCTCTTTACCAATTAGATTTTGAATGACAGAAAGTTTTTGTTTAGAATAATGAAAGTAAACCTTTTCCTGAAAAATCATAATCATCCCAACCGACAAACGTTCGTTGATCTCAGGTTTAATATTTAGGGACAATATGCTGTAAAAGGTTTTCATTTTTAGAATTGCAATTGAATTAAGCTTTGAAAGTGATTAAGGCAATCATCCTTCCACTGCTTGTTAAACAAATGTTTATCAAATAAGTTCTGATATTCAGCTATATTAACGTTCCAATCATCAGGAACAGTACGAAGTATGATTTCTGCATTTTTCTCACATTCAGAGGTGCAAATATAGTATTCATTTTTAATATTTCTTAAAAATTCACTTTCTCTAAGTTCCTTCTGACCGAATAACCTTTTGGTCAGATCGGTCGTTATTAGTGTTTCATTGTCAGATAATAACGCTATTCCATTATTTAAATTGCCTGTATTAAAAATGGCATCGTGGTCGATTGGGACAAACCTGTTTCCGTTTTCAATATTTATGAGCAGATTGTAGTTGTTAAAACTCCGGTCTTCATTGCCCAGCCAGATATCAAACAAAGCAATCTTCAAAAAATCATATTTGAAACCAAATCTACTTTTAATAGTTGGCGACATGTCAGCGTAAAACTCATCAACTTCGATAAAATTACTGTTGTATTTCGACCCAAAACATAGTGTTTTGAAGAATGAAGGTTGAAGTAGAATTTGGCCGTCAACATGCGAAGGATCGACGTTTACCAAACAAAAATCGGGAATAGCCAGGTTCCAGATTTGAGCAAAATGGCCCGCTAAAAATTCGTGGAAAAGTTTTTTGGCTTCGGCACCCGGGTGCCGGTTGTATTTACAGACATAGTAATTAAAATCGTCGCATAAAAACAACGCTGGCTGACTTCCAGAGGTTTCGAAAATCCGATCGGGGCTTGATATTGAATTGACTATTTTCAAAAAGTAATAATTTTACAATAAAATAAGTATAAAATATTTACCTGTGCAATTATTGCTTGGTTTATTCCGCTGCCAACTCCCCTTTAAATGCCCGTTGCAGCAGGCTGTTAAACAAATCTTCGGCTTTTTGCAGGCTGGCCTGGGCTTGCTGTTTTTGAACCTCAATTGCTTCAATTCTATCAGCAAATTGTTTTTGAAGAGAGAAATCGGGAAGTGGAATTAAAAATTCTTTTATCATATTCAGATGTAAATCTGGAACACCGATGCCTTTTATCGATTTGTCAGCTTGTCTTTTTACTGCCGGATTAGCCAATGCATCTTTCAAAAAATAGGCATTAATTTTAGAATGATCAGGCTTAATTAAAGCAACACTCACATAAATACTAAATTCATTTTTTGTGTCAATTATTGCTGGCCTTCCATAAGTAGCGCCAACCTTGGTATATAAAATATCTAGGTATTCTGGTGTTGTTCTTTTGGTAAACTTTTCATGATCTGTCTTGGAAATAAACTTGCAATCATCAAATTTAAGTGTTCCTGTGGTAACGTCTTTTACCGAAATAAATGGCACACCAGATTCAGTATAATCTGGCTTTGCATGAACACCATCTGTAATTTTCGTAGTTACATCGCCAAGTCTTACAATTTTTATCCCTTTTGGATTTTTCACCGGGTCTCCAAACATATCCAAAAACAGCGATTGGGCGAGTTGGTCGTATTTGTCGATCAGGGTTTTGGTTTTTTGCCGGTACGCATCGGCTGCATCCAAAATAGCCGCTATCTTTTTTTGGGTGTCGAGCGGGGGAAGGGGGATTGCGATTTGCTTAATTTTTCCAGAGGATATATTTGGTTGTGCCCCGCCAACCCCCATTTTAATCAATTCATCCTGAAAAGATTTAAGAAAATAGTACAAATAAATTTCATCACATTTCTTTGAAGGTAATAACGCTGCGCAAGCTTGATTCGTGGCAGCTTCAAACGGAAGTATTGAGCAAGCACCAATTGTCGCACCATACATTGCAAGCAATACCGTCTTTTCTGGAAATAACTTTGCACTTGAGTTTTTTAAAGCTTCTTCTGTGATAAATTCATCTGGGTTGTTTACATATTTGCCTTTTAAATCCCCGGTTTTTACCCAAGGAATATTACCATTGACATAGTATTCTGGTTTATTTCGAATAGGTGTTCCACCAGATGAAACTGTAAATACATCTCCAATTTTCTGAAATTCCCAATTTTTCATCTCAACAGTTCCTCCAATTTTTTCATTTTCAATTTTTTGAGTTTAGTTCCTTTGGTTACTCCCTTCGCCCCCTTTGGCAAGCTCAGGGAACTAGCCGAGTTGCCTTCGTTCGAGGCGTACTTTGGCTTCGGCCAGTGCCTGGTTTATTTTTTGTTCGAACAGGGCCTTGGGAGGCAGCTTTGTCCAGTATTCGGCCACCATCATCCCATCTTTGTGCATTTCCAATAATTCAACCTGCTCTTTGCTGGTTTCGGTGCATAAAATAATTCCAATGGGTGAATTTTCGTCCGGCTCTTTTTCGTACTTGTCGAGCCACTTTAGGTAAAGCTCCATTTGGCCTTTGTATTTCGCCCTAAACTTATCAACCTTTAATTCAATGGCAATGAGCCTTTTCAGTTTCCGGTGGTAAAAAAGCAAGTCGAGATTGTGATCTTCGCCATCAATAATCATTCGTTTTTGGCGGTCAACAAAGGTAAAACCAGCCCCCAGTTCCAATAAAAAATGCTCTAGTTCGTTAATAATCGCTTGTTCCAAATCGCGTTCAAGAAAATCGTCGTTTAAACCCAGAAAATCGAGCAAATAGGGATCTTTAAAAATATTTTGGGTGTTCGTTACCGTTTGTGGCAGTTGGGTGTTGGCAATGGTAGCCCGTTCAAAAGCTTTTCCTTTAATTGCTTTGCGCAATTCCCTAACCGACAACATTTCGGCAGCTGCTTTTGTGGCATAAAAAAGCATCGATTCAGTGCTTTGAAGGGGTATAAGGGCAATAATGTGCGACCAACTCAATTGTCGTGACAGTGAAACGACAATTTCTGAATCGGAAAATTTTTCTGCAAACTGCATCATCCTTCTCAGATTTTTCTCTTCAAAGCTGTTGCCATATTTTAAAACCAAAACTCGTGACAGCGTAACGACAATTTGCTGTCCATATTCGGCTCTCTTCTTCTCGATGATAAACCGGTTGATGTGTTCGCCAATGTTCCAATAAAGCATGGTTAGCACACTATTGGCGTTGCATGCCACCTCTTTTTTTCCTTTTTCTATCAGACTGGAAATGGTGTCAAGTAATTGATTTTCTACATTCTCTGGCAATAAATATGCTTTATCCATAAACAATTCCTCCAAGGTTTATTACTTCGACTGCTTCGGCTGCTTCATTGTCGGTTTGTGGTTCTTTCATTTTAACAGCTCCTCCAATTTTTTCAGTGCTTCGGTACGTTCAGCGTCGAGTTGCTTAATATCATTCAAGATAACAGCCGGAGAATCGTAGGCAACTTCTTCGTGTACGGTTTCTTTGTAGCGGTTAATGCTCAAATCCCAGTCGTTGGCTTTAATTTCGGAGAAAGGGATGAGGAAACTTTTTGCTGTGCGGTCGCTGTAATCAGATTGCTTCGTTTCACTCGCAATGACGTTCCAATTGGAGATAATATCTGGAATATCGTTGGCAGCAATTGGGTTGCGTTTGTCGTCGAGCGAATAGCCGTCGGCTTGCATGTCGTAAAACCAAACATGATCGGTTCCGCCCGAATTGGTTTTGGTAAACAGCAGAATAGCAGTACTCACTCCTGCATAGGGTTTAAATACGCCGCTGGGCATCGAAATTACTGCTTGCAAACGCTGGTTTTCGACCAACTCCTGCCGTATTTGCTGGTGTGCATTCGACGAGCCAAACATTACACCATCGGGCACAATTACCGCACAACGTCCACCGGTTTTCAGGGCTCGCAATATCAGCCCCAGAAAAAGCAATTCGGACTTTTTGGTTTTTACCCGTTTCAGGATACCGCTTTCCACCGAGTCGTAATCAAGACTACCTTTAAACGGTGGATTTGCCAGAATGAGCGAATACTTGTCGGTCATGCCAATGTTCGATTCGCTCAGGGCATCTTTGCTCACCAGGTTCGGGTGCTCAATGCCATGCAACTGCAAATTCATGGCGGCAATGCGCATCATGGTGGCATCGAATTCGGCTCCGGTAAACATTTGGGTGTTGTAATGATCGCGGAAGGCGGCATCCATAAACCAGTCGGCGTGGTATTGATGAACGTATTCGCCCGAAGCGACCAGAAATCCGGCAGTTCCCATGGCCGGGTCGCAAATTGTATCGTCTTTCTGCGGTTTCACCATTTCAACCATCATTTTAATGATGTGTCGCGGTGTGCGGAACTGTCCGTTGGTGCCCGCCGTAGCCGTTTTCGAGAGCAGGTATTCGTACAGGTCGCCCTTGGTATCGCGGTCCTCCATTTTAATTTTGTCGATCTGCTGCACCACCATGTCGAGAAGACGTGGCGTGGGAATCATGAAAGTTGCACCCCGCATGAAATCGGCAAAAATGGAACCTTTGGCGCCCACATTCTTCATAAAATCGAACACCCCGTTTTCTTTCTGAAACAGTCGGTACATGGTTTCCGGGTCGTTGTTCCGGAAGCTGCTCCAGCGCAACGGCTTTTCGTCTTCGGAATACACCGGATCTTTGATGGCAATGCCCACCAGGTTGGCCTGTTTCTCTTTCAGGAGCTGAATTTCGTCGAGTCTGCGGATAAAAAGCAGGTAAGTAAACTGTTCGATGACCGTTAACGGATTGGCAATGCCGCCCGTCCAGAAATCGGTCCATATCTTGTCAATCTGTGATTTAAGTTCGCCTGTAATCATGGAGTAATTTTATAGTTTTTGAGGTATTTGAATTCAATTTCTCAATAATCCTGAAATGTACATTTTATTGAGATTTGCTAATCGTTTATTTCTTGAAATTAAATTTTGCCGCATGGATTCCCATTCTAATAGAAGTGGAACTTTGTCTATGATTTCACTTTCATCACTTAACTGTTGAGCTTCTATATAATCTACATTTCCTTTAAATTTTGATTTGTGTTTATTTTGAGCACGCTTAATATTTAGTATGCATTCATTAACCGGTTTAGATATAATTTCCCGAATTTCACAATGCACCAGACTAATACTTTGGATATAATTTCTGATTGCAGTTTTTAAATCTATGTTGCCATCGAATTCTTCAATAACTGTCTTTTTAGTCTTTTTATCTTTCATCAACAATTCTTTAATTGAAGAAATATGTATTGATAATTCAATCAAATAACTGTCGTTGTTTTCTACCCGTTTTGTATTTATTGTCACATGCTGAATAGGGAGACCATAGTGTTGAGAATAATTTCTTAGCATTTCCATAAATCTGTAATATTGGTTATTCTCATATTCACGCTTAAATAAATCCTTAATAATAAAATCATCTGAAATGTGAGTTTGAAAATTTTCTGAAATGTGATGGCTCACAGAATCGATGTATAATCTGATAGAAGCCATGAGATTGATCATTCTTCTGTTAAGAATTGATCGTATTTCAAATGCTTCTGTGTACAAATGTTTTTGTCTTACCAAGTTCTCCACTGAAAGGTTCATAATTTCTTTCTCAAATTCGGTGTAGTTCGAAATTAGAATTTCATAAATATCTTCAATTAAAAGCGCGGCTGACAAAACAGATTTAGATTCTTTTAGCAATTGAAACTCCATTTTTGTAATCTCCAAATCTTGAGAATCCATAAATATATCCTTGGTAATAATATATATCATTGATCTTAATCTTAAAATGAATTAATTCCTGGTTGATTTGATTTTTTTTACTATCCAAAAGTAGTTCCAACGTGTGCAGTGTATTTGCATCGATTATAAATAATTTTTCAACAGTGCTTCAGCCTTGTTTTTAATACTTGTTTTCAGTTCTTTCGGAGCCAAAACTTTTACATCTTCGCCAAAGGCAAAAATCATTGAGGTTAATTCGTAGTTGATCTGTAGATTCAACTCAATTGTAACACTCTCATCATTTTTAACTTTTACCTTTTGTGAACCATGAATGGGTTTACTTTCAATATATGGCCAGAGGCTCTTATTGATTTGTAGAAGTATTTTAACAGGTTCTTGGCTCTTGTTTACCGAGACACCAACCACATCTTCAAAAAATTCTTCAAAATCCCAGGTGTCGTTGTCAGTATAATGTCTATTTGTTTCCCTAATCCTAATAATCCGGTCCAATGCTAAATTGGAAATTGTTTTCATTTCTACATTTAGTCCAAAAAGAAACCACCGACTGTTATACTGTTTCAGAAAGTATGGTTCCAATATCATTTGTATTGGTTCGTCACGTTTAAAAGATTGGTATTGAATTTCAAGAATCTGTTTATTGATTATGGCATCATACAATATTCCAATGAGTTCTTTCCCTTTCAGATACTGATTTTCCTCAAACTCGATTACTTTTTCCCGGCTTTTCAATTGAAAACTCGCCTCCAATCTCGTTTTTATTTCATCGACCCATTCAAACTGCGGAATTCCTTTAAATCGGGACAATGTCAGCAATGCTTCTTTTAATTGCCCGGCTTCTTTCTCATTTAAGGGTTGATTGTTGATTGAAAATGACAATTCGCTGTAGCGGTAAAATACCTTCTTTCCATCTTTATATGACTCAATTGGTGCATCAAAACCTTGCGAATCGCGCATGAATTTAATGTCGTCAAATACCTGCCGCCGTTTTATTCCGGTTGATGATGAATCAATATCCAACAGGGAATCATTACAAGCCTCAATCAAATCGTCGATATAATACTTTCTTCCCGGATTTCGGAAACACCGGTTAAGTGCCTGATAGCGTATGGTTGCGTTTTTGTTGGTGGCCATTTTTTAGTTAAACTCTCTCGCCATGGTTTCGTAATTTTCAATTGATTCCTATGTTTCGCAAGTTACAACAACAAAATAAATAAAGCATTATTGTTAATTGGATTTTATTCAGGAGATTTCAACAAAAAAATGAGGCATTTAGCCCCGTACAATTCCCGACTTCCGTGTGATACGACCGGAACAAAAAAGCCTTTCGGCTTTCATTTGGATTCTGCTAAAAGGGCAGGTTATTTTCCGCTTCTTGTGTCTGTTTTTTTAGCCTTCTTTTGTGGGATTTCTTTTGTTTGGCTGATTCATCGTCCTGATTTGGAATGGTTAATATATTTTTATACTGATAATAAATAATACCAGATGCAATTCTAATCAAGCCAAATTCAATCTAAAAAAATGCCGATGAATAGAAATGTTAAGGCCAATCGATTGAGCGAAGATTGGACTGTTATATTTCTTCTTTCGGCATAACTCAACAGAATTATAATATTTGAAAAAAGGTGGCTGTAAATCAATACAAGCCACCTTTATTATGAAAAAAATCTAGCACAAAACGCTGTTGGGGGATTATCTTTTTGAAAGTTCTATCAGATTTTTTATATCGGATATTGCATCC
>JAHEYU010000085.1 GCA_023251435.1 Bacteroidota bacterium
GTGGCTATGCGGTGGACTATTGTCGTAATCCTTGCGAAACCATTAATTTTAAACAGAAATGAGATGATAAACACCGAAGCAATTGTCTCCGGTACTTTTAAAATAGATACATCGAAACCTTACGAGGCAGCTTTTTATATCGAAAATGCAACGGCAAAATTAAAGTAAAGACATGTTTACTACACTGTTTAATACCTTACTCGAATCGGCTCCTTATATCGTTTTGGGCTTTATTATTGCCGGAATACTGAAATTTTATGTACCGGCCGATATTCTACAAAAACATGTGGGTAAAAAATCGTCCATTGCACTTCTTAAATCTGTAAGTATTGGCAGTATTTTGCCGTTATGCTCTTGTGGAACTATACCGCTTGGCATTGGATTGTTTCGCAGCGGTGCGGCAATGGGTAATATTTTTGCCTTTATGATTTCTACCCCTATACTTTCACCGGTTCTTGTGGCTCTCGCTTTATCTTTTCTTGGAGTTAAACTCACCATTACATTTGTTCTTGTTGCCATTTTGGGTTCGTATACCATCGGGTTTATCGCCAATCGCCTTTTTGAGTCGCCAAAGAATGCCGACAAAAAAGGTGATTGCGAAAAGGATTATATTCGGGATAACAATGCAAAAAAGCAACCGAAAAGTAAGCTTTCGCAAACCTTAAAATGGTCGTTTTTCGAATTGGGTGCCGATGTGAGTGTCGATATAACCATTGGGCTTAGTATTGCGGCATTGCTACTCACTTTTCTTCCAATGGAATGGATTTCGTCGTGGTTGGGACAACAGGATGTTTACACGCTTCTCTATGTTATTTTATTGGGAATACCGGTTTATGCTTGCAGTATTCCATCTATTCCCGTTGTTCAAGGGCTTTTGTTACTGGGCGCTACTCCCGGAGCCGCTGTTGCCTACATGATTGCCGGACCTGCAACCAATCTGGGCGAATTAAATGCCATCCGAAGATCCATGGGACTGAAACCAGCGGTGTTTTACACCATTGCACTTATAATTTTGGCATTAATGGCAGGTCTTGTTACCGACCAACTTGTTTTCCCCGAATACCAATACCATGCATACCGTGTTCAGGGTGAATTGGTGGTTCAGCAATGTTGCGTGCCATTAATTTTTGGCGAAGGAATAAATACAGCGGGAATGTCGCCGCAAATACCGGCATGGCATTGGCCATTTGGTGCTGCGCTATTCGGAATAATCATCTATGGCATATTCACTAAAATCAAACATTTTATAGTAAATCCCTGCAAAACATGTAACTGGAAAGCTTATGGCAGCGATGGATATTGTGGTTCGAAATGCCATGTGAGAAGAAAATATGATTATTTACGTAAATATCTGTAACCCAAATGAAACTGAACAAATTCTTCTTAATCTTTTTTTATGTGACTGGAGTGTTTTTATTCACTTCCCAGAAAGCATATTCACAAATTAGTCAATTTGGTGGGCCAAACCGAAACGGAGTTTATCCTGAAACCGGATTAATGGACAGTTGGCCGGTTGAAGGGCCAAAGTTGGTTAAAACTTTTACCGGTATCGGTGAAGGATACGGGTCTCCGGCAATTACTCAAAATGGAATTTATATTGCCGGGATGATTGATTCGGTGGGCTACGTTTTTCATTTCGACAACAATTATCAGCTAAAATGGAAAACCGAAATTGGCAAAGAATTTACGTTTAAATATGTGGGTGCCCGTGGAACGCCAACCATCGAAGGAAATCGGTTGTATTATGTCGCCTCAATGGGCGATGCTGTTTGTTTGAATGCAGCAACAGGTGAAAAAATATGGCAGATCAATATTCTGAAAAAATTCAATGGCGATTACATCAAATGGGGATACACTGAATCACCTTTGATTTATGGTGAAAAAATATTCTTTACACCGGGCGGGAAGGGGAGTAATTTTGTTGCCCTGAACAAATTAAACGGAGAATTAATCTGGGCATCTGACATCGATAGTATGTTCAATTCCTATTGCTCACCGGTAATTGTCAACCATAATAAAAAAGACCTTATTTTACTCAACACCAGTTACTCTATTTTAATGATCGACCCTGATGATGGGAAAGTGATCGTAAAACATCCTTTAACCGAGAGCAGTTTAAATCATGCTTTACCACCTATTTACACCGATGGAAAATTGTTTTATTCATCAGGTTATGGCGAAGGTACAACGCTTTTCCAAATTGTTGAAGGGAAACAGGAGTTAGACACCATTTATACAAATAAGGAATTCGATTGTAAATTAAGCGGATTGATAGTTTATGATGGAACTGTTTTTGGGGTGACTGACAAAAGAAAAATCTGGGCTGGAGTTGATATCAAAACAGGTGAAACAAAATTTACTTCCCGCGACTTAAAGCCGGGCTCGTTAATTTTGGCCGACAATAAATTTTATCTCTTTTCCGATGTTGGAGAAGTTGCCTTGGCTATCCCATCAAAAAGCGGATTAAATATTGTGAGCAAGTTTATTATTCCGGCAGAAAATGTAAAAATGGCCTTTGCCCATCCTGTAATTCATAACGACATTTTATACATTAGGCATAACAATAATTTGTGGTTGTATAAGATAAAATAAGCGCGATTTTTTAGAAAAGTTGTGAAAAAATGAAAAATTAAACAATATTATTATGAATAAAAAAACACATTGGCAATTGATGATTTTGTTGCTTTTTATTACCAGTATTTTTACCTCTAAGAATTTAACTGCAACTGAAAGTAAAGCCGAAATCACCGGGGAGCTGAAAAATTGGCACAAAATTACACTTACTTTCGATGGTCCTGAAACTTCGGAAATGGATAAGTTGAATCCATTTATGGCTTATCGGTTCGATGTCTGGTTTACCCACAACGAATCGGGTAAAACATTGAAAGTTCCGGGCTATTTTGCCGCTGATGGGAATGCTGGAGAAACCTCTGCGACCTCGGGCAACAAATGGCGCGTGCATTTAGCTCCTGATCAAATTGGAACATGGAGTTACAAGGTCGATTTCAGAAAGGGAAACTGGCAGGCAGTAAGCGAACGCAAAGATGCTGGTGAAAGCGCCGGTTTTATGGATGGTGCTGAAGGTACTTTTTTGGTCGGAAAAAGCGATAAAACAGGGCTCGACAATCGGGTCAAAGGCCGCTTGCAATACGACGGGACACGCTATCTGAAATATGCCGAAACCGGAAACCCAATGCTAAAGGTCGGTCCCGATTCGCCGGAAAATTTCCTCTCGTATGTAGATTTTGATGGCACATTTCATAAAGATGGACACAAAGATAATTTGGTTAAAACCTGGGAAGCTCATCAAAAAGATTGGAAAGAGGGCGATCCAACATGGAAGAATGGAAAAGGAAAAGCCATAATTGGCGCAGTTAATTATCTGGCATCTAAAGGAATGAATGTTTTTTCATTTCTTACATTAAATATTAAAGGCGACGACCAGAATGTATTTCCATTCGTTGATTATAATACCTATGACAGATACGACTGTTCAAAATTAGATCAATGGGAAGTAATTTTCGATTACGCCGACAAAAATGGAATGTTCCTTCATTTTAAATTGGTTGAGCAAGAGTGTCAGGGTTTACTTGATAACGGAGCGATTGGAGCCTATACAAGACTCTATTACCGCGAAATACTGGCACGTTACGGGCATCATTTGTCGCTTAACTGGAACCTTGGCGAAGAATCGGGCGACTGGGCAAAAGATCACCAGACACCGCCCATGAATACAACACAACGGTTGGCTGCTGCCGAATGGTTCCACCAAAACGACCCGTACCATCATCATTTGGTTATTCACAATCCACCGGCATTTGACGATATTCTTGGTGTCGAAAGCAAATATACAGGTGTATCGTATCAATTGGGCACGCAACAGTTTCGCAATGTGCATGAAACGGTATTAAAATGGTTAAATCTATCGAGAGAAGCAGGTAAACAATGGGCAATTTCGATGGATGAACCGGGCGGTGCTCAACATGCTCTGCTTCCTGATGTGGAAGATGCAAAACATGATAGTGCCCGTATCAATAGCCTTTGGGGATCATTTTTAGCAGGAGCATGGGGAAATGAATTCTATTTTGGGTACGATCACCCTCATTCTGATTTATCGTGTGAGGATTTTCGCACGCGCGACTTGTTCTGGAATCAATGTAAATACTTGCTCGACTTTTTCGAGGGCAACCAAATTCAGATAGCAGAAACCGACAATTATACCAAATTGGTTAAAAAAGGCGATTACTGTCTGGCAACTCCCGGTAAAATGTACATTGTTTTTCTGCGCAGTGGTGAAGGTTCAATTAATCTTGATAATCAATCAGGCGAGTACTCTGTAAAATGGTTCGACCCGCGAAATGGAGGAAAAATGCAAACAGGCGCTGTTAAGAAAATAAAAGGTGGTCAGGTTTTAAAGATCGACGGTGCACCTTCGGAGCCACAAAAAGATTGGGTAGTGCTAATAACGAAGGGGAATTGAGAATTTTTTTTTTCATCCCTTTAGGGATAAAATATTTATAGAAAACAGATTCAGTCCAAATATGTGTTGTCCCTTTAGGGACAAAATGCGAATATTCAACATGTAAAAGCAACAATGAAATCTTAGTAGCATACCCAAAGGCATGCCGGTAGCTGAGTTCTGATTAAATTTCTATAAATATTTTGTGCCTAAAGGCACTATTGAGTATAATCTTATAATTTCTTGTCTCTCTTTTTAGTAGGCCAGATTGAAAAACAACCAAATGTATTACCCCATACTTCGTTATAGAACTAAAATTTTGATCACTAAAAAAGCAAAGATTCTTTTGGTAGTTCTTTTGCTACTTATTTTCAGCAATGTACTTTTTGCCCAACACGAAATTATTGTAGGTCCTGATTACCAAAAGGATTCTTTGCTTACTGACTTAGGAAATCCCAAAGGCAACCGGTTTGAGTTTGAGATGCCATTATCCGAAAGCAAAATATTTCGCGGTGATGATTCTACACTCGATATTACTAAACAGGTACACAAAAGCCGGAAAATATTTGTTTATGTTCCTGCTAATTATATAAATGGAACAAAAGCACCAATTTTGGTTACCCTCGATGGCCCATCACACTTTGATGAAATTTGCTATGCCTTAGATAACTTTACCGTATCAAGTCGCGAGGATCAAAAAATACCACCCTTTATCCTTATTTCTGTGCAAAACGGCGGCGATAACGCCAAAGGAAGCCAAAGGGGTTTAGAGTACGATACAATGTCCGATCGCCTTGCGCGCTTTATTAACGATGAAGTTTTACATGCAGTGATAAATAATAGTGCGATAAGAAAAGTATATCCCAAAATTGCCATTTCTGAAAATCCCAACGATAGAGCCGTTATGGGTTGCAGTTCGGGCGGGGCCGCTGCCTTTATCATGGCATGGTTTCGCCCCGATTTGTTTCGCCGTGTAATATCCTATTCCGGTACTTTTGTCGACCAACAGGACGATGATGCGCTTGAAGAGAAAGACTTTCCACTTGGAGCTGCTGAATATCATTCAGGTATGAAGTTAATTGATAACAATCAGAAAAAACCACTTAGGGTTTTTATTCAGGTTTCGGAGAATGATTTGGGAGCCAATAATTTATCAAATCCTGCCCGAAATTGGGTTGTTGCCAATCAACTTATGTTTGCTGCCTTATCGAATAAAGGATATGTGAGCCGGTTTGTCATCAGCAAAAAATCGGGACATTGCGACGAAAAAGTGTTTAATTACACGATAATTCAGGCTTTAAACTGGATTTGGAAAGATTAAACATTGAACTGAAAATTACCCATATTGGACAATAACTACCACCTCTGATTAATGATAAAACTTAATTTTGAAGTGTTTGAAAATTGTAAATGCCATTAACAACAAACCGATTTATGAAGTTGAAACTTTGCTCTTTTTTACTATTTCCTATATTGGTTTTGTTTAGTATTACACTGGAGGCACAGTCGCCTTCAAACCCTGCTGCAGCGCCTTATTACGGGACTGCACGATATCCATATTGGGGAAAGTATGACCCCGTTCCAATGACAGAAGTCCGGGCTCAACCATGGGTGAAAACTGATGGCGTTGTTGTTGGTTGGGATTGGTCACTACCCAATTTCGTGAAGCCACCAAAACAGTCAACGTTTTCACTTCTGCGGACTGGTTTAAGCACAACTGAATTGAATAAACTTGAAAAACCCGGTTTCCCATGCAAACCTTCGGTTGCATTTTGGATAAGTTGGAAAGATTTGGAAGCAGTTCAGGGAACATATACTTTTAATCAACTGATAAGTAATATAAAACTGGCATACAGCAAAGGCTATCAATCGATAGTTCGAATTCATTCATCAGCTACAATTTTTGCCCCATCCTGGGTAGGTAATTTAAGTATTTCTACCTGGGTGGGCTCTAAAGTAACCAATTATGACGTTAAAGATCCGAGATTTCATACGCTTTATCTAAAACTTGTAGAGGCAATTGGTAAAAGTGGAATCCCTCAAATGCCCGAAGTTACAGGTCTTTATGTTGGTTATGCCTCTGGCTCCTATGGCGATGAGGGAATTGGACCCTACAGTGGTAGCGATGGCAGAGCAAAAAACGACACTGTAAAACATGTGCGCGAACGTCTGGATGCCTGGGCAAAAATTACGAAAGGAGTAGAATATAAGGTTTTTATGGGAGGTGAATCCTATTACGGTCAAAACCTTGGTTTCGGAATTCGACGTGGTTTTGTTGAACATTATATGTATAATGCGCCCAATGATTATATTGGTCAAAAGGTTGATGCCAACGGCTATTTGTATGTCGATGAATCGGTTACACTAATTGCCAGAAATCTTTTTCAAGGTGAGGAAAATGAAGAATACGGGACAGATATTGCCTCCGATAAATTTAGCTTTCGTTTTGGCCCCACCACCGAATCGTTCAATTACCGCTATTTTTCATCCAACATTCGGGTTCTGCAAATGCGGGTTAACGAATTATTGAACCATAAGGATGCGCTAATGCCCGAAATGCTGGCATGGGTTGGACAAAATTTGGGCAGAACGATAGACGAAGCACCTGATGTTTTTTGCTTTTTACGGGAAACCAGAGTTTTAAGTACCGACATGAGAAATTTCGAACGGTGGTTGTACCAACGAGATGCAGTTGGCTATACCACGAAGGCAACCCAGAAAATTTATTACGATAATTATCAATCCATAAATGTTCGGTCAATTAATGGTGAAGCAATGCATGATAAAATCGCACGTGAAGGGAAAAAAATAGGGTTCAATATCGATAAGAATTGGCCGGGAATTAAGGATTCACTGGCGTTTAAAGTGTCGCTTTTCGACCATAATGCAGGTACTTTAAATTTGAAATACTCCAATGGTAATGAGATTGTTACATTAACAAAACCATTACTTGGAGATAGTTTGTTAAAAACCTACACTTTTTTTGTTTCCAATTATAAAAATGGTGCAAATATTGGCGGTAAATTCGATTTTACCCTCGAAGCCGGCGAAAATACCAAAAGCATTGTTGTATCGTTTGTGCGTGTAATTCAATCGGGAATTAAAGAAAATACTGTTGGTATTGAGATGAATAAATTACATGCTACTCCAGAGAATTCGATATCAGTAAATGTTTTTCATGATTATATTAAGGTCAGCAGCAAGGCGGTAATTCAACAAGTTGACGTATATGATATTTCAGGCACCAAAGTCACAAGCCTTTTAACCCGTGCGAATGAGTGCAACCTAACAACTTTGGGCATGATTTCGGGAATTTATGTGGTTGTGGTTTTTGATGCAAACCGAAATGTTGAACGAAAGAAAATAATATTATAGGCAATCATTCAGGTTAGTTGGTTGATTTTTTGTTGAATAAAGTTCTAAATATGAGGTTATTATTTAAATGTTGTTGCCTGTTTTTAGTTCAGGTTATTGTAAATAATTCAGTAACTGCGCAGGTAAACTTAAATTCAGGGCAGGTGCCATCGACCGAAAATAATTGGTCGTTAAAATATCCCTATTGGGGCGAATATTATAAAACACCCATTTCTGAAATCAGGGCTGCGACCTGGATTAACAACGATACTGTTGTTGCCGGTTGGGACTGGTCGTTGCCCGCCAATGTTAAACCTGCCTCAAAATCAAATCTTTGCATAGCCCGCAATGGAGGGTTGAATCGCGGGAAAATAGAAAACTTACCAGCAGTTAATTTTCCATGTAATCCGGTAATTGCACATTGGGTAAATTGGAGTTTGCTTGAACCCGAAGAAGGAAAGATAAACTTTCAACCTTTAATCGACAACATAAAATTGGCCAATCAAAAAGGGTACAAATCGATCGTCAGAATTCATTTTTCGGCCACCTCTTTTGCGCCCGAATGGATGAAGAAATACAACATTCCAATACGTAAAGAAAATTCAAAGAACCCACCCAAAGTAACAAATTACGAAATCAGTCATCCTGAATTTCACAAGCGTTATCTGCGATTTATCGATGCTTTGGGTAAAAGTGGTATCCCTCAAATGGAAGAGGTATCGGGCTTATTTTTGGGATATGCATCACCATCATTTGGAGACGAAGGAATCGGGCCATATCCGGAAAGTATGGCGGGAGCAAATGATACTATTCCGCATGTAATTGAACGCATCGATTCATGGGCAAAAGCCTGTAAAGGGGTTGAGTACAAAGTTACGATGGGAGGACTTTCGGAATACGGCTTAAGAAAAGGTTTTGGGATTCGGCGTGGTTTTGTGGAAATGTACTTATACCACATTCCTGATGAGCACATTGGTCAGAAAATGGATGCGAACAACTATTTATATGTCGATGAATCGAATCCGATTATAGCCAGGAACGTTTATAACGGAGATGAAAATGAAGAATACGAAGAGAGATGGGCAACCGAATCGCGGCTTTATCGTTTCGGAAAAACAACCGTTTCGTACCCATACCGCTATTTCACATCAAACCTCAGACTCTTGCAAATGAGATGCAATGACCTGCTTGTCAACGAATTTGCACTTTTACCCGAAATGCTGGCATGGGTTGGTATTAATATGGGAAAGACGGTTAATGATGCACCCGATGCCTGGTGCTTCTTAAGAGAAAGTTATCTGAAAGAAAATGGAGGTCGTCCGGTGAAAAATTTTGAGCGATGGGTTTATCAGCGCGACATGCCTGGATATGAAACAGTTCCTGCCGTAAAAATTGAGCAAGCTATTCAGATGTGGATGGTTCAACCCGGTAAATACTACGATTACGTATCAAGAGAGGGCAAGAAAATCGGCTTCGATGTTGAAGACAAATGGGCAGGATTGAAAGATTCAGTGGCAATTAAGGTCTCTTTTTTTGATACCCATGGTGGCGAAATGAACCTGGTTTATACCAACGGAAAGAAACCAGACAAGAAAACAGTCAAACTAAATGGTGACGGAAAGTTAAAAACTACTACCTTTTTTGTTGGAAAAATAAAAGAAAATAGTCTGCCAAATAAGTATGATTTTGCTCTGGAAGCCGGCGCCCGGACTGAAAAAATAACAATTTCAATTGTGAGGGTGATTACAATTAAATAACAATCAATATAAAAATTGCCTTATGAAACGAGCATGTTCGTTAAACACAAGCAAGGGTGGATATCTCACATGCGAGTTCCATCCGACAATTAAAAAACAAATTATATTCGGATGAAAAATCTTATTCTTAAATGCCTTGTTATTTTTTTTATCGGATTTATTTCTGAAAGCAAATTATTGGCTCAGCAAGAGTTAAAGCAACCCAATCTGCGTTTTTACTTATCAGAGGATAAGTCGTCGTATGCAGGTGCCATCTTTGTCAATCAGGTTTGGACGCGGCACATCTGGAACAATCCTGATGCACTGGGCAATGACATGGGAGGAGACTTTGATCTTGCAATTCGCAGAAGTCGTGCTATTTTTTATACTTATCTTTTCGATAAGGTTTTTATTTACACGCAGTTGGGCTCCGACGGAAACTCATTTAAATTACAGGGTAATCCGGTTGTTTCTTTATACAATGCCCAAACTGAATATATATTCGTTAAAGAGAAATTTCACCTCGGATTTGGCTTAAATACCTGGAATGGACTGTCGCGTTACAACAATTGCAGATTGCTGGAGTATCTGGTGGTCGACAATCCGGGATTCGCTTTTCCGCTTGGTGGCCGAACTGACAAGCTTGGCCGCCAGTTGGGGATTTATGCAAAAGGGACGATCGGCAAGTTACATTATCGCACATCCATTGTGAAACCCTTTCAATTTGGAGTGAAAGAGAATGAGCAAATACAAAAAGTAACCGAACGGCTGAATGACAATCTGGCTTTCAAGGGATATTTTTCTTGGCAGTTTTTCGATAAGGAAGCGACTTTGATGCCTTACATGACCATGAACAACCTTGGGCGCGCCAAAATGCTCAACCTGGGAGGCGGCTTTTATTATCATCCCGAAGCTATGATTCAACCGGTGGGTGCCGGTTTTGAATATCCCGATATTTTTCTGTTTTCAGTAGATGCCTTTTTAGATCTGCCACTGAAAAATGGAGCGGCCATCACTTCGTACCTGGCTTATAACAACTACAACTTTGGCGATAACTATTTACGGTCGGCTGGATCAATAAATGTATCCAATGCTGATCCAACTTCGGCATTAAAACAGGGTATCGGAAATGCTGAATGGGAAGTTGGAACCGGCCAGATTGTGCGTGGTGAAGCAGGATACCTCCTTCCGGGCAAAGGAATGAAGAACAGGTTTCAGCCTTATGGCGCATTTACCTGGAAAAATTTTATGGTTTTGAGTGAATCGTCATTGCAATACGATTTGGGAGTAAACTGGTTAATGAATGCGCACAATCTAAAATGGACCCTGCAATATTCATCGCGCCCAATTTATACAACTGTCGAGGGAAAGGATGTTTGGAGCAGTTCGAAAGGCCAATTGATACTACAAACACAGATATTTTTTTAATGAACTCTGAAAAAACTAAAATGAACCGACTTGCCTTAATTACAATTTGCGTTTTGATAGCTAACATCAGTCTGTCTCAAAACCCTTTTATCCGACACATGTACACTGCCGATCCATCGGCCCGGGTTTTTAACGATACTTTATATGTGTATCCATCACACGATCAGGACACGGCAACATGGTTTTCAATGGAAGACTGGCATGTGTTTTCAACTACCGATATGGTCAACTGGAAAGATCACGGAGTTGCCCTTTCACTGAAAAATTTAAGCTGGGCAAAGTCAATGGCATGGGCTCCCGATTGTGTCGAACGAAATGGCAAGTACTATTTCTATTATCCAACCGATCAGAGCAAAATTGGTGTAGCAGTGGGAGATAAGCCTTACGGACCTTTTAAGGACCCATTGGATTCAGCGCTGATTCATACAAAATCAAAAGGGGTTATTTGTAATAGGGATTTCATCGATCCTGCTGTATTTATCGACGACGATGGCCAGGCTTATTTGTACATGGGCCAATTGGTGGTTAATGCAATCAAGCTGAACAAAGACATGATTTCTTATGATGGGAAAGTTTATCATCTGGAAGGTACCGACGATTTTTTTGAAGCCATCTGGATGCATAAATACAAGGGTAAATATTACCTTTCGTATGTGGGTACCAGCGGCGAGATTAAATATTGTATGAGCAATAACCCTCTGGGACCTTATGAATACAAAGGTGTTATACTCGAAAAAATGAACAGCGGCACCAATCATCATTCTATTGCAGAATACAAAGGGAAATGGTACATGTTCTATCATAATTCTGATTTGTATTACGCCAACCATCCTGAACTTGAACGCAAGTTTGGCTGGGGGCACGAAGGTAGTTTACATCCGTTTCGCAGGTCGATATGCGTTGATAGATTACATTATAGAAAAGATGGATCGATCAAAGAGGTAATCCCAACGAAAAAAGGAATAAAAGGAATCAGGTAAATGATCAAGTGATGCTAAGTGGTAAACCCAAGTACATCAAAGATATGCAACACAAAATACCTCCTGCAATTAAAATATTTTACCCCAACGGTGGCGAAACGCTGAAGCCGGGTGATAAAACAACAATTGTCTGGACAGCGGAGTGGAAGGACACTTCAACCGTTAAAATAGAATACAGTGACGGGAATGGTTGGAAAACGATTGGAAATTCTATTCCTCATATTGGTTCATTGGTTTGGACTGTTCCAACCATTAAATCAACTTCAGTAAAACTGAAGGTTTCTTCCGGCGATGGAAAGGTATGGGACGAAAGTGACAGGAATTTCTCAATCCACAAATCTTTGTGATGCTGGGGTAAGTCTGGTGAACTATCAAGCGTGCCTGATTGAACATTTTTGCACCCTGAGCAGAATTGCATTTGCTTTTCTTTACCGCACACAGATGTGTGGTTTTCAAAATATTTATAATTGAATCATGAGAATATTCAACTTTTTTTTATTTCTATCGTTTTGGCTGTTCTGTGCCAATGGTAACGCCCAATCAACCATGACAGAACAGGTTTATAACCCTGATGTAATAAATATCGAAAACAACCCGATGAAAGGTTGGATGCCCGGATACACCGGGATAAATAGCACTTTCCCTTATAGTATAGATCACTTTTACATACAGCTCAACAAGGTTTATACAGGCTGGGGTCAATGCAACTGGGCCGAATTCGAAAAAGAACTGAAACGAATCACCGATGGCGGACGACATGTGGTTTGTCGGTTTTGGGTACACTACCCCGGAAAACCGAGCGCTTTGCCAGATTTTCTAAAACCACTTGTGACAAGCTATTCCGATAATTCTCCAGATTATAACGATGAAGACTTTATGAAAGCAATGGAAGATTTTATTGCATTGTTCGGAGCTAAGTTCGATGGCGACCCACGCATTGTATTCATAGAAGCTGGCTTAAATGGCAAATGGGGTGAATGGCATACGTATCCCGAAAACGATAGAGCGATGAATCAGACAAACAAGAATCGTTTAGCCACTGCTTATCTTAAAGCTTTCCCAAAAACTCATATCGGAATTCGCCAATCGAATCATATTGACAAATCTCAAAAATTATCTTTTGGCTACTACGACGATTCTTTTGCTCAAGCTACACTTTGCACAGGAAGTTGGTGTTTTTGGAATGGGAATATTTTAAAAGACGGAATTACCAACGTTTATAAAGATCAACCTATTGGAGGTGAAATGCGCCCTGAAATTCAAAGCGAAATCTTTAATGTATGGCCAAATGTCTCAAAAACAACAGGAGGGATGGATATGGAGAATTTGGAGACATGTATTAAAACTACACATCTAAGCTTTTTGAAAGTTTTTCATATTTATAGTAAAATTACTTCGCCAACTTCTATTCAGTGGAAAAATGCCCTAAAATCTCATAAAATGCTTGGATACCAGTTTTTTGTAAAATCGGTACAATTAACGCCTTTAAAATCTGATAGTTTCAAGGTTAATTTGAATATACAAAACCGTGGTGTGGCACCTATATATTACAATTGGCAGGTAGAATTTTCTGCAATCAACAGCGCAGGCCAGTGGTTGGGAATAATCGGAACTGCCGATTGGAACACCAACACAATTTATCCTGATGTTGCAAATTATATGAAAACTTTTAGTGGCAAGCTTCCCTCAAAGGGCATCTATAAAATTCTGATGCGGTTTAAAAACCCACTCGATAGTTATTCCTCAAGTGCCCGGGTTCTTCGATTTGCAAACGAGAAGCAGGATGCCGACAAAGCCGGATGGTTAACCTTGGGTACAATTGACTTAATTTCGACAGTAAATACTCTGGAAGACTTTGGCTTTCGAAATGATATCCGGACTTTTCCTAATCCGGTATCTACTATGCTGAATATCGAATCAAACAAAAACAGGATTAAGGAAGTAAGTCTGTATTCCGTGTCCGGAATGCAATTGTACAACGAAAAGGCTGATGCCTCAACAGTGCAAATAGACATTAAAGATTTGAAAATAAAGGGAATGATACTGGTTAAGGTGAATACAGAACAAAATATAAGCATGCATAAAGCATTTATAACGCATTAACAATATTTTAAGCAATGAAAGCAAAACCATTAATGACACTTTTTTGCCTTGGACTGGCAACAGCTGGAGGAGTGGATGCAAAAGAGACAACCAAACCAAACATCCTGTTTTGCATCATGGACGATGCTTCGCCGCACATGGGCGCTTATGGATGCAAATGGGTGAAGACCCCTGCATTCGACCGATTGGCCAAAGGAGGGGTATTGTTCACCAATGCTTATACGCCCAATGCGAAATGTGCTCCTTCAAGGGCTTCTGTCCTTACAGGTCGCAATTCGTGGCAATTAGAAGAGGCTGCCAATCATGTGAATCACTTTCCGGCAAAGTTTAAATCATTTCCTGAAGTGTTGCGCGAAAACGGATATGTAACAGCACTTACCGGCAAAGGTTGGGGCCCCGGAAATCCAGGCCAGAAGGATGGTAAAGAGCGACTGCTCATTGGTGACGAATGGAATAATATAAAGATGAAGCCCTGGGCTAAAGGAATGACAAACGATGATTATACCGCAAACTTTAATGCTTTTCTGGATAATACCAAAGAGGGTCAACCATGGTTTTTCTGGTTTGGAGCACGGGAGCCACATCGTGGATATGAATATCAATCGGGCGTGAAATACGGTAATAAAAAATTGTCGGACATCGACTCTGTTCCGGCATTCTGGCCCGACAACGAAATAGTTCGAAACGACATGCTCGACTATGCACTTGAAATAGAATATGTAGATTCTCACCTGGAACGAATGCTGGAATCGTTAGAAAAACGTGGGTTACTCGAAAATACAATCATTGTAGTGACTTCGGATCACGGGATGCCATTCCCCCGCTGTAAAGCGCAGGAATACGAATATTCGAACCATGTTCCGTTGGTTGTAATGTGGCCAAAAGGCATTAAGAAGCCGGGGCGTACCGTAAAGGACATGGTGAGTTTTATCGATTTTGCCCCCACATTTTTAGAATTGGCCGGAGTTCCAATCGAAAAATCAGGAATACAGTCACCTGGCAAGAGCCTTACCGATATTTTTAACTCAAAAAAGGATGGTCAGGTAAATCCAAAACGCGATATGATTGTAATAGGAAAAGAGCGACACGATTACAGTCGCCCTAAAAATCAGGGATATCCTATCCGTGGAATTGTTTCGAACGATTACCTCTATTTGTACAACTACGACATATCGCTGTGGCCTGCCGGTAATCCCGAAATTGGATACCTCGACATTGATGGAGGACCAACCAAAACAGAAATTCTGCGTCAGTTTCGATCGGGTGAGAATAGCTTCTATTGGAATCTATCGATGGGAAAACGCGACTCGAACGAGGAATTTTTCAATATCACGAAAGATGCCGAATGTATGACCAATTTGGCGTCAAAGCCAGAATCCGCAAAGCTCAAACAAAAGATGAAAACCCGAATGGAAACCATGCTCAAAGAGCAACAGGATCCCAGAATGTTTGGTAAAGGTGACATTTTTAACAGCTACGGGTATTCGGAAGAGAAGGGGTGGAATTATTACGAACGGTTCATGAAGGGCGAATTTACTATCAAGAGTACAGGCTGGGTAACCCCGGGAGATGAGGAAAAAGGGCCTCTGGATTAAGCCGGTTTGTGCTTTATTTTAGTTGAAACTATAGATCGTTGTAAAATAGAAAATGAATAATAAAAAAAACTTTTTTACAGTCATTATTGCATTTGTTGTATGCCAGTTAGCAATAGCAAACGCTTATGGCAGCAATTACCGGACTGAAATAAATCCGGATGCCCCAACCGAAATTGTGGTTTATTTAGGTTTTATTGTAACCGGCACACCCACCAAAACCAATTTTTCGGTGATTCAAGGCAATCTTGCACCGCCAATTGCATCCGTTTCTATTCGTAACAACGGATTAGAACTTGTTGTGAAAATGAGCAGCGAAATAGCTTTGCCACGCGACGTAATGAACATCCCTGCAATGCAATTAACTTATAACGGCAACGATCAGCTTAAAAATGCCAGCAATGTAGAATTGGGAGCGTTCCAAAATAATGTAGATTTTCGGGTCTTTGCCGAAAAGCAATGGCGATATTGGGGAAAATTCGAAAACAAAGTAAAAACTCCTTACAAAAAACAGTGGGTAAGTAATAATACAGTATCTGATGGCTGGGATTGGTCGTTACCCGATTATGTGAAAGCTGATGATAAATCTAATTTTTGGTATAAAAACACTCCGGGATTAAACTCTCCTACAAGGGTTTGGTGTAACAATTTAAACTCGGTTTATATCGATTGGGCAACTCTCGAACCCCAGGAAGGGGTTTATAATTTCGAAGTACTACGTAAATTGATCACCGACAATTCGGTTGGATACGATGGTGTAACTTTAAGGCTATTGGCTGCATGTTGGGAAGTTCAGTCCTATCCTGTTGCCGGGGGAACAGTTCCTCAATGGCTTGCCGAAAGAAAAAATGCACCCCGATGGATGGATAACATGGCTATTGCGAAAATACCACTGGGAAATATTGATGGCAAATACCAAACGGTGAATCTGGACATCATGAATCCCGAATACCACAGCCGGTATGTAAAGTTTATTACAGAGCTTGGAAAGAGTGGAATTCTTGAAATGTCACAATTAAAAATTGTAAATGTTTGCTATCGTTCAGGATCGGCAGGAGAGGAGTTCGAAGCCTACGATGCCAAAAATAATGCGGTGGAAGCTCAATACAGCACCGAAATTGTAAGCCAGCGCACCAAAGAGCGTTTAAAAGCATGGGCTGATGCGTTCGGGAATAACAGATATAAACTGATGTATGTCGGAACTGACGCAAAAGCACAGATAGCTTATGCAGGTGAAATGGGCATTGGCTCACGCCATGGTTTTATTGAAATGTACAATTCGACAGTGCAAATGTCTCAATTTGGCATGACGATTAATACCAGCAGGTATGTTGATATTGATGAGAATAACGATTTTATTAAACGAGATGTTGCTTTTGGCGATGAGAATGAAGAATACGAGAGCGAACAGCGCTTTGGATGGAAAGAGTCTTTTGCCTATCGTTATTACATTGCCTCATTTCGAATGTTACAAATGCGTCGTAACTATGTGATGCACGCTGGGAATACCCTGAATCCGGAACTTACCTGGTATGTAGGTTTAGGATTGGCACGAAAAGTAGATGATACACCCGATGCCTTTTGTTTATTGTCTGAATTTTATATCAGCCCATGGTCCAATGAAGGAAATGCGGGGTCTGTCAAGAATATAGAACGCTGGCTATACCAACGCGACGTTCCCGGATATCTGACCACTCCGGCAATGAAAGTTCCAACGGCAAAAGATCTTTGGTATGCTGATAGTAAAAAACCCTACGATTTTACTGCACGAAAAGGGAAAAAGATGGGATTTGATGTTGATGACCGAATGTTTCCGGGAGGCGAAAAGGAAATGGCTATTAAGGTCTCGTTTTATGATGGTGTTCCCGGTACTTTAAAGTTGCTTTACGAAAACAACACAGGTATTCATACAGAATCGGTTGTTACAACTGCCACCGACGAGGTACGAACTGCCACATTTTTTATTAAATCAAACCTTGCGCCTAAAGCTTTAAAATTCGATTTAGAGTTGCACTCCGATGAGGAAGTTCCTGTTTTCTTTGTCCGGGTAATTAAAACGAAAGAAGTTTATACTTCCACGAAAAAAATCAATCAATCAATCAATCAAATAAGGGTAAGTCCAAACCCTTTTTCATACGATTTGAAATTGGAATCAGATAATCAGGTAGATACAAATTATCAGATAACTGATTTATTGGGAAGAAAAGTAGCAGAAGGCAATATGAACAGTTCAACTACTATCAATACCAGTTATTGGAAAAACGGGGTATATCTGTTAAAGACCAGTTACCAAAACGCATTCAAATTAATAAAGAAATAGATGTGAGTGGAAATCAGATTTTTTTTATTTTGAATAACTATAAAAACTTTAAATATGAATATAACGAAAGCGTTAGGATTTACAGCATTGTTGCAAATCCCCTTGGTTTATTCAGCTTTTGCAGCCGGGAAACCAAACATCATCATCATTTTTAACGACGACCAGGGATACCAGGACTTAGGTTGCTATGGTTCGCCAAATATTAAAACACCGCGTGTAGACCAATTGGCTAAGGAAGGAATGCGGTTTACCGATCATTATGTGGCTTCGTCAGTTTGTTCACCTTCGAGAGCTTCACTTTTAACAGGCTGCTATCCACAGCGAGTGGGGGTTAAAGGGGTGTTTTTCCCAAATACCGATCGTGGATTGGATTCAAAGCATGTAACCATTGCCGAAATGCTCAAAACCAATGGTTATGCAACTGCAGCAGTTGGCAAATGGCATTTGGGCGACAAACCTGAATTTCTACCCACTAATCAAGGCTTTGATTCCTATTATGGAATTCCATATAGCAACGATATGTATCCGGCTAAAGGGATGAAATACGCCGACAATTGTCTTTTTCGTGAAGAATATTCAGAAAAAATAATTGGGGAAATTTTTGCAAATAACCTTAGCGAGAATAACCCTAAGGTATTAAAAAACAGGGTTCCTTTGATGCGTAATAACGAATGTGTCGAATTTCCTTGCGACCAAACTACCATTACAAAACGGTATGCCGAAGAAAGTCTTCAATTTATTAAGGAAAATGCAGCATCGAAAAAGCCGTTCTTTCTATACTTAGCCAACACGATGCCACATACCCCCATTTTTACCACTCCCGAATTTAAGGGCAAAAGCAGGCAGGGACTTTACGGCGATGCAATCGAAGAGATAGATTTTTATACCGGTAAAATTCTGGATCAACTAAAAGAGTTGGGCATCGAAAAGAATACCATTGTAATATACACCTCCGACAATGGTCCATGGTTGACCGAGGGGAAAAACAATTCAGGAAGCGCTCTTCCGCTTTTCGAAGGAAAATTCACCAGTTTCGATGGCGGAATGCGGGTTCCTTTTATTATCCGCTGGCCAAAGAAAATTCCGGCAGGTTCGGTTTGTAACGAATTAACCTCGACCATTGATATTTTACCGACCTTGGCAAAAATCACTGGCGCAAGACTTCCTGACACAGAACTAGATGGCAAAAACATTGTGAATCTCTGGAAAGGGGAAAAAGGAGCAAAAACGCCACATGACAATTATTTTCTGGTATTTCAGGGAGAAGCTGTCCGATCGGGCGACTGGAAATACCACAAAAAGGAGGTTTTTCAGGTGAAGGCGACCACCAGAAAAAGTGAAGGTGCAACTTTGTATAACCTTAAAAACGATATTGGCGAATCGGTGAATGTAATCGATCAGTATCCCGAAGTGGCAAATCGTTTGGCTAAAGCGCTCGATGCGCATTTGAAATATATTTCGAAAGAAAAATAACAAGAATGGTAACACATTACCAAATCTGAACTGAATGTTACCCATTATGGACAATTTTTATCTCATTGGTCTTATAGCAGAGTGTAATTTTGAAATTCAATAATTAGTCTGTATTAGCTTATTAAATTGTATAGTTTGATTTAAGTGGTTCTTTATAGGTTCCTTCCCTGATGTAATTATGGGAAGGAGCCTATTGTATTATTCGGGAAGTTTTGAAAACAGAAAAAAATTAATCAAAAATATAAGTTGTTATTTATATGAAATCTTTTCTAGTCTATTTTTCAGTATTACTAAGCATTCTGTTTTATACAAATACTCTGCAAGCCCAGAAGTTGATTACTTTTCCTGATATTCCGGGCCGGACTCCTTCTGATAAATATGTGTGCCGTGTGAGGCAGGTTGGTACTGACGAGTGGAAAGATGCTTTTGCTATTCAAACAAAATGTAAAAACAATCCGGATGAAAACTCACCGCCTACAGGTGCCGATAATGGCTATTTTAAGATGCTCGATGGTTGGAGTGCCTCATTTATCGCTTTTGAGTTTTCAGGTACCTCGGTTGAAGTTGAAATTTCGAAAGTTGGAGGAGCTGCTATAATAAAGGCTATGGTAAGGCCCGTTGGACATGCGTCTGCTGCAACGATAGTAAATGGAAAAGCATATATTGTCTTTGATAAACCTGCCAACGTTAATGTTGATATTGATGGCCAAATGGAAGATAAATATACCGGAATGGACTATTCCGGACCAAAAATTCATACTATATCACTTTTTGGTAATCCGGTATATAAAGAACCTAAATCAACAAATCCAAGGGTTATTTCTCTGAATCCAGGCCAGGCCATACCGACAGATTATACCAAATGGGATACGATTTACTTTAAACCCGGTATTCATAACATTGGAACTCCTTACACAATACAATCAAATAAAGTATTGTATATTCCCGGAAACGCTATTGTTCACGGTACAATTCATCCTAAAAATGCATGGGGTAACGATGCTTCAAAAAAATGGAGCGTATATGGTTCGGGTGCTATAAGCGGCGAAAATATTTTATGGACTGGTGATGATAATAAATCAGCTAAAACTTTTACTTATCAGGCCGAAGCTGGATATTCCGGCGATGCTGACCCCCCTTGTCCGGTGATGTTGACCCCCCACAAGGATTATGGTTCAGAGAACTTGAATGACTGACAATTTTACCGTTTTTTTCTTAAACTTTCACCT